>NZ_LMDX01000053.1:0-239209 GCF_001425225.1 Ensifer sp. Root127
TAGGGTCCGGACCCAATAAGTGGGTTTCCTTGCGCACTGCGACGTGATTCACTCGCCTCAGCGAGGAGGCGGTTGCATGTCTGATTTCTTTTGGTTTTCCGACGCGCAGTGGGAGCGGATAGAGCCGCTTTTGCCGACAGATGTGCGAGGCAAGCCGCGCGTGGATGACCGCCGGGTCTTGAGCGGGATCGTCCATGCGCTGCGCTGTGGTGGCCGCTGGGCGGATTGCGCAGATGTCTATGGACCGAAGAAGACACTCTACAACCGCTTCGTCCGCTGGTCCGAACGCGGCATCTGGGAAGGCATCTTCAGTGCGCTCGCAGGGGCCGATGATGCGCCGGATCGACTGTTCATCGACAGCAGTTGCATCAAGGTCCACCGCTGTGCGGGTGGAGGAAAAGGGGGGCCTTGGCTCATGGTATCGGCCGCACCAAAGGTGGACGGAACACCAAGCTCCATGCTGTCTGCGATGCCAAAGGCCGCCCTCACGTCCTGCTCCTGACGCCCGGCAACGTCCACGATTGCAAGGTGGCGAGGCTCTGTATCGAAGCTCTGCCACCCTCCGCCGAACTCGTCGCCGACAAAGGCTATGACAGCCAGGCTCTGCGCGAGTGGCTCGACGAGCGTGGTACCCAAGCCGTCATCCCGCCGCGCAAGAACCGCAAAATCCAATATGAATACGACAAGGCCATCTACAAGCAGCGCAACGTCATCGAGCGCATGTTCTGTCGCCTCAAGGACTGGCGTCGCCTCGCGACCCGCTTCGACCGCAACATCAAAAACTTCATGGGGGCAATCGCACTCGCAGCCGCCGTCATCTGGTGGTTGTGAGTCCGGACCCTANCGTCGCCTCGCGACCCGCTTCGACCGCAACATCAAAAACTTCATGGGGGCAATCGCACTCGCAGCCGCCGTCATCTGGTGGTTGTGAGTCCGGACCCTAGTCCCCTGGGCCATTTTTTAGGTTACTGACCTTGCGCGGGTGACGACCGCCCAACTATCGCAACGAGGCAATGTTCCAGCGCTGCCGAGAGTGGCGTTCGCAAGTTCGGATTAGATCTGAGAGCTTCGCTCGCTACGGCCCTCCGGCCATGCACCCGACAACGACCATGACCAGAGCATCCACATCGATCTCTCCCCGCACGTCGACGCCGTCGCCCTTGCGCACAACCGTGAGTTTTTGCGGCTGCTGCATCGATTGCCGTTCCAATTCGTCGATGATGGCACCCACGGCCTTTGCCTCCATCGGTTCTCTAATCGGATCGCGCGACACCATTTCCAATCTCCTTACCTTCGCAGTCGTTCTATCGGGGCGACTCCGCTGACATTTCCAATCGATTTTCCGGTTGATGACTTCGCATTCTAATCCTCAGGGATCTCATGAGGACGAATAAACGGAGTCTTGCCGATATCAGGAGCGGGCTCTATCAATTCGCTGTCGCCGGTCCGTGGCGGTTTGAGAACGCCTTGGCAATCCTCTAGCGTTTCAGACATCGCCTCCTCGTCAGTACTGTTCCCGTTCGCATCCGGCGCGCCGCCGTCCGGCAAGGTTCGGCATCGATCGGACATTGCCGGGTTCTCATTGCTGTGCATTTCCCTAACGCTGGCGTCGCAGCCAGGGAAACCATTGTGAGAAAAAGGACGAAACGAAGCGGCACGGCTTGGTCTCTCCCGTAAGGTTTAATCGATCGGGTTTGTGCCCTTCGAACCCGCTCGGCCCGACAATGTTCCGAGAAAAACGGGTGACACAGTAGGAGCAATGCCGCTCCAGACTGAGTGCCGAGGCAAGGCATGGGCCGTCTCGGCTCGGATCAAAATAGGTGCCGAGCAAAATCGCCTATTTGCTCGCCGTTGCCGTCAGCGGATTTCTATTGATGGTGCAATTGACTGCATTGCGATATCCAGATTTCCCTCCCTTATCTGCGGTGTAGTCATTCACAGGATCGGCTTGCCACCGGTCACCCCGATCATGGTGCCCGATACATAGCTTGAGAGGGGATCGGCCAACATGACGTAAGCGGTGGCGAGTTCGGCCGGTTGCCCCGGGCGTTTCATCGGAACCTGCTTACCGAAACTTGAGACGGCTTCCTCGGGCATGGTCGATGGAATGAGCGGAGTCCAGATCGGACCGGGTGCCACCGCGTTCACACGGATTCCCTTTTCGGCGAGCATTTGGGCAAGTCCGGCGGTAAAATTCTGAATTGCCCCCTTCGTTGTGGCGTAGGCAAGCAGCGTTGGATTAGGCATGTCCGAGTTAACCGATGCGGTGTTGATGATCGCGGCACCGTCCTTCATGTGTTTGACGGCTGCCTTGGATAGATAGAACATTGCATGGATGTTGACCCTGAAAGTCAGCTCCCATTCTTCGTCGGGGATGTCGCCTATCTCCTTAAACGTCGACTGATGAGCGGCGTTATTGACAAGGATATCGATACCGCCGAGATCGGTCATGGCACGGTCGATGATGTTCCGGCAGTGGTCGGCCGATTGAATGTCGCCTTTGACGAGAACGGCCTTTCGGCCGGCCTCCTCGACATGCTGTGCTGTCTCCCGGGCGTCCTCGTCTTCTTCGAGGTAGGAGATCAGAATGTCAGCACCTTCACGAGCAAATGCTATCGCCACCGCGCGTCCAATACCGCTGTCTGCCCCGGTGATTACGGCCATCTTGCCGGCGAGACGTCCCGACCCCTTGTATGTTTGTTCCCCGTGGTCGGGAACCGGATTCATCTTTCTCGTGAGGCCAGGCATCGGCTGTTTTTGGGCAGGAAAGGGAGGTTTGGGATAATCAGACATCGTGTTCTCCTGTGTGAGACCTAGCGCAAGGACGGGGCGGCCGGCTGGGCGCTTAGCGGCGACTGAACGATCAGTGAAACAGAGGGAGGGCTTCGCCGCAGCTTTGCGCGCAAGCTTCGCACGCGCGGGCGCAAATTTGGCAATGCTCGTTCATCTCAACATGCTTCGCGCATTCCGCAGCGCACGCCCGACAGGCATCAGCACAGGTCGAAACGAGATTGTGGGCGACATCCATGTTGGTGCCGGTCCTGCGGGTGGCAACCGACCCGGTTGCAACGCAGATGTCGGCGCAATCGAGATTGAGCCTAATGCACTGAACGAGTTCACCGACGTTCGTCTCGCCAAGGCAGGCGTCTGCGCAACTCGCGCAAACTTGAGCGCAGCTGTAGCAATCCTCTATGCAGCGCATCAGCGCGTCTGCCGAACGCCCGTGTACATCAGGATGGCTATTCATCATTTCACGTACAAGCATCGGTTTCCTCGCGGCTTTTCGGGTGTGTCCCTCCAACAATGGCGATGGCGAAATGTTCCGAGCACGGAACGCTTCTCGTGAACCGGCGTATGGAGCGCAGTTTCTGCAAACAGGGGCGTGGGTATGGTTTCATCAGTTGCATCGTTGCTTGAGCTCGAATGCAAAGCGGCGGGCTACGTCCCGGCGTCTCCAGCGCCCTGGGCACGGCATCCAGCCAAACCGCAGCCCGGCATTTGTCACTGGACGACAAGGCAGCATCAGGTGTTGCCGTCGGCATCTTGGCCACCGAAGCCGCTTTTACAGATCACCCCACAGGGCACGCAGCGGACCGCCCGGACCGTAGATCGGGTCACTTTGGGGAATGGGCAATGTGGCGATGATTTTCAAATCGCCGGGCGTTGCGGCAGCCGTTTCGATATCGGCATGCTGGCCGGCAGGATAGGCGCCGACGACAAGGAAATCGTCACTGGCAGAGTTGCACATGTGCCCAGTGCCGGAAGGCAGAACCAAGCAATCCCCAGCGCTGACATGAAGAACGCAGCCGCCCGGTCCACCGATCAAAAGCTCGGCCGTGCCTTTGGCGATGCCGAGCACCTCATGTGCCCTGATATGATAGTGCTGGTAGGAGAAAATTCCATTGCGCCAGAGCCCCTGCCATCCCGCGTCCGAGAAAAGCCGTTCGAAAACAGGAGCGCAGTCCGTTGGCGCGGGTGCGAGGATGTTGCGGTAGAAGAGTACGGGCAGAGAGGGATGATTGGGTACCCAGTCGCTTGGCGTCAAGAAAAGCGTCTCCGGTTGTCTGATCGTCAACTCATTTGCCATGTTTCGGTGCCTTGCCAAAATCCTTGCGCAATTCGTCCTTCGCCTTTTCGAGGGTCTCGCGGCGCCCATTGGAAAGCAGGATGCCAGCGCGATTGATATAGAAGGTCAGCATGGACATGGCCGAACGCAACGGACTTGATTTGCGTCTGTTGCTTTTCTCTGCCGACTCCTTGAACGAATCCGCTATTTTTTTGGCGCTCCGTTGATTGAAAATTCCTTCCTTGAGGTCCAGTGCGTCGCTGTTTTCGGTCACCTTTCGCGACCATTTCTTCTTCTTCTTTGCCATATTCAGGCTCCTTCGCAAGTAACACTGCGCGTCGATAAGGCGCTCCAACCTTTCGCGTTAGCCATCCCCTATTTTGCGTTGCCGATCGCCAAAAGGCACACCGCGAAAAAATTAAACACCGCGCTGACCGCATGAGAATATTCCCATCCACGGCGCAACTGCGTCCAGTTTTCGGGAAGCAGAGTCCAGTTGTCGGTTGCCTGATTTGCCGGGAAGGTAAAAGTCCAGAATATGGCTTGCGTAGCGACAATGCACGCAAGAGCGGCTATAGCGGGGATTGCCGGTTCCCCCGCTCGATAGAGAGCGATCGAAAGCCAGAGGAGCGCAGCTATTGCGCCGACGACAATCAACGCGAAGAGGTTCCATCCATCATATGCGCGTTGCGCAGCAAGATAATCTTCGCCCGACAGGCGCATCTTGCTGACGAGAGAAAACACGTGCGCACCCGCTGGCACCAAAGCCAAAGATGCAAGGACGAGGCTAACAATGCGCAACCAATGGGTCATCGAATTGAACCGGAACGAAATCATGACCACCAAACCGCAACTGCCACCGGAGGTTCCGAATTTTGCGTTCAGAGCCGCTCGTAGGTGACCCTCCAGCCTTCCTTGGGATCAGCGGGCGTGATCGTCAGTTGGTCGGCGTCAACCTTGAACTTGCGTTCCATGCGCTGGCCAATGAGATTGCGGACGAGGGACGATTCCACGGTGATGGCGAATGTCTCTTTGGCCTCGTCGACTTCAACCGGGCCATAATAGGCCTCGTAGCCATTTGCCGTATAGGGTGTCGGTTGCGCTGCGGCGTCCGGATTCATCGCCTGGACGGAGAGAGTTCCGCCAGTGGAGAAGATAACCTGGCCGGAATAGGGGATTTCTGTCCGATCGCCGCTCGCGTCGGTGACCTGCAACGACGTCATGCGCCACGCGCCGGTTATCGAGGACTTGCTGTCGTCAGCGAAGGCAGCAGAGGATGCGGCCAGCGTCAGCGCTACGAGCGCGATCTTGAAGTGCTTCATTCGTGTGGTCCTTTTCGAATGGGAGGGTAGTGGTTCAAATCCGTTCGATGCGCACGGGATACTCGCCGCGAACAAGTAGAGGCTCCGAACCTCCGTCGAAACGACCGAGCCGGATCAGCCCGTCCCAGCGGTATTCGTCGTAGAACAAGGCGAGATTGCCCCATGGCTTGAAGTAGCAGAGGTCGCCCGGCCGCTCGTTCCCGAACGGACCGCTGCCGTCCTGCGTCAGCTTGCGCGGCAGATGGACGATCTTTTCGTTCCTGCCGTAGTCCTCGATCTTGAGGTGCAAAGGAAGCATCGAAGCTAAGTCGCGTGCCGACGGATTGTCGTAGAGCATGGCCGTCCGGGACAGGTCATTAAACGTCACCCTGATCCTCACGTCGGTCGGCTCCTGGCTGGCGGGGTCACGTCCCTCCTGCCCACGCGCCGCGAACGGGAACGCCGCGGCCGCCAAGGCTCCGCCGACAGCGGTTCTTCGCGTAAGAAGCGGGAGCGTCGTTGCCATGCCTCGATCCCGTCAAACCGGTTGTGCCGTGGGCCGGAACAGGATTTCGTTGATGTCGACGTCGTCGGGCTCGTTCACGGCGAAGGCGACTGTCCGGGCGAACGTGTCCGCGCCGACCGCGATCTTACTGACGAATTCCTTCGTTGCGGCCTGGATGTCTTTCTCGCTGATATGCTCGAGAAGCTCGGTGCTGACGGCTCCGGGCGAGATGATGGTCGTCCGGATATTGTAGGGCTTCACTTCCTTGCGCAGCCCTTCGGAAAGTGCACGGACGGCGAACTTGGTGGCGCAATAGACCGCGGCACCCGGATCGACCACATGTCCATAGACAGAGGAGACATTGATGATGTGGCCGGACTTCCGAGCTTTCATGTGCGGCAACGCGGCGGCGATGCCGTAGAGCACGCCCTTGATGTTGACGTCGATCATTCGGTCCCACTCGTCGACCTTGAGGCGTTCGAGAGGGGCCAACGGCATCAGGCCGGCGTTGTTGAGCATCACGTCGATGCGACCGTATTCTTCGACAGTCGTATTCACCAGGTTGCTGACTTGCTGCCTGTCCGTGACATCGGTCTGAACCGCTCTGGCCTTGTACCCCTTCGACATGAGTTCGCTGGCCAGCGCATAGATACGGTCGCGTCGTCGGGCACCCAGCACCACGGTAGCACCTCGCTCGGCGAGATGGCGTGCCGTTGCTTCTCCAAGACCGCTGCTCGCGCCGGTAATGACGATGACTTTATTTTCTATTCCTTGAGACATGATGTTCTCCTGATTTCGAGATCTCGGAAGATTTTTTATGCTCGGCGGCTGGCAAGAACCGCGAGCAATGCCGAGCCCGTGAGAAGGCAGGCAGCCAGCAGAAAGGGGCTCCACCATCCCGCGGTGTCGAAGAGCACTCCGCCTGCAAAAGCGCCTCCCGCAATTGCTAGCTGGATCAACGCGACTTGCAGGCCGCCCGCCGCCTCCAGCTCGCCGGGAACAATCGCCGCCATCCACGTGTTCCAGGCGACCGGAATGGGCGTGGAGAAGAAGCCCCACACCACGAGCAGGAAAGCAGTGACTGCTGCGTATGGCCCGAGGGCGATAAGGAGGAGGGCGATGAGCGCAAGCGCACCTGGCAAACCGATCAGCAGGGTTGCGAGATGCCGCCGGACGACGAAGCCGATGACAGTCGTACCAGTCAGGCCGCCGAGGCCGAGGCCGAGGAGCACCATGGAAAGGGCATTCACTTCCAGTCCGGTGATGTTTTCGAGGAATGGGCGAAGATAGATCGACAGCGAGTTCTGGCCGATGAAGGCGAGGCCGGTCGCCGCCATACCGATGGCGAAGGTGCGGTTGCGCAGAAGCCCGAACATTTTCCCCACCCATACCGTTGTCGTCGCCGGCATCTTCGGCAGGACGGCGAATTGCCAGACCAGCGCGGCAAGTCCAACCGGAACGGTAATCAGGAAGGTGCCACGCCAGCCGATCAGTCCTCCGAGAAAGCTGCCGAGAGGGGCCGCGATGACGATGGCGAACGCGGTACCGCCTTGGAGCAGGGCGATGGCCTTAGGCAGGTCAGATTTCGAGGCCAGACGTGCGAGGATGGCTGTCGACAACGACCAGAAGCCTCCGATCGCCACACCGACAAGCGCCCGGCCTGCCAGGAAGACGGCGAAGTTGGGAGCGAGAGCGACAGTCAAACTGGAGATGATCAGTATCCCCGTGTAGAACAACACCACCACCTTCCGATCCACCTTTGACAGGAGGCCGTTTCCAAAGAGGCTGATGAGAACCGCGAAGACGCCTGAAATGGTGATGGCCAGTCCGGCCTGTCCTTCTGATACCGAGAGGTCTCGTGCAATCGGGGTCAGTAAACTCACTGGCAGGAACTCCAATCCGACCAGCAGGAAGGTAAGGAGCGACAGGCATGTCACGGCAGCCCATGGCGTCTGCGCCATTTCGGGAGAAGTCATCTCATTAACTGTCAGCTCAATAGCCATTCCGCGCTCTCCTGTCCGCTTGCCGCACTAGATAGCCAGATGAGTTAACGTGCACTAGAAGCTACAATGTGCATGTAGATGTGAAGGAGATTCACCAATGCGGCGGGACGAGTTCAGTGAGATGAGGGCATTCCTGGAAGTTGCCAGGGAGCGGAGCTTCACGCGCGCCGCCGCCAAGCTGGGTCTAACGCGCTCTGCGCTCAGTCATACGGTGAGCGCGCTCGAGGAGCGGCTGGGCATTCGGCTTCTTTCCCGTACCACGCGCGACGTGGCACCCACGGCCGCCGGGGAACGTCTCATTGAGAGTATCCAGCCCCATTTCCAGAGCATCGCCGCCGGGATCAGCGCCATCACCGCGCTACGCGACAAGCCGTCCGGCGACGTCCGGGTCGTCTGCCCCGATGACGCGGTCGAGCTCGTGTTCCGCCCTCGGCTGTCCGCGTTCCTGCGGGATTTCCCCGACGTCACGGTGGAGATCATTGTCGACAATGGTTTTACCAACATTGTCGAGCGGCAGTTCGATGCCGGGGTGCGGCTCGGCGAGGCCATCGCCCGCGACATGGTGGCCGTGCGCATAGGGCCTGACGTGTCGTATTCCGTTGTCGCATCGCCCGACTACCTGGAGCGGCACACGCCGCCGTCAATCCCGCAGGACCTGACAGGCCATAACTGCGTCAACCTGCGGCTTCCAACGTCCGGGGGGCTTTACGCCTGGGAATTCGAACGGGATGGCCGTGAGTTCAACGTGCGGGTGGAAGGTCAGCTTACCTTGAGCAACATCGCGCCCGCAATGGACGCTGCATTGGACGGCATCGGTCTCGCCTACGTCCCAACGGACCTCGTTCTGCAGCATGTCAAAAGCGGGCGACTGCGTCCGGTCCTCTCGGAGTGGTGCCCGACCTTCCAGGGCTATCACCTCTATTATCCGAGCCGTCGAAATCACTCGCCAGCCTTCTCGGCGTTCGTCGATGCTTTCCGGCATAGACCGCGAAAATAACGTTAGGTCGCACAACACAACGCCTCTTATTGGCGGTAACCGCCCGATTGGCACCGCCTGCCGGATTTAGCGACGTCGTTTGCGACGTGTCTTAGGCGAGGGTATGGGATGCGTGTCGAAATTCTTGGTCAGGAACGGCGGCGGCGTTGGGGTGACGAGGAGAAGCTCGACATCGTCATGTCGGTTGGGCTCGACGGTGCGACGGTTACTGAGGTTGCCCATCGGCACGATGTGAGCCGGCAGCAGATTTACGCCTGGCGGCATGAGCTGAAGAAGAAGGGTTTGTTGCCGCCCACTGCCGATACGGTCTTCCTTGCCGTAGACACGTCCGCCATGCATGGCGCCCCGCTCGTGCGTGAGGACGTTGCGCGCGTGCCTGCAATGATCGAGTTGCGGTTGAACKATGGRCGCAGCCTTCGCTTCGACAGTSGCGTTGATGCYGCCGTCCTGACTCGGCTCATCCGGGCGGTTGAAGCAGCATGATCGGACCAGGAACCGGTGTTCGAGTKTATCTCGCCTGCGGAGCCACGGACATGCGCAAAGGGGTAGAAGGTTTGGCTGCGCTTGCGCAGGATGTGCTACGCCAGAAGCCGACGGGAGGTGCAGTCTTCGCGTTTCGAGGAAGACGGGGCGATCGCATAAAACTTCTGTATTTTGATGGCCAGGGCTTCTGCCTGTACTATAAAATTTTGCAGAGAGGGCGTTTTCCATGGCCTTCAGCAGCCGATGGAACGGCGCGGCTGACANCTGTATTTTGATGGCCAGGGCTTCTGCCTGTACTATAAAATTTTGCAGAGAGGGCGTTTTCCATGGCCTTCAGCAGCCGATGGAACGGCGCGGCTGACARCGGCGCAACTGGCCATGTTGTGGGAAGGGATTGATTGGCGACGTCCGAACTGGGGCGCTCCACCGGCGCGTGTCGGTTGATTTTATGTCACTGAATCTGCTTGTTTTTATGGATATGCGTCCTGACCTATGGTAGTCAGGATCATGTCGAACGCGAGCCAAAATCTTCCCGACGATCCGGCCTTCCTGAAGGCRATRATCGCCGCCTTGCAGGCGGAAAACGCGAAGATGTCGGCGACGTTGCAGGCGCACGACCARTTGATTGGGGAACTGCGGCTGCGCATCGCCAAGCTGAAGAAACAGGTCTTCGGCAAGTCCTCGGAAAAGATCGAACGGGAAATCCAGCAGCTGGAACTGGCGCTGGAGGATCTTTTGATCGCCGCANTTGATTGGGGAACTGCGGCTGCGCATCGCCAAGCTGAAGAAACAGGTCTTCGGCAAGTCCTCGGAAAAGATCGAACGGGAAATCCAGCAGCTGGAACTGGCGCTGGAGGATCTTTTGATCGCCGCAKCGGAAAGCAGCACCAAGCCGCTCGATGAGGTCGATGCGGCAGTGACTGCCGCGCCTGTGGCAAGCACGCCCGAAAAGACGATGCGCCGCCGGCCGCGGGTATCGGAAAAGGCAGTTCGCGAGCGCAAGGAACTCGATCCCGGNACTGCCGCGCCTGTGGCAAGCACGCCCGAAAAGACGATGCGCCGCCGGCCGCGGGTATCGGAAAAGGCAGTTCGCGAGCGCAAGGAACTCGATCCCGGTACCTGCTGCCCCGATTGCGGTGGTGAATTGCGCCTTGTCGGCGAGGACGCCAGCGAAATCCTCGACATGATCGCTGCGCAGATGAAGGTCATCGAGGTCGCTCGATTGAAGAAGTCCTGCCGTTGCTGCGAGAAGATGGTGCAGTTGCCGGCACCAAGCCGTCCAATCCCGGGCAGCATGGCAGGTGCTGGACTTTTGGCTTACATCCTGGTCTCGAAGTTCGACGACCATCTGCCTTTGTATCGCCTGAACGAGATCTTCGCCCGCATGGGCGCCGACATTCCGGACAGCACGCTGGTCGATTGGTGCGGTCGCGCCATGCAGGTGCTCCAGCCGCTGATTGAGCGGATCGAGACCGCAATCATGGGCAGTGACCTCCTCCATGCCGACGACACCCCGATCCGGGTGCTGGATCGTTCTCTTCGGGATAAGGGTTTGGGCAAGGGTGTGAAGAAGGGCAGGATCTGGACGTATCTCCGCGATCAACGTCCCTGGGCGGGAGCGGCTCCACCGGGCGCGATCTATTACTTCGCCCCGGACTGGAAGGAAGAGCACGTCCACCATCACCTCAGGCAGACAAGCGGCATCCTTCAAGCCGACGGCTACAAAGGGTACGGGAAGCTCTATGAACCTGGAGCTGATGGGGCGCGCCGCTTCCGCGAAGCGGCCTGCTGGGCGCACTGGCGCCGCGACTTCCATGATATCTGGACATCGAACAAATCCGAGATCGCGCGAGAGGCTCTCGATCGTATCGGCGCGCTTTACGACATCGAGCGCGACATTGCCGGTCAGCCTGCCGATATCCGCCTTGCCGCGCGTCAGAAGCACAGCAAGCCAAAGGTCGAAGCATTCCGCATCTGGGTCGAAGCCCAATTGACCCGCATTCCAGGCAAGGGCGATCTGGCGACGGCTTTCCGTTATGGCCTGAGCCGGTGGGCGTCATTCTGCCTGTTCCTGGAGGACGGTCGCGTCGCCATGGATAACAATGCCGCCGAGCGGGCCCTGCGCCCAATTGGAATCGGAAGAAAGAATTGGTTATTCGCCGGCGCTGACACCGGGGCAGAGACCTTGGCGCGTGCCATGACGATCATCGAGACGGCGAAGATGAACGGTATCGATCCGCAGGCCTATCTGGCTAACGTGCTCGACCGTATCCACGATCACAAGATCAATCGCCTCGACGAACTACTCCCCTGGAATTGGTCACCAGTCGCCACCACCTGCGCCGAGGCAGCCTGATGGCAATAATCACTTATGTCCGCACGATCAAATATGTCGCTGAAATTCTTGGCGAGGATCCGGAGCTTCTCCGGGCAATCATCTCCAACGATGATAATCTGACCTACGGCAGCATCATCAGCGTCTATAACGGGGAGGACGAATCCATCACCGCGCTGACAGACGACGGCATGGAGGAACTGGAACAGATGCTCTCCTACGCCCGCCGTTCAACCGACGAATGGAACGACTTCCTCGACAGCTTTGTCGACGACGAGGAGCTGATCGCCCGCCTCAAAGTAGGTTACTATTGGCGCGTGCCCAGCAAGGCTACGCCGACGCACCGTTTACGGGGCGCAGACTTCAAGCGGCGATTTCAGCTATGTGAGACTTCCTGATGCGCTCGACGAAGCCCGCCCGTTCACACGGACAGCGTGCGCGGCCGGCCGGGCCTCTACTTCGCCGGACCGAAAAGGCGCGAGCAGTACACTTGCTGAACATTCAGTTTAAGGGAAATGACAGAAAAACAGTCAAACCTTCGGGCTCGAACTTTGTTTCGACCTCGCCTCCAAGCCGGTACCCGATTTCTCCCCGCAATAACTTCATTCCAAAGCCGTCCTTGGGGGGTGCAGTTATGGAGGGACCTCCCCGCTCCATCCATTTCAAAGTGAGAAGGTTGTCATCGGCTTTCCAGTGAACGAGCACGCGGCCATCGGAACTGGTAAGCGCTCCATATTTGGCAGCATTCGTCGCGAGTTCGTGGATGACCATTCCCAAGGCAAGCCCGCGCTGAGGATCGAGTTTGATGTCCCGTCCGTCCAGGGTGACCCGGTCGCCGCCAAAGGGCGAGAGCTCTTGAGAGACGAGCTCCAGGATGGATACATCTTTCCAGTTGTCGCGCGACAGCAGAGCGTATGCGCGAGACATGGCTTTCAGCCGTCCGACATAGGCTGTGTAGAATGCTTCCGGTGATGACGAAGATTCCATAGTTTGGGCAGCAATGCTGATCGTGACCGCCAGCATATTCTTGACCCGGTGATTGAGTTCCGAGATCAGAACTTTCTGGTGGTCTTCGGCTTCCGCAAGAGTTGTGACGTCGATGAGTGTGACAATAACCCCGTCAATCCTGTTGTTTTCACCTCGATAGGGTATGAGCCGCGCAAGGAAATGTCTCCCCTGGTTGTCGCGCGAAAGATGATTGTCGCGACTTTCACCGGTGGAAAAAACTTCGGAAATATGGGCTTTCAGGTCCGGATACTGGATCTCGCTGGACAATTCGGTGAGCGGTCGTCCGACATCCGCCGGCCGCACCTTGAAGAACTTGGATGCAGCCGGTGTAAAATTGCGGATCACCAGGTTTCGATCAAGGAACACAGTGGCAATCTCGGTTGCATCGAACAGGTTCCTAAGGTCGTTGTTCGCCCGGTCGAGCTCCTCCACTTTTCCATTGAGTTCGGCGTTTATCGTATTGAGCTCCTCGTTCAGCGACTGCATCTCTTCCTTCGAGGCCTCCAGCTCCTCGTTGGACGACTGGGCTTCCTCGTTGACGGAAACGAGCTCCTCGTTGGACGACTTGAGTTCCTCAAGCGCGGTCTCGTACTCCTCGATTGTCGACTGGAGACGCTCGCGAGTTTCGCGCAATTCCCGCTCGAGTTCGACGGTGCCGTCGACATCGCGCTGTACACGCCCTGGCCCCGAGCGTGCCCGCAACGGGCCAACCGAATGGAAGAGAACGATGTACAACGGTTCACCGGTCGTTCGCCCGTTCAAAGGCTCAACTGTAATCGTCACATGCTGTACACGGTCGTCATCCGCGTCGACGAGAACGTTATCCTTGATCACGCGATTTCGCGACGACGCACACTCGCGCAAGGCCGCTCTCAAATCGAGGCGAAGATCCCGTTTAGCCATATTGAGGAGCTGGCGGCTTGGACTGCCTTGAGGCACTTCGAGAAACTTAGCGGTCTTGCCGGAGGTGTAAACGACATCACCGTCGGCATTGACGACGACGTGGGCCGGGGCGAAGCTCTCAAGCACATGTGTTTCCACCACTTGCCGCAACTGCGAACCGCCAAGTCCCCGTGCTTCGAGTTTTGCCAAGTTGGGAATTGTGTACTGCTCGTCGCGCCCCAGCATCTGAGGTCGGTAGGGCGTTGCATGGCCGCGCGCTTGAAAAATGCGGTTCTTCTTGTCAACCGTGGTGAAGAGGTCTCCATGTTGGCCAATACCCTCGGATGTGCCGAGAAACAGATATCCTTGAGGCCGCAATGCGTAGTGAAACGTCGGAATGACACGGTTCTGAACCTCAGATCCGAGGTAGATGAGAAGGTTGCGACACGAGACGAGGTCCATTCGTGAAAAAGGCGGCTCGCGGATAACGCTATGGGGTGAGAAGATGCACAGTTCGCGCACGCTACCGGCAACGATATAGCTTGCTCCTTCAGAGCTGAAGAACTTCTTTCGCCGTTCCTCCGAAACGCCTTCGAGCAGCGCTTCTGGATAGCGCGCGGTCCGCGCGATCTGCAGTGCGTGATCATCGATATCGGTCGCGAATATCTGCACTCGCGGCACGCTCGCCATATTTTCCATAAACTCGCGCATCAGGATCGCGATCGAGTAAACCTCCTCGCCGGTTGCGCAGCCCGGCACCCATACCCGAACGGTATCGGCTGCTGACTTGCCGGCAAAGAGTTGAGGGATGATCGTTTTGGCAAGGGTCGCGAATGCGTCAGCATCGCGGAAAAAGTTTGTGACGTTGATCAGCAGGTCGCTGAAAAGCCGCAATACCTCTTCGGGATCCTGTTCCAGACACCCCACGTAAGCTTCGATCGTATCGAATTGTCTGACCTGCATTCGACGCCTGACGCGCCTTAGGAAGGTCTTCGGCTTATAACCGGAAAAGTCGTGGCTAGTCTGCTTTCGCAGAATGGCATAGATCTGATTACGAGCGTGATTAAGATCACTCGCCTTCTTCGCTTCGTCATTGTCGCCGAGATCCGAGAGCAGGTCGAAGCTCTGTGCGAAAGCCAGGAGCTTTTCGCCCATCGCCTGGGCAGGCAATGCCAGATCGATCAGACCGACCGAAATTGCGCTTTGCGGCATATCTGGATTGCGGGGACCAGAGCCGTCGGCAATCTGCGCAATCGTAAGGCCACCATATTCCTTGATCGCCTTTACACCGAGGGTGCCGTCGCCGTCTCCGCCAGAGAGAACAACCCCGACCGAATATTCTCCCTGATCCTTAGCGAGCGCGCCGAAAAATATATCGATTGGCTTGCGTTCACGGATGTGATTTTCAAGTTTCTTGCTGGCAAGGACGCCGTTTTCAATCGTCAGAACCACATTCTGCGGCATGACGTAGACCACATCCGGCCGGATTTTGACTTCTCCAGAGGCGAGGACCACCTGCATGTCAGTGAAGCGCGCGATGACCTCATGAAGGTGGCTTTCGAGCGCAGGGTTTAGATGGGTGACGATGACGAACGCCATGCCGCAGCGTTCCGGAAGGCCACTAAAAAATCCCTCCAGCGCCGGAATCCCACCCGCCGAGGCGCCAATGCCAACCACGGGAAAATTTGGCTCTAATCGCGTCAACAGGGCCGCTCCTTTAGACCGAATACGCGGTCCCCCTATGGACTAGAGTTAGGACGGAAGCTTATATTTGGCAATATTTAATCGACACCGGAACATGGAACGGTCATGTTGGTCTAAGCTTTTGACAGGAAGAGAAAAAAGCCATGACATCGGCGTTAGGCCACGTGCTGGTGGTGGAAGACGAACCAATGATCGCGATGGAGCTCGTCTGCGCCTTGGAGTTGCAAGGGGCGACTGTTGTTGGCCCTTTTGCCGGCCTTCGCCAGGCTACGGCCGCCATCGAGAACGGTGCGAAGCTCGACGGCGCCGTACTGGACCTGAACCTACGGGGTGAATTGAGCTTCTCGGTCGCCGACCTGCTGCGCGCCAACCATATTCCTTTTGTCTTCACCACAGGATACGGACTTGAGGATCTGCCCCGCAGGTATAGTCAGGTTCCGCTTTTAGCCAAGCCAATCGATCCGTCTCAGGTGATTGAAAAGCTCGCCGAAATCGTGGCGGCGTCCAATCGGGCGGAGTAAGCTCAGGGTTGATGCGCGCTTGGAATATCAGATCCGGTCAATACCCCCTGGAACTGGGCCAGAGAGCGACTGCTTGTGGGGATTTCAAGCAGCCGCGTAATCAAATTCACAAGGCAGACATCCGTTGACCGTGTTCAGTGATTACGGTCGATTTTTCCGTTCGCCCGAAGTTCGGCAATCTTGCTATCAAGATCAGCTGTGTAGGGCCCAAACTTTTCGAACAGTTCGCGTGCTGCTCGCGGTTGAAGCCCATGAGCTCGGATGAATTCATCTAAGTCATACCGCGTGTTCCAATCACTAATGCGCTTGCCGAATCCTGTTCTGGTATTTTCGTGATGCATCGTCGTCGCCTCATCTGGACGCTACTTTGCGGGGCCGCCTGAGTGACCTGTTCGATAAGCCAACTGCCTCTGTTGCCAAAAGTTCCAGTGGGCAGCATCAGTGTCGCCCGTCTGGTTTCGCGATCACATTCATCCTCCTGGGCCAGCCGCCGTCACTTCGGCTCAACCAGCAGCCGGCGAAATGACAATGGCTCGATTCATACCTGCGTTCCCGCGCGATCTTCATCGTGTCAATCCAACAACGTCATGGTTGACTCCGCGTTTCACTCAGCGGAAAACGATTCTTGGCAGCAGAGGGAGAAAACTGATGGCTGATGAAAGCAATACTGGTACCACAATCGAAGCTGTAGAGACCGCCGCACCGGCAAAGACGCCGGTACCGAAAAAGCAGCGTGCGCCGCGGGGCACGAAAGCAACTGCAGAAGCAACGGGCACCACAACGGTTGCGAAGACGCCGAGAGAGCGCAGGAAGCGCACCGACGAGGGCGTAGTCGCAAAGCTTGCGCCCGTCAAAAAGCAAGTTGCTGAAAAGACGACTTCCGCCCTCAAGACCGGAAGCACGAAGACGTCGAAGCTCGGCGGACCAAAGGCTTCGTCGTCCGTCTCGGCGATCGATGAAATGGCCGACCTCATCCAGCTTGAAGAAGAAAATAAAAGGCTCCGCAAGGAACTGGCCACCAAACTGCGGGCGGAAAATTCGGAACTGCGCAAGCGGTTAGGACTTGATTGACCGGGACCGACAGCAGGGGCCGGTTGCGAGATCGACCTTGGCCCCTACATTCCTCGTAGGACAGACATTCACCGAACTCACGTGAGAGTTCGGATCGCTCGAGGCTGACGATCGATGAAATCACCATGGAACCTATTTGCTCGACTGACATCGCGGGGACGGTCGGCAGAACCACGCGAGATTTCGATTGAACACGACGCCGACAGTCAAGCAAATGACACGCAAGAACAACAAGTCCGCGGCGCTCAGTTGAGTTCAACGGATCCAACCGGTGCATTTCAGGATCGTGAGAATGGATCGGATGAACTCAAGGAGGCTGCATCTTCGGATCTGACCGAACACCAGGATGATAACGCCCAAGCCGTCTCTACAGACGCCGCCGTTGAAGAGGCACCTACGCCGGAAAATCAGCGAATTGGCGAACTGCCTCCAAAACAGTCAGCCTCGTTGCCTAAAAGCAAGCAATCTCCTAAGGCGCCACAAATTCAAGCGCGCGCTAAGAAGTCCGGAACCGGGAACGTTAAGAAGTTCCCTTCGAAAGCGAACACGGATCCCGGCGCACAGTTATCAGCCCGGGAAGCATTTTTCGAGGAAGTGGCGGTTTTGGACGACGAAATTCAGCAACTGAGAACCCTGTTGGCCGAAAAGCTCCATCTGCAGAATCTCCACCTCAGAAAAATGCTGGAGCGTTTTGACCGGTCGTGAGCCCGAGAGCCCAACAGCCAACGCGATTTTAGCCATTCCCGCGCCTGGCTCCTCGTCGATCTCCGGCGGGCTCAATTGTCGTCTGCGATGATGAAGTGATCTGGCGGATGGACAGCAGAAGGCAGCCGGACGGCAATTTGTCCAATCCCTACTCTGGAATAAAGCTGCTCCCCGGCGACGCAGAATTTCGCCTGTAAAAAGCGATTTTGGTGTAAAATTATGCGTCCTTAAAAAAGGCTGCGGTTGACGCGCCGACTTCGACGCACTGCGCCGCAAAGGAAGGGTAAGCCAATGAAAAGGTTTGCAATCGTTTCCCTGTCGCTGGTGATGATGGTTACAGGCATTCCGCCTGCCATGGCGTTTCCCACAATAGCGACGCCGAAGATCGACGCGGGGCAAGCGCAATTGGTTCAATACGCACGATATCGCGGCGGCGGGTACTATGGTGGATACCATAATAATGGTGGTGATGAGTGGGCCTGGGCACTAGGTGGGCTTGCCGCCGGCGCAGTTATCGGGGGCCTCCTGGCGCAGCCCCGATATTATCAGCCCTATGGGCCGGGATACTACGGGTCGGGATACTACGGACCGAGATATTACCGGCCAGGCTATTATCCACGCAACTATTACGGCCGGAGCTACTACGCTCCGCGCTATTATGCGCCGCGTTACCAACGCCAAGTCTATTACGGCGGAAATGCTCATACGCGTTGGTGCTACGGACGATATCGCTCCTACAGGGCCTACGACAACACGTTCCAGCCCTACTATGGCCCGCGGCAGGCGTGTGTCTCGCCTTATTGAGCGAGAAGGCAATGATTATCATGTTCCGGGTTTGAAAGGGCGCCGCGTCGCCGACAACGTCGCCTTCGCGGCGCTTTCCGCGACGCACTCTAGCCAGTGGCTTCGTCCGGACCTGCCGCACAAAGTCGACAGTGATTGGGAAGGCTTTGCCCAACGCATGGCGCTGCGCAGAATTATATGGAGACATGAGCAACGGTGCGGCGATCAAAACACCACAGGAGGTCGCCGAGCATTAACGGCACGGCTTCACAGCCGTGCCGGTGCGTGCTCCTATTTGATTGGCGGCGAAGAGGCTTTGCCGAGTTTTATCGATGGCTCACGTCCCCACACGCGAAGCTTGCCGAGCTCTGATACAAAGCTTGGAAGCCCTTCGTCGCCAGGAAGGGCAATAACGCCTTCGTCGACCGCTTCGGCGATGCCCGCTTTTTCCAGCAGAGGGAGAGCAGATTGATCGTAGCCGATGAACTTGCAGTGCTGAAACGCATCGGCGACAAAATCGCGAACCGTTGCCTCTCTCAGCAAGTCATCCATCGCGGCTTCTGAAGTCAAAAGGGCGACAGCATCAAACAGAACTGATGGGCCGCCATCGATCATATGGTGGGCTTCGACCCACGTACCGTCGGATGCAGTGACCCCACCGACCTTTGGAGCGATCAGTTCGACCGTGGCTTTTTCCTCAATGATTGCCCCAGTCAGTTCCTTCAAGAGCTTGGCGTTAACGCCATCGGATACAAGAATGCCCAGCTTGCGGCCTTCAAAACGTTTCGGCCCGCGTTCTATGATGCTCAATGCGGGCGACGGCGTCAGATCCTGGCGGGTCGGCGCAGCTGCGTCGGCGGGCTTTGGCATGGTCTGAAGACCGAGTTTTTCGGCAACGGTGGTCGCAAGGGTCTCATCGATATTGAGAAGATGAGCCACCATGCGCTCGCGAATGACGGGTGTTTCAACCTTACTGAGTTCGAATGTCAGCGCCATTGCAATATGCCGCTGCTCCGGCGGGGTCTGACTGATGTAGAATTGCCGGGCCTGGCTGTAGTGGTCAGCAAAGCTTTCAGGGCGAAGGCGAACTTTTTGGCCTTGCTCTTCGGCAGGGAAATGCCGATATCCGCGCATCGGAGACTCCCTCGGTCCCTCCCCGTGAGAATTGGGCTGGTAGTTCGTTCGCCCCACGGGATTGCGCATGGCCATGTGCCCGTCCTGTTGGAAATGGGCAAAGGGACACTTCGGAGCATTAATCGGCAGGTGGGTGAAGTTCGTGCTGCCAAGTCGCTTCAACTGCGTATCAAGGTAGGAGAAGTTCCGGCCTTGCAACAGCGGATCGTTGCTGAAGTCGATGCCTGGCGGAACATTCTGCGTCATGAAGGCTACCTGCTCGGTTTCCGCGAAGAAGTTATCGGGCATTCTATCAAGCACAAGGCGACCGATCGCCTTGACGGGAAGGATCTCCTCCGGGATGAGCTTTGTCGGATCAAGTACATCGAAGTCGAAGCTGTCGGCGAATTCCTGATCGAAAAGCTGAACACACAGCTCCCATTCGGGGAAATTCCCCGACTTGATCGATTGCCAAAGATCCCGACGGTGAAAGTCCGGATCAGCGCCGTTGATCTTGACGGCTTCGTTCCAGGCGACCGACTGCAATCCCAGCTTGGGTTTCCAGTGAAACTTGACGAACGTGGACTCGTCCTTGGCATTGATAAAACGGAACGTATGGACTCCGAAGCCTTCCATGAAACGGAAGGAGCGCGGGATAGCACGATCAGACATGACCCACATGACCATGTGCATGCTTTCCGGTGTCAGGCTAATAAAGTCCCAGAAATTATCGTGTGCGGTTTGAGCCTGCGGAAATGCTCTGTCCGGCTCCTGCTTGGCAGCATGGATCACATCAGGAAACTTGATCGCGTCTTGAATGAAGAACACTGGAATATTGTTGCCGACGAGGTCCCAGTTCCCCTCCTGAGTGTATAGCTTGACCGCGAAACCGCGAACGTCACGCGCGAGGTCAGCCGAGCCTTTGTTGCCGGCGACCGTTGAAAAGCGAACAAAGGCAGGCGTCTTCTCACCCGGTCGCTGGAACAGATCTGCTCTAGTGTATGCCGCGAGAGATTCGTATGTTTCAAAAAATCCGTGGGCGCCATAGCCGCGGGCGTGAACGACGCGCTCGGGAATTCGTTCATGGTCGAAGTGGAAAATCTTCTCGCGGAAATGGAAGTCTTCGATCAGCGCTGGTCCGCGTGCGCCGACCCGCAGCGTATTTTGGTCGTCAGCGACCGGGCCGCCTTGAGCGGTCGTAAGGACGGGTGTGTCGTTTTCAGCGATCTGGTGAAGTTCGCCGCCCTGGCCGCGTCGCAGTTTTTGATCGTGTATTTCTGCGATTGTCGCTTGTTGTGCTGACGGAACGCTTGTCGTCTTCTTTGCCATTGGATAGCTCCTGGAAAACTCGGGTTTGGATTGTTGCTGGCGATCAGAAGCAAGGGGGCGTTTCGAAGGGAAGTGTCTGCCCCGTTGTCACTAGCTTGTTTTCTTGCGGAACCCTCTTGGATTGGCCGATCGATCGCCGAGCTTTGACCATGCCGCCTCTGAGATCAGAAGGCTGTAGAGCGCCGGCTTGCCAAAGATCTCGACCAGGAGTTCGACCTGGCCTTCAGTTTTGCCGCGGTGCTGGAGGAAACTTCCCCTGCTGTTCTCAGCCAGGGCGAGGTGCGCTGTCCTTGGCCGTTCCCTCAAGACGTTCTTTTCAACTAAACAGATGTCCTCGGGGGTGTCTTGAAAGGGATCGAGGGTTTCTCCCGTAAGCATCACAGCTCCGATCGCGTTCGAGGGATGACGAGGGCCGAACGTCGGGGCGGGGTCAAAGTTCCTCCATCGAACGAAAAACTGTCTCAGTTTGATGAGGGAACCAGCGAGTGCGTTCGCAATTGTTTGCTGGCAGCAGAATGCTGAAGACAATACCAGACACGAGTTCTAGGTCTTGGAGGGATGTTCACCGACGCTGCGAATGTCTTGGCCACGGGCAGGCAGCCTTCACTTGCAAGTCATTGAGGGCCGTAGATCCAGTCGAACATGAGTTTGGCATCCCTGCCGTGCGAATTGAGGGGAACATCCGGTTTTGTTGGATGTTTCATTCAAAGAGAACGGAGATTTTGATGAACGCAGATCCCAATGACCCCCAGGCTGGCGCGAATACGCCAGCGGAGACGGCCGCCCACCCGGTTGAGGCGATGCCCGGAATGGAGGTGAAGGCCTCGCCGACAATGGCCGATGCGGATGCGGAGGCGTTCGTGGCCGAAGCTGTTCAGGAACTTGCCAATTGTTCGATCCCGTTCCTCTTGGCCGGCACCTTTGCGATGAGCGCCTATACCGGTATTGCCCGGCAGACGAAGGATCTTGATATCTTCTGCAAGGCTGGAGACTACGCCCGAATCCTCGCTCACTTCAGGGACAAGGGCTACACGATCGAGGTCGAGGACGACCGTTGGCTGGGCAAGGTCCGGAAGGGTCGGCACTTCTTCGACGTCATCTTCGCAGCATCAAACGGCACGATGCCTATCAGCGATTCATGGTTTGAGAACGCGCGTCAGATTGAGATGAACGGGCACAAGATCCGGATCATAGCGCCTACGGAACTCATTTGGTCCAAATGCTTCATTCAGGTCCGCCATCGCTACGATGGCGGCGACGTGGTTCACATGATCCTGCGCGCAAGCGATGAAATTGATTGGCATCGGCTTCTCAGTCACATGGAAGTCCACTGGGAGGTCCTCCTTATCCATTTGCTGAATTTTCGCTGGGTTTATCCAACCGAGCGCGACAAGGTTCCTGAATGGTTGCTGGAAGAGTTACTCGACCGATTGAGTGCACAGCGCAAGATGCCACTGCCGCAAATGAAGGTTTGTCGGGGCAGGATGTATAGCCGGGTCGACTTCGAAATCGATGTCAAGGAATGGGGGTTTGCTGACGTGGGTGGAGAAGGGGAATTGCGGGATGTAAAAGACGAGACAGCACAAGGAGACGCGGTGTGACGGAAATGAGCCAAGCCGATAGAACCTTGACCTCTGCCAAGGTTCGCATAGCCGCGATGGGTGACCTGCATATGAAAGAGCAGGACTCCCCGTCTTACAAGGAGTTGTTCAGCGAGGTCTCTCAGGAGGCCGACATACTCGTCTTGACCGGAGATCTTACGGATCTCGGCAAACCGCGCGAGGCTGAGCTTCTTGTTGCCGATCTGCGATCCTGCTCCATTCCGGTGGTCGGCGTTTTGGGAAATCACGACTACGAATGTGGCCATGTGGAGGAAGTCAGGGCGATCATCAAAAGCTCGGGGATGCATCTTCTCGAAGGACAAGCGGTGGACCTAAATGGCGTCGGCTTCGCCGGGGTCAAAGGCTTTGCAGGTGGGTTTGGTCGGTTCATGCTAAGCTCTTTCGGCGAGCCCGCAATCAAAGCCATGGTGGCCGAAAGCGTTGAAGAGTCGATGCGGCTCGAAAACGCCCTTCGCCAGATCCGATCGGAGCGGGCGATGGTCGTGCTTCACTATGCTCCCATCGTTGAAACAGTGGAGGGCGAGCCAATTGAGATTTATCCCTTCCTCGGATCATCCCGCCTTGCTGAGACCATCGACCGATTTCCCGTCTCTGCGGTCGTTCACGGTCACGCTCATCGCGGAAAGTACTCTGGTAAAACCCCAGGAGGCGCGCCAGTTTACAATGTCGCATCTCACGTCGAAAAACCGACCGGAAAAGCTTATGCGCTCCTAGATTTGTAGGGCCGTCAGCGGATGTGAGACCGGGAAGCCGGAAAGACGGTCATGTGTCCGACATGTCTTTTGTGGTCGAAGTGCGATGACCTGGAAGAATTGTATGGTGATCCACTTTCGATCTGGCGACCTTGGGCACCAGGTATCGTTGGTCGCAGTATCGACAGCGGCCATCACATGGCGGAGGAAGCTCCACACGAAGTTGCCGCGGCGATCATCGCCTTTCAGCATGGATCAACGCCATGAGCTCCCGGACCTGACGAGGCAAACAGTCCCGTTGACATTGAGGCGTGAGATTTCCATCGCCCAGCCTTCGGTCATGCTGGGCGACGAACGAACGCTTTTCTGCCAGGCACATCGGCTTCCTGCAAGTGCTGACTTGCGTAGCAGCAACACTTCTGTCTACCGCAGAATCGCCATGCTGAAAAAACAAAAAAATATCAAAATGGGAACCAGTCCTTTTGCCCGAGGTTAGGGCGACACGTCATGTTGAATACAACGTTTTACCGGAGGAAACAGGACACGGGTCATCAGCAGCAAGGTGGCCAGGCCAGGGTGGCCACAGAGTGGTAGCCAGGGCGGCCAAGGCGGTCATCAGGGCGGCGGTCAAGCGTACAGCAGGGTGGCAAGCGGGGAGGGGTCAACGGCCAACGCTATCGCATCTTCCACCGTGGCCTGATTTACTGAGGGGTCTTTCTCAGCTGACGCGTTCGGTAATCACCCAGTGCCAATGCAGGATTGCCGCAGAACGAGGTGTGATGGCAAAACAGGTTTCGAAAACAAATCTGAACTTTGGAATATCGATAGAAACCGAACCCATGGAAGCGCGTTCAGCGGATCAACTCCCATCAGGAGAGGGTTGGCAGTATGAGCCGAAGTGGGACGGTTTCCGATGCCTCGCTTTCAAGAAGGGTCGTGAAGTGGACTTGCGGGCAAAGTCAGGCAAGGGGCTCGCCCGCTTTTTCCCGGAGATGGTGGCATTCCTCGCTGCGCTGCCAGTTGATCAGTTCGTGATCGATGGTGAGCTTGTCATCGCGATCGACGGGGAACTTAATTTTAACGCCCTGCAAATGCGACTCCATCCGGCGGAAAGCCGCATCACGACATTGTCGATCAAGACACCAGCAAGGCTAGTCGCCTTCGACATGCTGGTAGACACAAACGGTATGTCCCTCCTCGCCAAGAGTTTAGGATACCGCCGAGCCAGGTTGGAAGCTCTGGCGAAAACCGTAGCGGACGGAGAACATCTCTTGCTGTCGCCGTCCACCAACGACGTCGCTGAAGCCCGCCGCTGGTTGTCCGACGCAGGAGGCGACACAGACGGCGTGATATGCAAGCGCATCGAGGCCCCCTATCTGCCTGGTGATAGGGCAATGACGAAGGTTAAGCGGCTTCGAACGGCCGACTGCGTTGTCGGCGGTTTTCGATATGACAGCAACGGCAAGCTGGTCGGATCCTTGTTGCTCGGGCTCTACAATGACAATGGTGAACTCGACCATGTCGGCTACACCTCCACGATAAGGAACGACGAAAAACCAGAGCTCACAGCAAAGCTTGAGGCCTTGCGCGAGGCACCTGGCTTTACAGGCAAGGCTCCGGGAGGTCCGAGCCGTTGGGCGACGAAGCGCACTTCACAGTGGCAGCCCCTTAGACCTTCTCTGGTGGTCGAGGTTAAATTCGATCAGATTACGGGACGCAGATTTAGGCACGGGACAAAGCTCCTTAGATGGCGCCCGGATAAGAAGCCATCCCAGTGTGATTTTAGGCAGATCGAACCGGCTGCGGTCATCAGTGCCCAGGCAACAATGCCCGCAGGCGTCCAGACCGCCACGAAGCCGTCGAGCCGTAGAGCGCAACGGAGCTGATTATCTTCAGCCAAACAGCTCTCGACTTACCAAGGCGAAGCCTGGAACTTGTTTTCGATTTCGCGGTTTGCACACCATCGAGATCAATCAGGATCACGATTAAGGGAGTAATGCGAAATGGCAGCAACAAGCAAACCAGGTGCAAAGTCGGCGGGCAGGAAGGACGCTGCCACGAAAAAGAGCACGTCCCCGGGCAAACAAGGCGGAAGTCACGAACAGGACGTGAAAGCCGGCCAGCAGAGCCACAAGAACACAAAATAAGCGAACAAGAGCCCGTCCTGAATACGGGCTCTTGTAACGAGCTTCCTCGACCGAGATAGCCTATGTTCGCGCGGTGCCTTCCGCCGAACGCCTCCACCTCCGACCCCAAGCCTGTTCACAAGATCGTATGCTCACTCGTGAACAGGAATTCCTGTCAGCCGCTGGGGAGCTAACCACCCTAAACGCGTGGCTCGCGAGAACGCGGAAGCACCAAGGAGTGCAGATTCCGAGGCAATCCGCCCCCGCATTCCGAAATGATGCCGCCCCCCAATTCCGAGAATTAACCGCCCCCTTGTTCCGAGATGATGCGGCCCCCTGATTGGGGTGTTTGTCGGGGTGTTCTGCTGGTGAGACGTTCGTCCTTTCAGTTAGAGCGCGGCTATCCGTTGTTCGCTCAACACCTTCGCCGCACCCTCACTACATTGATATTCGTAAACTATGCGCTCACTGGGCCAGATTGCAGCCTCTCGCCATGACCAACCGAGGGGCTTCGTCCAGACCGCCCACAGGCTCTGATACCGATCGCAGCACCAGCGCGACCGTTCACCGTGGATGGCGCGATTAGCGCTAACGCTCCGTCTTTACTTGTTCAACTTCTTCCATGACGCGATCCCTGGCGACATTATGAACGTCCGAGGCGACGTGGACAGCGGTCTCGTAGACATCAGATGCCATCTCCTTGCCTTCTTCGACAAGTTCGGAGGTTTGCGCGGCGATATTGGTCTTTACGGCATCTGCCGCCTCTCCAAGAACTTCGTCTTCCACGTCAGTGTGCGGTAACGCTGCACCGATGGCGGCTCCGACGGCAAACGCCAGTGCCCCACCAACAAGCGGCTGGTCGCGGAAGTGCGTTAGGATAGCATCATTAAGACGATGGGACTGGTCTTTGAGAGTTGATCCTGCCGCAGATGACGAACCGACCACGGCGCTTGCCGCGTCCGTGGCTCTTCGAGCAACATCACCAGCCGTGTCCTTGACCTTGTTCCAACTCGCAGACGCCCAACCAGTAGAGGCATGGAGCACCGCACCCGCCTCATCGGTAATATTCGAGATCTGCTTGCCAGTGGCATCTGCAAACCCCCGATAGGCCTTTCCGCTTGCGTCAAGAAAGTTGCCTGCACGGCGACCCGCGCTGTCGGTCAGAGCCCGGAAACGCTGTCCAGCGTCGTCGGTGAAATGGCTGTAGCGTTCCTCGCCAACCATTTCCGGCGGACCAACGCGCCGCACGGATCCATAGGCGGTATAAAGCGGATAAGGTTCTTCGAACGGTACTGCATACTCGTCCGGGGCTGACCCTTGCTTGGCCATCAACCAGGCGAGGCTCACCCCCATCAAGGCCACGGGCAAGGGGTTTGCTTTCAACGCGTTGCCGAGGTTGCTGAGATACTCGGCCCCGCCGCTGCCCTTGGCATAGGCAATCACTTCATCGACGAGCTGCCCGGGGGACATACGCTCCTGGATCGCACCTATACGTGCTTCGATCCGTTGACGGTCGGCGTCAATTTCCTGCTGAATGTCGGCCGAGGATTTTTCTGACGATTGGTCCATCACATTTTCTCCTTGACGACATCGACATCGCGGCGAAGCGATGCGGTCGTGCGGTCAAGCTTGAAATTGGAGCCCCGCAATGTTGCGAGACCTTTGGAAATGAGCGCCCAAGCAATCAGGCCAACCACCAGGCCGACGACTAGGGCGGACGTCGCATTGGCGGTGACCTCGTTCATTCCGTTGCTGACGAGAGACGCAGCAAGACCGCTCACCAGCGCACTCAGCAACACTCCAACCGCGCCGATCGCAAAAATCAGCCCAATCATGAGGACTTCGACGCCGCCGAGGGCTTTTGCCACCTTTTCGGAGGCCTCGGTCTTTGCAAGATCAATCTCCTTCCTCAAGAGGCCTGAGACATCTGAAACAAGGCCGCCAACAAGTTCGGAAAGGGGCATCTGATCGGTCGTTTTAGCCATTGTCACGCCCTCCTAGTGGGGAGCTCGCCCCAGGGGACTGAAAGTCACCGGCAGCCGATTTGCTGGCTGCAGCGTGACTAGAAGCGCGTCGTGCAGACGCTGCAAGGAATCTGCTCGCAGCGACCCCGGCCAGTGCAGCCAACCCCAGGAATGCGACCGGCTGCTTGCGGCCAAAGTCTTCCGCCATTCCGGCTATTTCACCGAGGTCTCGGCCTTCCATATTCCGTGCAACCGCTGCGACACTCGCGCCGATCTGCTTAGCGTACCGGCCTACTTCCGGCTGGTCACCCCTTTCGAGCTCCGCACCCACCTTCTTTAGAGCAGTAGCGATCCCCGCCGTTTGACGCGCCGCGAACGTCGTTTTTTCTGCCAGGGTGTCTTGCACCCTTTCCATCGCAGTGTTCGCGCTGTCCTTAACGGCATCCGTCGCAGCGCTTAAATCGTCGCTGACCCTCGCTTTTAAGTCGCTGAGACTGGCGGGTTTTGCTCCATCTTTGGCGCTTTCGGAGAACCTGGGTTCGGCTGGGGGCATAACGCCACCCTGTGTGATCTGGTTGGTTGGGTCTGGCATGGCTTCCTCACGAGGTGTTTCAGGCAGCGACTGCTGCACTTTGCGCTCCAACCACAAGGCAATGCCTTTGTTCCGCCACCTCGACGGCAACCGCGTGGAATAGGATTGTTCTGGTTCGGAGTGTCGCAACCATTCCTGGAGCAGGTAACTGGACGCCACCAACGAGCTGCAATACCCATCCCGCAAAGGGACCATAACGCATATCTAGCGGTCATCTTCTACCTGCTCGCTGGACAAAGCCTTGCCCCTTGCACACTTGCCACCATGGCCCGGTGTGCGCTGCAGCAAAGCCTCAAGGAATGTCATCCTCAATGGCGCAGGATAAGGAGCCTGCCCCAATCATCTGCCGCCGGACCGGTTTTGCGGCCCGCCTAACAATAGCTCTCTTCGCAAGAACCAAACACTCGGCCACCCAGGAACTTTCATCGCCTGAGGGGCTTTATCTAGCTAAGGCAAGCCTCCCCCGGAAGGTCCATTTAATGTCAGTCGAGGGCGTCATGGCGAGTGAGAAATTATCCAGCTACCGACAGAAACGCGATTTCGAAAAGACCCGTGAACCAAGCGGTCAATCGGAGGTAAAGCCCTCTAATCGCCGGCGCTTTGTCATTCAGAAGCATGACGCCACGCGTTTGCATTACGACCTCCGCCTCGAGCTTGATGGCGTATTCAAATCCTGGGCCGTGACGAAGGGGCCGTCGCTCGATCCGCACGATAAACGCCTGGCCGTAGAGGTCGAGGATCATCCCCTCGACTACGGAGATTTTGAAGGCACCATCCCCAAGGGTCAATACGGCGGCGGAACGGTGATGCTGTGGGATCGCGGCTACTGGGAACCGGAGGGGAAAGAGGCTCCGGACGAGGCCTTAGCCAACGGTGACCTGAAGTTCACGTTGGAAGGTGAACGTCTGCAAGGCAGCTTCGTGCTCGTGCGCATGCGCAACGATCGCAATGGCAGCAAACGCACCAACTGGCTGTTGATCAAACATCGCGACGAATATTCCGTGGAGGAGAACGGTGCGTTTGTCTTGGAGAAGAATAACCGTTCGGTTGCATCTGGCCGCACCATGGAAGCCATCGCGTCAGGAAAAGGACGACAGCCTACGCCCTTCATGTCGAAAGACGGGGGATTGGAGGCCGACGCTGTTTGGGACAGCAAGAACGGATTAGCCGCAAAACAGCAAAAAGCCGGTCGTAGGACCAGCAAGAAGCCAGCAAGCAGCACACGCGGACCCGCACCAGATTTCATCCCGCCGCAGCTATGCGAAACATTGGCTCGTCCGCCCTCGACTGAGGGCTGGGTTCACGAAATCAAATTCGATGGCTACCGTATCCAAATGAGGGTCAAAGACGGCGACGTTACGCTGAAGACCCGAAAGGGCCTGGATTGGACCGCAAAATATCCAGCCATTGCCAAGGCGGGAGCCTTTCTTCCCGACAGTATACTTGACGGTGAGGTCTGCGCGATCGATGAAAATGGGGCGCCCGATTTCGCGGCTCTCCAGGCAGCCCTGTCAGAGGCGAAGACTGATGACCTGGTCTACTTCGCCTTTGATCTCCTGTTTGCCGAAGGCGAAGACCTGCGGGAAAAGCCACTTACAACCCGCAAGGATCAACTAGCTGCGATGCTCTCGAAAGCTGGCGATGATCCCCGCGTTCGTTTTGTTGAGCATTTTGAAACGGGCGGAGATGCGGTCTTAAAGTCGGCCTGTCGACTTTCACTTGAAGGCATTGTTTCTAAACGGGCGGACGCGCCCTATCAATCGGGCCGAACCGATACTTGGGCGAAATCAAAATGCCGCGCGGGACATGAGGTAGTGATCGGCGCCTATTCGACAACCAACGGCAAATTCCGCTCCTTACTTGTTGGCGTTAATCGCGGTGACCATTTCGTTTACGTCGGGCGGGTTGGCACGGGTTACAGTGCCAAGACAGTTAAAAGCATCTTGCCCAAACTGCAGGCGCTTGAAGCGGCGAAGTCTCCGTTCACCGGCATAGGGGCGCCCAAGAAGAAGCCCGGTGTCGTGTGGCTCAAGCCCGAGCTTGTCGCCGAGATCGAGTTCGCCGGCTGGACGGGAGACGGGCAGGTGCGCCAAGCGGCGTTCAAGGGTCTTCGCGAAGATAAACCGGCCCGAGAGGTCGAAGCGGAAGCGCCCGCCTCCCCGAAGAAGGCGATTGCGGATCCCGAAACACCAGCAACATTGCCGACACCTCCTCGCAAGAAAAGCAAAGCCGAAGTGATGGGGGTGCTGATTTCCAACCCTGAAAAGCCGCTATGGCCGGATAGTGGTGATGGCGAGCCAGTGACGAAGGTCGATCTTGCTCATTATCATGAGGCTGTGGGCTCTTGGCTTATCGAGCACATCAGAGGACGCCCCTGTTCGATCATCCGAGCGCCCGATGGGATTAATGGTCAACAATTTTTCCAACGGCACGCTTTGCCTGGTACCTCGAACTTGCTCGAGCTCGTCACTGTCTTCGGTGACAAGAAGCCGTATCTCCAGATCGATCGGGTCGAAGGTCTTGCCGCCATCGCTCAGATAGGCGGCATAGAGCTGCATCCTTGGAACTGCGAACCCGGTGAACCCGAGGTGCCCGGACGCCTTGTGTTCGACCTCGATCCCGGCCCCGGAGTGGCGTTTGATCGCGTCATCGAAGCGTCGCGAGAAATCCGCGACCGCCTGGAAACACTCGGTCTTGTCAGTTTTTGTAAGACAACCGGAGGGAAGGGACTGCACGTCGTCACCCCCCTTGCAGCAGCCAAAGGCAAAGCCCTGAACTGGTCTGTGGCCAAACAGTTCGCCCACGATGTCTGCGAGGAAATGGCGCGCGACAATCCAGATCATTATCTGATCAAAATGGCAAAGAACCAGCGGGAGGGACGCATCTTTCTCGACTATCTGCGAAACGACCGAATGTCGACCGCAGTTGCGCCGTTGTCGCCCAGGGCCCGTGACGGGGCAACCGTCTCGATGCCCCTGAATTGGAGCCAGGTAAGAAAGGGCCTTGACCCGACACACTACACCATCCGCAGCGTGCCAGACCTATTGGCCAAGAGCACCGCCTGGCAGGACTATTGCAACAGTCAGCGCTCGCTCGCAACGGCGATCGAACGGTTGGGCGGTACGGCTCGGTAACCGAAGTGGGATCGGCTGAATCTCAAAAGATCTTGGACCGTTGATGGTCTCCCAAGGGCCCATCCTTGGAGCCGAACCTGGCTTTCAACGAGTGTCTTCACGCTGGAACGTCCCGATAACTTGACCCTTGGCGAGCACGTGTCCGTTCATCGCTGCAATCACGGCGTCTCTTGTCATCCCAGGATCGAGCCCTAGCGTCTCCACGTCCAGCGCGAAAATTTGGAAGTGGTAATTATGAGCTGGGTCACCGACCGGCGGTTTCGGACCGATATAGCCGAGCGATCCAGCCGAATTCATGCCTTGCTTTGCATCTTTTGGGTGCGAGAGGACCGGATCATTCGGCAGGCCCTCCCTCAAGTGATTGAGATTGCCTGGCAGATCGTAGGCTAGCCAGTGAACGAATGGCTTCGGCGTTGCAGCATCGGGATCATCAACGATAATGACAAAGGATCTCGTTGCCTCGGGCGCGCCGCGCCAGCCCAGCGTCGGCGAAGCATTTTCACCGTCTGCGGCATAAGACAGCGGGATCGGTTTCTTGTCAGCGAAAATTGCGTTGAGTTCTATTGGAGCGGGGGACTTCGCCACAAGCAGCTCGATCGCGATTTTCGATGGAGGAAGTTCGCGGTAAGTATTGGGGGTGTTCACTAAGCTTGACTGCGAGCCGTTGACTTCGCCCGAGTATGAGACCCGGTATACCAAGCCATTTGAATCATCGGCGACGAACAAGGAACCATCCTTGCCGACCGCAATGCCGGCCAATCGTCCGAGGTAACCGTATCTGCCGTTCTCCTGGCGTAGCAAGAAACCCTGGAGAAACTTTTCGAAAGCTTTCGGCTGGCCGTCCTCAAAGTTGACGCGAATGACCTCATAGCCGCTGGGAGGACGGCGGTTCCACGATCCGCGCATTGCCACAAAGGCGTCTCCCCGATAATCCGACGGAAACATAGTGCCCTGATAGAAGGCCATCTGCATCGGCGCGCTGTGCGCAGTGTAGCCGAGCACCGGCTCAGTCGATAGCGCGGCCCACTTTGACAGGGTTATGCCTTCCGCAGGATTGATATGAGGGTTGAATTCGCCGGCGCCGAATATGTATGGCCAGCCATAGCGCTTGCCCTGCTCAAGGTGGTTGAGTTCTTCGATCTGGACCTCATCACCCAACCAGTCGATACCGTGATCAAACCCATAAAGAGCCCCCGTGGTAGGCTCCCAATCGAACCCGATGGTGTTGCGCAGTCCGCTGGCAAATATCGATCTCGAGATTCCATCCTTGGACGCCCTCAATATAGTCGCGTTTTCAGCATTACTCTCCTGACATTCGTTGCAGGTACTGCCAACGGAAATGTAGAGCATGCCGTCGGGCCCGAGACCCAACGTTCGGTTGGCGTGTTGGCCGGCATCGGGAAGATCGTTGATGATACGCGTCAGTGGTCCGAAAGTGCCATCCTCCTTGACCGGAGCAGTGTAGACGTCATTGACGGTGATCAGAAATACGTCGTTTTCAGCGAAAGCAATGCCGTGCATGCCGGGTCGGCTGGCAACCGTCCGTACCGTTTCCGCTTTGCCGTCGCCGTCGTCGTCTTTCAACATGATTACGTCACCAACGGCTCGACGAGTTGCATAAAGAACTCCTGACTCGGAGACTGCAAGCATACGGGGGTTCACCAGGTTCCTCGCAAATACTTCAACCGTGAAGCCTTCCGGCGCCTTGATTAAAGACGTGAGCTCCTTGTCGTCCGGCACGGCGAGTTTCTCCGGCTCCAATACGGAGCTTTCGATTGTGACATCCGAGAACTCTCCTGCCGTGCCTTTCATCTGCGCCGAGGCAGTCGCTGACAGGGTAACGGCGGTAGTGAAAAGGAGAAATCTACTGAAGTGAGTTGGCAATGGGGAACGCATCAACCTCCTCCTGCTGTCCTGGAACAAACAACCGGGACCGACTTGTTCCGCCGCCTACCTCACAAAGACACCGGGAGCGCCGAACGGTCCACCGGGGGGCTGGCGCGGTGAGGGAATTGGACCGTCCGGCTTCTTGCGAACACCCAACATCTGCCGCGAGTGTATGTTCCGCCTCAAAAGATCTTTATTACGCATGTTTTCAAATGTTTTGGCTCCTGTCTTAATCCGCCCTGTTTGACGAACGGCCATCACCCGCAAGCACGCGCTCCTCTTTCCAATGATTTCTCCTTGCAAGCTCCACCAAATCACTGGCGAGAAGCAGGCGTATGCGTCGTGTTCTCGCTCTCCAAAATCCGACAGGAATTGGGGCTAGCGAATTCGGCCCTTAGGCAGGCTTTCAATTGCAAAATAGGCGTAGAGCGAACGACGACCGACCGCACTTAACCCATCCCTTGTCCGTTTGCCCGCATCAGCGCCATGATCATTGGACCGAGCGAAAACCTTCCGCCGCGAGCCTTGGCGGTCAGGTCCCGAAGGTAGCCGCCCGCGGAAGTGATGTGACCGGCTCTCTCGAGAATGCAGGCGAGGGTCGTTGCGGCATTCTCCGGGCCCATCGCCTCGCAAGCTTCCTGATAGGCAGACGGACTAACACCGAGCATCGAGCGCACGGTCACCGCCGCCACCATCAAATCGCGCCAACTGGATATTGTTCCATAGGGTCCGTAGGGAACAATCTCGGGGCATGCTTTCAGCACGACCTGAATCGGGAAGATCGTCATCTCCCCGTTTTCACGGGGGTTGGTTGGCTCGGATTTCGCTTTTGGCTCCCTTCTAGAGCCAAGTTCAAGTTCAGATGGGGAGTGGGGGTTTGAATTATGTAAGTGCCGATCAATATGATCGGCATTGCCGCTCATAACCTTCGATTTAAACTTCAATTCCAGCCGGCTGGTGACCTCTTCTCGCAGCATCTCGAATTCCTCAAGCGCGTCCTCCACCTGCTGCCTGGTCGGGCGTCGAACAAGCGTCTGGGTCATAACTCGCAATCGCTCTTGGACCGCAAACCAGTCTCCTGGTGCCCCCTCTTCCAGAGCAACGACTATGAGCTTGGAAACGTCACGACGGCAGATGGTCAATCGCTCGCGCAATCGTCGCTGTTCTTGCCTTTCATTTGCTACTGATATGGCAATCGCTGTGATCTCTTCGGCACGCACGAGAAGCGGCGCGACAGAAAAGCCAAACGCTTCGCTGATGCCACCCGACTGGTCCTTGCGTGCGTAGCGCTTTCCGTTGGCACTATCCTTTCGAGCCAAGACGCCCGCGTTGATCAAGGCAGCGAGATGTCGGCGCAAAGTCGCTTCGGCCATCCCATGCGCCCGACGAGCAAGCTGCGAATTGGACGGAAAGACTACAAGCCCGTTTTCTTCACTGATCTCGTCGTGTGGATAGAAAGTCAACAAAGCATTCAGCACCAGCAGCGAACGCTCACTGAGGCCGAAATGCAACCTTGCTTCGCATAACGACTGGAACAGTTTCCACTTTCCGGCCGTTTGTCCCGGTCCGATTTGTCGGGAAAGCACTTGGGTGGCCAACATGCCAAGCGTCATCGCTCGCCGCCCGAAGGGCGTCGTTACAGCATCTCTCTCCATCGTCCATTTCACCTTGCTAAAGGCAAAAGAATGCCGCTCACCGGAACGTGCCGATGCTGCACTTGATGCAACTTAATGTGGAGAGTTCTTTCTCTTTCTCGCTACAGATCGAGAAGGGCTCCACAACGGAAACGTCTGGCGGTCTTTATTCCTCTGCGTTCCAACTCCTGTTTCATCTTCTCCGCACAAATCCGGCCAACGCCAGTCTTAAGCGAAGCACTTTGCCACATCGAACTGGCCGCGAGATCGACTTGTCCGCCCGCGGTGCAGCCAATGGGCTCCAATTGCCGATCACACACCGATTCTGTTGGCGTCAGCAAGGCCCGCGCAACTGGCAATTCGGGCTTGCCTTGTCGGATTCACGATTCTTTTGGCATCGCACGGACTTCCGGCTCGCAAATTCCAGCAGTTCAAAGAGGTGACAGAGGAGCGAGGCGAGAAACGAGAGCCGGTTCGAACCTAGATCTACTATTCGCAATCGCGGTGGAAAGGGGAGGATAGGGAGGCCTTTTTATGTCAAAGGCGCTGATCCCAACGCATGCCGGCACACGCGGTACCGTCTTTCTATTTTTCTGGTAAAGCGCTAGAAGTCGCCTATCTCAGTGCAGGCTTGGAAATTCTAGCGCTGGTGCCAGCTCTTCGGCGGCCAGTTCACTTACGGCTACGAGTACCTCTCCGGCCGCGTAACCTGATCTGATTGCTCGCTCGATAAGCTCGTGAAGTTCGATCTCCACCATGTCCCTGCAATCGGCCAAGCGCTCCGCGTCGATGATAAGTCTATCCACGGTTTGCATAAGCGCTCCTTTTCTCGATCTTGCGACCTCGCCTAGCCAGGTCGTGGGAAAGGGCCCATGCCCAGTGCTAATCAAACGTTTGCTTGTCACGGAAGTTCCGAGAACGAGACACCGCTGGAGATCAGCCGCCGCTTCACGACGCAGGGGGGAAAGGATCCCATCCCCTACCAGATCTTCTGATCGCTGATTTGGTCGGTACGCCAGGATAGGCCGCTATCCCCCGCGGCATCAAAGTGCATGGGTACCAATTACCGGCAGAAGGGCGCAAAGAAAAACCGATACGGATTGACGCACAACCGTTCAGAAATCCTGCTGTTTAAGTCGAGATATACAAGCGAAGCGCATATCCAAACGCTCATATCGCGGCACCAACAAAGCGGCACGCATACCGTTGCCTCCGCCCTTTCAGTCGCGCGGAACCGACGAGTGTATTGATAGTGAGTTTGAGCGCCGGGGAGTTGCTCCCCCGGCAAATCTTGGCAGATGCGGGACGCGACAGTTTCAAGCTTCACATCCCGCGTCTGTCGGGCTCAGCGAACGTAAATGATCAATGCGCCGTCCGCGGCCTGTTCGGCGCCTGCGATGTTTTCCATCTCGATTTTTTGCGATTTCAGCTGCTCGGCAAGGGCCTTATTGCCTTCGACCGCCGTGAGCAATGCTTTGCGTTGTTCGGGAGTCGCTTTTTCCACCCACATGCGCGTCTGGTTCGCTTCCGCCAGCGTGCTGACCTGAACAACGCTAACCTTGTCGCCCTTGAAGTCCGTCACCGTTTTCTCGATGTTGGCCGGCCAGTTCATTTCGGCACCCTGGGCATAAGCAATTTCGCTAATGCTTAAGACGGAGAGGGCAACAATCGCGGATAAAGTCGCTATGCGGTTCATTATCATGCTCCTTCCTTGGGGTTTGCCTGGCCGGTTGGCCAAGCGCGTGGTGCTAAACCAGGCTCAGGATCTATAGCTCGGCAGACAACCGGGCTGGGTCGGGTTATATTCTAAGACGTTTTTTGCTCGAGCCCTGCAACCCTAACACGATCGTTGCTCGACGGATAGTGCTCTGATACGGCTGGGATGGACGAGAACATGAACAGCAGAATCGAAACAGCGACTTCTCACATTTGTCTGCCAAGCGGCACTGCCGCATCCTCATTAGGGACGCGGCGAGCTTGCGGCCAACGGTCGACGCTTTCGCTTTTAACAAGCAACTCCATTTACTTATTCATGCCCTCGACCATTTCAAGGTGATGCTGGAGCGCTGGTCTGGTCTTTTCAGCCCAAGCTTTCAGTTCGGGATTGTCACCCTCGCTCCCGTATCGGGTAAAAAGATCCACCGCATCTTCATGCGCGTCTTCCTGCTGGGAGAGGTATTCCTTGGTGAAGTCCGCGCCCTGCATGGATTTTAGTTCATTGATCGCTTCCACTTGCTCGTCAGTCATCGCAGTTGGAAGCTCTGCCTTCACCTTACTGGACGAGAGCATTTGCTTCAGTTCATCCGACGTCTTGGTGTGATCTGCAACCATCTGCTCGGCGAAGCTCTTGATCGCTTGATCGCCCCGCTCCACGGCAAGCTTGCTCGATTCAATTTCGTACATGTCACTTGTGGCTGCCTCCTTGACAAAATCCTCGGTTTTAGGCGGCACACCAAGCGCTGTATTGACACCGGATTTCTCCGCCGCGGACTGGGCCATGGCGGAGCCCGCCAGAAGCAGTGTCGCGGTAGCAAGGGCAATGTATTTCATCGTAAACTCCTTTGTATAGTCTCTCAATCCATACGTGCGGCTCCAACCCTTTGAGCCCCGTTGTGTTCCGAGTCTTCGTTTGGCGATGTCTCCGGAGATCAACCGCGGCGCTCCGAGGCTTAGATGAGTGCTGCCGCAGATTCGAAAGCCACCGGTTAGGTCCCGGCTCACGACATGCTGGGGCCGCTTGGCAAAGGGTTCAGCCACCAAGGTCGCCTGGTTGCGGATCTAGTGCCCAGGTAGCTCTCGTTCAGATACTTGTTGCAGATCATCTCGCAGGCCTGCCGATCTGGCTAGGAGGAACGCAAACGCGATCACTCGATGACGCAGCGATCGCTGAAAATGCCTTACGATAGCAGCGCATCGAGGTGCAGGCGGTGCCATAGGGTGTGCCGTACTTTGCCGGGGTCTCCAGTACTGTTCCGAAATGCGGGCGGCGCGGCGCAAGACGTCACGCCAGTAGATCAGCGGCTTCTGTGATGCGGGGCCATGCGCCCCGCAATGCGTGACGCCGGGGAGCTATAAGATCTCGCGGCGCCGCCATTCACGGTAAGGAGCCATGAGTTGACCTGGAAAACGTCTTTCGATTTCGGTTTCCACAAGCGCGATCGATGCCAAGACGGCTTGGTCTGGTACCGATTGTCGCTCACTTTCCTTTTCCAGTTCGCCCATGCGGCCAAACAGTTCGTCATCCGTCATCGCTCGAAGCTGTTCGGAAAGCGCTACTACATCTCTATCGGCAGATTTCACGACTTCTCACCTGTTCAATTCAAGGGGAGGGAGCACGCCTGTGCGTGGATTGTTTTCCACGCCGGTCGTCATTGCGCTTTCACCTCTCCGGTCCCGGTAGTTGGAGCCTTTCCATTCCGATTTTCTCATTGTCTTGACGACATTCGTTGGTCACCCGATTTCCCTTTTGCAGGATGACGTTCATACTAGGAACTAACCGCTGGTCCTGACAAAGGTTCCCAGCCGCGCGACCGGTTTCTTCTTCTCTTGATCGCACTACGACGGGAGCAGGCAAGACCACCGAAATTGCCTCGACGATGCGGTAGGTGGCAGCGCAGGCCCATCACGCAGCTGCTGCAGCAGTGGAACGAAAACACTGCCGGTTTGTTGGGTCTTAACTGACGGCAAGTGCATGTGATGCGACGGGCCGATACCGCAACACCATGTCCCGACGGAGGTTTGAATCATGGTGGCCGTAATATTGTTAACCGTTGGGTCCCTTCCCATTCTTGCGGCTCTCTGGCTCCTGTGGTTTGGGCCAGCCTGGACGCCCGACCGACAAATACACTAGAGCCTGAATATCCTGTACCGTCTCGTTGCCGCGGATCCGCAAGAGCATGCGCCGCGCCGCCATGAGGCCATCTTGGTGAGCCTCGAGCTTAGGCGAGATTACGCTGGTCAGCGTGTAGCCAAGCACCTTCCAGGCAGAAAACAGTCGGATCGAATGCCGCAGGAAGTTCGGTGCCAGCTAGCATCCTTGGAACTTGCCTCAAAGTTCCCGGTTAGGCTCCATCACCCTCCCTTCGAGTGATGCTGGCTAATGGAGTATGTCAGATGAGTCCGAGTGCGCACGAGGCACTGATTAGCCGGCGTTTCCCCATTGGGGCCGAACCGATGCGGGGAGGTGTATCCTTTCGAGTGTGGGCACCGGCGCGCAAGTGCGTTTCGGTCGTCACCGATAATGGACATTACCCACTCCACGCTGAAGGGAATGGATATTTCTCTGGCCTCGTAGCTGGTTTGGGCATCGGGACAAACTATCATTTGGACCTCGATAATGACGGGGTCCTGGAAGCCGACCCTGCTTCCAGGTTCCAGCCACTCGGACCGACGGGACCCTCGCAGGTCATCGAACCGTCAGATTTCATCTGGCGCGACCAGGGCTGGACAGGAGTGCCCCCACAAGGCCGAGTCGTCTACGAGCTACACGTCGGCACGTTTACGCCAGAAGGGACCTGGACAGCAGCGCGACAACGGCTGCAACATCTGCGCAATCTCGGTGTAACAGTGATCGAGATGATGCCAGTGAACGAATTCCTGGGCAGCTTCGGCTGGGGCTATGATGGCGTTTTACTCTTCGCTCCAACGCGACTTTACGGCACGCCCGACGATCTGAGGTCATTCGTGGATGCCGCGCACGCTGTCGGCATCGGTGTTATTCTTGATGTCGTCTACAATCACTTCGGGCCCGGGGATCGATTTGATCGGTTCGCTGCATCGTATTTTAAGGGCGAACGCAACGAATGGGGCAGAACGCTGAATCTGGACGGTGACGGTTGTGATGCAGTCAGGACCTATTTCATCTGCAATGCTGTCTACTGGATCGAGGAGTTTCACTTTGATGGGCTGAGGATTGATGCCACTCAGGCACTTGAAGACAAAAGCGAGAAGCACATTGTGGCAGAGATCGCGAACGCCTGTCGACGGGCAGCGGGCGTGAGGAAGCTGTACCTGCTCGCCGAAAACGAACCTCAGGACGCGAACTTGGTCCGAGAAACGGAACGAGGGGGGCTTGGCATGAACGCCGTTTGGAATGATGATTTCCATCATTCGGCCAAGGTTGCGCTTACCGGTCGACGCGAGGCCTATCTCCACGACTATCGGGGCCACCCGCAGGAATTCGTGTCGGCAGCGAAATATGGTTACCTTTTCCAGGGCCAAAGATACAACTGGCAGAACAAGGCCCGGGGCAAGCCAGCGCGCGATCTGCTTCCGGCGAATTTCGTGCATTTCCTCGACAATCATGATCAAATCGCGAATTCGGCGAGCGGAAAACGCATCCATCAGTTGACGAGCAGCGCACGCCTCAGGGCAATGACGGCGCTTCTTATTCTCGGACCTCAAACGCCGATGTTGTTCCAAGGGCAAGAGTTTTCAGCGAGCACACCTTTCCTCTATTTCAGCGACGCTGCAAAGGACAACAGATCGAGCGTACGAGATGGGAGGCTTGCTTTCCTGTCGCAGTTCGCGAGTTTCAGGGACCAGCAAATCAGACGGAACATGCCCGATCCGTGTGATCGATCAACATTCGAGCGTTGCAAGCTTGATTGGGAAGATGCCGAGCGCAATGAAGACATGCTCGCACTGCACACAGACCTGATCGCCCTACGGCGGTGCATTCCGGTCGTTGGCGAAGGGGAGCCGCCGGCAGCGGTGGATGGAAGTGTTTTGACCGATCGCTGCCTCTTATTGCGATACCTCACTGCGCAAGGCAAGGATGATCGCCTTCTGCTCATAAATCTCGGTCGTGATCTGGTGATTGCCAGCCTGGCCGATCCTTTATTCGCTCCTCCGGAGTTTCACCGGTGGACAATAGTCTGGTCTAGCGAGGATTTTCCATATGGAGGAGGCGGGCAACGGCCCGCCGATCTTGATCGACGCTGGGTGCTACCTGGCAACACAGCGTTGTTACTAACGCCCGAAGCGAGAGGGCCCCAACGGGTTCCGTCAGCAAAGGATGTTGCGGACTGGCAGGAGCATCTCATCGGCTGAGTCCTGGCCATCTTCCTTTGAAACAACTCTAAAGCACGTTTATCTTCCGCGGCCCTGTCGCGACTCAGGCAAATGGGAGAGCGTGTCGTTGCCAGTTTCCGACCAGTTCGTGTTCGGAATTATCTCCAAGACGAGCCGCATTTCCAGCAGCAAAATACGGTCCTCGTTCATGACCTGCACGCTAATCATCGACACGGGATCTAGCGGCAGCCCATCTGCTGCCATTTCAGCAAGTGTTAACTTCGCCTCCGCGAGGGCGGATTCTTCGTCAGGGAACTCGAAGCCACGATCATCGGCGCTAAACCCCTCCTGATCGGTCGTCCTGAAGTAAAACAACGGCATGCTTAATCTCCGCCCCATAACGGCGTTGTTGGCGAGATGTCGCCATGGTGGCTTGGTTGTAGCCTATCAAGATAACTTCATCGCGAGAGATAGGTTCCGAATGGTCCCGTTCGCGGGAGGCCGAAGAGCCAGGCTGTTATCGATCTGCACACGAGCCCGGAACTTTTTGCTGCAAGTCAGGTTAGAGTATCCTCAACCAAGGAGGAACACATGGCTGAAGCAAATCTGGAGAAGCTTTTTCACGAGACTCTGAAGGATATCTACTACGCAGAACGTCAGATCTTGAAGGCGCTGCCGAAGATGGCCCGTGCCGCCCAGTCAAGTGACACCAAGGCCGCGTTCGAGAAGCATAAGGACGAGACGGAGGGGCATGTGGAACGGCTCCAGCAAGTCTTTGAACTCATCGGGAAACGTGCCCAGGGCAAGACCTGTGAGGCGGTCCAGGGTTTGATTGCTGAGGGAGAGGAGATCATCGAAGAGTTCAAAGGCTCACCGGCGATCGACGCTGGCCTCATCTCTGCTGCCCAGGCAGTTGAGCATTACGAAATCGCCCGATACGGCACGCTGAAAACCTGGGCCCAACAGTTGGGTCTTAAGGACGCAGTCGCCTTGCTCGACGCCACCCTTCAGGAAGAAGGCGCTACGGATAAGAAATTGACCCAGTTAGCGGTTAGCGCGGCAAATATGAAGGCAAAGGCAGCTTGACCTGAACTACAGTGAGCCAGCAACCGCCGTGCCCCGCTCTAACACGGGGCGCAGGGTGCTGGCTCACGGGCGGCCAAGCTTGGACTATGGGATTCTCCAAATGTAACCGAACCCCCGCGCTTTGCGTCATAAGTGGGAAGATATGAAGTTGCCGCATTGGCGCCGAGCCGCTTTCCTGTCCCGAGGGCGCAAGGCTTGGCTCATGCATCCGTTATTCGTCCCGTCCAGATTCGAAAGCTCAGCCAAACGCCGTGCGTTGGTTCGGTCGACGCTTCAAATCTGTACTCAAGAATTCAATGAAAGCCGCCGGCGGGCTGGAAGCTATTTACCGCCGGCGCGGTTGATTTGCGTTGCCTAGAGCGGGTGATTTGAGATCTCGGACTCGCCGCACCAGGTTTTGACGGGGATGGATTGCATGGGACCAAGCACCATAATCACGGAAATTCACAGGCCGGTGATCAAAAAAGTGGCTTCAGGCAACCCGCTAACTATCTGAGTTTCTTATAATGTCATTATATATCAGGGCGCAGCCCCCTTTTCGCCACCCAAATGCCCCCTTTCCGGCCCATTCCGCCAATAGATCAACAAGTGGGCACGGGTAAATCCCGTAGTGCACATGTAGTCAGGACATGATGCGGTTAGATTGTTCGCTGTAGTTCTCCGTTATCCCTGAAAAGACAAAGTATTCGAGTTGCGGCCGGAATCGGTCTGCGGCGAGGAATACCTGTGCACTGTGGACTGGAGAAGAGGTGCAACGTGATCGATCTGAATATCCTAATCCATACGCTCTGCCAGGAGCCGGCAACGACACTTAAGTCGGCGTTGAGAATAGTACATTTTCTAGGACTCGCATTGGGGCTGGGCGCGGCTACTGTACTCGACCTTCTGATCCTTCGGTTTTTGCTGAAGGGAAAAATCTCCAAAGAACACTTGGCAGTGTTTCAGTTCGGCTCCAGCATCGTCAATGCAGGCCTGATGATACTGTGGGCATCAGGGATCGGCTTCCTGATCTACTACGGCATTTTCGACCCTGCAAAGCTCGGCAACGAGAAGGTCTGGGCGAAGATAGCGATCGTGCTCATCCTTACCATCAACGGCATGTTTATCCATTCGATCATCCTGCCGAAGATCAAGGAGCAGGTCGGTCGCTCCTTGATGGACGGCATGACATCGACGCAGCGCAGCGCTTTTCTCGTTTCCGGCGCTGTGTCCGCCACCTCCTGGTACGTGCCGATGATGCTGGGTGCCCTGCCGCAACTCAACTTCGTTGTTCCGATGGCGACGGTCCTGCTGGTCTATGCGGCATTGCTCGCCATCGCCATTCTGCTGTCGCATGCAATGATCTTTGCCATGCGTCTCGATGAGCGCCTGCCGCCGGTTCGCACTGCCATGTTGCGCATCGATCCGTACTTTCAAGCAAAAGCTTGATCATGGCTGGGACGACTCAGAACCAGAAAGAACGGGGGTGGACTGCCGGAACAGGCGCTCCGGTTCTTCGAACAGCTCTACCGGATCGAAAAGCAGGCAAGAGACAAAACCCCAGATGCCGGAGAGACGAGGCCGACTGCATTCACCGCTTCCGGCAAGAGCACAGCTTGCCTGTCCTGAACGCCCTAAAGACGTGGCTCGACGACATCGCGTCGAAGCTCGTGCCGGATACCAAGCTCGGCGATGCCGTGTCCTACACTTTGAACCAATGGGATTACCTAACGCGCTACACCAGCGACGGCAGGATGCCGATTGGTAACAACATTCTGGAACGCGACATCAGAGTTTTTGCGACCGGCAGAAAATCGTGGCTGTTCAGCGACATCGCTGACGGAGCCAAGGCCAGCGCCGTGATCTACAGTCTGATGCTCACTTGCCGCGCCTGTGGGATCGACCCACTCACCTGGCTGCGCAATGTGCTAAATGAGCTGCTGCAGCGCGACGAAGCGGCCGACATCGTCGACCTGCTACCGTTCAACTTCTCCAAAAACTCTGCGGCCTAATAGAGCTGGATACGCTACCGATATGAGGGCGGTTCAGTGCCGCAGCCGTCAATGCGCATCGAAAATCGCGCTTACGGTCGACGAGCTGGCCTTTCTCGCTTTTACACCAGCGATCTCCGAACAACGGCGTTCGATGTTCAATGTTCCCTTTCCCAAAACTTAGCTGACCATAGTTCGCGAGAGACCAATTGCGAGGTGGTTTCAGCCTGCTCGCGGTCGCCCCTCGACGTAACCCGCTGTTTGCAGGGTGGGCTTCGCTGAGTGAAAAATCAAAGGCACTAGGCTTGAGCAATTTTGCTGCAAGGCCGGCTCGCTACCCCCGCACATTCTCAGGGAACGATCATACACAAATTGAGTTCGAAGGATGATGCGCGGGGCAACCGCCGGCAAGCTCGGAGGGAGATTTGAACTTGGCTCGTAACTGGAAGCATCTCTGCATCGACATGCAACGGCTCTTCAATGAGGACACGCCGTGGAGAGTGGAATGGATGTCCAGGGTATTACCCAATGTCGCGGAGGTCTCCGCCAATTTTCCAGAGCAGACCATTTTTACCCGTTTCATCCCACCGGAACGCGCGCAGGACGCACCGGGCATGTGGGCTCAATACTACGCAAAATGGTGGATGATGACAGGCGAGCATCTGCCCAGAGAATTGTTGGAGCTTCCAGCTTGCTTGGCCCGACTTGTTCCGCCGGCAAGGATCATCGACAAACGCATCTACTCACCTTGGCTCGAAGGCCAACTTCATCAATCACTGCGACAATGCGGGGTGGATACGGTGGTGCTGACGGGTGGGGAAACGGACGTTTGCGTCCTCGCGACTGTGCTCGGCGCCGTCGATCTCGGCTACCGGGTCCTTGTGCTCGAAGATGCCGTTTGTAGTGGCGCTGACCAGACGCATGATGCCGCGCTACGCTTGTTAGGTGAACGGTTTTCGGCGCAGTTGACGCTCTCCACGACTGCCGATTTCCTTCACTCGAAAGGTGACGTTCGTGCCCTTACTCCGCCTTCGCGTTAAGGTGCTGTTGGCACCTTCAACTCACAACACGGGCACGTGGTTCACGATGGGGCCTACGTCTCAATTGTCGATGCGCGCTGCTGCAGGATCTCCGCGATGACCTGCGATGGCACGGGGCGAGATAACAGAAAACCCTGTAGGTCGTCGCATCCCAAGCGACACAGCGCTTCTTGTTGCTCGATTGTTTCGATTCCTTCGGCGGTCGTCTTCAGCCCCTTGGCGTGCGCCAGACCTATGATTGCCTGAACAATTTCCTCGTTTCCCCCCGGCGTTCCGAAACCACTCACGAAAGAACGGTCAATCTTTATGCGGTCGACTTCCAGACGCTGTAGGCGCCCGAAGGAAGAAAAACCCGTGCCAAAATCATCAAGAGCGAAGCGAACGCCCGCCGCTCTAAGTGCGCGTATGTTCTTCTCGCACTGCCCATCTTCATCGACAAGCGCTGTCTCGGTGATTTCGATTTCCAGTCTCTCCGGCTTAAATTTCAGTTCATCAAGAACGGCCAGCACATTGCGGGCATAGTTCGGGTTCCGCATCTCAAGCGCCGATGCGTTGACGGAAAGTCCGAGGCCCTCCCATGGTAAGGCGGCGGTGCAGGCCTCCTTAAGGACAAGGGAGCCAATCTTTTCAATAACCCCAATTTCCTCTGCAAGACCGATGAACATATCCGGCGGTATCAAACCTTTGAGAGGATGCCTCCACCTTAACAGGGCTTCGACGCCCGTAATCTGGCGGCCTAATGCGGAATAGACCGGCTGGTAATGGATTTCGAACTGATCCTTTGCTTCGAGAGCAGCGCGTAGATCTCGCTCGAGCTCGCGGCGCATTTTGATCAGTTCGTCCATGTGCGCGCCAAAGATGGCATAGCAGTTCCGTCCCGCGCCCTTGGCGTGATAGAGGGCGATATCGGCCTCGCGCATCATTTCGTCCGCCGATTTGTGTTGGGTGCCATGCGCACTTCCTAACATGGACACGCCGATGCTGAGCCCAATTCGAATGGGGTGCCCCTTGACCTCGAAGGGTTCCTGGATCGCGTCGATCAGCCGCTGACATTGTTTTTCGACATCCTGCCGGTTTGTATGGGCTATGATAGCAGTGAATTCATCTCCACCAATGCGCGCAATTGTTTCGGCAAGTCCGGCGGCCTCATTCAATCGTTTAGCCACCGCTATGATCAATGCGTCGCCGACTGGGTGTCCAAGCATATCGTTGACCTGCTTGAAGCGGTCCAGATCCATGTACAGAACTGAAAGTTCACGCGGCTTGCTCGCGCCGTTGAGCCTTTCAGCAAGGCGTCGGTGAAACGTTCGCCGGTTGGCCAACCCTGTCAATCCGTCGTGAAAGGCAAGATGGTTCAATTGTGCTTGGCTCGTTTTCAAGCGCCGTGACCGGTTCCAGATTGAGGCACCCATTGAGACTGTCAAAGCCAAAATCAACGCTGTGGTCGCTGCTAGGATGGGAGTGGTCGCTCGAACCAAGTCGGCTCCGGGCGAGAAAGGTGACCAAGAAAAGTAACCGGCCACCTGACCCGAACGTGTGGTCAACGGTGCCGTCGCCCTCGATTGATCGCCAATAATTCCATTGTGGAACTGTAGATCATCGAAAGCATATTCTTCACCAAGCGTCGTTAGATAGCGACGATCCAGGTAGCGCACCGCGACATGAATGTAGATCTCATCTGGCGCCTGCGTGCGATTGCCCGTATCAGAAACGATGGGTTTGACACTGATCACCGCCGGCCTTGCATCAATCACTACAAAGTCGCTCTCCCCGATGGAAAGGACTTGTTGCGTGATACCGCTCTCGTCGCCTGCGGCGAGCCTCGATTTTAAGTTTCTGATCAAGGGCATGGCGGCATCGGCGACTTCGTCGAAGGCCTCTGGCCCGCGCCGTTCTGCGCGCCAGAAAGCATAAACGGGGCGCCCGGCCGGTGACAGTACGAAAGCACCATCGTGTCCGAAGTACGTGTGCATCCACCGCCCGAGGTTCATGTCGAGCCATTCCTGGTCTTTTGTTTGGGCAGTTACGGCATCAATGGCGTCGTCCCAGACCGTCACGCTTTCCTGTTCGTGAGCAAGCTCCATCCTCAGTTTTGAGATCACCAATTGGAACAGGCGGGTCTGGCGCGCGGCTGCGACATCATCGGCGCCGCCCGCCGACCAGTACACAGACGAGTAGATCGCAGCCATCAGGAAAGCACCGGCTACGACAGGTAGAACGAGTTTTAGCGCCAGCTGGATTTTTTCAGATCGTGTGAATGCCAACCCCGCATCATTCGATTCTGTCGTCTCAACCAAACTCATTTCCCCATCTCCAAGCAGGGCTGCACATTATACAGGGCCTGTTAGGTTAATTGAGCGAAACGTGATGGGGTCTCGTCCAAGGTCTGGTATCCCCGATTCGCATTGACCCGCCATATATCGGCTCACACGGGGTTGAACCAGTACTTATCCCGGGAACGTTTCGGGCTGAACACGGAGGGCGCGAACCCGATCGCGCCCTCCGGTATCGGTTACATCGCATCCATGCCTTTGACCGCATTTCCAAGATGCGACTTGCATTTTTCAATGTCATTTACCGCCATAGCTTCCTTGGCCATAGTTATCTCTTTTGCCGATTCAATCTTTTTTGCCCCGTCGGGAATTTGACCAAGTCCCTGCTCAAGTTTCATGATTGAAGCTTCGTCGCACACGATGTCCTGCTGGGCCACCGCGGGAGTCACGGCTGCAGCGACGAACACTATTGCGGCTACTGATCTAAGTAACATCGTATTTCTCCTTTGGAATCGGCAAAATGCCGTTTTAAACATCTGTCGAACTCAATAGCGCTCTATGTGTTCCAAGGAGAAATGCTGTTGTGGGGTGGGAACCTCCTGGCCGTTGCGGCGTTGGGTGGCAATTATCTTGTTTCCCGCGTTACCGCGGATCGAGCGCTCGGAGCGACAAATGATCTATACCGAACTCATATGGTCCACACCGCTTCACATAAACTTGCCGAATGGAAAAGAGCATACGGTTTCGTCGGTCAACGAGGCCTTCGCACTGGTTCAGGACGGGTGGCCGCGGATTGATGGGGAGCAATATAGACAGTGCTACATCACCTGCCGCGCCGCTCTTAATGGCAGAGCTCCTGCTGCTGTCGCCCGCGAACACTTCATCTCTGCCTGCCTGGAGGCGGGCGCAAAACTTGCGGCGCTCTCTCCTGTGCCGCCGCAGGTAACCGATGGTTGGCTTTTTCCTCACAGCATAAATGATCAAGGATAGGACCATGGCGAAACCAACGCGGATCGGAGAAACCATCCCAAAGGGTGTCATCGACACGGCTTCAGGATCTGTGGGCGAACAAAAACCCATGAGCCAGGCAAAGCAAATTCAGCACTTGCGTAGGGAGCTGGCCAATCTTCGGCAGAAGTTCAAAGAAGCCGGATACGATGTTGATATACAGTCTACCCGGGTCGATCCTCGCGCATCAACCCTCCTTTTCGGAGCTGCGGCCGCAGCCGCAGCATTTGCCGTGCTGTGGGCTGCGCAACGCAGCCGCTCGGTTCCCTCTCGTTCCTCGGTCATAAGGAATGCCATTCTGGCAGAGATTGCCCGAAAGTGGCCCTCCCACTTAACCCGAGGTGTACTTAGCAGGGCGCCCGGGAACAACTTCAAGCCAACAAGGCTATGGTAGATTCGGCAGCTAGATGCGTGTTCAAGGTTTGGTGCCATGACAGACGATGGAAAAAAGTATCGAATTATAAAACAACTCGCAGAGAGCGAACGAGAAGCCTATTTGCGTCGTTCATCAATACGTTTCTTGGAGTGCGCAGTTCACCTTTGCGCAACCCACATGCCGATAGACGATGTCGCGAATTTACTTGAAGAAGAAGCCGATCAATTAAGGCGATATTTTTAAGACACGGCCGTTGTCTTCGTCGCCGAGTAAAGAAGCGATGGGAAACCGGTGTTTTTCCGATGAGTGCATCTATATTCAAAGCGGGCGACAATGTCTGGAGAACCGAGATCGCGGACAGGATATCGATCCTTGTCGACGCTGCAGATTACTTCAAGCAGGTGCGCAGCGCATTTGAACGCGCTCGAAGGGAGATTTGGATCGTAGGCTGGGACTTTAATCCCGACATCATCCTTGAACCCGGCTCCGAGCGCCCTGAGAGCCTTGCAGAATTACTAGGACGCATTCTCGCGTCGAACCCAGACCTCGAGGTTCGAATACTTGTCTGGGGTTTTGGCCCGCTCTATTCAGGAAAATCGCTCAAGATATTCCGAAAACAAGGTATCCTTGAACACGAACGGGTCAGAATCGCCTTCGACCTTCGTCATCCGTTTTTTGGCTCCCACCACCAGAAGCTTGTGACTGTGGATGCAAATCTGGCGTTTCTCGGCGGAATCGACCTGACGGCACGGCGATGGGATAACAGCCGCCACGATCCGGACAACCCGCAGCGCGTGACGCCGGATGGCAAGGCCTATGATCCCGTCCACGATGTGCAGGCGGCCGTTCACGGACAAGCGGCACAGATGATCGGCGCGCTGGTGCGCCGGCGCTGGTTCCACGCCACCCGCGAGGTCATCGAGCCTCTTGAAAACCCCGTCACACTCTGGCCACCCGGTCTCGCCGCGGATTTCACCGATTGCAGAATTGCATTGTCCCGCACGGAAGCCCATGGCGATCGCCGGCGGTCGCGTCGTGAATCAATTACCTTGGTACACGACATTCTGCGCGCCGCTCGTAAGCACATATATATAGAAGCTCAGTATCTCGCATCATTCGGTGTCGGCGACATATTGCTGGAACGTCTTTGCGAACAAGATGGACCTGAGATCGTCATTCTCGTCACCCGGATCTCGCATGGCCTGCTTGAAAAATTGATCATGGGCGACAACCGCGATCGATTGATACGGAAGCTGAAGCGCGCCGACCGCGATGATCGTCTTTGGGTTATGTATCCCGTTGTTCCGGACAACCAGGGGAATGAACGCGAGATTCTCGTCCATTCGAAGGTTCTCGTGGTCGATGATCACTTTCTTCGTGTCGGCTCATCCAACCTCAACCGCCGATCGGAGGGCCTGGATACAGAAGCGGACCTGACGATCGAGGGGTTGACCACTTCCTGCCGGCACTCAGTCAGTACGGTCCGCAATCGACTGCTCGCCGAACATCTGGGCACAACCCCTGACGCTGTGCACGATGTCTTCGCGAAGACCAACTCATTGATGGAGACCATCAGGCGCCTTAATAAATCTGCCAGGGGCCTGCGCCACTTCGACATCGACATCACCCGAGGCCCCACCAAAGAAATCGCGGGAACCACGCTCATCGACCCCCGAAAGCCCTTTCACCCGCTTGTCTGGCTGCGTAGCCGCGCAAAGCGCGTGATTTCGCGCCTGCTCGGCCTTTGGGCCTGAGGTTTGGTCGCCTTTGATCATGAGTTCGCTCAGCCCAAGCAACGGGAGGCCAATCATGATCGGAATGAAATAATAAATCACACGGAAGGCAATTACAGCGGCGAGGGAGGTCACGCCCGGAAGAATTTGCACGACCGTGGCTTCAAGCACACCGAGCCCACCAGGCACATGGCTGATAATTGCCGCCACATTGGCAATGATTGAGACGGTGGCAACCTTGAAATAGGCTGCTTGCGTGAAGGCTGAAAGCGTTTGATGCAAGCAGGCGGCAACAAACGCAAAGTTCAACGAGCCGACCACAATCTGGAACGCTGCTAAGTGAAGCGAGGGGAACCTGAAGTTCCTTTGGCGAAACCGCACCGGCCGGCGCAGGGTCGCGGCAAGCATCAGATAGCCGACCGGAACCAGGGCAGCTATGATTGCAACCCCATAGACCGTGCGTTCAGCAATGTGCATCATCGATGCGGCATCGGCTGCGCGCAGGAACAGAGCAAAAGAACCAAGCGTGGAAAGCCCCAGGGCTACCGTTGTCCCGCAAAAGAAGACGATAAGAGCGACATCCCCTGTCGTAAGGCCCCATCGCGAATAATACCTGTAGCGCACTGCCGCGCTGCTCAAGGCGGCAACGCCGACATTGTGACCAATGGACAAGCTCACAAACGAGGCTAACATTGTTTGATGGAACGCCAGCGACCTGCCGACGTAGCGAACAGCAAGCGCATCGAAGCATGACAGGCAAAGGTACGAACCGGCGGCGAAACAAAGGGCGAGCGCAACGTTCTTGCTGGGGAGCGTGCCCAGCGCGTCGATGATCTCGGTGAAGGTGTATTCGCGCAGGGTTTGGTAGAGTAGGAAGATCGCTCCGCAAACCGCGACACTGATTGCGATCCTGAAAAGTAGGCGCATATCGTTTTAAGTCCTCCGTTCCACGATGGGTGAACGGTAGCAAAGTCGACAGGTTCCATTGGGTCGAAAGTTTCGATTGGGCGAGCAGCGGGCAGTTTTGGAGTTTGTGGGAGCTAGGTTTCGAGGCGGATCGATGATGCTCACTATCAACAGGCCAAAACGAGCGTTCGGGAATTGATGTTTTGCAAGCTCAAATCCCTACACGTCACGATGTCGTTTTCGTAGCTGCTTTTCAGCGAGTTGGAGGCGGGGCAAGCTGGAACCTTTACGGATACAGCCGCTTTTACCCGCGTTGACCTCCCATTCGGAAGCCGCGCACATGATCCTTCCTTCCTCCACCTACCGCGTACAGTTTCGCCAAGGCATGGACTTCGCCCGCGCGGCCGAACTGGTTCCACATTTCGTGCGGCTCGGTGTAAGCCATGTCTATGCCTCGCCGCTCATGACAGCGGCAAAAGGGTCCACCCATGGCTATGATGTGACCGATTTCAACGAGATTGATCCATGCCTGGGGGGAAGTGACGGCTTTCAGGACTTTTGCAGTGTCCTGCGACGTTACAATTTGCAAATCCTCCTCGACATCGTGCCCAATCACATGGCCGCATCGCTCGAGAACGTGTGGTGGCGGGACGTTTTGGCGCAGGGTGAGAAAAGCGCTTACTCCGGCTATTTCGATATAGATTGGAGCCGCCGTCTGACGCTGCCCATTCTCGAACAGGATTTCTCTCAGGAAGTCGGAACAGGCGCATTTTCTCTTGCAACCGATGGCAATGAAGCGAGCATAAGGTATCGCGACGTTTGCTATCCTTTGACACTGAGCGGCGCCACATCATCCCTCCTGCAGTCGACCCAACTGGATACATTGTCGCAATCAAACGACTTCATGAGATCGCTCCACGCTTCACAGCCTTGGGAAATGATCCCATGGAAGGAGGCAGCGCACCGGCTGTCCTACCGGCGCTTCTTTGAAGTCAGTGAGTTGGTTGGACTTCGAATGGATAAGAGAGAGGTACTCGACCACGTCCATCGACTGGTACTGGAGCTAGTGGCAAGTGGGCAAGTGTCGGGTCTGCGGATCGACCATATTGACGGCCTGGTGGATCCGGCAGGTTATCTGGACTGGTTACGCGACGCCGTTGGACCAGACGTTTTCATCGTCGTGGAAAAAATTCTGGTTGAGGGAGAGCGATTGCCTGCGTGGCCAGTACAGGGAACAACCGGTTACGAATTCATTGCCGCATCGAGCGCGGTTTTTCTTCCGCCCTGTGGTCCTTGCGAACTTGACGAAGCCTATCGCAAGATCGCGCCGCAGAACAGTGACATCGACACCGAACGGCGGGCGGCTCAATGGCAGATGGTGCGCAAACATTTCGTTGGTGAGGTCACTCGTCTTGTAAAAATTGCCGAACCTGGGACGGGCCAAGCGCCGGCTTTTAGACAGGCGCTCGAGGAGCTTTTGATCGCTTTTCCGCGCTATAGGACTTACTTCACCCAGAATACCCGCACTCAGGAAGACGATGCGGTGCTTGCTCAGGCAATCGCTGTTGCATCCGACCATGTGAGGGATGCCAGTTCACTATCTGAGGTCAGTCATCTGCTGTCGGCAAGCGGCGGATCAGAAACGTCAATGGCTTTTCTAAATCGTTTCCAGCAGCTGAGCGGTCCCATCGTGGCGAAGGCGGTCGAGGATACACTCCTTTACAGGTATACGCGTTGCCTGGCAGTCAATGAGGTGGGCTGCGAGGCCCACATTGCCCATGGCGGCGTTGAAGAATTTCACCGACGCATGCGGGATCGTCTGGCCCTTCAGCCGGCGGGCCTCACCGCCACCTCCACCCATGACACCAAATGGAGCGAGGATGCCCGCGCAAGGCTATTTACCATCGGGGAGGATGTCGAAGCGTGGTCGTTGCAGTTCGACAGATGGGTAACCAGTACGACGCGCTTCCAGACGCCTTTGGTTGCACTAAACGTCCAGTGGATGATTTTTCAAGCACTCCTTGCAGTGCTGCCCGTCGATCTTTCCCCCGATGCGATAAATGGTCTGCAAAAACGGTTCACAGCCTACTTGATAAAAGCCGCTCGCGAGGCAAAGGTCGCTACGTCATGGGAGAGTGTGAATGTCGCATATGAGGCGCAGCTCTCCGACTACGCCTCGGCGTTGCTCGCGACTGATAATGCTACATTCCTGCGGGAGTTTCATGGCTTCTGCGAACCTTTTATGCTCGCCGGCCTTGTAAATTCGCTCAGTGTCACCTTGATGAAGTTGACCGTACCCGGGATCCCAGATTTCTATCAGGGCAGCGAATATCTGCAGTACGCGCTCGTTGACCCCGACAACCGGTACCCTCTTGAAACCGGCTATCCGCACACTGGTAAAAATCCATCAGCTCCAGCCACAGCCAAGTTTCAGCTGATTGCCAAGGGCCTTCGCCTCAGGTGCATATGGCCGGCATTATTTGCCGAGGGCGACTATCTGCCATTGATCCCGGTTGGGGAGCGAAAAGACCATGTATTGGCGTTTGCGCGCTGGAACCCAGATCACCATGTCATAGCTATCGCCTCGGTGCGGATGCTAAATAACGTTGAGCCCGTCACCTTAACGGCCGGAAAAGATTTTTGGGGCGATACGTCAGTATTGCTGCCGAAACGATTTCATCCAGAAAGTATTGACCTCCTGACCGACCGATTGTTTGCTAGCCATACACTCCGCATCGGCTCGCTTCTGTCGAACGGCCCAGTCGCGCTTCTGACTTCCAGCAAAAAGACCTGAACTCAAACAAGCGAACCCGGGTCAGTGGTCTCGAATGGTTGGCTCAAAGAGCCCACGAGCGATATTCTCGAGCTCTATTGGCTTGTCGCAAAGAACATACCCTTTGAAACGCTCTGGTATGGCGGACGATCCGAACGCGCTCGCAAAGACAAAAGGAATACCGCGTTCCCTGAGACGCTCGGCGACCGGAAAAACTTCGACACCATCGAGCAGGATATCAAGGATTGCAACGTCGATCATCTGCTTGTCGATGAGCACAAGCGCTGCGGTGACTTGCGGAGTTGGACCCACCACGATCGCCCCCAATTGCTCGAGTTGGCGTCGGGTTTCGTCGGCAAGCAGGAACTCGTCCTCAACGACAAGGACACGCTTGCCAGCGAAACACGAACTCCAAGGCACGGACGTGTTCAACACGGCTCTCCTTTCCGTACAGGGCGTCGATTGTTGTACGCAGCGACGGGATGGATCATTCCTCCAATCAATCGCTGCCGGCAGCGCGCCTGCGCATGAGCGGAATAGATAGATGTACTCCCCAACCAGTTAAGGCGAAGTTTGTTCGCACGAGCCGATCGGAATTCTTCAACATGCATGCGGAAGGAAGTTCATAGCATCTGGAGAAGAGACTGCGGTCCGACCAAATTTCACGGGCTCGCCGCATTTTTCGGTAATTCGCACATAGCGACGCTCCGCGGCGGCGCCAGGGCCCAAGCGGCGCCGAAGGACAACTGCGCCTACCCAAACTGAAAGTTTCCTACCCGCTAAATTCCAGACAAACAACCGGCTGACCGATCAGATGGTATTCCCTCACTAATCAAAATCTGAGCTTGTCATTCGGTTACTGCGACTGCCCAGGTCGGAACCTTCGGTCACTGAGGTCGTTTACGCCATGCCGGAACACATTGATGCGGCGGGACACTCGGGCGATCGATTGATATGGACTCGGAAAGAAGCGAAACTCACGTCGATGCCATGGAACTCGATCGGGCCAGATTGGCTGCGATTGTCGATTCCTCGTTCGATCCGATCATTAGCAAAGACCTCGATGGCACCGTGCGTACCTGGAATAGGGCATCCGAACAGCTTTTTGGCTACAGTGCCAATGAAATGATAGGAGCCTCGATTTTTAAGCTTATTCCGCCCCATCTTGAGGAGGAGGAACGTGCAATCCTGGCACGGGTCAGCCGAGGTGATCGAATTTCGGCGTTTGAGACAGTGAGGCAACTCAAGGATCGGACTTATGTCGCGATTTCGTTGACCGTGTCACCGATCAGGAACGCTGCGGGCAAAATCGTCGGCGCGTCTGCGATCGCGCGCGATATAACTGCCACTAAAGATCGTGAACGGCGCATTCGCATTCTTCTGCGCGAGGTCAACCACCGCGTCAAAAACCAGTATGCGATCATCTTGTCTATGATCCGTCAGACTGCACAGGGCAATTACGACCGCCCCACGTTCGAGCGTCATATCGCGCAGCGGATCATGGCACTTTCAGCCTCACACGACCTAATCGTATCGGCGGATTGGGAAGGTGCCACGATGGCTGATCTTGTCGCCATTCAGCTCAAGCCCTTCGGCCGGGATGAAGCGCTTATGTTTGCCGGCCCCGCCATCATGCTAACACCAACCGCCGTCGAAAATCTGGGCATGGCGCTCCACGAACTGGCACTAAACTCTGCGCGGCACGGCGTCCTGAGCGGCAAACCTGGAAAGATCGAGATATCGTGGCGAGTTGAAGTGCCCGACAACGTGCCGTCGTTCAGAGTGTGTTGGGACGAACAAACATTGGGACAGTTCCCGTCTTCAGGTGAACTCCGTTCCGGGTTCGGCTCCGTAGTTCTCAGGAGAGTTGCACCGCAGGCGCTCAACTCCGTCGCCGAGGTTGTGTACGAAAAGTCCCGATTTCTTTGGTCCCTGCACGGGCAACTGGGCGGTTTCACCGTGAAAGGTAATCCGCTTGCCGACTGAACCTTCTAGCCAATCCGCGTTGCCATGAGCGGAGCTCCCGAATGTAGCGATGTCCCATCAGCTCAGTGGTGACCGGCGCATATAATCATCAAGATCGTCCCAGGAGCCGGCGACAGGCTTGTCGCAAAGCAGCTTAGCGGCCCGTTGTGGGAGAGGCTTTGCGATCGTCTTGAAGTGCCAGATGGCGCACGACATCTTCCTCGATTTCACGACACACGAGGTCGTATTCCCTTATAAGATTGTGGTCGGCACCCCTCATCGCGCGCAATTCATCGCGGAAAATGGCCGCTTTTGCATAAGCCACGCATAATTGTTTGAGCGCTGATGTCGACACGCCGATTAGTGCACCGCGCCGATCGGGTAGACGCAACTTTAGCCGCTGGCGTCCTATGTATTCGAGGTTCATCCGACTGCCCTAGCTGATAATTGGCCTCGCGCGCCTCAGTTGTGTGCTGTACTCAGCCGCGCGTCCAGAGCTATCCCAACAACAGAATGCAAGTCATGTTCCCAAGTCCTGGGCTCTATTTTTCTTGAGAGTGCTTGCGCGGGCAAGTGGTAGCAGGTCGTTCCCAAAGCTAGAGAACTTTTGTTATGCGGATCGGTCAGACATCATGTACGCGAGATTTCAGCAAACGATGCGTCGATTTGATTAAGCGATGCAGTAGGACGCGGTCGTGAGCCGGGCGAGACATGTTGATGGCTGGACCGCCCGCAAACTGCTGGAATTCCTACCTCCCGAGTTACACGCAGCACTGTAACACTCTGCTCTGCTCTGTACATAGCCGAACGTTCTCGCTCTTGGGCGGCCAGTGCGTGGCGCCGAACCCTTGCGTCCCATCAACCCTGCGGGTAGCCAAAACGCTTTGACGTAAGAGCGACGCGCGCAACTTCCAAAATTGCAAGCCTCGGTCTTCAACTGCCTGCCACGGGCCGGAGCGAAGCGGCTACGTTGAGGTGCGTCGAGAACACGAGCATCAGCGCAGTCCGCTGGGCGCTTCACCAGGCCCCAACCGCGCAGTTCTCGGAACCCTTTGGCGAGCTAAGGGTTGAGCGTGGAGCGTTGGGCTTGCTGACAATCTTTGAACCAAACGAAGGAGGCTTCACCCTATGTCGCTGAATGCAATCGCCCTGAACTGTACTCTGAAAACTAAGCCGTCAGACGCTTCATCAACCAAACGCATCCTGTCTCTGATTGCCGAGAAACTGAAAAAAGACGGCGTAGAGACGGAAACCATCCAGCTCGCTGATCGTGCCATTCTGCCTGGAGTAAAATCTGACGAGGGCGAAGGTGATGAATGGCCGCAGATCCGCGAAAAGATCCTAGCCGCCGACATACTAATCGTGGGAACGCCTATATGGCTCGGACAGCCCTCGAGCGTGGCCAAGCGGGCACTTGAGCGCATGGATGCGTTTTTGGACGAGACTGACGAGCAGGGACGTATGGTGTCCTGTGGACGTGTCGCAGCCGTGGCAGTCGTCGGAAACGAAGATGGAGCTCACCATGTTTCGGCTGAGCTGTTCCAGGCGCTGAACGATGTCGGTTTTACGATTCCGGCGAATGCTGTTTGCTACTGGGTCGGCGAAGCCATGGGTAGCCAAAACTTCATAGACCTAAAGCAAGTTCCGGAGGCCGTGCAAACGATGGCGGGCATGCTCGCGCGCAACACTAGCCATCTTGCTCGTTTGCTGTCCAACGCACGTTACCCCGGCGAAGGCGACTGAGCCCGTCTGCGCCGACGTTCGAACGCCATAAATCGTATGAGGATGTGCAAATGCTGCAACAGAGACCCCACCACCCAGTCGTCGTCATCACTGGCGCATCATCCGGCATTGGACAGGCGACCGCTGAAGAATTTGCTCGCCGCGGTGCTCGATTGGTGATCGCAGCGCGCAACGCATCAGCACTCCATTCTGTGGCCTCGCGCTGCCGGGAACTGGGCGCCGAAGTTTTAGTTGTACCCACCGATGTCACCAAGGCGGATGAGGTGCGCCAGCTCGCACAGAAGGCTCTAAGCTTTGGCGAAATCGATGTCTGGTTTAGCAACGCGGGCGTCGGTGCGGTGGGAAAATTTGACGAGACGCCGCAGGAAGCCCATGAGCAGGTGATCCGAACGAACCTCATCGGGCATCTCAACGACGCCTATGCGGTCGTACCCATTTTCAAACGCCAGAAGCATGGTACATTCATCAATATGATCTCGCTCGGCGGGTTCGCCTCAGCGCCTTATGCTGCTGCTTACTCCGCCAGCAAATTCGGACTCAAAGGGCTTACCGAGTCGCTGAGAGCGGAGTTAGCACCCTATCGCGACATCCATATCTGCGACGTCTATCCGACGTTTCTCGACACCCCTGGAATTGCACACAGCGCTAACTATACGGGACGCGCGCTGACCGTACCTCCACCTGTCTATGATCCACGAAAAGCCGCTCGCTCGATCGTGCGACTTGCAAATCATCCGCGCGCTTCCTTGACTCTCGGCAGTCCCGCCAGATTGGCGCGGCTTGGCCACTTTTTGGCTCCCAACAGTACGGCACGAATAATGGCCGGTATCCTTGCCAGATATCTGAAGGGCGCGCCTCGCACAGAGGTGAGCCATGGCAACTTGTTTCGCTCTGCCGCAAATCCAGGCGGCGTGGAAGGCGGCCTGCGAGCAAGCAGGCCGCTACCCACCTTCGCTATTCTTACAGTCGTAGTCATCGGGTTTGCAGCGATCGCCTTGGCTCGGACACGTCGCTGATCAACCGCCGCATTGGCGTGATCGATGGAGAACCTAGGGGTGATCCCGAGGGTCACCGATGAGAGAGTATGAAAGGATTTCCTCATGAAAAATGCCAAAAACATCAAAAAGACGATCGAGCCGGTTACTGTCGACAGTGAACGAGATCTTTTGAACAAACAGGACGAATTCTGCCGGATAAGATCGCCAACATCGATGCTCGCCGCGAAGCCGCGCGTCAACACGCTGACACTTACATCGTAAGACAGACCTTGACGACGCCGAACAGCGGGAGGCGGCGCCCGGAACCCGAGAACAACCTAATTTTTGAGATATGAGGGCGCCTCAGTCAAAAATGGCGCCCTTTGCGCCCTCGTATTCCCGCGCTAATCGCATCACCGCAGGGCCGACCTCCTCGCTGTCCCAGCCGGCGGATTTCGCGGCTTCGACAACGAAAGACAAAGCAGTATCCTTTTCTAGGCTGTCCATGTTTCCGTTTAATGCAGCAACGAGCGCTTCAGGCTCGGCGGTCGCGATATCAGCCACCAAGGGCCTAAGTGCCGCCGTACAGTCGGCCTCCCGACCCTCGTACTGGTCGGGTTCACGCGGCGACGGGATTTGGTGAGATAGCGACATTGTGGTCTCCCTATGGTCAATAATCGAAGTTTCCCTAGAAACCTTAGTTCTGCCCAATAGTTCCGAACTCCGCACCATTCTCGCACTCCAGTTTACCTGCGCCGACCGCCCCCGGCACTGCGTAAACCACCACAGCGCACATTCGCAAGGTCGTTATCGAGAAGCCGTCGATCCCGTTGGGCAAAGCGCAAAGACGGAGCCGGATTACGCGGAACAGGCCTCTACGCATCCCTAATAGAACCACTTCACCGAGAGCCAGCTCGCGGCGATGCGCGGGTGACGGCAGTGGAGACGCTATCCCGTGTGTACTTAAATTTACCGCGGATGGACGAGTTGAAGAAGCGGCCTTTGGCGAATGCGAGCTTAAATTGTTCCGCGATTTCCGGCGGAACATCGCGGTAATCATACCGGTTCCCGGACGGCAAGAGCCATATCGACAATATCTTGCTGGCCGGATCATAATTGAACTTGTCGATGAGGGAGGAAGGCATCGCGTTCTCAGGTTCTGATTGAAAGTCTCGCTGCACTAACGAAACGCCCGGCACCGACGGTCCGTTCCCTCAACCGGGCCTAGTCTTGGCATGCGGAGCGCGAGCGCGTATTGTGATTTAGTGGCGCCATGTGAGCGCGACGAATATAGGCGACTTTTATGGCACCTCAAAAAAAAGGCGGCGCCGGTGGTGAGGATTTTTCCTCCCCCCTCCTTGAGGACGAGGACCAGGGTACCGCCAACCTGTTGGTCGATGATTCGCCGGACAGCTTGCTGGTGCTGGCGAACCGCCTGCAAAAAGCACTCGACGCGCGAAGTAGCTCTGCAGGCTTAAAGAGCCTAAGTCGCGTTAAGAAGCATTAAGCTTCGGGCGCCTGGAGGAGGAAACACCGCATGCCAACCCGCCAACCGTTGCGCGTTTTGGTCGCGGAAGACGAATATTTGCTTGCCGACGACATCGCATCCTGGCTCGAGCGGGCTGGCGCAACTGTTATTGGACCATTGCCGTCGGTTGAGCGCACACTGAAAAGTTTGAGTGCAACCCCCGAGATCGATGTCGCGGTTCTCGACATAAACTTGAATGGCGAATTGATATATCCGGTGGCTGACGAACTCGCCAGGCGGGCCGTTCCGGTGGTTTTTTTTACCAGCTACGATGAAATAGACGTTCCGGAGCGATTTTCGACGGCTCTAACGGTGAGCAAGACGGCGAGTGTGAGCGATCTTCTGAATGCAGTGTTTGAGCAGCGGTTGAAAACGATGTCTGGCCTGACGCCGATGAGGCCCGAAGCGCCAGAAGAGCGCGTTCTCGAGCTTGTGCCTGGGCTTCGATTGCGGGCACGGCTTTTGCTTCCGACGCCGCGGGCTGCGGATCGACTTGTGGAGAGGACGCTTGAAAAGGCAATTGCAGAGGTTTCCAGCAGGGGTGATGGGCAGCCTCTGGATGCGTGGTTGCACCAGATTATGCTTTCTATTTTTGCAGAGGCGCCATTCGGACCAAACTAGCGCTACGGCACTACCCAGCCAGTTCCACGGCCGCCACAACAAACAAGCCCCTTCGAAAAGAACAATCTCAAGGTTAAACCTTAAGTTGGCCGGACCCAAACAATGCGCTGGGACCAGTCAGGAGCGACGACTATAAGAGGCAGGGGAGCGTGCGACTGACCCGAACGGGACTCTTGCACGGATCTTTAGTCTCGATGCGACAACTTGCACCCCGGCGGACACCGGTGGGTCGGCGCGATGGCCCCATCGCTGCCCGCAAACTGTCGAATACGGGTGATGCCCGATGTTCCCGTTCATCTCAATAAGCCGAAATCGCTTGGAGGAACAATCTTCTTTCGGCTCGGTTGGATGTGGCTAACACGGGAGAATTCAGTGAAAGAAGCTGATACGACCGACGATCACGAAACGATTAGGGCCTGGGCAGAAAAGAGAAGAGGACGCCCATCACGGGCGAAGGGAGCCATTAACGGCGAAATCTTGCGGATAGATTTCGGCGAGCGCGACGAGACATTGGAGCCCATCTCTTGGGAGGAGTTCTTCACGATCTTCGATCATAACAAACTCCTATTCCTGCACCAAGACAGGACGGCTGATGGAAAGATCAGTCGTTTCAATAAATTCATAGACCGGCCTTAAACTTCTGACCTGTTGGTCCGGCTCCAGCGCGTCCAGAACGGAGCGTTTCACCACCGCAGTGTCGACACCGGTCCCGACTCTTGCCTCCCTTGCTCCTCGCGCCTGTGGTCGCGATCGGGGTCTTCCAAATCGTTGAGTTGCCTATCCCGTTTGGCGCAGTTCCGCGTTTTCGTTCAGGAGCCGCGAATATATCTCGCAGTACTGTTCGGCACTGCGTTCCCACGAGCAGTCGGTCTTCATAGCCTGTCGTCGGAGCCGTTCCCACGTGCGATGCCGCCGGTAGAGCTTGAAGGCCCTTCGCAGCGCGTGCCTAAGCCCATGATGGTCTATGGGAAGAAACTGAATGCCGGTTGCCGCTTGCGCATGCACGGCTGCATCATTAGCGTCGATGATGGTTTCGGACAGGCCGCCTGTGCGCGCGACGATGGGTATGCAGCCATATCTAAGCGCGTACAACTGCGTCAATCCGCAGGGCTCGAACCGAGAAGGGACGAGCATCGCGTCGGCTCCAGCATGTATTAAGTGTGCCAAGCTCTCGTCATACCCAATCTTGACAGAAACATGTTGGGGATACCGTTCGGCCGCCTCCAGGAACTTCCCCTCAATGTGTGGGTCGCCTTGACCATGCACAACCAGCATCCCGTCTTTCCAAAAAAACTCGTCGGCAACGTCTGCAAGCAAATCCATGCCTTTCTGCCAGGTCAGACGATTGACGCTTGCAAAGACCGGGCCGTGCCGGTGAGGCAGCCCGAACCGATCAAGCAGGTCGTAGCGATTGCCAAGCCTTCTGAGCGGCGTGCGTGCTGAAAATGGGTAGTTCAGGTACGGGTCACAGGATGGATCCCATACTTCAAGGTCAATTCCATTGACTATTCCGATCACGTCGTCATGCCGGGCGTTCATCACGCCATCCAAACCCATCCCGCCTTCCGGTGACATGATTTCGCGGGCGTAGGTCGGACTCACAACTGTTATTTTGTCCGCAGCTGCCAAGCCAGCCTTGAGGTATCCCAGTTCCCCATAATACTCGAGCGCCTCTGAATAGGATTGAGCGGGGAGGCCGAGGCGCGGGAAATGGCAGGCCGGGAATTGCCCCTGAAACGCAAGGTTATGAACCGTCAACACACGAGGCACTTCGAAGTGTTCGCCATACTTCAGATAGGCAAGTGTTAGCGCCGAGTGCCAATCATGGGCGTGAATCAGACAAGGCTTCCATTCCTTCACCCCGCTCCCTCCCACCTCGCTGGCGGCCTTCGAAAACGCAGCAAACCGCTTCCAATTATCGTGATGCTCTTTCCCGTACTCGTTGAGATAGGGGCCGCCGGGCCGGTCGAAGAACTCGGGAGCGTCGAGAATAAGAAGATCTAGACCGGCCGCCTGCGCAGCCAGAATTCTGGCTTGTACACCGAATAGATCGTCGTAGGTCTTGACCAATCTAGCGCCCGGCAGAGCGCGCATTACTGCCCGGTATCCCGGAATAAGGGTTTTAACACGGACGCCAAACTTTTTCAGTGCTTTGGGTAACGAGCCCGTCACATCCGCGAGGCCGCCGGTCTTGATTAAGGGAAATACCTCAGCCGTCACCGCCAAAATGTCCATCGAAGTCATCCCTTCAATGTCTGACCACTCCGACTTCCAACACTGCGCCGGGGTGGAATGTTCCGCGCAAAAACTCCGACGGAGAAGATTCTGAAAACGGAACAATCGGGGGTGCCGTGTTCAAGGGCGAGAATTCTCAGCGGATCAATTCATCGCATCGCTGCCCAAAGAGATCTCGCGACTGGCGCCGCTGGCCGTAAGGGGTTGGTTCTGTCGCCACTGACGAGTTGGAGCTCATCGCCGTGCGAACTCGAATGCTCAAATCACTTCGGATGCGCGGACTGCGCGACGACGAGGGTGGCTGTCGCAGCCAACGGCCCGCATGCGGACCGATCGCTGGCTCCGCGAAAGCCGGGGGCTTAAAGGAGGAGGGCTAAAATGCCCATTACCCTGATTGTTGCAAAGCAAACGAACAACCGCGGGAGGTCAGGGGCAAGGCGGACAGTGCAAAAATCGGCCGATTGAACCCTTACGCGCGCCCGAAAGAGAAATTCCCAAGGAACGTGTGGGGATCGATGATCCCGACTGTCTATTTTGGCGCGGTATTTGGATGACAGTTTTCTAATTTCCGAATGGAACTTTCTTCCCCGCTGTTTGTTCGCTGCCCAGGGAGCCGACTTATGCAAGCAAGCGAAAACCTACAACTTCACTTTGACGTGTTAAGCCGCCGCGCCTTGCTGTCGTGCGGATCTAGGGACTATGTGTTGCCCGATCAGTATCCCGACCGAGATGCTGCGAGGCGGGCAGCTCAGAAATTCGCCTGGGAGGCCCTGGGCTACAAGACCAAGAATGAGCAGTTTCTTGATTGCTCGCAGTTACCAGTTTGGCTGCGGTGAGGCCGCCAGCAGAATCTGTCGGGCGCCGTGGTAGGCACCACAGCGCAGCGCGTTGCCGAAAGGCTTGCCTGGTGCACCCAGCGAAGACGTGAGCTCGTTAAGGAACGAAGGTTTTCGGCGATCTACGATATGCTCAACCGCATCGAAACCAAGTCCATCCAAGCGATAGCTGGACCACCAATAACGGGCGGGCGCAGTTCATGCGGTGCCCACAGCAGTAAAAGTTCCCTACTATGCGATACTATCGCCGCACCCCAGCTTAGGGATACGGTTCCCGTAACATAATCAAAAGACATTATAGCTCTCCTTAGGTTGCGCCAAAGAACCCGCCACATTGGGCAAGGTTCCTCGACGTCGGAGCGCTAGGGGAACAAAACTTTAGTCGGCGCGTTCGAGCCTGGCCAGCTATCCTGCCGATCGACGCTTAGCTCATCAAATTCGGGAACCTCTCATGGATCTTACATTCTCGAAGCTTGACTTTTTAAAGCCCGAGCTTGGGGCTGAGTACACCGGGCGCGGGACCCATTTTGCGCTGTTTTCCGCCCACGCCGAGAAGGTGGAGCTTTGCCTATTTTCGTCCGACGGCAAAGAGGAAGTCGCTCGCATGCCCCTTCCCGACCGCGAAGGCGACATCTGGTCAGGGTATGTGGAAGGCATCGGGCCGGGAACGATTTACGGCTATCGCGTTCATGGTCCTTATGATCCAAGGCGGGGCCATCGCTTCAACGCTAACAAACTTCTACTCGATCCCTATGCCAAACAGATATTCGGTGACATTCGGTGGGATGATGCATTGTACGGCTACACAATCGGCCACAAAGACATTGATTTGTCGTTCGATGAGCGAGACAGCGCTCCCTATATGGCCAAGGCGATAGTCCAGGATCCGGAATTCGACTGGTCGGGAGAAGAGGCGATACGTCGCCCCTGGAACGACACCATCATCTACGAAGCCCACGTACGTGGATTAACGATGACGCATCCCGGCGTGCCTGACGACGTCCGGGGCACGTTTGAAGCAATCGCGCATCCGGCGATACTTGAGCATCTGGAGAAACTGGGTGTTTCAGCAATCGAACTTCTGCCTGTTCAGCATTTTGTCGACGACAGGCATCTGCTTGAAAAGAGACTGTCCAATTACTGGGGATATCAACCTCTTGGATACTTCGCGCCGGAGCCCCGATATCAATCGAACGGGTCCATTCGGGAATTCAAGGCCATGGTCAGAGCCTTTCACTCCGCCGGCATCGAGGTGATTATGGACGTGGTCTTCAATCATACCGGGGAGGGCTCGGAGCGGGGCCCGACCCTGTCATTCCGTGGCATCGACAACCTGAGCTACTACTTGCAGTCGCCCGAAAAAATGCGTCATACGTACGACACCACAGGAACTGGAAATGCTCTCAATGTCGCTCATCCCATGGTCCTGCGCATGGTTCTCGACAGCCTGCGATACTGGGTTACCGCCATGCATGTGGACGGGTTTCGGTTTGATTTAGCGAGCACTCTTGGAAGGGAGGGATACGAGTTCGACCAGGAGGGGGGATTCTTTGATGCAATACGACAAGACCCAGTTCTGGCGGGCGTCAAGCTCATAGCCGAGCCGTGGGACATCGGTGAGGGCGGGTATCAACTCGGAGGATTCCCGCACCCCTTCCGCGAGTGGAACGATCGCTTCAGGGATGATGTCCGACGATTCTGGAAACAAGACAACGGAATGTTGCCGGCCCTCTCCGAGCGGCTTGTTGGTTCGCCCAGGCAATTCGATCACTCGGGCAGAGCCGCAACATCCTCCGTGAACTTCATCACTGCCCATGACGGGTTTACGCTTTGTGACCTCGTGTCGTACCGCGAGAAGCACAATGATGCGAATGGCGAAGGCAATCAGGACGGGCATTCCAATAACTATTCAGACAACCTTGGTGTTGAGGGGGAAACGGAAGACGGGAATCTTCTAGCTGCACGCAATCGACGGCGGCGGGCAATGATGGCGACGCTCTTGTTTAGCCAAGGCGTGCCGATGGTGCTTAGCGGCGATGAGTTGAGCAACACTCAAGGCGGCAACAATAATAGCTATTGCCAGGACAATGAGATTGGATGGATAGACTGGAGCAACATGAAACCCGAGTTTTTTGAATTTTGCTGCGCTGCGATCAATTTGAGAAAATCGTACCCGCTCCTGCGGCACGATCGTTTTCCTACGGGCGACCTCACTGACGAGCATGGAACTGCGGTCACGTGGCTTCGCGCCGACGGTCAGAACATGAACGATAGTGATTGGCAGGACGGTGAACGGAAAACTCTCGGTGTTTTGCTGACGGGTACGGGAACCTTAGCGGGCACTCAAATCCTGCTTGTCCTCAACGCAGGCGAACCCTGCGACTTCGCCCTTCCCAAGCCTGCTCACTCGGCATGGAAGTGTATATTTGACAGTGCAGGCGAAGGCGCAGTTAGTCCAGCACCAAACGCCGTCGAAACAGTAGCGGGTCAGACCGCCGTCGTCTTTCTGTCTGAGGAAATCGCTGCGGATGCGTGATTTCACAAGCTGTCGGTTCTCGGCCGCCAGCGTCCTGCGATAGATTTTGGCAGCTCAAGAAGGAACAAAACCAAGCACTGCCAGTTCTGCCGCTGCGCTAACATTCGAAGCCGGAGATCGAGTTAGATGAATGACAGGGACGAACGCATCAGACAGCGAGCCTACCAGATCTGGGAAGAAGAAGGGCGACCGGACGGGCAGGAAACCAGGCACTGGGAAGAAGCAAGTCGCCAATTTTCGTCAGAAGAAGAACCCCGGGATCGTTTTGTCGAGACCGAGGGATCCACCGGCGCGCTTGGCGGGTACGAAGACGCCCGCGTGCCCAAGACAGGAGGCACGAGCCCTTCGAAACATCGTCGAGGTCGCGTGGGACCCATACAAAAGTGAGATGGTTTAGGCGGCTCCAAGTCAAGATCTGGCCGCTGGCCCCTTTTCGATGAGGCAACCCGCTTCAATGCAACGGGTTGCCTTGCATCTCGTGGGCTAGCTCATCGCGGGCCCTGTTAAGGCGGCTCTTGATTGTTCCGATGGCACAATCACAAATATCCGCCGCTTCCTTATAACTTAAACCATAGCCAGCTACGAGTATTATGACATCTCGGTGTTCAGGGGACAGGGACTGGAGCGCTTTGCGAAGATCCTTGTTCAGCACGTGCCAGTCCTGCGGCGCTGCCATGGGGATGGGCATCTCCGCACAATCGACCACCCCAGGGGCCTCGCGTTTACGCACCTTATATTGCGTACGGAAAACATTGTGCATGATCGTGAAGAGCCATGATTTCAGATTAGTTCCCTCCTCGAAGCGATCAATGCTGCGCAACGCACGAAACAGAGTTTCCTGTACAAGATCATCGCCCTCGTGGCTGGCAGAAACAAATGTGCGCGCAAAAGCGCGTAGAGCCGGGATAAGATCGACGACCTGATCTTGGATTGTAACCTGATGTTGGCCGGAGGGTACCGTGGACATGAACGACGCCTTTCATCTAGCCAGACGTGAGATCAATCTGTGGAATGCTCTCGGCTAAACAAAGTTCCGACCCAAACTTCAAATCCCGGGTCTTAGGCCGATTTTTTGATCTTTGTTTTCTAGTTAAACCATCTCGGGCCGATGGCACTCCCTGTCTTTAACCAAATGCGTTACATCATGGCGAGCGCGGATTGTTTGATAAGGTAGTGAGGTACCGCACGGATTCTCGGAAGTGCGCACGGGCCCTGCGCGAATGCGCCGCGCTTCCAAGCCTTCGTAATCAGCGCAGTAAACCCTGGCCCCCATCTACCCAGATGGGGCTTCCGGTCACGTGCCGCGAACCACGGGAGGCTAAGAACCAGACCACCTCGGCGACATCATCAGGCCTTCCGGGGTCTCCGCCGGTTATCGGGACATCGCCCTCCGGCCAGTTCACCGGAATTACGGTTTCCTTCTCACCACGCAGGCTGGTGTTGTCTTCTATCTTGGTTGCAATCGCACCAGGGCATACGGCATTTATCCTGATGCCGTGCTTTCCTAATTCCAGCGCGAGTTGCTGCACCATCGCCACCTGAGCAGCCTTGGTTGCAGTATAGGCCGTAGCACCCGGAGTCGTGAAGGTACGAGTGCCGTTGATCGACGATACGACAACGATTGATCCGCCTCCGCATCCTTTGAAATGCGGCACGGTCAGGTGCAGCGTAAGATAGGTTCCGCGCAAATTGACGGCGATGGTCTGATCCCACTCGGAAGGTTGCAGGTCATCGATGGGGGCCCAAACGCCGTTTATGCCGGCATTGGCAACAACGATATCGAGGCGCCCGGTTTCGTCAACCAGTTGCTGAACCGCTCTTCTCATCTGTTTTTCATCTGATATATCGGCCACCAGCACGATCGCCTTGCCACCATCAGCTACAATCTTGTTGAATGTCTCCCTTAGTTCACTCTCGCTGCGTCCCAGAACACCAACGGTGACGTTCTCGCGGGCAAGTCGCTCCGCGACTGCTTTGCCGATACCCGAGCCGGCGCCGGTAACAAGCGCTACGCAAAAATGCGACATATTGATATCCTTCTGTTGAAGGTATTGAGCAGGCGTGTTTCAGCGCCCCACGACGTGAATGGCCAATGCGAACACAAGAGGGCTCGCAACGGCGTAGGTCGGCGAAGATAGCCTGCACTGTGTAGAGCATACTGCTTGGCCAGATGTACGTGCATTCGAAGCGTCATCCAATTCTCTACTAGATACAGGCTTCCAACAGCGCCCACCCAAGCCTGTTCCAAGTTTGTCAAAAATTGCTTCGCGAGACCGACGTATATTTTAATCGAAGGAGCTTTCCGCATCGGACAAAACCGGGCCAGGCTCGTCGTGGCAAGCGCGGATACGCGCAGGGCGCAACATTCGGGAACAGTTTGGCTTTCTGGCTGTTTTGTTATGAGAACGAAGGAGTGTGACATGAACCAAATCATCTATCTCGTAGGCCTCGTTGTTGTGGTCATCGCTATTTTGTCTTTCTTCGGCCTAAGTTAGAGAGCGATGTTAATTTAACTTATCAGGCCTTTTGCGACGCCGGAGCGCATGGCGGGAGTGCCCCGCTTGTGTCCGGTGAGTACCGTGATGACATCCGCCTCATTCCGCGCGGAGCGGAGACGCTCCAAAAGCCTAATATTCGCGAAAATCCTCGAATGGCGTGCGAGTGAGGGAAGGAAGCCCTGCTGACGGAATGCGGGCCAGATCATCATCACAACAATATCGACTGCTGTGAGTGGGTTATGTGGATCGAATAGCACAGGCTCGCGAAGCACCATCAAAAGCTTCATCGGCTCATGTAGCGTGGTCATAAATGCATGAGGCAGTGCGAAGCCTGCCCCAGTGGCCGTGGAGCCGAGCTGCTCACTTTCGCGCAGGCGTCCGTAAATGCCTTGGGACGGCATTCCAGCCGCTGCCCCCAAGGCAATAGCGCCAGCCTCGAGAACGGTCTCAACATCGTCTGCCACCAAGCCCACCATGATTTCGTCCGGTGAGAAAAACAAACTCTCCTTCATGGCAATCTCCACGCGTAGGCAGTTGTGCGTTTCCGCCAGTACAATTCGCCAAACGGGTGCTTGTTCCTGCCGCATGGCTCAGGTGGGTTGGAACATTCGAACTCGCTTCTTCGTTCCACCGTCACCATGAACAAACGGAAGACCCCCCTGCCAATGAACCGTCTTATCGTCGTTTCCAACCGCGTTACTCTCGCTCAACCATCATCAGCTGGCGGACTCGCTATCGCATTGAACGCAGCCTTGGCGCAGCGGGGAGGTCTCTGGATGGGTTGGTCAGGTCAGCAAACGGACGACAAGGCCCCCGCACCGTTGGCAATCAGCACAGTGGGAAAAATTACCTACGCGTTGACTGATCTTACTCAGAAAGACCTGGAAGAATATTATCAAGGCTTTGCCAATCGAGTGCTTTGGCCGATCTGCCATTATCGACTCGACCTCGCGGAGTATGAGCGCAAGGAAATGAGCGGCTATTTCCGCGTCAACCGATTTTTCGCCGAGCGTCTAGCCTCCCTGGTACAGGAAGGGGACCTTGTATGGGTCCATGATTACCATCTTATTCCTCTCGCAGCGGAGTTGCGAAGGGCCGGGCTTCGCAACCGTCTCGGTTTTTTCCTTCATATTCCCTGGCCGCCTCCCGACGTCTTTTTCGCCATGCCTGTTCACGCAGAAATCCTGAAAAGCCTCTGCTCCTACGATGTGGTCGGTTTTCAGACAAAGTACGACGTAGAGAATTTTTTGGGTTGTTTGCAAAGGAGTGGCCTCGCCAGACACGTAGGCGGGATAATCACCACGACGGAAGGCAAATCACTCCGGGTAGGGGCGTATCCCATCGGAATTGACACGGCTCGCTTCAGCACGCTTGCTGCACAATCCGCGACCAGCCGGCCCCTGCGCAAAGCAGCCGAGAGCCTCAGGGGCAGAGATCTAATCGTCGGCGCCGACCGTCTTGACTATTCAAAGGGTATAACGCAGCGCATCGATGCTTTTGAACGTTTCATTCGCTCTGAAAAGCACATGCAAGGAAAAGTCACCTACCTACAAATCACGCCCAAATCACGCTCCGAAGTCCCTGAATATGAAGCGATGCAGCGCGTGGTTGCCGAACAGGCTGGGCGGGTGAATGGTGAGCTAGGTACGCTCGACTGGGTTCCCATCAGATACATCAATCGTTCCGTGCCGCATAACCTTTTGTCCGGACTTTATCGCTTGTCGAAAGTAGGCCTCGTTACGCCTTTGCGAGACGGCATGAACTTGGTGGCAAAGGAATATGTGGCCGCCCAAAGCGAGGACGATCCAGGAGTCTTGGTACTCTCTGCATTCGCCGGCGCGGCCAGGGAACTCGATGGCGCGATCAAGGTCAATCCCTACGACGTGGAGGGGATAGCCCAGGCTCTCTCGACAGCTTTGACGATGTCGCTTGAAGAGAGGCGGGGAAGATGGAGATCTATGTACGACCATCTGCTGGAACATGACGTCCAGCATTGGTGCGAATGGTTTTTGGACGACCTGGAGGGGCCGCCCTTGCAATAAACACCGACCAAAGAGACGCGCCTGCTCATCAAGACCGCTACGCGTTATTTTGAACGGAAGCATGTACTGGGCATTCGTGGGGCGCCTTAGACGGAGAAAGCTAGGATGACCACCGACGACAGCAAGCTACCGTTCGCACGCAAGACACCTGCACTGGATACCGCCCTGCGCGACCTGGTTGAAAACCCGCTTGCTTGGGCGCTCTTTTTGGACATCGACGGGACATTGCTCGATTTGGCACCAACGCCCGATGCAATTCACGTTCCCGCGGAGCTTCCCGAGAACCTGCACCATCTCTCTACCCGAATGGATGGCGCGCTTGCGATTGTGACGGGACGCGCGCTCCTGTATGCGGATGAGCTTTTTCAACCTTTCGAGTTCCCCATCGCCGGATTACATGGCGGTGAAATGCGCGGTACTGATGGTCATCTCCTCCTTGTAGAGGCGCCGACAGCTTTCGCCATACTGAAGGGGAACCTACTGGCTGAAGCGCAAAACATGCCGGATGTCCTTGTCGAGGACAAGGGTGCCGCGGTCGCCCTCCATTATAGGCTCGCGCCGAGTTTTGAGCAGGAAGTCGAAGCGTTAATGAGGCGTTATGCTGAGAAAGCAGGACCAGACTGGACCCTGCAAATGGGAAAAAAGGTGTGCGAACTACGCCCTGCTGGGGCTTCCAAGGCCGATGCTCTTGAGCGCTTCATGGCCAATCCTCCATTCCGTGGCAGGCGGCCACTTGCAATCGGTGACGACCTCACGGATGAAACGATGTTTGCGACAGCTAACGCGATGGGTGGTTACTCGATCCGAATCGGGCGCCCATCAGCTGTTTCATGCGCACTCGGTACGATCCAGTCGCCGCAAGATCTGCGCGATTATTTAGCTTTTGCCATGGAGAATAGCTGACCGCCGCCGGCAGCGTCACAAAGCAAACAGAAACTGATCATTTCTTTGATGGCAGAAAGCTGCGGAAATCGGCGAACCGCAGAGGCACTTTCCGTGCTATGATCCGGTTGCAAAGCCTCGTGCAGGAAGTTTTGAGACCGCGCGAGTGCCGCTGCCTTTTTGACTGAGCCGGACCAGGAGGTTGTCCATGCCCATGAGCAGCGTCGACCGCCCGCTGCAGCCGGGTGACCGGGCGCCGAATGTTGTGCTCGATGCGATCTCGGGCGACGGCAAGATCGCGCTCGAAGATTTTCGAGGCCGTAATCCATTATTGATTGGTTTGTTTCGAGGCTTGCACTGTCCGTTCTGCCGGCGCCATGTCGCGGCGATGGCACAGCTTAACCCGGCCCTGCGTGAAAAGGGCGTTCAAACTCTAGCGGTCGTAAACACCCCGGTCGAACGCGCCCGACTCTATTTCCGTTACCATCCGATTCCCGAAGTTCTTGCAGCGTCCGACCCGGTGCGGGCTTCGCACCATGCTTTCGGCTTGCGTGAAGTCGGAATGGACACGGTCATGGCGATACGGATCGACCTCCCGGGCGAGTTGCCTGAGCCAATGGACGTGATGGCAATGGACGAGTTTATCAATAAGAGGGAAGGATATGAAATTACCGCAGCCGATCAGCAGATGATCACTTCCGACCAGGGGCAACTTGTCGGTCAGTTCCTGATTGATCGGGAGGGCATCATACGCTGGAGCTTCACTGAAGTTCTGAAGGGTGGCCTACAAACATTCAGCGCGCCCAATCCCGAGGAATTGATGTCGGCAGCTTCCCAGGTGGCCCATTAGGCTCCGCGTCCTGAACTTGCATTGAAAGTGCCCCTGCTCTTCTTCTAAGAGGGCAATGAATCTGGGAAGCTTTTTCTTCCGGGCCTTGTCAGCATCCCCGCTATTGCCGCCAAACGTTTCCGAGCTACGTGTCCGAGTTAATCGTGACCACCGAAGCTATGGTCCGGTTGAGTGTCTGATTTCCCACCCACTCCACGGGCAGGGATCTCTGAAAAAATAGCCGTGCTGAGAATTGTCGCGGATCACTCGCATCAGTGTTAGGAGCGCCGGAGGCAGTAAGATCCGCAATGTCCGTATGTGAACTTTTTGGCGCGTACTTCGTTTATCGAGTGCTTTGAAACAAACTGGGGGTGAAACTAGGGCCTAAAGATGACGACGGAACTGACCGGATATCGCATCCTTGTAGCCGAGGACGACTATCTTCAGGCAGATGAAATTTCTCGCATCATCAGAAAAACCGGCGCGGTAGTCGTTGGTCCTTTTCCTTCCGTCAACTCCTGCATGCAACAAATTGCCACCAGTGAGATTTCGGGGGCCGTAGTTGACATCAACATGGGCAAGGGCCCCTGTTTCGAAATCGCCAGGTGGCTCAAGGAGCGTGCAGTCCCGTTCTTTTTCCTGACAGGCTATGACCACCAGAGCGTACCGTCCGAATTTTCCACGATGTTACGGCTTCAAAAACCTGTCGCGGAAGACGAGCTTGTATCAACATTGCACTTGATGCTCCAGATTTCAGCTTAGCCCTAAACCGTCAGGCAAGTCTTCCACGGCAAACCGGAACAACCCGGGCAGACACCGAGTTCGATTAGTAGCGTCGATCGCGGATTTGCCCGTCAACTCACGGATGCATCGGCGAGGGAGTCGCGTTGCTGCGTTCAAGTGGCGGCCTAACTTGCGAAGGACGAAGGTTGGCTACGGTGTCGGGCAACGATCTTCCCTCACACGCGTTTCACCTGATGGGTCGAGAAGTTCGGCGCAAACTGGCCAGTTTTTCGAAGTCCGCACAGTGGAAAGGCGTTGATGACCAAACACCGCTTCTTTTTCTATCTGCTTCTCGCCCTGGTGACGGTGGCTTTCGCTGCGATTGTGGCTCCATTCTATTCGGCGATTCTTTGGGCAGTTGTGTTGGCGATCATGTTCCATCCCTTACACAGCCGCGTTGCCCGCATGCTCGGTCCACGCTCAAACGCGGCGGCAGCAATCAGCCTTAGTATCTGTGTCTGCCTGGTCGTCGTTCCCGGACTGGCTGTCATCGTTTCGCTGTTTAGGGAAGGTGGCAAACTCTACACTCGGATAAAAAGCGGTGCGATCGATCTCGAACCCATTGCGCGCAAAATCGAGGATGTTCTTCCTGCATCCGTCGGCAGGTGGTTTCAAGGCTTTGAGTTTAAGACCTTCGACGAGCTGAACGCGTCATTATCCTCGGGCCTGATGGAAGGTGGGAGTTTCTTCGCCGAAAGAGCCTTGAGCTTCGGGCAGGGGACTTTTGGGTTCCTGGTCTCGTCGAGCCTTATGCTCTATCTGTTGTTCTTCTTCTTCCGTGATGGTCGGGATCTGGTCGGAGCCATTCGCCGCGTCGTTCCGCTTAGCGAGGAGAATACGCGCCAGTTTTCTGTCAAGTTCACTTCAGTTGTGCGCGCAACGGTGCGTGGGACCCTCGTCATAGCGCTGGTTCAAGCCATCATCGGGGGACTGGCCTTCCGGCTCCTGGGCCTCGAACCAGCCTTGCTTTGGTCTGTCGTAATGTTCTTTGTCTCGTTAATCCCAATACTGGGCACCTCCCTTATATGGGTACCGGCGGCCATCTACCTCGGTTTGATCGGACTCTGGTTGAAAGCCGTTGTGCTCGTCGCAGTCGGCCTCCTGGTAATCGGGCTGGTGGACAATCTGTTGCGTCCCCGGCTTGTCGGCAAGGAGACCAGAATGCCAGATTATGTGGTGCTGCTTTCAACGCTGGGGGGCCTATCCGTGCTTGGCGCCAATGGATTTGTTATCGGTCCTTTGATAGCCGCCCTTTTCATATCCGCGTGGGATATCTTCACGGAGGAGGCGCAAGCAAAGACACCGAAGTTGTAGTTCTTGCGTGACGGCGACCTCACGCAAGCAATCTTCAGGAGACGACCATAGGGACGGCGCCAACCCGCTTGCGCCTGTTTCATTTTCAATGACCAACCACATCGGATCTCCCGCATGGAATTTTCTGTTCTGACATATAACGTTCACAGTTGCATCGGCACGGATCGCCGACTGGACATCAAGCGCGTCGCAGAGGTGATTGCCGCTTGCGATCCTGACGTGATTGCCCTCCAGGAGCTGGATGTGGGCCGCGCGCGTACGCAGACCATCGATCAGGCAGAAGCTATAGCCGAACATCTTCGGATGAAATCGCACTTCCATCCGGCTCTACATTTGGAAGAAGAGCAATATGGAGATGCCATAATGACAGCACACCCCTCGGAGCTGGTGCGTGCAGGGCCCTTGCCGTCGATTGGTGAACCTCGCGGCGCATTGTGGGTGGAGGTCCGTTTTGGCGATTTCCGACTGAACGTTTTAAATACCCATTTCGGCCTCAGACGGAGGGAGCGTCTCGCACAGACCATGGAATTGCTGGGACCTGACTGGCTGGGTAATCAGCGTTGTCGAGACAACCCGACGGTGTTTGTTGGCGATCTGAATGCGCTCCCCGGTTCGCGCGAATTGCAACGCCTCAAGGAGGTCCTCGTTGCGCAGACCGGGTCGCGTCGTTCGTTGGCAACTTTCCCGTCGCTCTATCCTCTGTTGCGGCTCGATCATGTCATGCACTCGGGCGCACTTGAGCTCCTATCGCTTGAGGTGATCACTGCGCCTCCAGCAAGACGCGCGTCTGACCATCTTCCGATCTTTGCACGCTTCAACTTGAACTCTTGAGATGGGTGGTCGGTTGATCCGTTTGGACAACATCGTCAATTATATAAACGCATTGTCAAAGATATCTCACTGCTGCCGTCGGATCGCGATCTGTGGCGCGATCCGCACTGCTTGCGCACAGTGATTTGGGACGATCACATCGGGTCATTTCCCTTCATTGCGTTCGACATGTGGGTCTTGCATTTGTCAGCGTCATTCGATGCAAGGGCTTGCTTCGCCATCGCCAACTCCTTGTTGGCGTAGTCCTTTTTCATCTCATCGGTGATGGCCTTCACGTCTGTCTCAAGCTTCGTCATGGCCGCCTGGTTACAGGTGATATCGGACTGAGCAAAAGCAGAAGGCGCCACGAGAACGCATAAAAACGCTCCCACTAAAAGTTTCCTGAGCATGATGAACTCCTGTTTAAAAAATGCCTTGAACACCTTGCCAAACTGGGAACCGCCAACAACGTTCCGCATAGCTAGACACATCGTCGTGATGATCGGGTGCATGGCCGGAACATGCAGCCGGATCCTTCGAACTGCCTGAAGCAATCTTTTTTGATCTATGCGGAACAGGACCGCGATTGCGATGTTTTGGCAGATCAAAAGGAGGAGCTGGCGATGGCAGAGGATCGTTACGAACGCGAGGAACGTTACGGGCGCGACTATGAAGCCCAGCGTGACGATCATCCGGGGATGAAAAGGGGACGCCGCTATCTATCACTCGAAGGCACGCCGCGATGTGACCCAAGGTTTGGTTTCGACAAAGGTGATCCGAGTGCTTGGAGCACTGACGAATTGGTCTCGGTCTTCAATGGAGAAGTGACGCTTCCAGGCCAGGTGTCCTCTCGTCAGGACATATGGCGAGCCGAGAACTGCGTCGACGCAGTTTCCGGAGTATTACATGTCCAGAGCAACTCGAGGGTTCGCACAACAAGCGGCCCAGTGACGGGCAGTTCTAGCCAACAATCATCAACCGTTTGAGAAGCAGCATGTCACCTCACCCAGGAGCATGGAATGAATCAATCGTGATCAGGTTGCCCGATGCCGACCGTGTAGAGGTTGTCGGCAACGCTCGTCAGGCAAAGGAAATCCTTTTGCAGCGCTGGCCGCCGGCTGCGGCAACAGGCCCTGCGTACACCTCAGCGCTAACCGCATGCGAAGAGGTCCTTTCGGGTCATGCTCCTGCTTATCTTTCGCGAATCGCATTTTTCAAGGCTGCGCGGGAGGCCGATCTGGCCAGTGACAAATAACAGAGTCCACCGATGCAGCGTGCGCCCGAGCAATCTACGAGTTGCCGGCCAGTTAGCATCAACTTCTGGCGCGAGCGCTGCTAACCGATCCGCCGCCAGTCTTACAACGACCAGAAATGTCGTCGCGATCCTCAGTGGCCTCGAAGACATTCTGCGGGCTCTTCGGTCGTGTACGTCGGTGAGAAGAAAGAGCCGCCCTGCAGCCATTCGCTCCGAAAGGATGTCGACAACAATTTTCGCAGATTCGAGTTTTGCCGCCCTCTCGCTCCGTGCGCTGATCACGGGCGCACTGAGGAGCCTGAATCGGCTAGATCAACGGTGATTGTCGCATTCATCAAGGGATGCGGGTGTAGCGCCGCCGTTCTTCTTCGATTTCACTTGCGCTGTAAGGCGCGGCTCGGTCATCAAACCGCTGCCAACCGGCTTCAGTATACGCCTGGCGCCTTCCAATGGGATCGACCGAATTGGCGCGCAGTATTGCCTCCGCCTCCGCTACCAGCCCTTCATCAATGCGGGCTATGACAACGCTACCACCACGGCGCACACCTTCGGCATAAACGTGAGCGTCGCTTTCGCTTATCCCCGAATTGGTGATGGCCCCTATCATGCCTCCGACAGCTCCTCCGGCCACCGCTCCCGCGGCAGCTCCCGCTGCGGTTGATGCTAACCAACCCGCCGCCACCACAGGGCCAACACCTGGTATTGCCATCAATCCTAGGCCCGTTAGAAGCCCAACCGCTCCGCCTCCTGCGGCACCAAGACTCGCACCGGCACCGGCGCCCTCGGCAGCACTCGTATCGCTATCGGAGTAGCGGTTATCAACGTTGTTGGCGATGAGACTAATGTCGGATGAAGGCACGCCCACCGCTTCCAACTGCGCAACGGCGTTCCGCGCGTCATCATGATTATCAAAAAGTCCACTTACAGTCCGCATATGACGCTCCTTTTGCGTGTCTTCGAGGCCACCGCTACAGATTTACAGTCCGTCTCCGTCCCGCAACTTTCATATGCTCCTTTGCCGGAGCCGCAGTGAGTTGGCGCTGAGGCCCAGGTGCGTTCAGGTTTGTCCGGACGGATACTGCCGACGTTTCACCTTTTTTGCAGAGCGCAGGTTTGAAGCGAAGGCCCACAACGGCAGAACCATGAATAATGCGCTTTCCCTTGATTTAGCTCCTCTACAGTCGTTTGCGACTCCAAAACTCGGGGCGGTTGCTTCCCCAGGACGTCGCTGCACAGCCGCTGCCTTGGCTGGATAGATATTTGGGGGGCTCACTCACCTCATCTGGATTGGGATTCCGCTTCTCGTCCGGCAATTCATCCGGTTCCGGTTCTTCCATCGGCCTGGGAATCCAGGTCGGCGCGGGCATCGGAGGCTGCTCGTCAGGGTTTGGCGGTTTAGGTGTAGACATAATCGCTCCTTCCCGGTCGTTTTGAAAGATTCTCACTCAACGGTTCAACCCGTATTACCCGTCGCCTCTATAGCCAGGCTGGCAGCAACGAGGTCGGCAACGAAATGTTGGCGTTCCTTTTCGGCTCTCCCTCGATCCGGAATGCGCAGGAGAAAGGACGGGTGCACGGTCACAAGCGCCTTGAAGGGGCGATCGCTCGCAAACGCCTGTCCACGGTCCCGCGTCACCTTAACAGACGGGCCGAGAAGAGCACGGGCCGCAGTCGCGCCCAACGCGACGACGACCTGGGGAGACACGAGATCAAGTTCAGCGCCGAGCCACCAAGAGCATCGCTGGATCTCACCGGCATTCGGACGCGAATGAAGCCGACGTTTGCCGCGCTGCTCGAACTTGAAGTGTTTAACAGCGTTGGTCACATAACACTCTGCCCGATCGATGCCGGCCTCAACCAAGCACTCAGCAAACAACTTTCCCGCCGGTCCGATGAATGGGCGTCCAGAAAGATCCTCCTGGTCGCCAGGCTGCTCCCCGATAAACATTAGGCGCGCAAACCGCGGCCCTTCGCCGAAAACCATTTGCGTCGCGTGCCTGTAAAGATCACAGCGGCGACAGACTTGCGCCTGTGCTTCCAACCTTCTTAGCGTCTTCGCCTCAGCGTGATCGTCTGCCAGCGCGGGGCCTAATCGCGGTCTAGGATCTACTTTATCCAATGTCTCTGTCCGCGTAGTGAGACAAAGCGTCCGACGGCCTGTTCAAGGTCCACTCGCAAATTGTTCTGTACGTGGCTGACGCTCCGAACGCGCTCTGCAATTTCTTCCGCTTGACGCCGTGGCTCGCCGGCAATTTCTGTCAGGGAATCCCCTTCTTCGGGAACGGTCCCATAAATCGAGTTCTCGTAGTCCGCCCCCCGGGGCTCCGCTGAATAGTCATCAGTCGTGCGCCGCTGTTTTGGCATCTCATTTCTCCTAGCTACCGCCGTTGGTCGAAAAACCGCCGAGCCGATAATGTGTTCCCACAATCGCCGTCATCAAACTGGAACAAATTATCGACTGGCCGGTTAGCAGCACCGTAGTTGACACGAAATCCGGAGATCAGGCCATGAATGACAGGGACGAAGTAATACGACGCCGAGCCTATGCGATATGGGAAAATGAGGGGCGCCCTGAGGGACAGGAGAGACGTCATTGGGAGCAGGCAGCCCGTGAGATGGGCCCCGACGAGGTAACTATGCCGAGCGAGACGAATCGGTATCAAACCTGGCCATCCGACGCCACCCAAGATGAAGCGCGCGATACTGGTGATGTTACCAAACCATCTTTGTAAAGGTAAAAAAGAGGCATCGCGAAAATAGCCCGGCTCCGCACGATAGCGGTCGGCGCCGCCATATGGCCAGGTATCGCCCTTTAGCTGAACCGAGATATCTCAGTACTGCGAAACAGCGTTTTCTGGCCAACCTTTATCGGACGATGTGAGGTGAACCTCAAACCCGACATGGGCGGCATACGCTCGGACACGAGCTGTTCGATGCCGAGCATGAGCGTCCATGAGCTCCACATTGCGATCATTGATCAGTTTCCTGCACTCCTAATCTTAGGCGACCAGACGGTCTCTATCACACCTGGGAACTAAGCCGGGCCACGTGAGTTCGAGTGCAGAGTGGAGAACGAATGGAGCCGTAGATGAACAAGTTAGAATTTCAACTTGCAGCGCACAGAGAGCTCCTGATTGGACTACTGGGTATTGTTCGCCAAGCTCGCCCTGAGGAATGGCAAAGCCTCCTAGGACAGGTGGAGGACGATTTGGTCGTGAAGGATCATGAGGAAGATCCAGGCGTGGTGCCGAGTGAGGCCTTCGCTGCACAAAATGCTCTCAGTGAGGAGCTCCAAGCGATATTGCACGCAGTCGAGGCACGGTTTGGTGAGGACCACGACCAGCAAAAATCGGAACAATTACCGGCGGATTGAGTTGAGTTTTGACAATCAACTGAAAGGGACCTGTTATGCGCCTCCGCTTCAAACGTCTTCCGCCGCGCCCACCGAAGCCCGAATATTTCGGGCCGCCCGTACATGGCAAGAACAAGATCCGCGATGCGCAAGTCGTACCACCGTACCGCGTCGATCTTCCTTTGCCAAAATCACCCGCTGACGAAATCGCGGTGCCAGCAACGATTAACGGCAGGAGCTTGATCGATGGCAAGCTCTGAGCAGGTTACAAATGTGGGTTCACTTATGACGCCGACGCCCTTTACGATCTCACCCAATGATAGTGCCCAGTCCGCCGCCCGGTTGATGGCGGCAACTGGTGTCGGAATACTTCCGGTGGAAGTCCCCGGTGTTGGCGCCATCATTGGCGTTCTTACCGATCGAGATATTGTTGTGTCGGTGCTTGCCGAAGGCACGCCCCCTACTCGTGCGGTGCGCGAATTTATGGTCGTCTCGCCAGAAACCTGCACTCCTGAGGATAGCATATTGAATGCGGCGCAAAAGATGGCAGAACGCAAGATTCGCCGTCTTGTCGTTGTGAATGATCGCCATGAGGCGGTCGGGGTTCTTTCGCTATCAGACATCGCACGTGTTCATCCGGAAGTTGCGGGCATGATCCTGAGCAGATCGACCGAACCCGCCCAGTTCGCAGTCATGGAGGTCGAAGCATGAGAGAAGAATTGGGTGTCGATCGACTTTGGGATGAAGAGATCTTCCTGGCGGATGGTGATCGGATATTTCGCGTTCAGAGCACTCGCGATGCATATCTCATCTTGCGGAACCACTGGCATCACGACGACGGGCCGGCCCGACAGGCGGCTTTGGCAATATGCCATATGGGAGAACACAGCTCGCGTTCGCCCGATGACGCCCGTCGTGCGTTTATTGAGGCCGCGCGCGAAGCTAGCATTGCCGTCAACAGTTGGTCTGGATCGTAGTAGCAGACAGTACTCGCTGGGCCAGGTCGAGGTGGGCCGAGTGGCGGGATGTGGAGACGCAAGTCGACTTGTTATGAACTCAAACAAAGGAAAAGAAAATGAAAACGCCACGTGATGGTAAACCTGGCACCACCGATCAGTCGCCGCGGTGGGAAGGGCCAAGACAGACCCGCCCGCGCGGCTACCTTCCGGCAGTTGATGATCCGGACAGTGATCGTGATGCTGTTGGTGAAAATCTTAACGATCCCGATCGGACCAAGCTTTCGGACGCTATGAAAACAAAAAAGGACTGAGCTTCACTCTCAGCTGCTTAGTGCACTATCCTGCCCGCCGTACGTCAGGACATAAGACTTTGTCGTGATCGATCGCGCCGGGCTGCTAAAGCTATCTTCCCATGAGAAGCCCGCAGTTCTGCGGTCTCAAGCATTAATCTGAAGAGCCACCGACGAAGGTCCATGCCGATGCGATAGGATTTAAGTTCGGAGACGGCTCGACGTAACGTACGCTCGACCAGAAGCTTTGACCGTTGCGGATCCGTCTCGAGTGTACTGGCGAACTGCCTCAGCGACGGAAGCAATCCAATCACGTCGAACTCCTTTTTGGTGCCTTCGGTCATGACCATCCTCGATCATTGCTCACACACAACGTACGAGTAATCGGGTTCGTTCCAGCGCCCTCCACCGCTAACAACATCTTCCTAATATAAAAGGCCCCTCACCAGGGATTCCCAGACAAACGTCCAGGACGTTACGTAACTCTTCGCGGCGATCAGCATCCCTTGGTCCACTGACTTTCAAAGTTCCCGCAGCCCCAGGGATCTAATTGGATGGAAAATGGTTTCCCATCTATGCGGAGCTTAGGACGATAGATGAGATTGAAGGATTTTGCTGAGAAGTTGGGCCTATCCCCAACGACTGTCAGCCGTGCGCTCGCCGGCTATCCAGAGGTGCGCGAGAAAACGCGCCAGCGCGTTTTGAAAGAGGCTAGCCGGTTTGGTTATCGACCCAACAGCACGGCCGTTCGCCTTGCAACCGGTAAAGCAGGCGCTATAGGCATCATCTTTGACCGTTCGCTGGCCTACCAAACCGCAGAATTCATAACGGGAGTGGGACGGGCACTTGTCGCCCGGGAGTGCGAAATGCTGATAGCGCCTGTGGCATCCGGTTCGCAGGATTCCGATATAGAAATGTGCGACAGGTTGGCGAAAGGCGGGCGTGTAGACGCAGTGATATTGAGCAGTCCTTTGGCCGGTGACGCGCGGCTCGCTTCGCTCCTCGAGCAGGGCGTTCCCTTCCTGACCTACGGCCAATTGCCAGAGTGCTCAAATCACGCTTGGTTCGATATCGACAGCGTAGGGTTGGCGAAACTCGCAACGGAACATCTGCTGGATCTTGCGCATCAACGCATCGCCCTGATAAGCGGCCCACAAGAACTCGCTTTTAGTTCGCAACGCCACCGAGGATATCGCGAAGCGCTCGCCGAACGGGCGCTACCATACGATCCTGAAATTGTAGCCAATGGTGACCTGACCGATGAAAACGGATTTGCCCTTGGGCGGTCCTTTTTCGAACAGCACCCGCGTCCCACGGCCGTTGTAACAGGATCTACAACGAGTGCACTTGGCGTCTATCGCGCCGCAAAAGCCTGCGGCCTTATAGTGGGGAGAGATGTGTCGGTCGTAGCTCATGACGATAGACTCGCATATCTGCGCGCCGAACATATGTCACCTACGTTAAGTGCGACGCGTTCATCCCTGCACCGAGCCGGCATGCGTGCAGGCGAGTTGATCCTCGAACTTCTTGCCGGACGACCAGCAAACGAGATCCATGAACTGTGGCCCGTCAACTTCGTGAGGGGCCAATCAACGGATCGTCATCACGGCCGGCGGAGGCATTAGCCAATCAGAGAGAGGCAATCCGTCAAGACGCTCGCGGGGATCGAGGGTCACTCACGAACTGCCGCGGCCCAAGGAACCTCAATGCGGAACCCGCGTTTCGATGGTAGTTATCTGGCGGGACGAAATTCATGACAAAAGCGACAAGGGCACGGGCGGAAATGGAACGAAGCAAGGGTAAGCCCATTGCGCATGGGGCAGGGGATCTCCCCCGGGTTCATGTCGATGAGTATAATTTTGAAATCAAAGACAAGAACGGCTTCATTGGCGACCGAGCCAACAAGGAAGCATTCAAGGAGATGCTCGCACGATGGCGCAAGATCGCATCCGACAACGCCCCCGACCCTCTGGGGCGCAAGCAAACGGAAATGCTCTCGAAAAGAAAGATCGATCGTTTCCTGACTGACGGAAAGCCGGCGGCGGCGGTGACGGTGTGGAGTGCGATCGAGGAGTTCGCCCATGAGCTCGTGTCAGTCTTGCTGCGGTACCTGGCGGAGAAAAGCTGGAGCGGTACACAAAAGGTGGTTGTGGGAGGCGGCTTCGTTTCCAGCCAGGCCGGGGCGTTGAGTATAAAGCGAGCCCAGATGATCCTGAGGAAGCAAGGTTCAGCAATGGAGCTCAATATAATTCGTCATCATCCCGACGACGCGGGGCTGATCGGAAGCGTGCACCTTTTACCTCATTGGATGCTCAAAGGGCACCAAGCGATCCTGGCTGTGGACATCGGTGGAACCAATATTCGAGTTGGTGTCGTCGAACTGAACACGCAAAAGGCTAAGAACTTTACTCATGCGAAGGTTGGCAAATCGCACGTATGGCGGCACGCCGACGATGAGCCGAACCGGACCACGTGCGTTGAAAAGGTCGCCGCGATGCTCAGGCATATGGTGGAATATGCGCGAAAGAAAAAGCTCGATCTCGCTCCGGCAGTCGGCATCGCCTGTCCCGGGATCATCGAAGAAACGGGCTCGATTACCCGCGGTGCGCAAAATCTGCCGGGGGGCAACTGGGAGAGCGAAAGCTTCAACCTGCCCGAGGTCTTGCGACGTGCGGTACCGAAGATTGGAGACCAAGACAGTTTTTTCGTCATGCACAATGACGCCGTCGTACAAGGGTTGTCGCAGCTTCCCTTTCTCGATGATGCACAAAACTGGGGCGTATTGACGATTGGAACAGGCTTGGGCAACGCGCATTTCTCCACGAAGCCTGCAGTGGCCTAGGTAGCATCAAAGGTGATGCCGAGGCCCGTTATCGCTCGAGGTGCCGCTCATTAGTAACTTGTCGATAGTAATGGGAAAGTCGCGGAAACGAGCCCCTGTTGCGTGAAATATCGCATTTGAAACGGCAGCGGCAACACCGATAATGCCGATCTCGCCCAGTCCTTTTGCTCCGATGGGGCTTACCTTGTTGTCATCCTCCTCGACAAAAATCACCTCAAGCCCGTCGATATCGGCATTTGTGGGTACGTGATACTCCGCCAAGTTATGGTTGACGATCCGGCCGATCCGGTGGTCAATCATCCCCTTTTCATGCAACGCCATGCCAATTCCCATCACAATGCCGCCCAGAATCTGGCTTCGAGCGGTCTTGGGGTTAAGGATGCGGCCCGCGGCAATGGCGCTGACAACTCGCGTGACGCGAACAACGCCGAGATCAGCATCCACCTTGACCTCGGCAAACACGGCTGAATGGGTGTAGGCAGCAAATGTCTTGGCGAGTTTCTTGTCTGGCCCGGATACCCCAAGTTCTTCGATCGCCGAGACGCCAATAAAGCTCATGATGTCGGACAATGCCAGACCGACCTGGTGATTGGTCTTGAGAACGAGGCGACCTTCGGCCATTTCGACTTCATTGGCCGCGGCGTGTTTTAGCGGCGTGCCCGAGATGACATGCGCATGCTTGAGGAGAGTTTCAATGACACGCTTTGATGCTGCCTGGACGGCAGTACCAGATGATGCAGCTGTGTAGGATCCGCCTTCGACGGCCGTCCTAGGAAGAGAAGAGTCCCCGATCTCCACGGTAACGTTGTCAATTGAAACATCAAAGCAATCAGCGGCGATCTGGCCGAGGATCGTATAGGTACCGGTTCCGATATCGGAAGCGGCAGCCGACACGTAGACTTTGCCATCAGAAGAAATCCGCACTTTGGCTTGAGCTGGCGACATTTTAGCTTCCCATAAGCCCGTTGCCATTCCCCAACCCACAAGGTCATTTCCCTCGCGCATCGAGCGCGGTTCTGCCGAACGCCCTGACCATCCGAAGCGGGAAGCGCCTTCATGGTAACAAGCCATCAACGCCTTGGAGGTGATTTCCTTGTCTTGGTTCTGGTCCCGATGGGCGAAATTGCGGATGCGGAAATCCAATGGCTCAATTCCTGTGGCGAAAGCGAGTTCGTCAATTGCCACCTCAAGGGCCGTTACACCTGTTGCCGCCCCGGGCGCGCGCATATCGCCTGGAGTAGAGACGTCGAGCTTGACGATTTCATACGTAATCTTGACGTTGTCGCAATGGTAGGCGAGGCCGGACCAATTAGCGACGTTTTCCTGGTAATCTTCATGACGGGACGTCGAATGGACGGCGTGGTGCATGACCGATATCAGGTTTCCATTTCCATCGGCTGCAAGGGAGACCTGTTGGAAACTAGAGGGCCGCCAAGTCAGGTAAAACATCTCGCGGCGGCTCATCTCGACCTTGATCGATCGTCTGAGATCAAGGCTCGCCATCACAGCCAAAAAGAGTTGGTACTTCGGCCGCAATCCCTGCCCGAAAGCACCTCCTACGAAACTGTTCTTCACCGTTAATTTTTCGGACGCTAACCCGAATACATTGCAAATGTACTCGTGGGAGTTCTGCGAGCCCTGGGTTTTGTCATACACGGTCAAATCGCCGTTGCCATTTCGTATCACTGTCGTGGCGAACAGTTCCATCGGATTGTGATGTTCACCATCCATCCGGTATTCGGCGGAAATCTTGTATGGCGCGGTTGCGAAGGCAGCGTGCGCATCGCCGCGAGGCGGCGGCGGCATAGATTGCTCAGAGCGGGGCACTGGCGGCACGTAGCTTTCGTCGAGATTGCGCTCAAGATCAGTTTGCGGACGGTTGGGCAGATAGTGTACCCGCACACAGCTCGCTGCATCTCGTGCCGCCTCGTAGCTGTCGGCAACCACAAGTGCCACGGGCTGACCGTCGAAAAGTATGCGGTCATTTTCTAGCGGGCGGAAGGGATGACCGGGCAGAGCGACCTCATCCTTCCACTTGCTATTTCGGTAAGCGACCGCCGGGCGGTTTTCGTGCGTGAAGACCTTTACGACACCGGGAAAGCAGGCCGCATGATCTATATCGATCGATGCAATCTTACCCGTTGCTATATTGGCGGACACCACGCATCCAAACAGCAAGCCTGCGTCAAAATGTTCGGCGGCATACCGCGCCTGACCGGTTACCTTTAACGGGCCATCCACGCGTGAATGTGGCGCGCCGACCGCTTTGTTTTCGCGTAGCATGTAAAAGCCCTTTACTATCGTGTCTGTCGCGGCCCATTCCCCTGAGATTGGGACGGACCCGTCACCGCCTCGGTCAGTGCACGCACAATGGCGCGCTTCGCCAACACTATTTTGAAATCGTTGGCACCGTATCCTTTGGCGCCGGTCAACAGCCTGTCGGCAAGACGACGGAAAGTTGCTTCTTGCGCCGTTTCCCCAGCGAACTCCGCCTCAACCAGAGGGTCTCGCCAAGGTTTATGCGCCACCCCGCCGAGGGCCAGCCTCACATCAACGATGCGTCCGTCGGATAGATCGATTGCTGTGGCAACGGAGACGAGCGCAAAGGCATAGGAGAGGCGGTCACGCAGCTTCAAATAGCTGTTGTGCGCGACGAAGTGGTTAGGCTCGAGTCGGATCGCGACGACGATTTCGCCAGGTTCCAATGAGTTGTCCCGGTCTGGCTCCTGGCCGGGAAGCCGGTGGAAGTCGGCCAGCGCAATACAACGTTGGCCTTTCGGTCCTATAACCTCGACTGTCGCTCCCAGGGCGGCCAGGCCAACGCACATATCCGACGGATGAACTGCGATGCAGCTTTCGCTCGCACCAAGGATAGCGTGATTTCGATTAAAGCCGCCGCGCGCAGAGCAGCCCGAGCCGGGACGGCGCTTATTGCAAGGCGTGGCAGGATCGTAGAAGTAGTAGCAACGGGTTCGTTGCAGAAGATTACCACCGGTCGTAGCCGCGTTGCGCAATTGTGGTGATGCACCAGCCAGAATGGCGCTTGTGAGTAGGGGATAGCGACTTATCACTCGTCGATCATGGGCGAGCGCCGAATTGCTGACCAGCGCGCCGATCCTCAGCCCGCCGTCGGGCAACTCTTCGATGTCTTTCAACGGCAGGCGGTTGATGTCGATGATCGCTTCTGGATGCACAACATCGTATTTCATCAAGTCAACGAGATTGGTACCGCCCGCGAGGACGAAAGCGCGCGGATTGGCTGAAAGCGCGCGTATCGCATTCTCCACGGATTCGGGCCGGGTGTAGGAAAACGGCTTCATCGTCCGGATCCGTCCGATTTATGCCGACCATTCGACTGCAGGACTGTTTCAATGGCGTCGATGATGTTGGTATAGGCGCCGCACCGGCAGAGATTACCGCTCATCAGTTCTCGGATCTCGGCGCGTGAATACGCTCGGCCTTCGTTGACGAGGCTTATCGCGGAGCAAATTTGCCCTGGCGTGCAGTAGCCGCATTGAAACGCATCGTGATCAAGAAAAGCCTGTTGCATCGGGTGCAAAGCATCCGGAGTGCCGAAGCCTTCGATCGTCATTATATCAGCCCCATCCAGCGATACGGCGAGCTTAAGGCAGGAATTTATGCGTTCACCATCAATCAAGACCGTGCATGCGCCGCATTGTCCATGATCGCAGCCCTTCTTAGTGCCCGTAAGCTCGAGCGGACCGCGCAGCAGATCCAGCAGCGTAATCCATGGGGCGATTTCGACGTTTGTTGTTTGGCCGTTGACCATGAATGATACCGCGCACTTTGGTGCGTGCATCGTCGAGCGTGTGATCACGGGAAACCCTTTCACTGCTGCTCTGGCCAAACGGCAGTCGCCAAAGAATGTTCCAATAGGCCAGACGAATGTTTCCCCGTCGCGCCGATGTCAACAATCATCGATGTCCGCAAAAACAGCAGTATCCTTAGTGATTTTCAACAAGTTCCCTTGAAAACGTAGCCCTTCGCGGACTTCCGGCGGACGATTTTCCGAAGAAGCACCAAAGCGTCAGTCTCGGATGCAAATTGGTGGCTCATCTCCTGGCCGCGCGTACTGATGCGCCCCCAAGCTCGAATGAGGGAAACTTCGCCAAACAGCGTCGGCTGTATCGACAACATATAATAGCGCGCCATGTTGCGGCTTGGATCTATCCGTTGAAAGTATAGGTTGGAGCACTGCTGGGTCATGAACACAGCATCACGTGTTCAAGATTCCACGTCCAATCAGACTTTTGAATCGGTTGGGGCGAACTGATTCATGGTGTTGATGTAAACGCCCGTTCAGAAACAACGGAGAATCTAATGTGCCGGTGCAGGGATGGAGAACGGGACCGCGGCAGCGAAACCCTTTCTTCCGGCGGAATGAATGTGTTGCGGGCGCCTACTGACCAGAATTCATACACAAACTTTGGACCTAGGAGAGCCGATGCCCGACTAAAGCGTTATCCGCGCCTGAGCGTCGCCAGATAATCTTGGATTCAAAAAGATTTTAGGTTGAGGAAATCAGCCTGTCCAAACGGATGCTTTTGGATCGAGCAGGTGTTCTTGGCGGTCACGATGACGGTGTCGCGGGCGGCGATGGATCCGACCTGACAAAGCGACGAAGACGGCCATCGCACTGGAGCGGTCCTATGGCATGGGCAAGAAACTTGCCTCGTATGGCGATCGCCGCCTTCGTCGGATCGAGGAGATCGGGCGCCTTGACCAGGTTGATGGTGCATATTGATCGGCTTCTTCGGGAGCAGTTTGAGAGAGGACAGCAATCCTTGAAGGGCATCTGCGTGCGTGAAGCTGGCGGCTTGGTCTTGCGTCTCGAACTCCCCGCCTGGAAGTCTTGGGCCGCTTGACCAAGTCAGCAGCGGTAAGGGGCTGGATCTGGTATGCGACTTGATTTCGAACCTCTGGCTGGTAGGCGCACCTACGAAATCAAGATTTCTGGGTCGGCGAACAGCCGCCGCCCGTGAGGGTCCAGGACTCCGGGGAAAGGGGATTCGCGTCATGCTAATCCCGGCGATCCGCCTTCTCGACGTTCGATCGCATGAGGGAGCTATGCAGTCTTCGTCGTGTTACCCCGAAATCGGTTGGTCCTGGGCCTTTCCGGTCACCCGGTCGCGCACGCTCTCCAGAATCTCGTCGGACAAGACGGGATCGTTCACCGCCCGGGACATGACGAGAGCGCCGACGAAGCTTGCGACATCTGCGATCGCTTGGCTGCGGTCAGGCTTGAAACCACTCTCCGTCTGCCAGTTCTCCATATGGGCGATCAACCCGCGGATATGATCTGTCACCGGGCCTCGCTCCGCCTCCGGCAGTCTTGCGAGCTCCGGCCCAAGAGCGGCCACGGTGCATCCCGCTCCAACGGCGGCGCGATGCTCTGGTGAAAGATAGGATTTCGCGAAATCGTCCAACGAACCATTGAGGGCATCGGCGCCTAGCATGTTCTGCATCGCATAGGCCAGCGCTTGCTCTGCAAGATCGCTCTTGGATCTGAAGTGGCCGTAGAAGCCGCCATGGGTGAGGCCGGCCCCTTTCATGACGGCATCGACACCGACGGCATGGATGCCATTCTCGCGAAACAGCTTTGCCGCCGTATCGAGAATCCGCTGCCGGTTATCCTTTGCCTGTTCCTTGGTCGGACGCATGCGCAACTCCTTTCGGAAAATACCCTTGACAAATTATATGACGACCGTCATTTAAATGCAATGCATGACGACCGTCATTTAAATTAACCAACCCGGCGGAAACGCTTTTTAGAAGGATGAAGCACATGAGCATGCGTTATAGAGTTTTCGGCCGCACCGGCCTTCGCGTTTCGTCGTTGGCGCTGGGCACCGGCAATTTCGGCACGGGCTGGGGCTACGGCGCGGACCGAGAGACTGCGAAGCAGATATTCGAGGGTTACCGCACCGCCGGCGGCAATTTCATCGATACGGCCGACCAGTATCAGTTCGGCCACTCGGAAACGCTGACCGGCGAATTCATCACTAGCGAGCGCGACGATATCGTGCTCGCTACAAAGTTCTCGCTGGGCGATGCGCCGACCAGCGGCTTGCAGCGCACTGGCAACAGCCGCAAGGCCATGATTCAATCCGTGGAAGCCAGCCTGAAGCGCCTGAACACCGATCGCATCGATCTTCTCTGGGTGCATATGCCGGATGCCGTCACCCCGATCGACGAAATCGTCCGCGGCCTTGATGACCTCTCCCGTTCCGGCAAGATCCTCTATTCCGGCCTGTCGGACTTCCCAGCCTGGCGCGTCGCCACCGCCGCCACCGTGGCAGACCTGCGCGGCTGGTCGCCGATCTCGGCGCTGCAGATCGAATACAGCCTCGTGGAACGCACCGTCGAGCGCGAGCTGATCCCCATGGCCAATGCCTTTGGACTGGGCACCGTTAGCTGGTCACCGCTTGGCGGTGGTCTCCTCACCGGAAAATATCGCAAGGGCGAGACGGGCAGGGCGCAAGGGCTCGGCGCGGTCATCCATGGTGAAAGCGACGATCGCAAGACGGCAACCGTTAACGCGGTTCTGGCGATTGCCGAGGAAACCGGACTTCCTGCCGGTCAGATCGCCATCGCCTGGGTACTAGCCAAAGGCTCAACGCTGCCGATCATCGGTCCGCGCACCAAGGAGCAGCTCGACGACAATCTTTCAGCACTCAATGTTCGCCTGACCGAAGAGCAGATCGCCCGCCTCGATACCGCCAGCGCCATCCCGCTCGGCTTCCCCTACGACATCGTTATCGGCAGTCGCGGTCGTCTGGCGGGCGGCAAGGAGGATGTGATGGACTGGCCGGCCGCTGCGGTGAAGTGAGGCCGTTGATCGTCCATCCGTCATGCTCGGCCCGGGGCGAAGCTTCCGTTTCGCGGGGTGAGTCCTCGGCTCACCAGCCGGGGATGACGGAGTGGCCCCCGGACAGAAGCCCAATGTCGCTGCGACGATGTCGAAGCAGCCCTCCATGGACGTGTTCTTTCGACGTCGGCAAGGCTTCCGCACCGTCATCTCCAAACTAAATGTTTACCGGACGATGACGATGGCGAAGGCTATTTCGATGTGTTCGACGAGCGGAGCCAACACGCGGCCATAGGATACCGCGTCCTCGTCCGTGCGTTTCGACTTCGAGATGATAGAGGCCCCCAAGCGGGCCGCGAATGTGGCTCATCGGCCCGGCTCCAATCGGTCTCGAAGGACTCCTCGATCTCGAGAACGATGAGCACAGAGGATCTGCTGGTTGAGTTGGCAGCAACGAGCCGTTGGATGGCTGGAGCGCTTCAGGCTATGACGTCGATCTCGATCAGTTCAAGGCGCTGTGCCCGAACCGGGTTCAGTAGCAGCCAGATAAAAAAAGCCTCCGCGTGTCGGAGGCTTTGGTGGGAGCTTAGAATTTCACGTCGCTACGCCATAACGGCGTTGAATGTAATGTCACCGCGTTCGCCGCGCTTGCTATGCGGACGAACGGTAATTTCCACATCTTGGTCGAAGGCCGTCAGCATCCGCATGAGTCGTTCAACCGACCAGCCGCGGAACTGTCCGCGCAGAATGTGCGATAGGTCGGGTTGACCAACGCCGAGCAGCATGGCGGCGGCAGTTTGCGTCAGCTTACGGGCCTTGATATGCCGGTGCAGGACAACGACGATTTGGGCCTTAAGCAGATTTTCCTCTGCGTCGGGGAGCCCCAAATCAGCAAAGATGTTGCCGCTGCCAACTACAGCAACTACAGGCTCTACGTTCGATTTCATGGCTTGCGCCCTCCTTCGTTAAAGTTCAGCCGGTAATGCTCCTCAGCATCACGTAGCCGTTGCTTGATGAGGTCGATCTCGTGTTTTGGGGTCGCAATGCCCTTCTTCGACTTCTTTTGAAAGACATGAAGTACATATAGGGCTTGCTCGAAACGCACGGTGTAAACGGCCCGGAAGGTGTCACGGTCATGGGCCTTGACAATTTCAATGATAGACCGACCTCCGAACCCCTTCAACGCTTTCGCATCAAGCGGTTCTTCGCCACATTGGGCTTCATGCAATGCATAGCCCATTTCTTGGCGAACGTCGTCAGGCAGTCCCAACAGATCTTTCTTACTGGACCCCAAAAATACACAAGGTTTGGGGGTAGGGGCTGCGGGCTTCATGGACATACTATGGGTATATCGCCATAATTATGTCAAGTAATTTTAGAAGAAAATGACAACCATCGCTGCTCGTCGTCTGGTCTCGTCGACCGCGGCCTCGAATTCATCGAGTAGCTCGCCCGGGTAGTCTGGGGTCCCGACAGAACGGTCATCAGATTGCCGCATCAGCCGTTCGTAGTCATCAATGTTGAGTAGCATGAGGCGCGGCTTGTTGCGTTGCTTGATCGTGGCCGGATGACGCAACGGCGGGTGCGCGGCATGCTGATTGCCCCGCCTGAAGCGTAGCGCCATTGGCCTGTTCAGCGAGACCAGAAGAGTGTGTGCTCGCCGTTGTCGCCCTGGGACAAGACCGGGGCAGTGAAACGACGGGCGAGGTGTTCGCGCCAGGAGTGCGGTTGTTACCGTTTTATGTGATGTTATTTCATTACGTCAGATCAGATAAGAGTAATTATGGAACTGGCCACGGTTTCGTCCGTGTTGCCTTTTGCGCTTAAATCGCCGTTGAAGCCGCCGTGAATTCCTCGATATAGTACGGTTTCGGCTATTGCTTTTCCGGTAGAACGTCAGAGGCGCGCTCGTCATTGACAAGCGATTTCCCGATGCCAGTCAATCTTGTTTCTTCCTCGCTGCCAGTGACGATTTCCGGAATGGTCATCGTCGGTTTTTTCGGCGCTCCGCATTCTGGGCCACGATCTGAGCGATGTGCTGGAGCCTTCGTTGGAGCTGTCTTTCAACCAGCGCTGAATATTGCACGCCGGATCACAATCCAGAGTCGATCATGTTCGCCTCGGGACGCCAAATCTCCCTTCGGACCGATCACCAAGGCGTGCGTCCCGAGGGTTCTAAGTGTCATCGTCTTCGGCGTCGCAATCCAAACCATCCTTCACGCGCTGAACTGCTTCCGCCACAGCGGCTTCCAGATACGAAACCTCGTCATCGGTCAGCTCCCCGAACAGGCCGCGTTTCTTTTTCGAGATGCGGCCGTTCTGTAGGCACAGCTTGACGAACAAAGCCGCCCTGCGGTTGGGCATATCGATTACATCGGTCAAAGCTGTGTAGCCGGCATCGAAATAACGAATGTAGTCGAGTTCCTCCTTGAGGTCTTTCTGCACCGTCTCGGCGATCTTCTGATAGATGAACTCCACCGATGGAGTGCCATCGAAATATCGATAGAGGTGGGCGGTGTCGTTCCTGACGATGATGTTGTGATCCCTGTCCCATCGCCAGTCCGTTCTTTCCAATGCGGGACGCGAGAACGTATCAAGCGTGGCCCCGTATGCTTTTTCGTCACGGATGATGGCGGCGGATACCGGGAAGAGAAAGTCGGGGGGGGTGAAGCCTTCTCTGGACAGGACGTTGTGGATCAGGAAGCGGTGGATTCGCCCGTTGCCGTCTTCGAACGGATGTATGTAGACGAAAGCGAAAGCGACAACCGTCGCCGCGACCACAGGGTCCGACATGCCCCTGAGCCGCTTGGTCAGCAATGACCAAGCGGCCATCAACGGTTCGACATCCTCGGGTTTCGGGCATATGAAATGGACCTTTTCAAATCCGGGGCCGATCGTCTGCCCGACGAAATTCTGGAAATCGCGGAAATCGTTTGCCGCATATCTCGGATCGACGATCGTATTCTGCAGCTCGACGAGATCGCGTTTGCTCGCCGGATCGAAAGCCGCGGTATTCCTCAGCGCGGCAACGAAGCGTTCTGCTCTCTGCGCGGTGGGCTCTTCGCGCTCGATCTCAAAGGAGGATTTCGTCTCCTTGGTGAACAGGTACTGGATCGCTCTGGCAAGGAGTGCTGGGTCGCAATCGTTTACGATGTCTTGAGCCTGCCTGTTGATTTCCGACGCTCTTGCATCGGCTATCAGCCTCGTGGGACGTACGGTGACGCATAGTCCCGGCACGCCGAGCATGTTGTCGACAACCTTGTGGCGTTGTGAGAATCTGCCGGCCGCGCCGATGTTTTTCTTTTCATCCAGCGCATGGACGTAATTCACGGTACCCGCGTCTGGCAGAGAAAGCCGTGCTCCAGTGAACCATTCATAGAGAAACCATGCCCGGCGGGCGAACGCACCTTTTGGCTCGGTTTTGACCCAGGCTTCGATCTCTGCCGGATCGACCTTGTTCATGGTCTGGGCCATGACGCCCATGTCGAGTGTTTCATTCTTCAGAGCGAATTTGAGGTTTCCTGCAGTGCTTTCTTCGGGAGCATAGACAAGGGGGTACTTTTCAATGACTCTCCCCTCTTCTACATATGTTTTCCGAGACGTCTGGCCGCACCAGGACTCGACGGCTGGCGCAGGGCAATCCAAGCCCAGATGCGTCTTCAGCCAATTCTGTCCGACTGGGAATTCGCTCATCGTGGAACCCGCCCGTTCAAAAACGCATTCGCTTGTTCAGATTCGTTTTATTTTACCTGCTGCCGTCAAAAAACGCTATATGGCCAAGCATTTTCAGAAGAGCGCCCTCAAAAATGCATTCGAGCGTAAAAAATGCGATGCAAAAATGCCTTAGCGTCGAAAAACGTATTCGAGATTGCATCAACGCCGAACATTCCAAGCCGAATCACACCCCGTGTCGCAGGCGGCAGGAGGAAAGGCGGCGAGCGCCATAGGCTCCGCAGCTATGAAGAAAGCAACAAAGGCTCTGAACGGTCCGCGCTACACCGTCCACCTGTGTTGCGAATCCGGTCTGGAATAAAAGCAACAAACAGAGCGCGTGTTGCAACAAGCAGGTCAGGCATGACGGTCCAAGAACGCCTTTATTGTTGGGCCATCGATATACTCACTCACTCAGCTACAGAGCCGAAACCGCACTCTTGAAACTACAAATATGCCGCTGATGAGGCTTTGAGGCCGCCTTGCGAAGCTTCCGAACTGGGAAGACACCGAACGGCAAATAACGCCAACTGGACGCCTTCGATGAAGACAAAACGTCGCCTGCTGGGAACGCCTCGTTGACTCTACTCTTCTCCGAACTCCAGAGGCATATCGGGGCTTCATGCAGAATACTTAGATGCGAATCCGATCCGCCGCCACTATGCAGGCGGCCATGTAACGTGTGCGCAAAGAGGTATTGCTCCGGTGGACGAAGTAACGGATTACGACATGTCGGAGCATCGCAGATATTTATAGGTGCAACTTTACATTGTATTCAGACAAAATATTGCTTCTAATGCAGATCCATTCAAAGATTCTCACTTTGCTAACCATTTTGCATCACGTTCCCTCAGCCACCCGACGATGATCTCGGGAATTGCACTTGTGTGTGACATGACTTCATCACGTCAGAAATGAATTCGGCGCGCCAGAAGAGACATGTCCACGTTGAGAAATGTCCATCATGAGAATCAAGAACCAATTCATCATCCTGGCATCCGCCACCGGTGTCGCTATTACGGGCCTGGTCGGTAGCCTGTGGGGATACGACGGCGCTGCCACGGATGTGACAAAGGCCTACGACCAGAAGTACCGATCTTATCTGCTTGCCGATAATTTGCGCCAGTCGTCCGACGACCTCACTCGTCTGGTGCGGACATATGCCGAAACCGGCGACGTTTCTTTCAAGGAACAATACAATGCCGTCGTAGAGATCAGAAACGGTACACGGCCGCGCCCGCAAGACTATCACCGGATCTATTGGGACTTCGTCGCAAGCGGAGAGACCAAGCCCCGTCCAGATGGTGTCGCCGCTTCCCTAAACGACCTCATGAAGCAGGCCGGCTTCACGGACGAGGAATTCTCGCTCCTTGACGAGGCCGGCAAGCGCTCCGACGCCCTGATCAAGCTGGAAACCGAGGCGATGGATCTCGTGGACAATGCCGCGACGAAGGGGCCGGAGTCCCAGCGCAAGGCGACGCAGATGCTTAACTCGCCGGACTACCATCGCTATAAGGCCGAGATCATGAAGCCGGTCGATACCTTCTTCGTCAAACTCGAAGCGCGCACCCAAGCCGCAGTGGATGAGGCGAACGCGCGTGCCTCCTTCTACTGGAGCCTGACGATCGCTGCCATGTCCGCTCTCGTTTTGATGCTTGCCATTGTCGGTCTCGTGACCTTCAAGCGGATCATTGGCGGCATGTACAAACTCGGTGCGTCGATGGGCCTCGTCGCAGGTGGGCAGTTGGACGCCCAGATCGATCTTGCAAAGAACAATGACGAAATCGGCGACATGGGCAAGGCGCTGGAAGTTTTCCGGCAAGGCGCGATCGCCAACAAGCGATTGGAGAAAGAGGCGGAAGAAAATCGCAGGCGTGCCGAGGCCGAGCGGATTGCGACGCAGGAAAAGGCCGAAGCCGATGCAGCCGAACGCCTCCGCGTTGCGACCTCCGGACTCGCCGCCGGCCTGAAGCGCCTCGCCTCCGGCGACCTCGCTTTCCAGCTCAACGAGGCCTTCGCGCAGGATTTCGAAGCCTTGCGCCGCGACTTCAACCAGTCCGTCTCCCAGCTCGGCACGACGATGTCCGAAATATCGAACTCGATCTCTGGGCTCGATACCGGCACCCGCGAGATCGCCGACGGTACGGACGACCTATCGAAGCGCACCGAGCAGCAAGCGGCCTCGCTGGAGGAAACGGCCGCAGCTCTTGACGAGATCACTGTCAACGTCGCCAATTCCAGCAAGCGCACCGAAGAAGCCAAGAATGTCGCGAGCCGCGCCAATCAATCGGCTGCCGAATCTGCGCAAGTTGTCTCACATGCTGAAGAGGCCATGCGCAAGATCGAGGAAAGCTCACAACAGATTTCCAACATCATCGGCGTCATTGACGAGATTGCTTTCCAGACCAATCTCCTGGCGCTGAACGCCGGGGTGGAGGCGGCACGGGCGGGCGACGCCGGCAAGGGCTTTGCCGTCGTAGCCCAGGAAGTGCGGGAACTTGCCCAGCGGTCCGCCCAAGCGGCCAAGGAAATCAAGGGGCTCATCCATAACTCGTCTACAGAAGTCGGAAACGGAGTGAAACTGGTTCGCGATGCCGGTTCGGCATTGAAAACCATCAGCGGCTTCATCGTCGAGATCAACGCGCACATGGAATCGATCGCCACATCCGCGAAAGAACAGTCAGTGGGGCTTGCCGAGGTCAACACGGCTGTCAATTCGATGGACCAGACGACCCAGCAGAATGCCGCAATGGTGGAACAATCGAACGCGGCATCAAACACACTTGCCTCGGAAGCCGTTAGGCTGCGGGAACTGGTCAGCCAGTTCAGGCTCGAAGGCATGACCGCAACGCATCCCGGCTCACCGCGCGTTGCCCGTAGCGCTGATTCCGCAGTCGCCTCCCCTGCCCGCTCGCTCAACCGTAAGGTCGCGTCCGCATTCAGCGGCAATGCGGCGCTGGCAACCAGCGACTGGGAAGAGTTCTGAGAGGTTGATATTTAGCATTCGTCTTGGACGCGCTCGCGAGCAACGGAGCGCGTCCAACGATGGCCTTTAGACGCACAAGGCTCGCCACCATCGTAGTTCTCTCTATTTCGTAAAAAGCGAGGAGATCAACCCGCAGGGACAACCGCGCTGCTTGCTCGGCTCACGGATCCTTGTCTCAGCCGATCGCTACTTCAAGCAACGCATCGCGCCGGCATCGAGGCAGCCATGACCGAGATCAAGGGTGAAACTTTCAAAGAAGGCTTTAACTTCTCTTCACGCAAAGGAACGTGGCCGATCAATCCAATAGGCCTTTGATCGTCGCGACAGGCAAAAACATGCGCATCGGCATCGATGGCAACGACTGGAAGCCATACCCAGCGTAGAGTTCGACGCGACGCCTCGTCTTTTCCTCATTGCCACATTCGAGGACGTCAAGGAGAACAACGGCGATCCCGATCTGGTCGGCAATTCGGGCAATCCGTTTGAGACAATCGGCAAGGAGATCGCCACCGTAACCGCCACTCCTATAGCGCTCATCGCGCCCCACCATCGAGATATAGGCTGCAGGAATGCTGCCCGGCCCGATCCGTATCACGCACATCTCCTGTTCGGTTCCCATTGCTACGCCCAGGCATGGCGCATCCGCACGGAGAAGCTCGCGCGCGAGATCAGCGAGGATCACTGGTGGGCAATCGAGATGGTGTGTTCCGTCGGCTCGGCCCATCTGCTGAGGGCGCTTGCACTTTCGGCCCGACCCGCACTCGCCGCAGCAAAGATGTCGAACCTTCACGGACCGTTCGGTGAACCGGCATGGCTGACGGCCCTTGTCCTGGGAGAGGACGCGCTCGCCAGGAAGCTCAGAGTACAACATCGAGTGTCCAACATCTGGGACAACAATCGATAAACTGCGACTTGCGGCGGCGCGCTCACAGGCCGAACAGATATCGCCTAATTGACACCCGTCCCGATAGTCCGGGGGCGAGGTTAGCTGGCTTTCTTCAATCCCGCGACCTTTCTAAGATCGTCGTTCAATCGACTTTGCCAGCCCTTGCCGCAGTTGCGCTTGTAGTGCTCGATGATGTCGGGGTCCAACCGAATGGATATCTGTTGCCGAGGTTTTTCGATAGCCGGGCGCCCTCTAGACCTCTTGATGCTTTCAGCCAGGTCAGGGAAAGCTTCCGCAAACGGCCTTGCTTGAGCTAACTGATCATCTGTTGCCTCTGGCGCGTCGGGGTCACTGGCTATCTTACGTTGGATTTCAGCCTCTTCTTTATCGGAGAGGTAGCGAACCTTGCGGGGTTGGTTGGTCATAGTAGGTTCCTTTCCTTCTGGCTGGCGTCACGCATGGAAATGATGGAAATGCCTTCGGTTCCAAGGTGGGCGAACACGACTGCGATAACGCCGTTGCGCAGGACGCCGATTGCCATGAAGCGGCCTTCCTTTGCCGGGATCACGAGAGACGACATGAAGAACTCGCCGTCCAGATCGTCAAAGTCATAGCCGTGCTTGACTATGTTGGACTGGCGCTTGTGGTTATCGTAGGCGATCTTCATGCATTTCTGTATCACATTTATTCATTAATGCAAGAATAAACGTGATACGTTTAATCGAGGAGATGAACCACAATTTCGCATCCGACGCTAAGGCCGCTCGACTCTTGAATTACGACGTCGTGCTGAATAGCGACGATCCGAAATGCTTGCGAAAGCTTTAAACGTTCTGAAACCAGACGGCCACCTCGTTTCGATTTGAGGCCCTGCCGGATGCGGCATTCGAACGGATTTCCAATGCTAATCTGCGCAAGTGCCGAGTATTGGCGTCATAAGCTTTATGTGGGCATCGACTCGTTCCAGCACTTTTTCAGGAATAACGGCACGTTCAGGCAGGGACCACCAAAGCTGGTTTACACATTCAACCGTCTCGGTCACCGCTTTGAGCACAGCAGCTTCCGGCAGACGTGAACGGTTAGCGAAGGCCTTCCACCGTTGTGCATTCATTGCCTTGAAGGAGCGGTCGCCGGCAAGCGGCAGCGCCATAGCATCAGCCGGAATATAGGGAACCGTCGAGAGCACGTCGTAGACCGGTGCAAGTGCCGGCTTGTCGCCGGCGCCGCGATAGATCAGCGACCAATTTTTGAGGTGCATGTCACCATTGCCACTGATGGCGGCCAAAGCCAACCGTCGGACGAATTCCAGCGCGGCCGAAGAGGAAACCGCAACGCCGAGTGCAGCGGCGATATCGTGATAGGCCGCGCCTTCGTATTTGCGCGAAGGATAGATGCCGAACACCTGAGCAAAATCCTCGACATGGATCCGCTCACCATCCACGCCGCGATCGAAGCGTTTGACGAGCAAGACTTTCCCGTCGGACAGCGTATTCAATTCCTCCGGAGTACCCGCGAATTCCGATTGTTCGACAAGCTCACGTTCCGGCACATCCATGCCGATCGCATCGGCCAGAGCTAGATTGGCATATTCGTTCTCCGAGACGCCCGGAAACGAAGTCGAAGGAAACTTGGCGATATAAGCCCCCTGCTCATCCCCGAGCGGGATGGTCAGGCCCCCACCCTTGCCCGTGTTCTTGATGACCGAAGGTTTCATCTGCACACCCGCGAGCGAAAACCGGGCCTTCTGTTCGGGACGTGACAGAGCGTCGGCATTAGCAACCACTCCTTCGCTTGGTACGACGCGGACAGCACCTGGTAAATCCGACCCGAGGGCGACAAGCAGATCGAAATCGTTCCCAGCGCGAACACTGCCTGCGTGGTGCTTTTCCATCGCCTCGCGCAGTTTGTCCTCGGGAAGAAGATTGGCAAAAAATGCGGGCAAAGCTCTAGCTACAGGTTTTGGATCCTTGCGCAATCCTCCGGTTGCCGCGCGAAAAGACAGACTGAGCACAGGGAAACCACCCGTAGCGCGATAGCTATCCTCGAAGCTGAACGCGTTGAAATCGCCGGGTGTCCTGACGATCGTGCCGACCTTCAGATTGTTCAACAACACCTCAAGCAATGAGACCGATTTGGGATTTAGAGACGTATTAGACATCAGTGTCACCGTCGGGACGGGACATGAAGGCGGGCAAATCGTCGTCGTCATTCGGTCGTAGCAACGCATCAACGGCTGGGACCATCGCCTGAGGGATAAGCATAATTTCGAGACCGAGGGCGCGAGCAATGTTGATCAGCGTCGTCGTACGGGCCGCGGCGCTCCCCGTCTCGATTTCGCGATACCGAGGACGCGATATGCCTGCCATCTCGGCAACTTGCTCTTGTGTGAGCCCCAAGCCTTTACGCTTCGTCTTTAACAATCGACCGATTTGAAGTAGAGCCTCTGATCTCATGTTTGATACCTTAACATATCATTCCATTCGAAATGATACGTATAAATATCTAACCTCACAGTCAATAAAAATGATATGTATGGGGACCTTTGCAGATAAGTGATCCGTTTACGGATCGTCTTTCTCAGCGATTAGGCAGTTCCCAGATCGAGCGCGCGGCTCCAGCGGCGCGGAGAAGAGGTGTGAGGAACATCGCCCGAGTATAGACGTTCAACTGAAATCGGAAACTTGTGTTCCTGGTCGAGACCTGGCGTCCACCGTTGTGGGAACAAAACTCTGGAGATTGAAAATGAAAGAGGCCAAAAAACCGACGCCCGCAGGCGAAGAGTCGGCCAAAGGCTTGAAAGAGAGCGCTGAAAAGGAGGAGAGACGGGTGGAACGCCAGAAAGGAAGCCCGCTGGCAAAGGGCGAGGACCGATTTGAGGAGCGTTCCAGAAGCTCTGACGGTAAGAGCGCTGGAGACAAACAAAGACCCTGAAGTCGATGCCGAAACATGAAATTCCAAAAGCGCCGCTACGCGCACCTGTGAGGCGCCGGGAAACTCTCGGTCGGCTGGAGATGTCGCTGTCGCTGAAACCATTCATCATCACGGAAAGCGGGCGCACGCAAAACTCGAAATGGTGGGTAGTGACGCATTCGACGCTTAGGTTACGTCTGCGAGACGAGTGAATTGACATGCTCTTCGAGTGTGACTTTCCCACGGATCGGCTCGTTAGGCAGTTCGGCACCGTCAATCGTCGCCATGGTCATGCGGGCATAGGAGCGGGCGGCGGCCTCGGAAAACCCCTGCTCTCGGAAGCTCTTTTCGATCCCTTGACGGGCTATCCCTTGTAGTGCGACAGGAAGACCAAGCGCGTTTGAGAAGGCTTGGGCCACTTCCGTAAAAGTGTATCTTCGCGGGCCCTCGACATACTTAATACCGACGTCATTGTTGGTGCTTGAAAGTCGTATCGCCGCTACCTCTGCGAGGTCCGCAGGAGAGACCATCGGCAACACAAGATCTCCGGGGAAAGGCGACGACAGATGTCCCTCTTTAGCTGTCTCCAGCAGATTATCCAGATTGGTGAAGTAATAGGCCGCCCGGTTTATCGCAGTCGGTACCCCAGTTCCTTGCACAAGCTTCTCAAATTCGTAAAGGACGGACAAGTCACCAATGCCGTCGCCAGCCTGAGCGCCATAAGAGGATGCAACGACGACCTTCTCCAGGTCTGATCCTCCGACAGCTCTCGCGATGCTTCGAGCGGTTTTGAGTTCCTCGCTGTTGGTATCGGAGGCTGGGCTTGCCGGCGGATTGAGAAGGAAAGCGCGTTTTGCCTGCCTGAAAACAGCGTGAAGCCGATCCTCATTTGCCACGTCAGCGATAACTACTTCGACGTTGTTTCCTTGGATAGTTTTCGCCTTTTCCGGATCATGAGCGATGGCGGTAACGTGCTCGCCTGACGAACCGAGAGCCGCGACAACGCTCGAACCGACATGTCCGGTGGCTCCCAGGACGACGTACATATTTATCTTCCTCTTAAGCTAAAAATGCTGCCCTCGGGGAAGCCCGTCGGCAACTCAAGCAAGACTCGATTTCGCTGCATCACTCAGCGCTGCGATCCGCTTCATCGAAGTGTTGACTTCAGCCTCGTTCCACGAATTTGTTGAAACGGCTGAGGTTGCCATCGCTTGTCTTATCTTGGTAGAGGAAGGCGAGCTTCGCCTCGTCGAAAATCCTGAAGAATTCCTCCCACTCGACTTCTTCAAAAGCTTCCTCTTTTTCTCCGAAATCGATACGAAGCACGCCGCCCTTTCCTTCCGTGCGGATGACGGAAGGGGTTCCACGCCGTTTTTCAACCCATGATCGGATCGTGTCGTGGTCCGTAGTACTTTCTGAACTGCTCATAACCCACTTCCTTCCCTGGATCGTTCACATAGTGACCTTGGCGTTGTCGCCCATGTCCGGCCGGACATGGCTGACTGCGGCCGCAGCCATTTTAATGTAGCTAACGATCGTGCCCGGACTGTCCCAGTATTCGGCGAAATCAGGGGTGACCTTGAGGACACGGATCGACGGATCGTCTGGGCTATCCCACCAAGCCTTGGCAGGCGTGGCCCACAGGTCGCGAATTTTTGATCGATCATTTAGCACTTCAGCGGCGCCGGAAATCGAAACGTATTTCTGCCCCTTGGATTCTGCGAAAGCGAGGCAGACGGAGCGATTTGTCTCGATCTCGTCATCCTTGTGACTTGCGACGTCCGTGAGGAAATAAAAAGCATTTTCGCTCGCCTGTGGATGTGCAGACATTGGTCGGGAGCGAATGCTATCGCCGACCTGGGTAGCAAGCATGCAGAATCCGATCTTCTCAGCAAGGTTCCAGACTTTTGCCTGCTCATCTTTGTCATGTGTCATAGAAACTCTCCTCTAGAGGTCTGCCGTTCCATAGGCGACGCTCGGTCCTGGCTATCACGACACCTATGTCCTCAGCCGCAAACTAGCGGCGAGCGACCATTAAAATTGTCGCCATCGCGCACCCTGACTGCGCTTTGCCTCAGACTTCGTTTCATGGGACACAGCGGACCGGCCCGGCGCCGGAGACGACAAACGGAAAAACCGTTTGTCGGTCGAAAGGTTCCCAATGATCAGCGGTTCTGGCGCGGCAAGGCTTGCCGATGCGCTTCAATCAGTCGTCTTCGCTCTGCCGGAGTGGCTGTAAGGAGCTTACCGCGAGCGCTCTGCATATCGTGCTGAGATCAAAAGACGATCCTTAACGGCTCCTGCTCGCGGAGCCCTCTTCCGGACGGCTAAAGAACCGGGTCAGCGGCTGCCTACCACTGGGCGACACAGAAGCGGTCGAGAGCCGCGGAGTTCATCTCGACAGCAGCCGGAGAAGCTGGGGGCACATTGGGCGACAGCACAGAGCAGCTAGTTCTATCATAGCATCGGACACTTGGATCCCACCCGCCCGCCTTGCGGCGGTAGGTGGGCTTATGTGGTGATCACTTGAATCTTTGGAGCATTTTCTGCATCTTGAGATTCTCGGAATGGAGCTTTTCAGCTAGCAATCTCTTCAGCCACACATTCTCGTGTTCAAGTTTATCTAGCTCAACACGGGAGGCAGAATCGAGACCAACTTCAGTGGACGCGTTGTGATTGAGGCGCGGCAGATTATCCAATACCTCTGCCGCCTGCTCTCCAAGAGCCGCCTGTTTTTGGGGCGGTAACGTTCTTATTTTCCGGGGCAGTTTAATTTTGCGGTCGTCCGCTGTGATGGCCTCTCCTTCAAGCACTTTTGCGCTTGCGGTTAGATCCCCAGTGAATACGGGCAATGAACTTACGGAATTGTCAGCTGGCGAGCTGGCCTCGACGAAAGGCTCGTCCAGATGTGATGCATGAGGCAAGAGAACTTCCACCTCGCGAGCAAGCGACTTAAAATCTGTACCACCCCAAATCGACGTAGGCTGGGGCTTTGGGCGCCGCCGAGACGATTTGAACTCCACGACGAAACTTCTCTTACTTGGCTTCATATGAGCCTTCACTCCGCAACGAACTAGCAATGAGAATTAGCGACCCGAAAGGAGCACCCAACGCCGAGTGCGGTTCGCTACGAACTGATCCTTATGATCGATCAAATGGAACAGCGCCCCATGAGAACACCGACGCTTCCCGACCGGAGCGGCGTTGTGACGCCGCCGCCCATGAGCCTAGTGTTTAGTCCAAACCAAGCCGTTTGCGCAACACGGCATTTTCCGAGCGCAGCTTTTCAGCCAGGTTCTTGCGAAGTCGCAAGTTCTCTTCTTCAAGCTTCACCAAATCTTCCAGATCGTCGGGCAGAGCCTCAATACTCGGCTGCATTACGAGCTGGGCACCGGCGGCCTTTTTCCAGTTGTAATAGGTCTGTTCGCCAATACCAACATCCTTTACAGCATCCTTGAGCGTGGTTTTGCGTTCGCGCATCAAGGTCTCAATCCGATTGAGCTTTGCTGTTTTCTCCTCCTGCGAGTGCCTGACAGACCTGCCTGCGGGAGCCTTGGCTGGGGATGCCTTGTCCTGGCTTTTAGATGCCGCGGGCTTCCGTGTCATTTTATCGCTGATTGTTTCGCCGTGAACTGCGGGTTGCTCGATATTACTCTCATCCACCATGTTATTCTCCCATATTGGACTATTCGCTTTTCCCGCGTAGAGCCTCAGGGCGTCAATGTCCAGACGTGCATCCACGCATTATCGTCAGCTACGGAGTGAGAGGTCTGGAATATCCAAGCCGATAGTACACGTCAAGCGGAGCACCCTGTCGATATTCAGTGTCCAGATCCAGCAATATCAGTACCGGCCGGAGAACTGGTACCGGTTTAGGAAGCACAGCCAATCCGCTGTTATTATGATATACTTTTGCAGCCGTCAGTCCACTGATAAGGAGGCTGCGATGCGGGATATTGCGGGAAAAGCCAAGCAGGTGAGCCCGGGCGAATTGAAGTTCCTGCAGGGCGTTTTCGATCGGGGTATGCATGTGGTGTGACGTTGCGCGCTCGCTTCATCATGGATGAATTCCACGGAACCAACGACGAGGTGACGCTGCTTGCACACACTATGGCGTGAGGCGTGGCGCTCTAGAACCCGACCGCAGGAAACTGAAGATGTCAGTTTGAGACGCTCGGGCAAAATTTGTTCCCAAATGCTGGAACCTTCTTCAGCGATCGCGATTGGATGGTCGTCAGCGAAGTCTGACATTGCACCTTGTGAGCCCGGCTCCTCCGATTTTTTGGCAACCGGAGGGGCCACCTAATCTCGCCGGCTCACTTGACCAATCAACCGCTCCTTCCACCCAGGAGACATTCTCTCGGGCAAACCGATTTTGCCTTTCGATCAGCGGATCATAAGTTGATCTTCGCCAAGGATGCGAGCCATCGCAGCCGTCGCGGACCACCCGAAACCCTGCAAAGCCTTCCAACTGTATACTGCCTTCATCGCTTGGAATTGGGCATCAGAACCGTCGATAACAGCGCTCCAAAGCAAAACCGCTGTCGATGAATTTTAAGGAAGTCGATTGGCAGCGCCAGCAATATTGCCGCGACAACACTATAGAACCCTTAGCAGCATGAAGTGTGGCCGCGGCAAATGACATGCTTGCGATCGCCACAACATTCGAGACGGCCATTCCCGCTTAAGATATCGAGGCGCATGCGACGTGAAGGATCTGCCTTAAGTCAAAGGCCAGACGATCCCCTTTCCATGAAACACTTTGATGCGCGCCGACGCTTAACGGCCTAACGATGAGGGCTTTGGGTTGGTCCGCTCTTCCAGCAAGCCGCGGCTATCGTTGATCCGGTTCTTTGGAACATTCAATTTCGCTCGTGGTTGGTCTCGATATGCGCGCTCCGATATTGCAAGACCGAGAACGCAGGAGTTTCGACGTAGCATCGGTAGATGCGCTCGTAACCGGCCACTGGCCGACCACACAACGCAATTTGGACTGCAGAGGTTCGAACCAGTTTCCCACCAATCCGTTTAATCGAAGACGGAAGCTATCGACGGCGAAAGGGAACCCCATAGTGCCAGAGAACAACGCCGGGAACGACCCAAAGGGTCGAGACGCCAAATCGCCAGGGCAGATACCCGCGAAGGGACTGTGGGATGTGACCTGGCGGGTTTATGTCAGCTTTACCGAGGACAGGGTTGCGATGATTGCGGCCGGTGTGACCTACTACCTGTTGCTCGCAATTTTCCCCGCATTGGGCATCTTTGTCTCTCTCTATGCCTTTGCCGCGGACCCAGCAGATATCTCAAGGCAGATGGAATTCCTCGTATATATCGTGCCATCGGAAGCCCTAAGACTGATCCTGGACCAATTAGGTACACTTGCATCGCAGAAGCCCACCACGGCAGGCCTTGGACTGCTGATCAGCTCAAGTATGGCGTTATGGAGCGCGCATAACGGGATCGCGGCGGTTTTTGAAGCAATGAACATTGCGTACGGCGAAAGCGAGAAGCGCAGCTTCTTGCACCGCACCAGTTTAGCGATGGCTTTCACCGTCGGCGGCATGATTGCAGCTATTTTGGCAGTCCTAGCGGTCGCGGTGTTACCTGTCTGGCTGGGCTTCATCGGGCTCGAGCGATGGGCTGAACTACTCGTCGATTTCGCTCGATGGCCGATACTGCTACTTATGTTCACCGGAGGTGCCGCGATGCTCTATCGGTTTGGACCAAGTCGTGAACCGGCGAAGTCTCCATGGCTTACCTGGGGTGCTGCCTTTACCACACTCATGTGGTTGGGCACATCACTGCTGTTTTCATTCTACCTCGACCATTTTGCAAACTATAATGCAACCTATGGCACACTCGGCGCGTTTGTCGGTTTCATGGTTTGGACCTGGATCTCGGTCATCATCCTCATCCTTGGGGCGGAAATCAACGCGGAACTTGAGCATCAAACGATGTGCGATTCCACAACAGGTAGCCCTCTTCCGATGGGCGAGCGAGGGGCCTATGTCGCAGATACGGTGGGTGACCCGGCTCCCCCTTCCAACTGAAACGTTTTGTTACCCGGCGCCGTTCGGACGGCCGGCTATCGCGACCCCTCCCGCTCGTGCAAGTAGAAGAACGGCCCTAGTAACGTTCCTGCAACTAGAGGCTCGCTAACCGTAGAGCCGAAGCAATCTCGTACCGACCTATCGCCGCGCCGCCTTGTTGCCGTGCATCATATCGTATTTATGTCATTGATTACCGCGATGGGAAACAGTGCTCGGATAACGATGCCTTCGCGGCGCCACTCACGCATGATCTGGCATTTAAGGTTGGTTCTCAGCACCGTTTCCAGGCGACTCCCAAAGCCGAGGGTGCCAAGTTCTGCATCCGGCGGAGACACTGGAGGGCCGCCGGATTCTCGCCAAGTTAGGTGCAATGTCCCGGAGTGAAGTTCGCTTTCGACCGAAATATCGCCCGTATCGGCGGAAAATGCTCCATATTTGACGGCATTTGTCATAAATTCATGCAAGAGGAGCGACAGACTTGTCAAACTCCCAGCACTAATTTCGACGTCGAGGCCTGACATGACGCATCTCGGGCGCGCGTCCTCCTGGTAGGGCGCCGTCAAGGTTTGCAAGAGACGGAAAAGCGTCGTGGTATGTTGCGCAGGGACGCTGTCCATTTGGAGATTAGGCAAGGTGATCTCATGTGCCCTGGCCAAGGCATTCAATCGCTCCCTCAACCCGTGTGCAAGTTCGGAGGGCGTCTCAGCATTCTTTGCTGCAAGGGTCACCAATCCACCCGCCAAGGCAAACAGGTTCTTCACCCGATGATGCATTTCGCGGAGCAGCAGGGATTGTTGTTCGGCATGACGTTTACGCTCGGTGACATCCCGCGCGATCTTGGAGGCCCCGACGATCTTGCCTTGCGTATTGCGGATAGGTGAAACCGTCAGCGAAATGTCGAGCAAAGTACCGTCCTTGCGACGTCTAATCGTTTCAAAGTGATCGACACGTTCTCCCGCCTGAAGTCGAGCCAGAATAGCAGGCTCCTCATCCAGCCGATCGGTGGGAATAAGAATGGTGACCGGTTTGCCAATGACCTCATCGGCGCTATAGCCGAATAGCCGTTGAGCTCCTTGATTCCAGCTCGTGATAATCCCCTGCAGGCTCTTGCTGACTATTGCATCATCAGAGGATTCTACGATTGCAGCGAGAAGAGCGCCAGCATCCGGTCCCTCAGGACAATCGCCTACCGGGGGCACGGCTTCACCACGCGACGCTTCAACACAAGAATCAGAAGACATATTTCACTCTCACGAACCATGCTGGGACCACGCGCCATCCTTGAACAAGAAAAGCGGCGACGCAAGTCCGTCCCCTCTCGTGCGAATTGAAAAAATACATCGAACGCTGCTAAATTTCACGCGATAAGCACCCGGCGACGCATCGCACAAGGACGGCCCGCGTTTCTCCTTGAATGGTGAGGTGTGAGGTCATGTCTCGTACCTTCAAAACCAATCGAAGCCGAGCTCATTTTCTCAATACCGGCCTGGTCGCGTTCGCTATGTTGACCATCGCTATAATGGTTGCATTGCTTTAGTCGCGGGACCTACTTGGTCTTCTCCGTTCCGGTTGGCGTCCTGATCTCTGACGGACCACCAGTTCCAGACTCGGCGGTCGGATCGCGATCGACAGGGGCAGTTTGCGCGCTCCCATTTTCTGAAGAATTGTTGTCGATGACGCCTTGGTTGCTCGGAGTTACTGCTGGTTTTTCCGTTGTGACCTGTTCTGGGGCGGTCGCGGCGTCATCGTCGATACCTTCACCGTAAAGACCCGCTATGCCCCATGCGACCATGGCAAGAACAAGTCCACCGACAAGCACAGCGAGAACCGGAACGCCAAGAAAACCTTGGCGGGCGCGGACCGCGGGAATTGGCGCGGCGTCGTGTTGTTTGGTTTTTTTGTTGTCGAGATAGCTGGCCATGGAACTCTCCTGTCGCGTTTGTCTCTCATAAACCGAGCTCAAGGTCCAAGGTTCCACTAGATCCGGAAACGCGAATGTCATCCTTGGCAACATCGTTGCCACCTGGCCCTTTTTTTGAAAATGGAAAGACGAACCCGACATCGCGTCTCGATGGCGCATCCCCGCGCAATCGCCGCCGCAAGCCAATACGATCAAAGTGCATTGATGACGACCCTGCTGGCAACGGCTACGAGCAATCCTGCCAAAGCTACCGCCGTGCCATATCGCGCCACCCTCATCCGCCGCCAGCGAGCGCCATTCCAGTCATAGCCCATCAGTCAACTCCGACATTTCGTTCGGTTCTGAAAGTTAACCCAGGTCCGTTATGAAGAGTTTGCGGGCCATGGCTCAGTCTTCGGGGAGCAATTCGTCCGACGAGTCGTCAGCGCCAACTTCTTCAGTCGCACGATCTTTCAGATCCGCCAGCTCATCCGCCAGTTTTCGCAGCTTCAACGAAATGTCTTGAAGTGCCATTGCACTAGGCATCTCATCAATCGAGCCGCGCTGATCCTTGTGGTCATTCATTAGAAGCTCCTCTCTTCCGATTTTCGGAAACTAGGTCGCCGGTGCGTTCCGGCAAGAACGGCTCAAGATCGTTTCCTCAAAACCCTTTTTGATGTGCCAGAGTGATGTCGAAATCGCAACAACTCCCGGTCCATCTCCAGTCCATCACCAGCCGCAAGGAGAGGGTTTCAAAGCCAGCTGATTCACTCCGCTCGCGCTCATGCCTTACGGTAACGTCAGGTGCTTTGCCGTCAGCCATTACCTTTAAGGCGTCTCTAATTAAAGCAGAGCCCAATCGGACTGTCACGCCCTTCATTGAGGAGCCGCTTAAACGACTTGTGTTCTTTCCGAACGGCGGCCAAGTCTGCTCGTACCGCCGCCGATCGCAGTCGATTGTTACCCGCGCTACGTCTTTGACGGAACTGCAGTCTGCAGTTTCAGGTGCGCCCCGCATCTGCTACCTGTATTTCCTGCAGTTCCGCTGCCCAAGCGCCGCCATTAGGATCTGTTCTGAGATCTGAAAGTTCGGTTCGGGAACACAGATCCAAATGGGCGGGACACTGGAGTATTCCCCGATGGTCGATAACCGCAGACTGTCATTGTCCATGAGGAAGCTACGGGCAGCCAGTTGGGCGGATGATCTTCAACCCTCTGCTGGGCGAACTTCGCAAGCGATACGGCTTGTCGCACATGACCTTCCTCTTGGTTTGCGGCGGAGGAACCTCAGCCTTATATCCGTATTACTGCACGACCTGACCGGATAAGTGGACGGAGATCTACGTCGACAAGTGCTATTTCGACATAGATCCGGTTGTTGACGTCGTTCGCTCGGGATTCTTCCCGGTGGATTGGTCGTCTCTTGATCAGCGGCCAACACTAACCTCCCGTATGGTCACGGCCTAACGATCCCCATCCGTGGCCCGAGAGGCGAACGCAGTCTCTTTTCCGTGACCTCAAACCTATCCAAGCGCAATTGGTTAAGGCAACGCGCTTCGAGCATCCACGAGCTGCAGATCCTTTCTCACTCCCTTCATGAGACGATGCTTTCTACCGCTGCACTTCGAGAAGTCGGTCGTTATCGGAGCCTCTCTAAACGCGAATGCCAGTGCCTGCAGCTGCTGGGAACAGGTCGGATTTCCAAGCAGATAGCAGCGAACCTGGGCATTTCGGAAAATGCGGTGAAGTTGTATCTGCGTTCGGCAAAGCTCAAGCTCGGAGCCTCTACCAACCATCACGCCGTCGCCAAGGCAAGTTACCTCGAATTGATAAAAATCTGACCGCGCTCGATCGTTGTTCGCCGTCCGCGTTCCCGGTATTGCGATCCGCTTCTACGCGTATTTCAAACGGCCTATTGGGCCACGACGCGGAAATCGACGAGCTCATCATGGCGTTACGCTTGGAGTATCAATCGACAGCTGTTCGTCACGGGGCGCACCGCGAAAGCGGGAACAAAATCCGCATCCGACAATTCTAAAGATCGTCTCATCGCCAACTGATGAGACGACATCTGTTTAGGTCCGTTTGCCTGCCGTTGTCGTTAAAGCTCGCCAATACCAGTAGTCGTATCCGTGGTGCGGACCCGCAAATTGTTTTGGACATGCGAGACGCCAGTGACGGCGTCGGCGCAGTCTTCCGCACGCCGCTTATCCTGGCGTGACGAAACCAGCCCGGTGAGCGTCACCTCGCCGCTCGAAACCACAACCTCGATATCGGAAGCATCCAGCCACCCGTCATCCGTCAACCGATCGTTGACATCGTCTCTGATGCGTTCGTCGGAACGCTTGTATCCGCGTGGGCCTTTGCCGCGAAACTGGTCCATCCGACGGCGATATTCCGCATTCTCGTCGCCGAGCCAGGACGCAACCTCGTCTCCGGCCTTTTCGAGAAATCCACGTTCTTCGTCGTAACCGCGACCGCTTCGCGCGTAGCTATCCTCATTGGCGGAGTAGCGTCGACGCTGGCCGTAGCCAGCCCGATCTGCGCGCTCGGTGTAGCCTAGATCGTCGGTGCTCCAAGCCTCGGGACTGCCGCGCTCGAAATCGGTCTCCGGGCGGGGTCGTCCTTGACCCGATAACGGGCGTTGATGGCTGCGCTTTTCCGGTCTGCGGTAACCGTCGCGTTCAGCCTCGTGGTCACGGCCATACCGTTCCTCACGTTCATATCGATCTTCTGCCATGGTGATGATTCCTCCTTGTTGCCGCAGAACAACGCTCGCGCGTTCCTGTTCCATGCCAATGGAAACAAATCGCCTCAACGACACAGATGGTCTCGATAATCGCGTCGTACGAGTTATTGAGAATGAACCCGAGCGAAGAAGGTCCGCCGGGAGCCGAGAATGTCTCGATCCATGCGTGATTTGGCGAGCCTTGGTCTTTGCAGTTTCGCCAACGTGACCTGCGACCCAATCCATGTCGGTTTTTTCTCTTCGACTGTTATGGGTCATAGCAGTTAGGTTGGTTCGATCTATCGCAAACCTTTAGACTTTTTTGAATTACACCCAATAGGGCGCAATCCCATAGTAGTCGTAAACCTGTCGGCCTCTCTCGGCACTCCAATCAAAATCCTGGTCTCGCGGATATCTTGGAGCTCCCTCGAGTTGATCCTTTGTGATGCTTACCTGGAAACCGCCGAGGCCTGGATTATAGTCGAGTACGTCCCAGGGAAGAGGATAGTGGTCATCTCCGATTCCCAAAAGACCGCCGAAGCTCAGCACAGCATAGGCAACGCGTCCACCACGCTTTTCGAGAATGATCTTCTCGATAGATCCCATGTGATTGCCGGTCCTGTCGTAGACGTACATCCCCACTACCTTGTCGCTGGCAATGAGGTCATGAGATAGACGCATATCAAGGGTACCCATTTTTTATTCCTCCTTGGACTGGAGAACTGCTGTTTTTTGAAAGTTGTTCCCTGCCTTTCGGAAGGAAGACACTCACGAGAGAAATCCGCGCCAGGACGGTGTCTCATTCCCCGCGTGGGGCGGATGTTACCCGCCAGATGACGTTGCCCACGTCGTCGGCGACGAGCAAGGCCCCCGTCTTGTCGAAAGTCACCCCGACCGGGCGGCCCATCGCCGTATCGCCGGAGCCGATGAAGCCCGTGAGAATGTCCTTCGGCCGGCCGGCTGGTTGGCCGTTGCGAAACTGCACGAAGATCACTTTGTAGCCGCTGTGCACGCTTCGGTTCCATGAACCGTGCTGGCCAACGAAGGCGCCGCCGCGGTACGGGGAAGGAAGAGATGATTCCTTGTCGAAGGTTAATCCCAGGGAAGCGGTGTGGGAGCCGAGCGCATAGTCGGGCTTGATTGCTTTGGCGACGAGATCCGGGCGCGGCGGCTTTGCGCGGATGTCAATGTTCTGGCCGAAGTAACTGAAGGGCCAGCCATAGAAGCCGCCCTGACGCAACGAAGTCATGTAATCCGGTACGAGGTCGTCACCGATCTCGTCGCGCTCGTTGACGACCACCCAGAGCCTGCCGCTGTGCGGATTCCAGGCAAGTCCATTGGGGTTCGTAAGCCCGAAGCGAAAATCCGTGTTTTGTGGCGGGCGGGATCTACTTCCAGCACCGCGGCACGGTTTTTCTCCGCCGCAATGCCATTCTCGCCGACATTGCTGTTAGATCCGACGGTAACGTAGAGCTTCCCACCGTCGCGCCCGGCGATCAGATCCTTGGTCCAGTGGTGATTGATGTCTCCGGCCGGCAGGTCGACGACCTTTTGCGGCGCCGCCGTTATCCGGGTTTGACCGGAGGAATAAGAATAGGCGACGACGGCGTCGGTATTGGCAACGTAAAGCTTTCCGTTGACGAGCGCCATACCGAACGGCGAATTGAGCCCCTCGATGAAGGGTCTGCGCAGATCGGCAGCACCATCGCCATCCGTGTCCCGCAAAAGCGTAATGCGGTTGGCGCTCTCCGTCGCCGCGCCCGCCCGCTTCATGGCCTGCGCCATGAAGACCTTGCGCAGGCTGAATCCGCTGTCCTTCTTGGCGGGCGCGTTTGTCTCGGCCACAAGCACGTCGCCGTTTGGCAGGACATGAATCCAGCGCGGATGATCGAGGCCCTTCGCAAAGGCGTTGACCTTCAGGCCCTTCGCCGGCTTTGGCCTCGCGCCGCCGTTCCACCCTTTTGCTTGGGCGATGTTGATCGTCGGGATCAGTGTGGGTTTCGGTTTCGGAAGCGTCGGATGAGGGCCGTAGCCACCGTTTGTCGGCACCGTTGCGGTTCTTTGCGCGGTGGCGGCCAGGCAACCCGCAGTGATCGCTCCGAGCAAAATGACCCCTGGAATACCAAGAACGAGCGGAACTCTGCGAGAATTCATGATCGTGGTCCTCAGCAAAACGTTGCCAACTGGATATACTACGACACAAGGGCGTTCCGAATTATTCCCTATCGCCCAGCTGACGGCAGGCTCGATGATCGGACGAACACGCAGCCGTCCAAGTATGTGCTCGGCCGCAGAGACGAGGCAATGCGGGAGGCCGCTCTTTTCATCGCGACGACACCGAACTTCACGATTGCTCACTGGTCTACTGCACAACCCGCCCGCGACATGGAGACGGTCCAGCGCTTGGCTGAAGGTTATCGGATGGCCGGATTGCCGGAATGAACGGGGAGCCTGTTGAGCTCTGCGCAAATGGAGCGGCGACGCCTCGTTCCTACTTGTGGATTTACTACATAGTTTTGCAGAGTGCGAGCACCAATCTGAAATCGTGTGTGATCAACAGGCAACCGCCTCTCGCACTGGACGCCATCACTAAGCTAATTCTGAACAGGTGGCGGGGTTCGGATTGAGCTACCAGGAAGCGACCGCCATCTGCCGATACCCTGTCGGCCCGATCAGAGCGGGCGGCTAAGTCCCGCATGGGCTTGTACCTGCGATGGGAATCCCCTGCATTAAACGTCAACGCGCTCATTGCTGCGCACGGAGTCAATCCGAGTGGTAACCGAATTCGGCTTCAAGGATCCGCAGTCCATCGAGGTATTTATGCGTTTCCACCCCGCTCGCCATCGCCTGTTCCAAATTGTCCAAGAGATCTGCATGCTTGACCGGGAGGGCAAGTGGGTTTGACGCCGCCCGCCTTACAAAGGCTGGTTCCGGCTCGGCCAGTTCTTTTGTCAGCGCCACGACAGCGCCAACGATCACGGGATCAAATCCTTTTTTCAGCAATCGCTGAGCCGACCAGCCCGGTCCCTTCTCCAGGACGTCGTGTAAATAGGCCACGACCTTGGCATCCATCCCGTCCACGGCGTTCGCAACACGCTGACAGTGGCTGAAATACGGTTGCCCCGTTTTGTCCAATTGCCCCTGATGGGCCTCAGCAGCTACTTCGCTGGCGAGAAGCAATGCATCGTGCGAGCTCAAGACACCGCTGTCCATCGGTTCGTTTTCGTTGCCCGGCTTCTCAGGCATGGGCCTATTCCTGGTTATGGGCGCCACCAGGTGCCGTCACGCCCCGCAATCCTGCACCCGCGAGCGAAGGATCGCTGCGAGCGGCGTCTGCAAGTGACACGACGCCCACCAGCCTTTTGTCGCGATTGAGCACTGGAAGTCGTCGAACCTGAATGTCGCCCATGTTACGGGCAACGTCGCCGATTTCTTCATCTTCAAAGCAGTATTTGACGTCCGCCGACATCACCTCAGCCACTGTCGTATCCCCGTCGCGGCCGTCGGCCACGCACCGCACGACGATGTCCCTGTCGGTGATCGTGCCGACGAGGCGGTCATCTTGTTCGACAGGAAGAAATCCAATGTCGTTGTCAGCCATATGGCGGGCGACTGCAGCCACGGTATCATCCGGGCTGACGATATGCACGTTCTTGGTCATGATCTGGGCAATTTGCATGCTCTTAGCTCCTATCTTTGCTGGAAAACCGCAGTTCCCTCCCATGGCAGTCGAGCCGCCGGGCGGCAAACGCGCCGAAGCTGATCAATCATGCTCAGGGAAGCTCGGGCGGCGGAATCGTTTTCCGCTTCGATTTCTATTGGGATTCCTTCCGCTGTGATGTTGTTTGCTAACGGTCGGCCCTCTCCTTTGTTCCGCTCATTCGTTGCGACGTTCGTGATCGATTTCTCCTGGGCGATCGGAACCGATAGTCGATTTTAAGGTTTGGGATGGATCGCGAGGTTCATGAGGTTCATCATGCCGACGCTGATCAGGTTCGTTATTTTGAATGTGGGCGTGGGGTTTCTGCTTGGGGCAGCAACCGCCGCTTCGATCGCAATAGTCGCTCCGGGCGCCCTCGGGCACGGCGAGGGTTTTGATCCGCTTGCATTCGGGCTCCAGGTCTACGCTTTCGGCGCATCCTTTGGCCTCGGTGCCCTGGCGACGGCTTTGATGATGATTGCCAAGGAATGATAGATCCCAAATGCCATCGACGATTGATGCGGCTTTGCGCCCATCGAGATGATCGAACCGTGGCCGTTCCTCTGTTCCGTGCTGGCCGTGGAACCAACTCTCCCGCGAGACGCTTACACCCAAGCTTCTTGAGTAGATTGTGTTGAACAATCCCAAGCCATTGGCGCGAAATGAAAAAAGTGGGCCGTCGATCCATGTCCAGAGTGAAAATCGCTGGCATTCTGTGGCACGATGGCATCACTTGGCTTCCGGTAGATCCAGCGGGCAACCAATGCGGACGATCACGCGCTCGGCCCCGGCAATCTCCTCGGCTATCCGTCGAATGGTGTCTGAAGCGTCTCGTTCCCGCAGCACGCCTTCAATAATCACCACATCGCCGAGCAAACGAAAACAAAGGCCGCCCGTTTCGAATGTTGTCTCGGAACTCACGGCACAGCGTATAGAAGCCAGGAGCGCGGCTGCGTCTGCGCTGCGTTCCTGAGGTCTGCCACCATCGGGCGCGATCAGGACCATTGCGAAACTCCTCTCATCTCTTCATATGAGCAAACCCTAATTATTTAGGATTGTTCCCTCTGGGCGTTGTGAAGTTTCTTCAAAACCGCCACCTTGGGGCGGTTTCGCCGTTGATGCGATCGTCAACGCGCCAACGGCTGCGACGCATAGTAATCGGCAAGCCGGGCCACATCCTCAACCGTTAGATGGCGCACCGCACGGCTCATCAATCGAGCCGTTGGACTGTCACCGCGTAGATCCTGTTTGAACAGGAGAATTTGCTCTATTAGGAAGGTGCGGGACTGGCCGCTAAGCAAAGGATAAAGAGGATTTCGGCCGTCATGGCAGGCTTGGCAGGCAGCGATCTTTTTCACGGGATCGCCGGTTTGCACCAGAGACAATGTGCGCTCGTCGCCGGAGCGAGCTCTCGGCGTCGCTGACAGCAACCCATCCTTGCGGGCAAAGTGGCCGGCCGTGGCATCGATGTCCGCATCCTTCAACCGCGAGACGACGACCTCCATGAACCCACTTTCACGGCTCCCTTTGCGGTAGGCCCGAAGGGCTTCAGCAAGATAGGCGTTTGATTGCCCTGCAATGACTGGAGCTATCGGGTCATTGCCTTCGATACCTTGCTCATGGCACGCCAGGCAGCCGGATAGCGTATCGCCGCTTTCGGTATCCTTCGCACCGGAAAGCTCTTTGTAGCGGGCCGGGCTCATCGTCTGAAGCTCCTTTAGAAACGCAACCATTGCCCAGACCTCGTCGTCGCGCCCAGCGCCGGGCCAGGCGGGCATCCCGGTATAGCGCAGACCGTCGCGCACGATGACGAACAGTTCCTCGTCCTTCCAGTTGCCAACAGTGTCCCTGAGGTCGGGCGGTGGCGGCAGCATCGCGAGCATTTCCGGGGAGCGGCGGCGATCCGGAGATCCATGGCATTCGGCACAGCTCATCTGGAAATGCACTGCCGTGACCTTGAGGTGTTTGGCACTTTCGAAACCGGAAGGCTTTTTGATGCCGAGCGCCGCAGTTCTCACGGACGAACGCATTGTCCAGTGCAGGAACCACTCAGTGACTGCCCAATGGCCGCCGGTTGCACCAACATGAATGATGCCGAGCCAGGCGATCAGCAAGCCGGCAACGGGCGCCAGGGCGGCGGCGGCAGCCAAACATTTCAGACAGCGGTTCATGGTGCCTGCCCTTCGGTCGGTTTCGCAAATGACGCACGCAAGAGTCTCGCGGCCAGGCCAACGCCACCTGCAAGGTAGGCAACTGCCCCAACAAACAGCATGACGATGCCGCCAAGCTGCTGATCTTGGCTCGCAGTCATGGTCACGCCAAAGCAGGTCACATCAGCCACGCCATAAAGAGGGCGCGGAGCCATCGTCAGCAGCACTGCGAGAAGCGTCATATGCATCGAGGTGAGAAGGAGTGCGACAGCGCCGCTAAGCCCCGCATCTGCTTTCCTGCCGGCTCCAAGACACGCAATCCAGAGAAGGCCGCCCGCGACCAGAAAAATTGCAAGCTCAGCCAAACGCATGCCAATCGAGGCTTCCGCCAGATCCCGCATCGCCGGGACATGCCAAACCCAAACGACGACGAGCTCGACGAAGGACAACAGAAGGCCGGCGCCAGGATGCCAGTGGCTGCTCGGGTCCCATCGTGTTCCCGAGACAGCGAAAGCAGCGAGCGGGGCGACCACAGCAACGAGCGCCATGTGCGTCCCCATATGTCCGGAAAATGCCCGTGGGTCGAAAACAAACAGAGATGTGCATCCCGCCGCCACCAGCAAAATCATAGCAGCGATGAGACTGGCCCATCTCATGAAAAGCACCCGTTGATCAGCATGATCGGGGTCGCCACGAACAGGACGGCGACGAAACTCAGGGCCGATAGAAGCAGGGTTGCAAAGCCCTGGAAGAGTCTGCGCGCCCGATCCGTCGATTCATCATGCGGTGGGTCCGCCGTGCCAAATCCCCACTGTCTCCAAGCGAGATAGGCAGAAATCGCGATCGATACGAGTGCCAGCAAAGTTAGGGCGCCAAGCATCAACTGAAGGCCGACATATTGTTGCGCGCTTCCTCCCTTGGCGCAGAAGATCGCCGCCGTCAGATAACAGACGAGGAAATGCAGCGCCCAGACAATCGGCGCCGTAAACAGCGTCCAAAAAGTCTCGATCTCTCGCGGTAATAGCCGCATAGTTCCTCTCACATCATTGCCGGGAACAAACCGATGACACCCAGGGTGGTAAACGCGGTGATCGTCAGAAAGTGCCAATATAGAACCACATTGACGAGATCGATGTCATGAGCAGCGGTCAGGTGACCGAAAAAGCTTCGCGCCAGGCAATAGACCTGCATCACCACGCCTACGCCGGCATGACAAACCAGCCAAAGCACCAAAACCCAGACGATGGCCGGATAGACATGCTGCGTCGGATCCATCTGCGAGAGCCACGGCCCGGCCAATGTAGCGACACTGCCGAGAAGCGTCAGAGCAAGTGCACACAAGACAAGCAGACGCATCGCAAGTCTCTGACCCCTGCGGTTCACCGACCGCGCCGTAACCATTGCAAACCAAGCTACGAGAAACAGGCAGAGGGACGCCATTGGCCATCCGATACCAGGCCCGGAAAGGCCGGCCGTGAAGTCGCGATGGATGGTCCAATAGAAGAAGTAGCCGAAAACCAGGCTACCGAACGCCGTTCCGTCACCAACCATGGTGATGAACATCGCCCACCAGCCAACCGATGCGGGTCCAGAGACGTAGAGTGGCAAGGAAAGGCCAAGGCCGACATCTTTTCCCGCTTTCTCGGGCACGGTCGCCGTGCCGGTCCACAACCAGCTGACCACGAAAACAAGGAAGGCGGCGGCAAACAACGTGGCCAGGAGCCACCAGTGAAACGTAACGGCCACAAACACCCCGCCTAGCGCGGCCGCACTGAGGATGGTCAGATAGGATGTACCGCCGACGCGCAGACATTGGATCGGTTCGGCATCGAGCACAGAGGTGACGAGCGTCTCGCGAAAGCCCTCTGCTGCATCGGGCAGATAAAAGCGCGCGTTGTCTATATCTTCGCGAATTCCCGGCTGGTCCCAAAGCGGGTAGCGACTGCTTATGATCGGGATCGAGCGCACACCCCAGTTTTCCTCTGGTTCGGATATCCACTCGAGGGTTCCGGCATTCCAGGGATTAGCCTCGCCCCTGGGCTGGCGATGCTTTGGCCTCAAGACATCGACGACAACAATGAGGATGCCCGAGGCGAAGATGAAGGCGCCCACCGTCGAGATCAGATTGAACCAATGCCAACCGACATCGCTTGGATAGGTAAAGACACGCCGGGGCATGCCGCGCAATCCGGCGAGGTGCATCGGAAAGAAGGCGAGGTTGAAGCCTGAAAACATCAGCCAGAAAGCAATCTTGCCCAACCGGTCAGAGAGCTTCCGGGCATTGATGAGCGGATAGTAGTAATAGATGCCGGCAACGACGGGAAAGAGCATGCCGCCGATCAGAACGTAGTGCAGATGCGCGACGACGAAGTAGGTGTCGTGCGCCTGCCAGTCGATCGGTACGAGCGCAACCATGACGCCTGTCAGGCCACCGATGACAAAGATCACGAGACCGCCGCCGCCAAAGAGCATCGGTACGGAAGGGATCACGCGCCCTGCCAGCATCGTTGCTATGAATACGAATATCTGGACGCCGGTCGGAATCGCGACGGCCTCGGAGGCCGCGGAGAAAAAGGCAAGGGAGATTTGCGGCAGGCCCGTGGTGAACATGTGGTGGACCCAAAGGCCGAAGCTTAAGAAACCGGTTCCGACCGCCGCCAGCACGATCCAGGAGTAGCCGACGATCGGTCGTTGGGCGAAGGTTGGAACGATCATCGCCATCAGGGCGATCGCCGGCAGGAAGATGATGTAGACCTCAGGGTGACCGAAGATCCAGAAAAGATGCTGCCACAGCAGCGGATCACCGCCACGCTCGGCATCGAAAAATGGCCAGTCGAACATCCGCTCCATTTCGAACAGGATGTCGCCGGCGATAAGAGGCGGGAAGGCAAAAAGGATCATACCGGCGACAATCAGCAGATACCAGGCAAAGAGCGGCATCATGTTGATGCGCATGCCCGGAGCGCGGCATTTCATGATGCCGACGATCAACTCTACTGCTGCGGCAATCGAGGCCACTTCGATAAAGGATAGCCCGAGCAGCCAGATGTCAGCGCCAATACCCGAATACTGTTTGTCCGTGGCCAGCGGTGGATACATGAACCAGCCCGTATTGGGTGCTGCGTCAAAGAAGATCGATCCGCATACAAACAACCCGCCGAGCAGGAAACTCCAAAAACCAAACGCCGAAAGCCGCGGAAAGGGTAGTTCGCGCGCGCCGAGCATCGGCGGCAAAAGGAAGATCGCCACAGCCTCGAAGATCGGCACGGCAAACAGAAACATCATGACGGTTCCGTGCAGGGTGAACGCCTGATTGAAGAAATCCGCCGACAGGAAATCGTTTTCGGGTATGGCGAGCTGCGCGCGCACGAGCAACGCGAGGACGCCGGCAAACAACATGAAGATGAAGGCAGTGGCCGCATACCAAAGGCCGATTTGGGTATTGTTGACCGAAGTCCAATAGCGCCATCCCGACGGATTGGCCCAGACAGCTCGAAGCTGCCGCTCTTCCTCGCTCTTCGACGCCTGTTCGCCGAGCCGGTCCTCGGTGGTGGTCATGTTTCACCTGCGAGGTAGTCGATGATTTCGTTCAATTCGTCCTGCGGGATCATAGGGAATGCCGGCATTTGGGCGCCGGGCTTGACGGAGGAAGGATCACGAATGAAACGGGCGAGGTTTTCCGGCGTGTTGGCCAGCGCCCCTGCTCCCACATGCTTGCGCTGCCCGAACCCTGTCAGGTTCGGTCCTGTCAAGCCTTGTGCCTGTGTCCCATCAAGCGCGTGACAGGCCGAGCAGCCATGAACGAGAAAAGCGTTTGCGGCGTGGTTACTTGTTGATCGCCTTTTCGCGCGGCTTTGTTGCCATGTCTGAAAATCTTCTGCGGACAGAACGTCTGCGGTAAGGTTCATGAGGGCATGCGACGTGCCGCAAAACTCCGCGCATGGCCCGCGATACGAACCGATGCGGGTCGGCTCCAGCCAGAGGGTGTTGGTTCGCCCGGGCAACATGTCCATCTTGCCCGCAAGCGCGGGGATCCAGAACGAATGGATGACATCGTGCGCCTTGAGCGAAATCCGGATCCGTCGATCGACGGGCAGTGTGAGTTCGTTTGCGGTTTCGAAAGCAATCCCCCCTGACTTGTCGAGGTATCGAATGCGCCACCAGAACTGTTCGCCCGTGACCTCGATCGCCAGGTCCGCCTGCTGCCGATCGAACCATGGTCTCGTCGCCGGCATGCTCCACACCGCATAGGACAGAAGCGCAAAGAGAACCGCCGTCGGCGCTACCACGCCGCCCCAGGTGATAAACCTTTGGGCCTGCTCTTGGCTCAACTGGCCCCGGCGCGCACGGCCGGCGTAGATCAGGAGGGATATGACGACGAGCCAGACGAAGGCTGCACCGACCACCGTTACCGTGATCAGGCTCTCGATTGCCGAAGCCTCGCGGCCAGCCGCTGCGAAGGTGGATTGCCGATCGCCGCAGCTTGGGAGCGGCATGGAAAGCAGCATTGCGACGGAACCGCGAACGCCAATGACAATGTGACGGTGGATGAAACTACTCGTCTTTTTGCGAACAAGACTACGCATCGCCCAGCGGCTGCATCGACAGGTCAAATGGCCCTCCCCTTCCCTGATGAGATGGAAACTGCGACCTTGGCGGGAAGTTCCTTCCGAAATCACGTTTCGGCGCATTTGGAGACAAGCGATGAAACGAACGACGGATTGGCGAGTTAGACGGCTGTCACAGTCTTCCGAGGAGTGTCAGCATGCAACGCGTTCTGATATCGATGGCGGCATTGTTCGCCGTCCTTCTGATTGTCGGTGCAGCGCTTGTTTTCTTATCTCAAGAACAGGCGAAACTAACGGCTGAACAGGGTTACGGAACAGCCCCGCTACTGCCTGCACCCAATCCCACCCTTATCCCCACGGTCAATGTGGCGGAGGCGTCCCACTGGGCCCCAGGCGAAAAGCCGACGGCTGCCGATGGGCTCGTTGTCGGCGCTTTCGCCGAGGAACTCGATCATCCGCGTTGGCTTCACGTCCTGCCAAATGGCGACGTTCTTGTCGCGGAAACGAACAAGCCAGAAAAGGAAGACACAGGTTTCAGCTTGCGCGGCTTTGCCATGGGACTGTTCATGGGGCGAGCCGGGGCAGAGGTTCCGAGCGCTAACAGGATCACGCTGTTGCGCGATGCGGATGGCGATGGCGTTGCAGAAACCCGGTCAGTCTTCCTCGAAAACCTCAACTCGCCATTCGGCATGACCCTGTCGAACGGGATCCTCTATGTCGCCAACACCGATGCCATCATGGCGTTCGACTACAAGGATGGCGACACGACGATCACGGCAAAGGGCAAAAAAATCGTCGATCTGCCTGCCGGTCCGATCAATCACCATTGGACCAAGGACGTCATTGCCAATCGGGAAGGCACCAAGCTTTACGCAACCGTCGGCTCCAACAGCAATGTCGGTGAAAACGGCATCGAGGCGGAAACCAACAGGGCAGCCGTGCTGGAGGTCGATCTGGTGAGCCGACAACTCCGCCTTTTCGCATCCGGACTGCGCAATCCCAACGGGCTTTCATGGCAGCCCGAATCCGGCGCGCTTTGGGTTGCCGTCAATGAGCGTGACGAAATCGGAAGTGATCTCGTCCCTGATTACATGACCTCAGTCAAGGACGGCGGGTTCTACGGCTGGCCGTACAGCTATTTCGGCACCCATGTCGACGTCAGAGTAAAACCGCAAAGACCCGATCTCGTCGAAAAGGCAATCGTGCCGGACTATGCACTCGGACCTCATACAGCTTCCCTCGGATTGACGTTTTACACCGGCGAGCTCTTTGGAGAGCAATATCGGAATGGGGCTTTTGTGGGCCAACATGGCTCTTGGAACCGCCGACCGCGCAGCGGTTACAAGGTAATTTTCGTTCCCTTTGCCAACGGTCAGCCGTCCGGGCCGCCAAAGGATATTTTGACCGGGTTCATCGGAGGCGACGACAAGGCCCGCGGTCGTCCCGTCGGCGTTGCCGTTGACCGGCAGGGTGCGCTTCTCGTAGCCGACGACGTCGGCAATGCGATCTGGCGGGTGACGCCCGCCAAATGAGAGACCTTTCGATAATACGGAACCGGTTGCCGAGCGCGCCGTTTCTTCCTGACAGGGGAATTCCGACCCCTACCTACTGATCAACCGCGGCCGAACCCCGAAGGAGATAAAAATGTCCAACAATGTGCAGCGTGGTGGCGACGTGAAGTCCACCGGCGAGAGCGATACGGAGTTTGGGAGATCAATGGAAAGCAAGGCACAGTTTGCCGATGCGCGGCGCCAATCGACCGATTTTGTCGGGGATGGCGAGACGTTGAACGTCTATCGGCTGGTGCCGGTGGCCGCACCCACGGACCCGCGGTGGCAGAATGCCCTCAATCAAGGTGAGGTGCTGGTGGCCGCTCGTTCGTCGGGCGATGCGCGTGTCGTCGCTTCGGGATGCGAACTAGACTACATGGAGGTCGATGCCGCACCCGCCGAAGGCGTCAGCACGCTTGATGCAAGCGCGTTCCGTGACGAAAAGCTCTACACGGTCATTGAGGTCGAGCATGCAAAGCCAGGGCTTGTGCGCGGCCTGATGGAAGGCGACATATCGATAGCGACTATAAAGCCGGTACAGATCTGAGTGTCACGCTGGGAGAAGCTCGGTCTGTTTGACGATGGCGACAGTCTGAATGCTTCAGCCTCTATTCTCTTGATGGCTCGGTCTCTGACGGCGGCTCCCAGCCGAAGACACTGCGTCCGCCAAGTGAGGCGGAGTTTCGGAATTCGCCGGCAACGATTTCTTTCAGGTCAGGGCCGGTCACGTAATGTTCAAGGCGACGCGCCTGCTCGTCAAGGCGCCGAAGTGCGTCGAGCTCTTCCGTGTTACCGAGCTTGCCTCTTGAAACGGCGGACTTCATCACCTTGAGTGTTTCATCATACACTTTCAACGGAACGGGGAACGGATGACGATCCTTGCCGCCGTGAGCCAACGAAAAGCGTGCAGGGTCGGAAAAGCGGCATGGTGCGCCGTGGACGACTTCAGCAACCATGGCCAGTGCTTCGACGGTTCGCGCGCCGACGCCAGGCGTCAAAAGCAGCTCCTGAAAATCCTTCGGTCCCCGCTCGGCTGCAGAGGCGAGCGCTGCATGCAGACGACCCATATTGACGTCCTTTTCGCGCACGTCGTGGTGAGCCGGCATGATCAGATGCGGGAGCGACAGTTGATCTGGAAGACTTTCGGCAAGGGGCCCTCCCCGCCGCACGGCGAGGGCCTCGCGCACGATGCTGTCGGGTCCCATATTTGCAAGCAGGTCAAGCTGTCCTTCTCGCGATCGCTCAGCGCGCCGGTCGGCGAGGTTGACGATGATGCCTTGGGCGTTTCCTTCAATGGCAGCATGCGGGGAATCGAGAAAGCTTTCCAGGTTTTCCGACAGCCAGTGATAGCGCCTGGCCTGTCGTTGATCGCCGTTCATACCCTGCTGGACGACGACCCATTGTCCATCGTCGGTGACGATGAAACCGTGCAGGTAGAGATCAAATCCATCTTGAACCGCGGCACTGTCGATCTTCGCGACGAGGCGGCTGGTGGTTACGAGACGGTGAGCGTCGAAGCCGACCCGATCACCGATCGCAAGCAGTTCCGTGGGAGTTTTACGTGACTGCGCACCACGCCCGCCGCAAACATGAATTCCAAGTTCCGCGGACAGCGGCGTCAGTCCGCGCTTCAGAGCGCCAATGACGCTGGTGGTGATACCGGAAGAGTGCCAGTCCATGCCCATCACGGCGCCAAAGGACTGAAACCAGAAAGGGTGGGCCATTCGACGCAGGAATTCGTCTCGTCCGTAGTGCAGGATGACAGCTTCGGTAATGATGGCACCGAGCTTCGTCATGCGATCTCCGAGCCACTTCGGCACGCGCCCGCCGTGGAGGGGAAGATCGGCACTACCGGAACGTTTTACCATGAGCTTATCCTGTTGATCCGCAACGACGGATGGCGCGTTTTAGCATTTGCGGTGCCGGATTGGGAAGTTTGCGCTTGAGGCGGACGGTCGCAGGCTGGACGGGTAAGAAGCTCGACTGCCGTTTCGTTGGCCAAAAGGTGAAAGCGGAAAAACCCTGATGTTCTCCATCCCCATCGCGTCCGCTTGGCACAGCCTGTGACCTTTATAGGGAATGCACCCGGTGCTGGGATGTTCCACCGTCATTCCCTTCGATGGATTGATTATGACGCCGGCGCGTCAATTTCCGACAAAACGGTCGGGTCTGGAAAACTCCGGCTTAGAAAACCAGAACCCCTTGCGCCGAATCGCCACGGCAGATCGACAGCCTTGCTGATGCCAACACGCGGACCTCGGCAAACCTCGACTGCACTGCTGCCGGCAGAAAGCCTGAAGGGGGCCGAAAAAAGTGACAATCCGTCGAACTCCTGTGACACAGCCAGTGCCTGGCAAAGGCGCCCGGGGCCTGCACATAAAAGAAATGTGTTGGCGCCGCTGCGTCGCTGTCGCATCGATTCGATGCCAGTGGTCGGTTCGATCGCCCGGATCAGCACAGCGCTGCCTGCTTCGCACACGAAGTTCAGGCACCAATGCAGCCCATAGGACCTGTAAACGTAGGCATTGCCAGCTGCAGCGAACATGGAAGCGTTGCGTTTCGTCGGGCCTTTGTGACTATGGGAAGCGGGATCTTCGATTGTGTAAGCTTCTGTTTCGACGATTATGCCGCCGACGCCGTCGACCTCCAGGACGGTCCCGATCAGCGCTTTGGCAACATCAACAGCGTAACGATTGAAAAACGCGTGCGAAATCACTGCTGTTCCTCCTTCCTCCGGTGGCCTTGTGGGCGACGAAATTGGGCCGTTCCCAACAGAAGCCGCCAGCGTCTGGCGGCCCAGATCGATAGGCAAGCTCAGTCGACCTTTCGCCGACGTCTTACGCAACCCGTCCTATGTTTAAAAGCGGTACGCTCGTCTCAAAAGGCAATAACTTGCAATGGACGAAACATCGGTACAAATCCTCGCGTTCGCTTAGCGTTGGAACACATCCGAACCTTTCTTGGATGCCAGAAGCGCGACGGCATCATAAAGAACCGAAGATCGACCATCGCGATCAAGCTTGCCGGCTGGTACGTGTTTACCTTTTCGATCCACGTGAGCGATCAACATCGAGCGCGCCGGATCAACGGCCTGATCTGGAAGGCAGAGACGATCATTAACGCCGTCGGATAGACGCCCCCCAGAGGTATCCTATGGCGGCGGCCGCAATCAGAACGGGGGCGAGGTGGTCTCTGATCCGGTTCTGCGTTGTTTCAAGTGCGACGACAGCCTCAGTCACGGCCAACCGGGACGTCCCACCAACGATTGCGGCGAGTTCCGCGCGCAGGTTCACAATTTCTGTCCGCAGCGCCTCAAGTTGGGCCTGTCGTGCCAGTGTGGCGTCATTTTCTGGTGCCGTCTCGAGTGGCTCGTTGACGACCCCGACTTTTGCGAAATCGCCATCGCTTTCGTAGCCGGTCTGATCCACCATCGCTGTTTCCTCTCACATGAAGGCAATGCCACTCAACGGTGAAAACGTCGTGTTGTTCCATCGGAAACGACCGCGGCGAGCATTTACAAATGCCAGCCCCAATGGAGCGTTCGTGACGAATGAACCTGTGGCGTTCGTGAGCGTTAGGCTCACCAGATAGTATTTTACGGTGACGACGATGCCTAAGCCCAAGGAAAGGTCTGATAGCGAACCCCGTCGTGGCGCCACAGCGAAATTCGCCTACGACAGAATGACGGTGGAACGCTTCCGCAATGCATTCCCACGCGCTCGCTGGAACGAGGAGCAACGCAGTTGGTTCGTGCCGGGCAAGACCGCCGGCAAACGCATTGCACAGTGGCTGGCGCGCGAGAGCGAAAACCTCGATTTATATGCGGATGCCAAAGGCCGCGATGCGTACGCTTTCGATCCTATTTCCAGTCAATATCTTCAAATCGAAGACGATATCCAGATACGCACCCCTTATTCCAGGGACGTTGTTGAGCAATTGCGGTTAATCCCTTGGGCTCGGTGGGATGATGAGATGCACGCTTGGCGGGTGCCGTTCCGATCCTACGAAGCACTGCGACGTTCATGGCCTGATATAGACGCAGCTGCGCGCGCTAGCGAACCTGAGGAGCGCAAGCGCCGGAAGGAAGCGGAAAAACATACGGCGAAGTCCGAGCGCGCGAAATTGCGCTATGCCGAACGTCGCCGCCGGCGTTATCCGGTTCCAGCCGGGGCGCTACCACCGATCGGTCAGGCGGTGACGACATGTTCCTACGGCGTGGTGATTATAGCCGAGGTGGCCGGAGAATACGCCGAGCCGGATGATATCAAGCGCTTCTATCCCCATGCTGCAGGCGATCCGCGCGATTTTGTCTGGGTTCGTTGGCGCCCGGCGTCGCTAGCCGAACTGGTGGCAACCTGGCCGGCGCGTGAGAAGCCGAACGCGTTCGAGATGGCGCGGGGCTGGTGGCGGCCAGTTCTGGACGAGCTGCGTGAAGCGCGATCGGAGGCGCGCCGCCTGGAGCGAAAAAAACAAAGGAGAACTGCGCCCCCCAGTGAGAGGGCCCGTGGTGCTGCACACGAAGGCACCCATTGAGCATGTCAAGCAGTTGGAAGTGTACGAGAGCGTGAACGTCGTTCTGCGGAGGCAGCGTGCACTGATGCTCGTCATCCTCGGGAAGAATGAGGGCTTTTCCTGCTTTTTCCTTTCGATTGGAGGTTTGATGACGCGCTATTTTTTCGATCTTCATAACGGTGACGGCGAAACACGAGATGAGCAAGGCGTCGAGCTTGGTTCGCGGGATGCCGTGACGCAGGAAATCCTCTTGGACGTTGCTCGGGATGAACTCCCAGATCGCAACCGCACAGACATATCCGTTTTGGTTCGTACCGACATCGGCAAAACCGGTTCGGTCGCAACGCTCACGTTTCGCAATCAATGGCTCGATTGATTGTCGCGAGCCGGGGAAGTTTTACGGCGTCGCTCGACCAGCTCTTAGGATTTACCGCCTTGCGCCTCGGAGATTGCGATTTCGGAACTATCTTGATCCGGTCGCGGTTAGTGGCACATCCAAATGGAGGAGCGTGACGTGCGTTTTCTACGAGACAACAGCCTGACGATCGTCCTCGTGACCGCGACACTCATGACCATCGCCGGCATGTACATAGCCGGCTGGCTGGCGAACAATGAAGAGTTGGCGGCCCACGGATCGCCGGCGCTGACATTGATGCAGTATGGCTTAAGCGGCGACTTTCTATCCGCCGTCTTCGAGAACTGGGAAAGTGAATTTCTGCAAATGTCGGTTTATGTCGTGCTGACCGCCTATCTCTATCAAAGGGGCTCTGCGGAATCCAAGGATCCTGACGAGAGGTCGCCTCAAGATGAAGGACTTGCGCACCGAGAAGAAGATCCCGAGGCGCCGTGGCCAGTCAAGAGGGGCGGTATGGTACGGCTGCTTTATGCGTACTCGCTGGGAATTGTTCTCACCGGTCTCTTCCTTGCGAGTTTCGTACTCCATCTTGTCTCCAGCGCCAGATCGGAGAGCGAGACGGCGCAATTGCATGGCCAAGCGACAACGACGGTCATGCAGCATCTCGGCAGCGCACAATTCTGGTTTGAATCCCTTCAAAACTGGCAATCGGAATTCCTGTCAACGGCGCTGATTGTTGTTTTGTCGATCTTCTTGAGGTACCGGGGCTCTCCTGAATCCAAGCCTGTAGGCGCGCCTCACCGCGAGACCGGCTCATAAGAGCAGCGCTTGGCCCGCGCGTGCGCCGATACGGTGCGGATAGCTGATAGTTGGCCGGGCCGATCGCGGTCCGGAGTGCCCGAAAAAATGTCTTGGTGCGGCCGGCCAATGGATATGCCGATGCGGTAGCTATGTCGGACACAGCTTTTCCGCAACGACCGGCGTGAAGCGCCACTCTTCTTGCACCGTTACAGGCCGGGCTCGGCAATCATCACAACCGGCTCGGTCACGGGTCTTGACGGCGAAAAAAGCTGTTTGACTATTCGATGGACAAGGGAGGTATCCACGCCATGAGACCCGGTGTAGAGGCCGCTCAATCCAAGCGACAAGGAGGCATCGCCGAAGTTCGGGCCCAACCTTCCCATGAAGCGACCGCGCAACCCTACATTTTCTTATCTGCATTGTTCTAGAAACATGAGCAGAGAGATCCTCGCCGATTACTGGCGACTCAAGGCCAAAGTACGTGTTCCCAATGGATCGCCCACTATCGTTATTGGCCAGAGGCATGGATGATCACGTTTGTCGCTCTGAAGCAAAGTAAACAAATAAGAAAGGCCGCCCACATGGACGGCCTTTTCGAAGTTCTATTTGGTTAGATCAACGTTCCACGGCTAGCGTATCGTGTGCGTTCCTCTTCAATTTGCGCCGGGCTATAGGGATCGAGTGTCTCATCGAATCGGTTCCAACCTTGCTCGCGATAAGAGGAGCGCCGCTCCTCGAGATCCACCCAGTTCGATCGCCTGAGGATCGCCTCCGCCTCGGCAGCCTCGCTGTCGGCAACGCGCGCTGTTACCAATGTGCCGCCTCGGCGCACACCCTCGGCATAGACATGCGCATCTTCTTCCGGCACGCCGGAATCCGTCAGCGCCCCGATAATCCCGCCGACCGCACCACCGGCAACCGCACCGGCAGCAGCACCCGCAGCAGTCGCCGCAAGCCAGCCGGCAGCAACGACCGGGCCGACACCCGGGATCGCCATCAGCCCGAGGCCGGTCAGAAGACCGCCTGCGCCGCCGACCGCAGCACCGATGCCAGCACCGGTACCCGCCCCTTCGGCCGCACCTTCTGTGTCGTCAACCTTGTATCGGCCCTCGCCGTTGCTCGCGACCATGCTGATGTCGTCATCGGGAATGCCGGCGGCTTTCAGCGCTCGTACAGCTTCAGATGCTTGGTCATAGGTGTCGAAAAGTCCAGTCACGGTTTTCATGTTGGTTTTCCTTCGATGGGTTTGCTGAGATAACAACTTCAGTTGGCGACGATGTTGCCCTGGTAGTCGAGGGTGACGGTTACGGGCTTTCCGTCCTTGGTGGCAGAGGCGTGCCATATGCCCTTCTCGTCCAGCTTCAGCCCCGTCACCGCGGTGTAGCCGTTCTCCTGAAGTCGGGCGCGCGCCTGCTCTTCGGTGAAGCTGTTGGCGCCCTCGACAGGCGCGGTCGGATTGGTGGTGTCGGGCGTGGCGATTGCCGGCGTTTCAGGGTCCGGCGACGTTGTTGCGGTCTGTGCATAGGCACTGAATGCGCTTGCCGCCAGAAAGGCTGTCGCGACGATCATTTGTCTCATTGTTGTCTCCTCGATGCGAAAATTGAACGACGCTGAGACAACGCGGGTGCTTGGCGATGGTTCCTTTTCCGTCGCAAAGAAGATTTTGGTTATCTATAAGTTACAATGGCTTACAAAAACCGTTCGTATGCCAACCACCTTCCTAGGTGAGGCCGAACTTCTTAAAAATTCGCTCGATGACGAGGCGCTTCAGTCAAACTTCGACGCGAGCTGAAAGTTCCCCAATTCGACCGCCGAGGCGCTCAATTCGGATGCCGAGGTTGGACGTGCGGGTTACCGCAAACCCGCGGCAGGAACAAAACTAACGATGTCCGTACTGCGATGGAAATTCGACTGGCAGATCATCGAGCGCCTGAATTTGCGGATCACGTACTCCAAGTCACGATGAACGACGAAGCGCTTGGCGTTCGTTACAGCCAGGCCGCTCGTACTCGGTCTCTATAGCGATCGCGGCCGGTTGGCATCAACGCCTTTCTTCTGCCCTTTCTCGCACTAATTTCTTAGAAGGAACAATATCGCCGGCAGGAAATGACCCACTCCGCTGACAGCCCAAATCAGACCGATGATGAAGATACCAATTCTTCGACGATTGGGGTCGAACCAGAAACCATTCGGGCAGCGGTGGAGCCGGCTGTCAGCTCTAGCGACAGCGCCGCTGCGGTTGCATCGTCAGACGAGAGCGAGCCGCACCCACCCGCCTTTACGGAAAGCAAGCGCGCACTTCGCCATCTTGCATCCGCTTTTCGCCGCGATCTCGGCACAGTCGGACAGCGTTGCCTCGCAGGTTCGCCCGCGCTGATCAAGAAGCTCAAACTGGTCGCGAGAGCTTCGCGCGCCTCATTCCCCCCCAAATTTCGACAGAGGGCGGCATCAGCCATGGCCCCCCTCCGCAAAGGAATATCCGGTGCAGTAGGCGTCGTCTCCACGCCGGCATGGTTTCCCGCCTTGCGACTTCAGCCTCGCTCATGGAAAGCCGGGATCTTGATGGTGACGTTGACCTTTGCGATCTTCGTGATCGGAATGCTGATCTGGGCACTGAAGGATGTGCCGTGGCGAGAAATCGCCGACGGCTCCCTAAAACCTATCGTGGTCCTTGAAGCCGCGGACGGCCAGCCAATCGTAAGACAAGGTCCTTTCCAGGGCCCCTACGCCCGATACGAGGAATTTCCAGCGCATTTGGTCGATGCCGTACTTTCAATCGAGGATCGGCGGTTCATGGATCATTACGGAGTCGATTTGAAAGGCATCATGCGGGCCGTATTGAGAAACTTCCAGGCCGGCTCGGTCGTTCAAGGCGGCAGCACGATTACCCAGCAACTGATCAAAGTGCAGTACCTTGAAAGCGATCGCACGCTGAAGCGCAAGCTGCAGGAACTGGTTATCGCGTTCTGGCTCGAGTGGAAGCTTGGCAAGCGGGAGATCCTCACGCGATACTTGAACTCCGTTTACCTCGGGTCCGGCGCGACAGGAATGCCCGCGGCAGCCCGGATCTATTTCAACAAGGAGATTGCCGCACTCAACGTCCAGGAAGCTGCGATGCTGGCCGGACTGTTGAAGGCGCCGAGCCAATTGAATCCGATCGACAATTTCGAAGCCGCACGCGAAAGGACGACAACGGTCCTCGACGCGATGGTGGCAAACGGCAAGCTCGCAGCGCAAGATGCGTCCGCCGCCAAGGCGAAGTTTGCCGAATTGCATCCGACCACGCCGACGCGGCGCTCGGGCAGTTGGTTTGCTGACTGGATTTCGCCCCAGGCCGGCGAAATTGCAGGTGCCTCTCCAGGTTCGACAACAGTGCGCACGACGCTGGTGCCACGCCTTCAGCAGCTTGCCGAAGATGTCGTCGCTCGCAATCTTGATAAGGAAGGGAAAACTCTGGGTGCGTCACAGGCCGCACTGGTCGCAATGACGCCAGATGGAGCGGTGGTCGCGATGGTCGGCGGACGCGACTACAAGGCCAGCCAGTTTAACCGCGCCGTTGCCGCGAAGAGACAGCCTGGCTCAACGTTCAAGCTTTTCGTCTTCTATGCCGCATTGAAGAACGGACTTACCTTGCGTGATCAGGTCTTCGATGGCCCGATTGAAGTCGACGGGTGGTCGCCGCAAAACTCGACAGGCCGCTATCATGGATGGGTAACAATTGCGGAAGCCTTCGCCCGATCTCTCAATGGTGCAACGGTTGCGCTGGCGCAGGAAGTGGGCATCGAGAATGTTGTAGCGGCCGCAAGAGAGCTCGGAATCGATGCTCCACTAAATCCCGTGCCGGCATTAGCGCTCGGATCATCCGAAGTCAGTCTGCTTGACCTGACGGGCGCCTATGCCTCGATCCGCCTGGGAAAATCGCCGGTCGAACCTTGGGGCGTAATCGATTTTCAGGCGTCGACCCAAACCAAGGCGTTCCGCGTCGGCCCGCTCACAGCCGCTTCGACCGATCTCTCCACCTACCAACAGGATCTGGTGAGCCTATTGCAGCTTGTGGTCGAGCGCGGCACCGGACGTGATGCTTTCCCGGGTTCATTTGCAGCCGGAAAGACCGGCACCAGCCAGAACAACCGTGACGCCTGGTTTGTAGGTTTTACGGAAGATCTTGTTGCCGGCGTCTGGGTCGGTAACGATGACGACACGCCTATGAAGGGCGTCACCGGTGGTGCGCTCCCGGCGCGCATTTGGCGGGATTTCATGCAAGCGGCAATGGCCCAACCTGAACCTCAGATTGATCCAGATACAGGGCTGATGACAAGCCAAGAAGGGCCAGCAGCGTCCTGCAATATTAGGGCTTGCGCGCGGAGCTATCGATCGTTTCGAGCGTCCGACTGCACCTACCAGCCTTATCGGGGAGAGCGCCGGCTGTGTGAGCGGTAGCTGTTCGCGATACGATCATATTTTCAGACGAATTATGATTTTTGCTCGATTGGCAGTCTGTCGGGCCTCGAGGGGGAACATCTGCCGTCCGAAGTGGTTCTCCTTATCACCAACGGAGATAGCTATGAACATCATCGGACAACAGGTGCTTTCCGACCCAGGGGGCGTGATGACTGTTGAATGGGTCGCAGAGGGTGGCAACGTGATCTCGGTTCGGCTGCAGGACAGCGAACACGATCTGGACGTTGATAGTGCCGTCGCAAAGGCTAAGGCGCTCATGGTCCAGGTGGCCACGTTCGATAAGGTCGCCACCGAGGTGGAGCCAGAGACAGATCCCCAGGTATCGCCCGCTGTAGAATCACTGCGCAGCGCGCGCACCGCCAAGGACACGGGCACATTGGAGGAACAGCTTGACGAAGGTCTGAAGGCGTCTTTTCCAGCAAGTGATCCGCCCGCCGCCACCGTTAGCACGATTCCCACGGGAAGAACTGATCATCCTGACGCCAAATCATGATCACAAACGGTGACGCGGGCAGTCGTTCATCCACCGGAGGATGCGCGGAGCGGGAGTTTCGTCATTTGCAACGAAAGTGCAGATCGCCGCACGATGACACTATTTTGGAAGTTGATCTTATCCCCAGAAAGGGAAGCCCAAGTCCGCGCCTCGATGGAGGAGAGTTCAAAAAGCGCTTTCTGCAACAGTTTCAGGACAGTTCCTCGATAGGATAACAGGCCTCATCATTCAGAACGGCGACATCTACGAGGATTTCATGGGCCCCAAGTATGCGGCGCTGAAATCCTGGTGGGCGGATCGCACGACCGAGACGCACCGGGTGTTGGAAGACGCGGTATCGGAAGCAGGCTTTCGCGCGGAATTTGTGGGTGAAGTGTCGGCCGAGGTTGCCGCACGAGTTCCCCCGGATTTGTGGAAACTGCATTGGCCCTTGATGAATACGCCGGAAAGACGAAGGATTTCAGTCCGGCTGATCGAAATCTGGGAAGAGAATTTTACCTGGTTTCCCCGCTATCAAGCCTATTTGCGCCAGAACCAGCCTTCGACTTTGATCGTATGGGGACCAGAAGACGGCTACATGCCGGCCCAGTCTGCCCGAGCCTATTTGCGTGATCTGCCGAATGCGCAGCTGCATCTGATCGCTGGTGCCGGTCACTGGCTGCTGGAAACCCACTTCGATGAAGCACGAGTGCTTGTGCGCGAATTTCTTTCTCGGCTGTCCGCATGACTTCGGGGCAAGTTGCCGCACTTGAGCCTGCCGCACGCTTCGGGTTTTCACAGCCCGGTAGGATGATTGCGGCGATCGACTACTTGGGTATCCGGTCGATCATGGCTGCGTGCGCCTTACAAACTGGAATGTGGAGGAATTGGTAGCCATCACCATTCGATCAACCGGGCGAAGATCTCGCTGATGCCGGGGATTGTATTCAACAGCTACACATTGCATTGGCTTTGGTAATCGCCAGGATCGTTACCAACTCCCCGCCTGAATGGCGATCGAGGATGATTAATCGGGCGAAAGACCGTCAAGGCGTCGCGAACAAGCAGCGAACATCCACAGGACATACCGTGTATATCTGGTCTGGATTAGCTTCCCCGGAGTAGGAATGAGTTGAGGGCGCCTGTTGGCCTAGACGGCCGGGGCGAAATAACACTGACTTTCGTCATCATGGTCAAAAATTCAAAGCGATGCCGTGATCCATTCTGCGCTCATAAGCAATGCCGATAACGAGGAATCCGTTCACCGCCAGCGGAGCCAGCCCAGCATCAGGTAAGTCCCGCCGCGCCAAAATTCCGCTCAAGATACTCGACGCCAAATTCGACGATGTCCTTGGCATCGAACAGGTAGCTGTGCGCACGCGCCACCGGGCCTTCGCGATGCCGACCCAAGAGCACGTACGCATTTGCAATCGTTTCGACGGCATCGGGCTCTCCATCGATCGCAAAGCAACTCAGGATGCCGTTCGAATCGAAGTCTTCCGTATGCGCCCAGATGGTTTGGCCTTGCGGGTCGAGAAGCGGCATCTCATAGGTCACGCGGCGCTTTCCAGGAATTTCGGCTATTGCCTCGGCATAGTGTAGAACAGTGACGGCATCCAGGGGAGCACCGAGCAACAGCACCTTTCCGCCCCGCTTGACAAAACGCTCCAAGGGAGACCCTTGACCGAATGCCCGTCCGAGAACATGCGGCTCGATCATCTCTCTTGCAAGCGATCCCACCGCGACCATGGATGCATCCGGGTGCGCACTGCGCAAAGCATCCGGCGTATCGACGAGGTACTGGTTAAGGACGCCAAAGCCGCGGTATGTTCCCGCCGTCTCGGGGTGGAACGGTGGCCAATTCCGGCGTCGCTCCTCGCTCAATTGGGCGCCGTTCAGAGTCTCGTCATAGGGTGATCGATCCCATGAGGCATAGCCCATCAAAGTGCCGTTCGGCCCGACGGCCTCAAGGATCGATGCCACAATGGCACGCGGGCCACCCTCCACGGCGCCGATAGCCTTCAGCGATGCGTGCACCATGAGTAGATCGCCAGATTGAACGCCCAGCGCTCGAAGGTTGCCGGTGATTGTCGCTTTGTCGTTCATCTATCGGCTCACCCCTCACGCGTTTCGTGTAGGCCCTGGGCGATATCTAGCCGATCGACTACGCACCGGATGACCAGCACCAGGCAGAGAAATTCATGGTGGCATCGTCCCATCGATGAGATGCTCGTGCAATGCGCGCGAGACGCACCCACAGACCGCCCGCAAAGCGCGAGCGGAACGTGGCCCCCATATCTCGCCAAATAAACCCGCTGCCCGACGTCGGCGATAGCCTCCCGGCCCCTTCAGCAAGGGCCTTTTCTTTATGCGCCACTGCGTCCTCTACCAGAAGCAGTCCGCCGCCATAAAAATCTCAACTTTTGCTCACTTGGAGCCAATTGGAGATTTCGCTATCTTTTCTCCCCCGGTGAAAGCGATAGCTCATAGAGGGAGGTCTATATGGCTATTCAGTTTGACCAGTCAGGCTTTGAACTCGCACCTCAGCAGATCGGCACCCTGCAAAGGATATTCGATCGAATTTGCTTCGAAGCGAGAATCCCGCGCCAAGACATTCGCGCACGCCGCCTCGCAAAATTCTTGATGGATGAACTCAGGTTCGGCAATACTGATGAAGTGGCATTGACCGAATGTGGCCGCTGGTTCTGCAGGCGGTAGCCCCCACACCTCGTATTCAGAGCGAACAGCCGACCTGGATGCACCACTAAGCTCTGTCATTTTCACATGGAATGCTCCGTGCAGTGGCTGGAAATACTGCTGGAATACGCCACAATCTCCAAGGAGTGACAACAAAAGCAGCTGGGACCTTCTTCGAGAAGGTCCGATCTCCACGCGAAAATCCCAGAACGAGGGCTTGATTACGGCAACGTCCGCCTATCCCCGAGGGGCCGGCTGGGATTAAGGCTATGAGTAAAAGTGATTGGACTTCGCACTGAGGTGATAATGCCTGACCACTTCAAGAATTTAGTCGGCGTCTCCAGGGAAGCAGTTCGGGAAAGGCACCTCCCCCTAGGCAGTGAAGGAGCCGCGCGGCGCGCCTGATCAGTCTGAGGCGCCTAACGAGATGGCCAGATAATTCTGGTTCTATGACGGTTCGAGAACGGAGAACCAATGTCGTCCACCTTCATTCGAAGGTGCCAGCAAGACCCGCCTCGTTGATGCGGCGTGTCATAATGGAACCATTCTTTCCGGTTTCGGTTGGAGTCCTGAGGTTTAAAAGCTGCTGATCGGCGGTGGACTTCGGAACGATTGTCTGGAGGCTTTGATGGTCCAACTACCTGCGTATCGCCGGCAGTAGGACGCGTCGGGCTGCCTGCCGCGCCGAGCTTCGGCGTAGCCCTGTCACGGTCCTGGCATCGTAATGTTCATACGTCCCATCACATCGGAGGCGAGATAAAATGAACCGCTGGAACAAGGACGGCCAAGGCAACATAAGGGTGTCGCCTATCATTGGCTGGAAGACCGCGACGCTTATAAACCAGAACTCCGATGTTTTCCTTCGCCTCGAATTCGGTGTCGATCACGATCTGGAACAAGTTTCGGCTTTGCAGTTTGGACTCACCGCCCTCCAAGCCAAAGCACTCGGAGAACAACTCGCCTCCCACGGGGACAAGTTGGCTGGGATAGTCAAGGTGATCAAATAATGACCAAGCGAACGACCGAACACTTGGCTTTCAATCGGAATTAACAGCCCGTTTGGAAGAGGCCAGTCCGACACCACTGTGAACTCACAATCGCCTGGCGGGTTTCGATGTTGTTCACGTCCGAGGAAATCGCCGCTATCTCAGCCTCCATTTCAAATCGCGTCGGGCCGTTAAGTACCGATTACGGCAGGAAGTCCGTGAAGAATGCACTTGGGGTCGCTGAAACAGCGGATCAAGCGCCGAGCTCGAATGCAGCGGCGGGGCTGACCCGCTCAGCGCCTGAGGGCAAAAACCTCGACCGCGGTTTGACGTCCACGCACCTGCACCGATCCCATCGCAACTGCATCAACGCAACTCTCACGCGCGGCGTTAAATGTGGAGCCGCTAATGAGGCAATCGGTTGAAAACTCCTTATTCAATTCCTCGAGTCGCTGCGCCAAATTCACCGTGTCGCCATACAGTGTGTAGGTGTGACGTTCCTCACCCCCGACGGTCCCGGCGGCCACCTGGCCTGTAGCAACACCGATTCTCAGACGGAGCGCGTGGCCTTCGAATTCGCGTAATGAAACCAGAGCCAGCAGATCGCGAGCGGCGGCAACCGCCCGTGCCGGGTGGTCTTCGGCGGGAAGTGGCGCATTGAAAGCCGCGATCAAGGCATCACCGATGTAGTTTACGACGACGCCACCGCGCTCATCGATGATCGCCGTCGCCGCGCTAAAAAAGCTATTGAGGATGGTGATCACGCGCGAGGCCGGCAAACTTTCCGACAGTCGCGTGAAGCCTTCGATATCGGCAAAGATGATGCTAGCCATGCGCAGCTGAGGTGCGAGCTGCCCGGAATGAATGAGCTGCTCGGCGACTTGCGGCGGGACGTAACGCCCAAAAATTCGCTGTATCCGGGCGCGCTCCGCCTCGATGGCAGCATTCGCGCGGACCACGTTGCGCGCACGGTGGACCGCCAACGCCGCGATACATGTCACGAGCAGGATCACCACTCCCTCGATCACGCGAACTGGAATGCCGAGGAAGTCGGGACTGAGGAGTACCGCAAAGACTTCCGTGCGCGAGGGCGAAGACGGCAGATCCCCCAGACTAACGATCTGTTCCATGCCCGATATGATCCAGACGGTAGCGACAGCTAGACCAGTCACGGCACAAAGGCCCGTCCATATGACCAGCGCAGGCGATAGCGCTAAAATGGAAGCCGCAACAATGACGTAGTAATATTCGGTTCGGCTGGAAAGAAAGACGAGATTCTGCGGAATATCACCCCCGCTACTGAGTGGTGCGAATGCAAGTATGGCGCTCGCTGCCGCCGCGTCGAATGTGAACAAGGCAAAGCGTGCCATACGTTCATATCGGCTGTTGACCGGCCGAAGCGAGAACGTGCCAATTGCCGCCGTGGAAAGGACCGCGGCCGCTGCATAGGCGTTGTTGGGGTAGGCATAGAGCGAAAGGTAGAAAAAAGCGAACGCAACCAGGGCACCGGTTCGGCCAATGACAGCAAGCCGGAATCCTTTGCGTTCCGCCTCAGCCAGCGCCTCGGCAGCGGAGGATTGACCACGGTCCGATTGCACTGAATCAGTTATTTGAGTTCCTCCGCAGCGATTAACGTTTCGATAGTACGCGAGCTTGGCCGTCAGCAGTATGGGACGTCCGACAGTTTCTGGCCTGGGCCCACTTCAGAAAGTAAAACGTCAGGCAGATGTAGAGCCCGGCAACCGCGAGGCAGTGGATGAAGAAGCCCGCGACCGATTCCTCGAAGTTCCACCAGTCGAGCGTTACCTGCATGGAGAGCTTCGTGCCGATGGCAAGTGCGAACGAACTCCAGACGCCGTGGAGCGCGATGAGGATGGCGATCGCACGAAGCGCCAGGGTACGAGCGACATTTGGCTGTTTGATGCCGGTGAGCTTGCGCGCCACGCCCATGAGCATCGGCCAGCGCAAGCCCAGATGGACGGCGACGATCACCAGGACCCAATAGGCGGCGAGCGTGTGGATCTGCCGCACGGTGAAGCCACCATAGGCTGACATCACTCCGGAGAGCGCGTTGGAAATGAGCACGCTGGCGACGAGCAGCAGAAGGGTTACCGCGATGTTGAACAGGCCGCGCGCCTCATCCCGAGCCTTCGAGATCGTGCCGTACCAGCGGCGATTGAACACGTTGTGCACAATGATCAACAGGAACATGGCGGTCCCGGCCAGTTCATGCGCGACGTTGCCGAGCCACCAGTAGGAAAATGCAAACAGCAGCAATCCGGCGGCGATGAGATCGAACACCAGCCGCGTAAGGAATATAGGGTTCAAACGCTCGACCTCCCGCTTATTCGACCGGCGTGCCGGTGAACCGGGGGATGCGATAGGCCGTATAAAGGTAGTCGCTGTCCTGCTGGCCGCTATGGCAGGACTGACAGCGCGCCGTGTTCTCATCCATGTTGATCGATTTGTCCGGCCAGAACCACTGGAACTGCCAGTCGGCGGTACGGCGGCTTGTGTCATATTCGGAGCCGAACCCCTCGCCCTTTTCCATAACGAAGTAGCGATAGAGTTCGCCATCGCGATGGTCGACCAGCACGAAATGGGTGCCAGTCGGGATCGGATGGCCGTTCTTGACGGCCTCCATGGCCGCGGGCGTCGTCATGATGTGTTCCATCACGTTGCCGCGCCGAACGGTCGTATAGTGCACCAGCGCGTCGAGGTCAGGAAACTGGACGCGGTTGGGTTCCGCATGGACCTGCCAACCGACGAGAGAGGCGGCGCAGGCGGCAAGCGCGCTCAATGTGACGGGGTATGCAATTCTCTTCATGGAGAGGCTCGCTTTAATCTCTAAGGACGGGATTGGCTGGGCGACAGACCGCCATACGGGCGGCCTGCAAGAGCTTCGCTTCGTCGGAAACCTTTTCCATCCATTCGACAGACTTGCCGTCGAGCGCTTCGGAAAAGGCGATGTGGCTCATCCCGACCGTGCTGCTCGCGCCGTGCCAATGCTTGACGCCTGGCGGGATCCAGACGGTGTCTCCCGGGCGGATTTTCTGAACGGGGCCATCTTCGTGTTGCACCAGGCCAACCCCGTGCATCACGATCAGAGTCTGGCCGAGTGGATGCGTGTGCCAGGCGGTGCGCGCTCCCGGTTCGAAGGTGACCGTTGCGCCGCTGATCCGCGCATCACCGCTGCCCTTGAACCGATCGTCGACGCGAACGGCGCCGGTGAAGTTCTCGGCCCCGCCTGCCGTAGATGGCTGCGATCCGGCGTGCGACACGGTGACCGCCTGATCGGATTGGGCCCAAGCGGCCGGAGCCGCAACGATGAGCGAGGCGAATGTCATGGCAGCGAGTTTCATTGCGTTCCTCTGCCTCGGCGTCATTTCTTGAAGACGTCCTTGGCGATCGCAAGAGCCGACACCGCGCTCGGCCAGCCCGAATAGAAGGCAATGTGGGTGATGGTCTCGATCAGTTCCTCTTCCTTGACGCCGTTCTGGCGCGCGATATTGAGATGGGAGCGAAGCTGATCAGGCCGATTGAGGGCGATGAGGGCCGTCACTGTGACCAGGCTGCGGTCACGCTTGGAAAGCTCAGGCCGCTCCCAGATGTCGGCATAAAGCACTTCATCGGTCAGTTCGGCCATCTTCGGGGCGATGTCGCCATAGAGTTGCTGCGCGCGCGATTGCCGCTTGCCGGCCGTCGCATCGGGCGCGGCGGGTTTCTGATCCTGGGCGATAGCCATGGTTGAGATTCCTCCGAACAGGCTGGCTGCGATGAACAGATTTCTTGCGAGCTTCGTCAATGTGGGACTCCTCGAATTGCGGAAGAACGCGACGCCCCGCAACTGAACCGGGGCGTCATCGCTAAGCGACGGGATCAGCGGGTTACGATCGGTCGGAAACAAGGGTTCGGGCGAAGAACGGCGTCAGCTTGCCCATCGCGGCATCCACATATTCGGGAACCCAGTAGGTCTCGATATGCGTTGCACCCTCGATCTTGAACAGTTCCTTGTCCGTCGTGCCGGTGGCCTTGGCGAAGGCATCCTCGGTCATGTAGAGGCTGTCGGCCTTAGCGCCGGCGATCATCAGGAGCGGCTGGTCGATCAGTTCGATCCGATCGGTGGCATCCCAGCGCATCAGGTCCAGCAGGCTGCTCATCGTGTACTTGAACGTCGAATTGGGATGCGCGTGCGTCTTCCAATAGTACTCGTAACCCTGCCGGTACATTTCAAAAGGCAGTGCAGCGATCTGCTCGTCCGTCAGGTTGGCGTCGCCGGCATAGAGAATTTCTCCGCCGGCGACTTCTTGGGCGCGGGCCTGCGAAACCTGCTTAAGGCGCTCCTGGATGGTGCTCAGTTGCGAATCCGCGAAGCCATTGCGGCGAACCCGCCCGGAGTTGAACATGCTGAGCGTCGCGATAGACACGAAGCGCTTGTCGGTTTTCGCCGCCGCCAGCGAATACCCGCCGCCGCCGCAGATGCCGAGAAGGCCGAGGCGCGCGACATCGACGCCCGGATAGCGGGTGATGAAGTCGGCCATGCCGTGGATGTCTTCGATGCGGTTTGAGGGTTTGTCCACGCTGCGCGGCTGGCCGCCGCTACCGCCCTGATACGCGGCGTCCGCAGTGATCGTGATGTAGCCCTGTTCAGCCAGGCGCTGGGCATAGAGGCCCGCGACCTGTTCCTTGATCCCGCCATTGGGGTGGGCCACGACGATTGCAGGATATTCCCGGCTCGGATCGTAGTTTGCCGGAGTGTAGACGTTGGCGACGATATCTAGGCCGTTCAGCTTGTACGTGACCGGGTGGATATTGACCTTGCCCGGCTCGTTCTTCGTGATCGCGCCTTCATAGACCAGGGTGAACGGGTTCTGTTTGTAGTCCGCCGCCCCGGCCGCGCCAGCCGAAAACCCCGTCATTGCCGCCAAAACCGCCGCCTTTACCGTACGCCTCATATCGATAATCCTTTCAACTGTTCAGTGTTTGGAGATCACGGCGTGCATCGCCGTGATGCCCGTCAGTCCAGTTTCTTTTCGATCAGGAACGTCGAGACCTGATCCGCGATCTCGAGGTTGTTCAGGTCGGAGAATGGGAAGTGCGTGTTGCCCGGATGCCGATCTCGGGCAGGTGCACCAGCTTAGCGTCACCGCCACGCTTGTTGATCGCCTCGACCCAGAGCTTCGCCATGGCGAGGCGCACACGCCAATTGTCCTGTCCACGCTCGTTGGTCGGCTCGACTGGAAAATTGTCGCCGTAATAGATGACGATCGGGATACGGGTCAGCTTCTCGAAGTTGGCCAGCGGCACGGCTTCGGGCTTCAGGGTGCCGGCCGCGCTCGGCATCTCAGCTGGAAGTTCACCTTCCGGGAAGATGAAACCGCTGCCCGGTTCGAAGGCGACGATCGCCTTGACGTTCTCATTCTTGATCGCCGTCAGCCAGCCCGGTCCACCGGCCTGCGAATGGCTAAAGAGGATGCCGGGGCCGGTCTTATCAAACAGCGCAGCCATCGCATCCGAAATCACACCGGCGTCGTAGGGGCCGGTGTTCGGCGTGACCGAACGAAAGAACTGATCCAGCGTCTCAGGCTTACGATTGAACTGCACGTTGTCGAAGTAGTTCGGCCACTTGCCAATGCGGAACTGGTCAAAGAACAGCTGGTCGTTGGGCGTCGGCTCGACCACCGTTGCAACGGTGCTGTTGCCTGCGCGACCGCGGCGCGGCTGGTCGACAAGATATACGGGGAAGCCGCGGCGCAGGAAGATCGTCTGGAACCCCTCGCGCCCGTCCGGCGTCGTCTCCCAACTGCGCGCCGACTGAAACGCGCCATGCAGCATGACGATGGGCAGCGCCTTGGCGTTCTGCGGAACCTGATAGAATGCGTAGAGATGGTCGCCGTGGAAACTCTGTCCTTCGGCGCTCGGCTTGTTGTTATCATAGGTGCCGGGCGTTTTCGCCACCGTTCCGCCGATGGCGAAGCTTGACTGCTCCCTGATCGTCAGGGGTTCCATTCGATCGGCCGCCGCCACATGGGACGATGCAAAGATGGCGGTCAGCAGTAGTGCCGGAACGGCGTTTCTCAGGCGTGTGGCGTACATGGATCTCTAACCCGTCCTCAGATTTGCGGATGTTTGCAACATGCTTGTTGAAACGTCGGATGCCTTTGGTCCGGCCGCGTCGAAGAAGCTCTTCGTCGGCAAGCAATGTGCGTTTGGGTATAGAAAAATTTTGTCGCAGAGCTTTGTCAGCAACCGCAGACTTTGTCGCAAAATGTACGAACGCAACAAGGTCTTAAGAGCTGTCGCACGCGCGGCTGACACACTCTTTTACAAATTTCAAAATGCGCCGATCACCCCGCTGCTGTAGTGTTTCTTCCAACAGATCGGATCTGCTGAATGGAAGAAACACTTCACATCGCCGTCGTTGACGACCACAGGGACATACGCGACCTCGTCGGTAAATACCTGGCCAAGCAAGGCTATAGGATCAGTCTCGCAGAAAGCGGCGCTGCACTGAAACGCATCATGGCGCACGGCGCGATCGACCTCATCGTGCTTGACGTGATGATGCCAGGCGAAGACGGCATCTCCGTCTGTCGCGAGATTAGAGGAACAAGCCAGGTACCGATCATATTCCTGACCGCCGTGACGGAGGAGATGGATCGCATCGTTGGCCTGGAGATCGGTGCCGACGATTATCTGGTGAAACCGTTCAACCCGCGAGAGCTGCTGGCGAGGATCCGCGCGGTGCTGCGCCGGGTTAACAGCCTGCCCCCACAGTCGAGACAGTCCAGCAAGGCGAGGATCATTCATTTCGCACATTGGCGCCTGGATGTCGGTCGGCAGGAATTGACCGACGCCGATGGTGTCGGGATCCCGCTGAGCACGGCCGAATTCCGGTTGCTGAAAGCCTTCCTCGAACATCCCGGCATCGTGCTCACGCGCGATCAGTTGCTCGATCTGACGGTGGGCAGGGCCGCAGATGTGTTCGACCGCAGCATCGACAACCATGTCAGCCGTCTCAGAAAGAAGATGGAAGAGGATCCTAAAAATCCTTCGATCATCCGGACGCATTGGGGCGGAGGTTACAGTCTTTCCGCCGATGTGGTTTCGGAATGATCTACTGGTGGCGCAGGAGCCTCGCGGCGCAATTCATTGGGTTCGTGCTGGTCACGCTGATCGTGTCGCAGGCGCTATCCTTCTTCATATCGCGGAATGAACGCGAACGTGCCTTGTACGCTGCTTCCAAGAGCGAGTTCTATACGCGCGCCACATCCCTTACCCGGCTGATGGGATCCGTTCCGGCCAGTTTGCAGCAGGAAGCCTTGGAAGCCAGCGAGACGGCTCATTCGCGTTTCTGGATTTCTGACAGCGAGCCTGTCGATCCCGATGCCTGGCGCAAACAGGCTGCGGACGAACTGGCGCGGCCGCTGGCGAATTTCGTCGATTTCCCTCAGCATGCGGGTTTCAATGTCTCCTCAGCCATCGATGATGCCACACGAGACGTGATTGCCTCGGCCAATGCCGGCCAGCCATGGGCCACGCCCTCCGAGGCAACGTGGAATTTGCCGCAGGCTGCCAGGTTCATGCCTCTTGGCGGCAACGATGGGGTCGGGTTTGGCCTCGCTGTCCAGCTGGGCGACAGCACGTGGCTTAATACGGCCTACTACACCGACTCTTCGGCACCCTGGTGGAACTCGCAAACGCTCTATTCACTCGCAGCAGCGGCCACCTTTCTATCTGTGATTGGGATTTTTGCCGCCAACCGCATCGCCCGTCCCCTCAAGCGGTTAGCGGCGTCAGCAGAGGCGATTGGGAGAGGAGAAAACGTACCTTCCCTCCCGGAGGAAGGAACAGACGACATCCGTCAGACGACAGCGGCCTTCAACCGGATGCAGGCCCGGCTTTTTCGCTTCATTGAAGATCGTACCCGGATGCTCGCGGCAATCGGCCACGATCTTCGCACGCCCCTGACCTCGCTTCGGCTCAGGGCAGAATTCGTCACCGATCCGGACATTCAGCAGCGGATGCTCGAGACGATCAACGAGATCCAAACCATGACGGAAGCGACGATTGCTTTTGCGCGCGGCGAAGCAGCGGCGGAAGAGACGCGCACCGTCGACCTGAACGCGCTGGTCGGCAGCCTTTGCGATGACCTTGCGGAAATGCATCAGCCCGTCGTCTATTGCGACGGGGAAAAGTCGACCTACCGTTGCCGCCCAGACAGCCTGCGGCGCGCCATTCGCAACATCATCGAGAATGCTGTGCGGTACGGCGGTGAGGCACGCGTACACCTTCATGATGGGGATCAGTCCATCGATGTCGTTGTCGAGGACAATGGAACGGGCATTCCCGAGGAGATGCATGAAAAAGTGTTCGCCCCGTTCTTTCGCCTCGAAGCCTCCCGAAACCGCGAGACGGGCGGTGTGGGGTTAGGCCTTGCGATCGCAAGGACGATAGTCCGGCGTCACGGCGGCGATATTGTCTTTTCTCACGGCAATCCGGGCTTCAGCGTAACGGTCAGTCTGCCAAAGAAGCCATAATAGTTTTCTGTAGCCGTGGAACACCGCTCGTGGCTTGGGTGCTTACGGTCCGGTGCTTGTCTGGGCACGAAAAGTCTGCCGCCCTGAAAAGCAGGTGAACAGGCCGGCGATATCACCGCCAGCAACCGCATGGCATCTTCGACGTAACCGGACAAGTCGATTTGCTCAGACGGTATGATCTCGCGGCGAAGGCGGCTCACCCTCGCGATCGAGGGGCTTTGTAGTGGCGGAAGCCGTACCCAAACTCAGCGAGGATGAAGCTAGACGCAGCGTCGGTCTGAACGCCTCGAAATTGAAGATTTATGTGACCATGCGCGGATGGCGAGCGGGGTGTGAGGTAAGATATCTCGGGTACATAACCACAGATCCGGCGCCCTGGGACGGCGGCGCCTCTTCTGATCTCAAGAAACGGACAGGCCGCTACCCACCCAATCCTTAGTACCAACGTTGCTGAGCCACTGAGGCGCAGAACGAGCTACATATGAATTCGAGCGACACACTATTTCCAGGCGGCTTCGTTCTTCAACTCATAGTCGGTGAATGCTTTTACCAATCCACCAAGGACTTCTGCCGAAGTTTCGCATAGGGCTCTCAATTGCGTGTCGTCGACGGCATTGACGTCTTCGCGCAGATGCTGGATGAGGGCGTTCATTTCGGATTTTATCTTGTTGGTGTGATGCGCTGAACTGAAGACGGAAGTGGTCATGATGTATTCCTTCGTCGCGAATCGATCATGTCTCTTAAACTCTCAACCGCTCCGTTGGTTCATTCGAGCTTTAGCCGGCCGTCATGCGCCCTGGAGCACTCGGCGACGCGAGTTGTCAGCGGCTTATCATCTCTGGGCAGCCCTAACGAAAGAGCCCTGGTCCAGGAACCAGGGCTCGTCCGATGACTTTGAATCTTAACCTGCAAATATCCAGCAATCGGCGCCGCAATATGCCTAGTTTGTTAGCAAATTCGTCAAGACCAGGTTGGTGCCCCGCAGTGCAAGTCTATGGGTACGGAGAAGAAAATCAATTAATTCTTATGGGTTATCGTGATCAAACCTCAAAAGGTCCAACACCGGTTGGCCGGCGGTCGGTGGACCAACGAGATGTAGCACCTGTGCCGTTCAATCGGCGAACAGCTTGGTAGCGATTTCGCGACAGGCTGTTACCAGGTCAAAGGACTACAATCCTCCCGGCCGCGTGCTGTCCCGCCGCAAGCAAATCAGTGTTTTCGGTTGTCGTTTGTTGAGGTCGCGCTTTCCAGAACCACGATACCCGAATAGAGAACCGGACTGCCTTTGCGATCGCGGAAGCATCTACCGAAGGCAATGACTGAAACATAGCGGCCACCATGCGTTTTGACGCGATAGGCGGATTGCTGCGCCCGCCCTCCAACTATTGTTTCGGTGATCTTCTTTGCCAAGCGTGGCCGATCTTCGGGATGGACTCGATCAAGGTAGAGTTTGAGGGGCAATCCGCAATTGGTCTCCTCGGCGACAAGACCGAAAAGCTCCGCCAAGGCGGCATCGCCATAAACAAGGTCTTGGGCAATATCCCAGGTAAAAATTCCAGAGTCCGTTGTATCCGCATCGGGCAGATCCACAACGAACGTGCGCTCTCCAACCTCTACCATCGATCCTCCCTGTTTTGGGCTACACGGTTGTAGACAATGCCCTCTAGGGGCATCGTCAATCCCAGCGTCACAGTCGATTGGCGATTTTACATCTCCGGCATTCGCAGCCACCAATTTTTTCCCAAAAATCATGAAGATTTGTTTGTCGCGGCATCCGATGCTGTCGTCTTCAAGCGAATTTAGATAGACCTGCGCCCGCCTTGAATTAGCATAAACTAACAACTCCAGCCAAGATCGAACAATCGCTAGGGGGCAAAAGCGTGGGCACGACCTTGCTGCAGCAGCAAATCTCGCAAATGCGGCCTGTCGTTCCGACCATAACCCCCAAGAGCCGGTCAAATTCACCGGGAAACCGGCAAGGCGATGAATACCATACCGCCCAATGATTTCAGCTATTTCGAGATGATCAATGACCTGGTGCAAAAGGAACCGGCAGAGGCGCTCGATCCAGAGATTATGGGGTCGCTGGCCGCACTTGGCATCATCAAGGGCAAGCCCTTCGAGCCCGACGCCCAACGCCGCAGCTACCGATCGGTTGCGCTTGTAGGCCTATCCCGAACCTGCCGACTTATGCCGAAGAGAGACCCGAGGGCTTGGTGGTCAACGAGCGCGTGCGGGAACATGGATTGCGCGCCGACGGCGGTCGACGCGCTTCCCGGGATCGCCGACACCGTGGGCGGACGCATGACCATCCTCGCTGACAGCATCATCTGCCGTGGCAGCGACATCTCGATCAATGTCGGGCATGCTGCGCGAGTCGTCAGCGCATGAGGCGGCGGGCAGTCTTGCTAGTGCAGCGGGTCGGCGTCCGCGGTGGATTTGTCAGCGGCCAGCCCAAATAGAAGGGTTGCGTATATTCGCGCGCCCTAATGGAACTTTTAGCATCAGGTCCGATTCTACAATTATTCACCCGGTCACAAGGGGCCATCTCGCAGATGCAGCCTCGCCGACGCAGAAGAAGCCGTGCGGACGAATTCTTTCGATTGGGAGAATACAAAAGCCAAGGTGTAGTGGGCGGTTTGTTACATGCGTCGATGGAAAGCTCGTCGCGTTGGGCACGACCATCGCTGAGACGGTCAAGTCGGGGCTAGCGGGGGATGGGATGGCATCATTGGTTAAGGTAAGACGATCGTCGCCTGCGCACCAACCCACCAAATCTTGTCGCTGGGGGAATGAACCCTCGTCGAGACGGGTTCCATAAAGCGGCATAGGAGTAAAACCGGACGGCTCACCCCCGGGGGGGCAGGCACGATGAAGGGTGAGATACCGTCCGGCTCACTCACAACTGCCAAAACTTCTTTCGAATAGAAATGTTCCATCGTGTTCCTGCCGTTCGGACAGAGGAAGATGCTCACGACAGAAATCCCCGCCAGCAGGTTGGCTCGTTCCCACGTTAGACGGGTGTACCCGCGAGATGACGTTGCCCACCGCGTCGGCGACAGTGGGCGCCCCGTCTGGTCGAAAGTCACCGCGACCGGCTCCCCATGGGCGTATCGCGTGCGCCGATGAAGAGAATGTCCTTTGGCTGGTCGGCTGGTTGACCGTTACGGAACTGCATGAATGTCACTTTGTAACCGCTGTGCACGCTGTCCTTCCGCCCGCCGGAAGATTATGATTTCGAATGGAATTTGTTGAAGCCTTCCAACGACTCGGTGTGGCGCTTGCAATCGGGCTCATTGTGGGTTGCGAGCGAGGCTGGCAGGACCGCGATTTGCCATCCGGCGGCAGAACCGCGGGCATCCGGACGTTCGGACTTTCAGGTTTCCTCGGCGGACTTGCCGGCTATCTCCACCTACGATCGGGTCCTGTCATGCCTGCGGTGCTGCTATTGCTCTTCGGCACTGCTTTCGTCATTTTCAAGCGGCGCGAGGCGGAGGAAGAAGAGGATTACGGCGCAACGACAGTCATCGCGAGTTTCGTGGTCGTCGCGCTTGGCGCGGTTGCGGTCGTGGGCGACATACGGCTAGCCGCCGCCGGTGGGGTTGCAACCACGGCACTTCTTGCGGCCAAACGCAGCCTGCATGGCTTTCTCCGGCAATTGACCTGGCGGGAGGTTCGAGCAGCCCTCGTTCTTCTTGCCATGAGCTTAGTTGCTCTCCCGCTGTTGCCGAACGAGCCCATCGATCCGTGGCAGGCGCTAAACCCATTCGCGCTGTGGCTGCTGACGATCACGATCGCCGCCATCTCCTTTGCCGGCTATGTCGCAATCCGCGTTGCCGGCCCCAATCGCGGAATTCTGTTTGCTGGTGCCGCCGGTGGACTGGTCTCCTCCACGGCGCTGACACTCTCCTTTGCTCGCTTCGCAGCTGACGCACCGGAGAGTGCTCGGCGACTGGCTTGCGGCGCGGTGATTGCCGGCGCCCTGTCGCTGGTCCGTGTCGTCATTATCGGTGCCGTCATAGCGCCTGTTCTCCTGGTACCTCTCGCGATCGTGTTAACGCCGGCCGTGTTCGTGCTACTGGCTGCAAGTGGTTTGATTCTGTGGCGAAGCGGCGGTAAGCGTGATGCGCCGGATCTTCACCTGAAAAACCCATTCGAACTCGGCGAGGTACTGCGTTTCGGCGCCCTGCTCGGCGGCGTTACCGTGGCGTCAAAGTTTCTGGTCGAGAGAATCGGCCAGGTCATGCTTTTTGTGGTTGCCGCTGTCTCCGGCCTGATGGATCTCGATGCGATCACGCTTTCGACTGCACGGCTTACGCCGACGTCGGTCGATCTCACAACTGCCGTCGCGGCGATCCTGATCGCGGTGATGATCAATTTGCTGACGAAAGTGGTGCTGGCCTTTTCAGCCGGCGGCAAAGGATCATACGCGCTCACGCTCGCTTTGGCGACGCTTGCTGCAATCGCCGCAGGTTTGTTCGCCTATTTCGTGCTTGGTACCAGCTTTCCCAATTCTCAGTAAGCAGCACGTCCCAGCAATCCGAAAATCGACGAGAGTCGCTTCGCCAGCCGTGCGATTGGCGGCAGTAAAGGCGCGCAGCCGAGATCAATCACCGCCGCCGCAAGATTTCTTTTGCAGTGGCCGGGACGCGGTTACGAGGTCTGACAGGCTCGCCGTTTGGGTTCGGCGCTGGCGTCTCTCTCGTGTCTCGGCACGGATGATTGAGATCATCGGGTTCCGGTATCGTTTCCTGGTGCTTGGGGCGGCGGTCCGCTTGCTTCTTAGCTACAGTAATTTTCTTGGGCATAGCCAGTTACTCCCGTTTCAACAAGAGGAAGCGGCGTGTGGGGCTTAAGGTTCCAAAGCAAACGTGAATTGAAGCGGGCTCAGCTCGAATTGGTTTTCGGCACCGAGTTCGGTGAAGGCGAGAAAGGCTACCCACCCGCCGATCGAACGCGCCATTTGCTACCGGTTCCCACCAAAAATCCCGTTTGGGCCAGGTTCAAGGCATGGAAGTAACGTTGAGATCCCGCCGTCGGCTTCATCCCTCACCTCGATACCGAGACACTCCTCTCCGGTCAATTTCTCAAGCCGATGAACCGTCCCGGCACTGCCGCAGACCAACGCGTCTGACCTGCGGGCGGCGCAGTCTCCCAGTGAGCAAAAGCGGCCTGGTCGGAGACGATCCCGTTACCACCCGCCATTCCGGGGGAACAAAACTGTGCTTTAGCGGTTATATTAGTGCACGCGCAAAAAAACGATCCAGATGATGATCCGTCGGGATCGTGTGCAAGGATGACCTTCGCCACGAAGGTCATCCTTTTTTGCATTCGGGCGTGGGACCCAGGTCCCACGCCCGAATTGGTCTGTTTGCCATCAGAGATTGGCAAGCAGGTCGTTGATGCGGCTCTCCGCGCTGCCAAGAGCTTCGTCGACTGTTTTGTCGCCGTTCACGGCCGCGCCCACCTCTTCGCCGATGATGTCCTGGATGGCGAACTGACGCTGGACAGCACCGGGCAGCGAGCGACCAGTCTCGGCAATCTCGGCGATGTTTTCACGGTGCGGCAGCGAGTTGAATTCTGGCATGTCGAAGACGACCTTGACCGCCGGAAGGTGACCGGTGCGAGCCCACTGGAAGTCGTTCTCGGCGAGGAACTTGAAGAGCTTGCCGATCGCTTCGATCTGTTCCGGCGAGCGATCCTTGTGCGGCATAACCCAGCTGTGGCCGTCGGCATAGGTACTGTCACGACCAGGATAGAGCTGCGGGACCGGATAAACGGTGTAGCCCTTCGCAAGAGCCGTACCCTCCTTTTCCGACTGGGCGACGAAATCGCCAATCAGCCAGGTGCCGTTGACCGCAATGCCACCATCGCCATTGGTGAAGGCCGTAACAGCAGCCGCATAGTCGAGACCGGTTGTCGTCAGGCCTACGTCCTTGATCTTCTTCATCAACTCCACGACGTTCTTGGCTTCCGGCGTGTTCAGCGTGATCTTGGTCGGATCGGCGAAGAAGTCAGCGTTCTGCTGCTGCAGCAGCGTGTAGAGTACACGCGCATAGGCGGCCGTCTCATTGGCGAGGATCTGCACGAGATAGGGCTTGCCAGTCTTTTCCTTGAACTGCTTTCCCTGAGCTATGAGTTCGTCGGCCGACTTCGGAAGAATAGGCGTGCCGTCTGCGTTCACGAGGCCGGCTTCCTTCATCAGGTTCATGTTGACGTGGAAGAGCATGGTCCAGTTGTCGAAGGGCAAACCGAACATCTTGCCTTCCTTGGTCACTCCGTCACGGGCGGCATCCGTGAAACTGTCAGGCGAGATGCCTTGGGTGGAAAGAACCTGATCGATCGGGTCAATCAGGCCGCGCGACTGGTAGTCAGAGATCGCGGAGTAGTGCATGGAGACGACATCTGGAGCGGCGCCCGATGAGAGCTGGGCGTTGAGCTGGTCGTAACCCGGCCATTCCACGGTGGTCACATTGACGTCGATATCCGGATTGTCGGCCTCGAACTTGTTGACCAGCGAAGTAATGATGCCGCACTCGCCGACGGCCTTGGAAACGTCGGTGACGGAACCATACTCTGCGTCGCAGGCGCCGAAGAAGCGCTGCAGCTCGATCTTCGTCTGCGCGTGAGCCGAGGTGCCGCAGGTCAGCGCAATCAGTGCTGCCGTACTGAGTAGAAAACGTCTCATGGTATATCTCTCCCTTTGAGGGGCTCTCGCCCTGGTTCAAGCCTGCTGCGGCCCTTTCCTCCCGGCCACAGCAGCAGTCACTTCACAGCACCGCTCGAAACCGCGGTGACGATATGGCGCTGGAAAATCACGTAGACGATCAGCACGGGCAGGCTGGCAAAGACGGCCTGTGCGCTGAGGAAGCCGAGACCTTCGCTCTGGGCGAAATTGGTCTGAGAGGAGGCGATGCCGATGGTGAGCGTGAACATCTCCTTCCTCGTGGCCGAGATCAGCGGCCACCAGTAGTCGTTCCAGGCATGCAGGAAAGTAAAGATACCGAGCGTCGCCTGGGCCGGCAGCGTCAGCGGCAAAAGGACCTTCCAAAAAATGCGCAGCGACGAGGCATTGTCGAGCAGTGCCGCCTCGTCGATCTCCTTAGGGATCGCCTTGAAGAACTGGGTCATCAGGAAGACCCCAAAGGCAGAGGACATGCCAGGCAGCATCAGCCCGATATAAGAGTTATGCAGGCCAAACCAGTTGAACATCTGGTGACGGGCGATGATGACCGCCTGCTCGGGCACGGCAAGGCCGAAGAGCACGATGACGAAGATCGTCCTGCGAAACGGAAATTCGAGGCGCGCGAAGGCATAACCGGCAAGCGAGGACAGGATCAGCACGCCGGCCGTCTGCCCGATCGCAACTACGACGCTGTTGAAGAACCAGCCGAAGGCCTGCGACGAGTGGATGATATTGACGTAATTGACAAGCGTGTAGGGCAACTGGAACACCGATTCCGTGCCGAGCATCAGCTCCTTGTTGTCCTTGACCGACAGGCCGACGAGCCAAGCGACGGGCGCCATCATGACGACCGAGAGCACAATGGCGATCGCAAGCAGCGTCCGATTACCGGTCAGGGCCTCCGGGCGATAGGTCGTTTGATCCGTGCTCATTCGGAGGCCTCCGACTTGCGCGTCGAAACCACATACTGCGCCATCGCCGCCACGAGAATGATGAGGAACAGGAACTCGGAAGCTGCAGCAGCCTTGCCGACATCCCAGCGCACGAAGCCTACTTCGTAAATATACATGACCAGCGGTCGAGACGTGCCGTTGGGACCGCCATTGGTCATGATCTGCGCCTGGCCGAAAAGCTGAAACTGCATGACGATCTGGATAATCGTGACCAGCATGATGGTGCGAGCGATCGAGGGGAGCGTAACGCGGCTGAGCACGCGCCAAGGGCTGGCATTGTCGAGCGCTGCGGCTTCATAGAGATCGTTCGGGATTTGTTGCAGAGCGGCAAGAAACAGCATCATCGGCAGGCCGAGGCACCACCACACGGTCGCGACGCCGACCGAAAACAAAGACCAGCCACTCGTCGAGAGGAAGTTGATCGGTTGTACCCCGAACTGTTCGGAAACTACCGCCAACAGTCCGTCGCCGGGGATGAAAACGAAGCGCCAAATCAGCGTCACGATCGTCACCGAAAGTACTGACGAAGAAAAGAACAGGCCGCGCAGGAACGAGGTTGTCCGTGTTGTTTTGTTGAGGGCAAGTGCTAGGAAAAGTCCGAGTGCCACCAGCGACGGCACACTCAAAAGCACGAAGACGATCGTGTTGCGCAGAGCCTGCAGGAAGACTGGGTCGGCAAGCACGCGCGCATAGTTTCCAAGGCCGACGAAACGACCCGGCCCGAACAGATCGACCTTGTGCAGGCTCAGCCACGCGCCCCAGAAGAGCGGAAAGACGAGCAGCGCCATAAAGACGGATAGGTAAGGTACGATGAAAAGGCCATTGCTCCACTGGCTGCGGCGATAACTCTCGGCCATGTCAGTCGCGCTCCGAATGGTGGGCGATACCGGCGGCGTCAAAAAGATGGATGGCAGTCGTATCGATAGCGATCTGCAATATCTCGCCGCCGCGCGCCTCGCTGCGTCCGTCGGTTTCGGCCGTCAACTTAGTGCCGTCAGACATTTGTCCGTAGATCAGCGTGCGATCGCCAAGCCGCTCGACGACTTCGGCCGTAAGAGCAATGCCTTCCTGACCGGCCGGCAGGACGGCCACATTCTCGGCGCGGATGCCGAGGCTTGCACCTTCTGGCGAAAAACTCGGTGGCAAGCGGAAGGCCGCATGGATGTCGCCAAGGCCCCTCGTCCCGAGCGTCAGTGTGTTGCTTTTGTCGGCCACACTCTTGATCGGCACGAAGTTCATGGCTGGCGAGCCGACGAAGCCTGCAACAAACCGGCTTGCGGGACGTCGATAGATTTCCATCGGTGTGCCGATCTGCTCAATCCTGCGGTTCTGCATGATGACGATGCGGTCGGCGAGCGTCATCGCTTCCACCTGATCATGCGTTACGAAGATCATCGTGCTGCCGAGGCGGCCGTGAAGCTGCGCAAGTTCCAGCCGGGTGCGCCCGCGAAGGGCAGCATCAAGATTAGACAGCGGCTCGTCGAACAGGAAGGCCTTCGGCTCCTTGACGATGGCGCGCCCTATCGCCACGCGTTGGCGTTGTCCACCGGAAAGTTTCTGTGGCTTTCGATCGAGAAGATGGGCGATTTCCAGCGTTGCGGCGGCCTGCTGGACGCGACGCCCGATCTCCTTCTTCGGCATGCCGATGTTTTCTAGGCCGAAGGACATGTTCTGGGCGACGGACATATGCGGATAAAGCGCATAGGACTGGAAGACCATGGCGACGCCGCGCTTGCCTGGTGGCAGCGTGTCGACGCGCTGATCGCCCACCGCGATCGTGCCGCTCGTCACATCCTCCAGACCTGCAATCATACGCAGAAGGGTGGACTTACCGCAGCCCGAAGGCCCGAGGAAGACGACGAACTCGCCTGCCTTGATCGACAGCGAAATGTCGTCCAGCACGGTAAGCGCACCGTAGCGCTTTGTGACGTTGCTGATCTCGATCGATGCTGACATGGTCCCTCCTCCCTGTCGTTGCCGTCTTACGCGCCGAGCCGGATCATCCGGTAGCTCAGCGGCGCGATTGCGGCGACCAAACGCCTGCCAGCAACCGATGCACCCGAGCCATCCCGCGGCTCGATCGCTTCGCCTCCGGGACCATTGACGGCGCGAAGATCGTGACCCTCCATGACCTTGTCCATGATCACCTTGCGGTCGCCGAAGCCTTCAAGAGCGAGTTCAAGCTCGATCGCTTCCTTCTGGTGTCGGTTGACGATGAAGAAGGTAAGGGCACCATCGGCCTCAGTCTCGACAGCGGAAACGTCGAGATAGGCGACATTTTCTGCAAAGTCGGTGGAATAGCCGGGGCAGTCCAGCGCCAATTGCAGCGCCTTGCCTCGACCATATCGCGAGGCGTAGGCGTAGGGGAAGAACGTGGTCTGCCGCCAGGCGGGTCCACCCGGGACAGTCATGATCGGTGCGATGACGTTGACGAGCTGTGCCAGGCAACCGACCTTTACCACGTCTGAACGGCGGATGAAGGTGTTGAGGATGCAGCCGACCTGCAGCACATCCTCGAAATTGTAGATGTCTTCCAAAAGCGCCGGGGCATGCGGCCAACCGTCGTTGCCTTCCAGCACCTTCCGGTCGGCCTCACGCGAGTGATACCAGACGTTCCACTCGTCGAAGCTGATATAGACATCCTTCTGCGAGCGCTTCTTGGCCTTGGTGTAGGTGATCACGCCTGCAACGGTGGCGATGTAGTCGTCAAGACGGGCGTTCTGCGCCAGATAATCGGCCGTGTTTCCTGCATGATTATCGAAGTACATGTGGAGGCTGATGTAGTCGATGGAATCGTAGGTGTAATCGAGAACCGTGGCTTCCCACGCCGGGTAGGTCGGCATCTTCGGCGAGGACGAACCGCAGACCACAAGTTCGATCGACTTGTCGAGGGCGCGCATGGCCTTTGCGGTCTCGAACGCGATGCGGCCGTATTCCTCCGCCGTCTTCTGGCCGATTTGCCAGGGGCCATCCATCTCGTTGCCCAAGCACCACATCTTGACGTTCCAGGGCTCGTCGCGGCCGTTCTTGCGGCGAAGATCCGACCAGTAGCTGCCGCCCGGATGATTGACGTACTCGAGGAAGGCGCGAGCCGAATCTAGGCCGCGCGACCCGAGATTGACGGCGAGCATCATGTCGGTGCTGGCCGCTTCCGCCCAATCGGCGAATTCGTGGACACCAACGTGGTTGCTTTCGGAGCTATGCCAGGCAAGGTCCAGGCGCACGGGACGTTCTTCGCGCGGGCCGATGCCGTCTTCCCAGTTATAGGCCGATACAAAGTTGCCACCGGGATAGCGTACGATCGGAACGTCGGCTTCACGAACGAGGTCGATCACGTCCTGGCGCATTCCGTCCTTGTCAGCCGTCGGGTGATCCGGCTCGTAGATCCCCGAATAAACGGCACGGCCGAGATGTTCGACGAACGAGCCGTAAAGGCGTGGATCAACGGTACTGATGACGTAACCGCTGTGTGCGGTACCGACTGCGCGCATGCTTCCCTCCCTGTATATCCAAACTATGGATATATATCAATTAGTATGATAATTTACACAGGAAGGCGCAGGCGTCAATCCGCCAATTTCGGCAACAAGCGCCCAATCGCCAAATCAGATCTTCAAACGCAGCACGATGTCTTGGTCGTAATTGCCAAAACCTCGACCGAAGATATTGATGCCACCTGGGTGTTGGGCCGTTTCCGGAACTTCAATCCGTAGACGAATTGAACGATGTTCGAGCAGGTTGAGGTCAGCGAGATTGGTGTCGGAAAAGCGCACACCATCAATGAAGGTACCATGTTCGGTGACGCGGAAGGACTTCAGTACGCCATACTGGCTGCCCCGAAGCTTCCACCAGTCGGGAGTATATTTTCCCCGGCGATCGCCAAAGTCGCCAGGCGAGGTCCACACGAAGATACTCTTGCCATTGATGGAAAGCGTGATGTCCGATGGCCAGTTGTCCGAGGTACCCGGCACTTCGGAGGAGAGCTCTAGGATGACCTCGAGTTCCTTGACCTCCGCACCCTTGATGCGGGCATTGTTGGGAAACTGATAATCGACATATCCCTTTGAAAACCATAGTAAACCAGCCTTCATACGGTCTGGCGCGAGGAATGTGTCGGGACTGTCGAGGTAACCGATGATGCCGTCACGGGAGCACATGCCGCAGGGCGCGTAGACCTCGTATCCGCTATAGAGACCGACTGGCATCGCAACCTCGATCAACTCCTGCGCTGTTCGGGCCGGGCTGGCAAAAGAGAGAATGATCTCCTCGTGCACGGCGTGGCAGATCTTTTGGCTGCCCTTTCGCGCCTTGGAAACCTCGGTTCGGATAAGACCCGCTTCCTCCAGTAGATTGAGATGCGTTGACGTGGTCGACTGCGGCAGCTCCAATGCCTCCGCTATTTCATTGACGTTCAGCGGTCCGCGATTGTGCAAAAGCTCCAACATCGAAAGACGCGCGGGAGCGGCAAGGCATCTCAACACGTCCTTGCCGTCTTCCGGGCTGATCATCAGAAATCGCGTACTCATATGTCCTCCGAAACGTCGCACCCGATCTGTATCAGATACCTTGATATAATCAATTGCCACAGGGCCATTCCGGAACTCGACGCCCCGCGCGTTTCCCCAGCTGAAAATTGCGTTCTCCAGGCTTTGGATGATGTGGTTGGTCAAGCCAGGGACGTGCAGTTCGATATTGAGATGCTTGCCGCCAAAGTGGGCGAGCAACACCGGCCCGCTGACCGATCCCTGCGGACAGCGCGACAGCAAATTCGCCAATTCTGCCGCAACACACACCCCAGCACTTGAGCAGGCATTACTCCCGGAAATTCTCGATTGCACCGCGCCAAATGCGGCGCATAATTATCTGCGCTGGGACAGCATGACATGTCCTCCTTACCGGTGGGGAGTTATGTGTGATGAACAAAACCGTTGGATCTCGCCAAGAGATAATAGCGCCTGAAGACTTTAGGAAAATCGAAGGTGTGTTTCGCGAATTGGTGCGTCGAAAGCGGGTTGCACTGGAAAGTGAAGAGGCTGATGCGCTCGCCGCCCGCCTTATAGGGCTGTACCAAAGCGGCATCCAAGACGCGGAGGCCCTCAGGCACCTTATGAGCTGTTAGCGGTCGTCGCCGCTCCAAAACAAGCGGGCACTGCGTAGGCCGCAACCGCTCAAGATTTCGAACCGGCCGAGCAATGAGGGCAGGATCGATAGCTTGTCTTTGATCCTGTCTGGGTCTTGGAAAGGTCCAATCTATTCAAGCCGCGAAGCGGCTTTCGACAACTCTTCATGGCCCTTGCGAGGAAAGTTCTGCTACCTTGCTAGGGCGCAACCGACTGACCACGGCTTCAGTGAACAGTAGGGTAGTTTGTTGTCACCTCTCGTGTCCCACTGACGAATATCAATTCGTTGTTTTCGCACTTGAAAAGCACTTAGCGGAAGATAGATGGTCGAACACGAGGCACCGCAGGAGGGGTCGAACCATGGGACAGTTGACGACCATCGAACGGGGGCTGGCGTCCGCCATATTAATTTTGCTCGCGATTATCGGGATCGCGATGGGAGTGGCTGGTCGAACCGACCCCCTGGGCGTTCATGGCGCAATAATCTTCTTCTACAGTGTCGCGCTCATATTCATCATCATTTCGCGTGCATTTGAGGGTGTGCCCGATCCGACCCGTATCGAGCGATACTATGATGATCCGATCAAGGCCGGTGTCGCATTCACCCTCGCCTGGGCGATCTTTGGGATGTTCATCGGTGTTTGGGCGGCCGCACAGCTCGCTTGGCCCGGTCTTAACTTCGATACGGCATGGACAAGTTTCGGCCGCATCCGTCCAGCGCATACGACGGGCGTCATTTTTGGATTTGGTGGCAATGCCTTGATCGCAACTTCATTCCACGTCGTCCAGAGAACGTCCCGCGCAAGGTTGGCCGACCAGCTCAGTCCGTGGTTCGTGCTGATGGGCTATAATCTATTCTGCATATTGGCAGTCACCGGGTATTTCATGGGGATCACCCAATCGAAAGAATATGCCGAGGCGGAATGGTATGCTGATCTCTGGCTGGTAATTGTCTGGGTGACCTACTTCATCCTGTACATCAGGACTTTGGCGCGTCGCCGTGAACCTCACATCTATGTCGCCAACTGGTACTATATGGCTTTCATCCTGGTGGTCGCTATCTTGCACATCGTCAACAACCTGACGATCCCCGTCTCACTCGGCCACGCAAAAAGCTATACAATCTGGGCAGGCGTCCAGGATTCTATGGTGCAATGGTGGTATGGGCACAACGCTGTTGCTTTCTTTTTGACTGCCGGCTTTCTGGCAATGCTTTATTACTATTTGCCGAAACGAGCCGAACGACCTATTTTTTCCTATCGCCTATCGATACTAAGCTTCTGGGGTATCACGTTCTTTTATATGTGGGCCGGATCCCACCACTTACACTACACAGCATTGCCTCATTGGGTACAAAATCTTGGCATGACATTTTCGGTCATGTTGCTCGTTCCATCATGGGCCTCAGCGGGGAACGCGCTGCTCACGCTCAACGGAGCGTGGCATAAGGTTCGGGATGACGCCACACTTCGTTTCATGATGACCGCCGCCTTTTTCTATGGGTTGTCCACCTTCGAAGGCTCGTTTCTCGCCATACGCCCGGTGAACTCCCTTTCCCATTATACGGATTGGACCGTCGGGCACGTGCATGCGGGTGCACTCGGGTGGGTGGCGCTGATCACCTACGGATCACTGTACACGCTGGTGCCCGCCATCTGGAAACGGGAACGCATGTATTCAGCCACGCTGGTCGAAGTCCACTTCTGGCTCGCTCTTGCAGGCACGCTGATCTATGTGTTTGCCATGTGGAACTCGGGCATCATCCAGGGTCTGATGTGGCGCACCTATAGTGAAGACAACAATCTTACCTACTCGTTCGTCGATTCACTGGTTGCAATGTATCCCTATTATATCGCCCGCGCCTTCGGGGGGTTCCTCTTCCTGTTGGGCGCGATCGTTGCGACCTACAATATCTGGATGACCGTTCGGGAAGCCCCTGTGGGGGGTTACGCAGGAGATGCGCCGCCCATCACGTCAATCCCACAGAACACGGCAACAGGCCCAGCGGAGTAAAGCGATGCCAGAACTGTTTCATCGCAAGCTCGAACGGACTGCAATCGGATTTGTACTGGCAATCATCGCTGCGGCAAGTGTAGGAGGCATTGTGGAGATTGCCCCCTTGTTCACGATCGACGAGACGGTCGAAACTGTGGACGATATGCGGCTTTATACGCCGCTCGAGTTAGCAGGCCGCAATATCTATGTCCGGGAAGGTTGCTACGCCTGTCACAGCCAGATGATCCGCACGCTACGCGATGAGGTTGAACGGTACGGCCCCTACTCGCTTGCAGTCGAGTCGAAATACGATCATCCAATGTTATGGGGATCTAAACGCACGGGACCCGATCTTGCCCGCATCGGTGGGAAGTATTCAGACTTCTGGCACGTCGCTCATCTAAGCAATCCTCGTGACGTTGTGCCGGAGTCGAACATGCCGGCATATGCTTGGCTTGCGAGGACGCCATTGCGGATGAACGACCTTGCCGAGCACCTCCAAGCTCAGCGAGTGGTTGGCGTGCCCTACACAGACGCTATGATTGCCAATGCCTCGTCTGACGCCTACGGCCAGGCAATGCCCGACAGCACGCAATCCTCAGGCGTCTCCGAGCGATACGGGGAGAATACGACAGTCACTGCCTTCGATGGCGTTGCCACGAACGTGACCGAGATGGATGCGCTCGTGGCCTACCTCCAAGTGCTTGGCCGTCTGACCGAAGCCGCCTATGCCAACACGGCAGCGACGGAACAAGCACCCGATCCCAACGATTGAACCCGGGGAGAGCCGAAATGTTTACGCACGATACTCTGGTTGAAGCAGCCAAGAGTTGGGGCTTATTCTACCTCATCGGCTTCTCGATTTGCGTGCTTGTTTACACTTTCTGGCCGTCTAACAAGGCTCGGTTCGACCGGGCAAAACACAACATTCTCGATGAGGACGATGTGCCATGGAAGTAGACGAAATCGATCCCGTTAGCGGCCGCAAAACAACCGGGCACGAATGGAACGGCATAAAAGAACTGGACACTCCGGTACCGCGAGGGGTCCTTCTTTTCCTCATCATCACGCATATTTTCGCGCTTGTATGGTGGGTGCTGCTTCCTACATGGCCGCTTGGTTCGACCTACACCAAGGGGCTGCTGGGTATCGACCAGCGCAAAACCGTCGAAGAGAAATTGGCAAGTGCCACATCAGCCCGGGCCGCCCTGACGACACAACTTGAAACCCTATCTTTCGACGAAATCAGAGCCAACGAACGTTTGATGGCCACCGTCAGATCGATGGGGCACCAATTGTTCGGAGATAACTGTGCTGCCTGTCATGGCGTCGATGGGCGGGGTAGGAATAACTACCCAGACCTCACGGATGACGATTGGCTGTGGGGCGGCAGTCCGCAAAACATTGCTCAGACGCTCAAAGTCGGGATCAACACCCAGCATGAGGAGAGCCGGGTGGCGCAGATGCCCGCCTTTGGCCGTGACGAAATGCTGGATCGCAATCAGGTCAGGGATGTCGCATTGTATGTTCGCTCCCTCACTATTCCCGCCGCCTCCACTGCCGATAACGTCGGGCAAATGGAGCGCGGCCGCGAAGTCTTCCTCACAACGTGCGCTGCGTGCCATGGTGAGGATGCCCAAGGAAATCAGGAGGTTGGGGCACCCAACCTTACAGACCAGTATTGGGTATATGGCGGTAGCCTTCAAAATATCATCGATACAGTTCACGGCGGACGGCAGGGCCACATGCCAACTTGGGACGAGCGGTTGACGCCCCTCGAGATCAAGGTCCTGGCTCTTTATGTGAACTCCCTTGGAGTAGAGAAGCCGTGATGACGACAAGAAACCGATCAAAATCGGCCATCCTGGTTTTCTCTCTCATTGCTGCGGCATGCGCGCTCTTTGTGGGCGCGAATGCTCATTTGTTGTTTGTGGCGTACGACAGCGATCCTGGATGTGTAGCGCATCTGAAGGTTGCCGGAACTGGACCGGGGCAGTTCAAGGCAGCCAAGTCATCGTGCTGATCGCGAGCTTAAGGAGAGTCATATGGTTTCGCACAACAAAACCAGGCGTCTCATTAGTGAGGTCTCGGGTATAGAAGAAACTTGGAACCCAAAATGGCAACGACACCTGCCCATAAACGCCCCGTTCACCTGGCTGGCTAAAGGCTGGCGCGACTTCTTGATCTCCCCTGCCCAAAGCCTGGCCTATGGCGTCGTCGTCTGCGCTCTTTGCAGCCTCTCGGTATGGGTATTGTTTGCAACCGGGCGCGATTACTTTCTCTTTCCAGTTGTTGCCGGTCTGATGATCATCGGACCACTTCTGGCGTCGGGTCTCTATTTGAAGAGTGCTCGCCTTGAGAGCGCGCAGCAGACCACGTTCGGTGGGATGCTTGGCGTCCGCCCGAGAGCTGGCGCTCAGGTATTTTTCACAGGATTGCTCCTTTGCATGCTCATGCTTTTGTGGATGCGAGCCGCAGTCCTGATTTATGCACTCTTTTTTGGCGTTCGCCCCTTCCCCGGCCTCCAGCACGTCGCCGAACTGCTCCTCACCACGCCGACCGGCTGGGCGATGCTAGCCGTGGGTCTATTTGTGGGGGCCTTGTTCGCAGGTTTCTCATTTGCAATCAGCGCCTTTTCGATTCCAATGCTACTCGACCAGCAGATCGATGCCTTCACGGCGATGGGTGTCAGTGCCGCGTTGGTCTGGAACAACTTGCGTCCAATGCTGCTCTGGGGTGCGCTGATTTTGGCTCTGTTTGTGATCGCAGTGGCCACCGCGGGCATCGGGTTGATCGTCATTTTCCCGCTTCTCGGCCACGCAACCTGGCACGCGTATAAAGCGGTGAAATAGCCATGGCTTGCTGCTCGTTCGCTGATATTTGTCCAGACAAGGATGCGGTTCGTTCTCGTGGCGAGGAAATATTCCTGGCAAGCCGGGGTGTTGGAAATGGACTTCGACAGGTAACCTTTTCTACACCTGAGGTGCATTGCGCAGGTTGTATCGCAAAGATCGAACGGGCGTTGGGCGACCTCCAAGCTGTTGAATCCGCGCGCGTGAACCTGTCACGAAGACGCGTCACAGTCAGTTGGGACAGCGAAAAGGCCCAATGCCCCGATTTCATCGGGGCGTTAGCCATGGCGGGCTATTCTGCTCACATCGTCACTGATGTGTCCGCCGATGAATCCTTGTCGTCGTTCTTGGTAGCGCTTGCGGTTGCCGGCTTTTGCTCAATGAATATCATGATCCTCTCTGTTTCGGTCTGGTCAGGGGCAGATCCAGCAACACGAAACGCATTTCACATGATTTCCGCTGGTTTGGCCCTTCCGGCTGTCTTCTACTCCGGCAGGATTTTCTATGCATCCGCATGGAGGGCGCTGCGGAGCGGACAGACCAACATGGATGTACCTATCAGTGTCGGCATCATCCTCGCTTTCATCCTCAGTTTGTACGATACCTTTACAGGCGCGCGACATGTTTATTTCGATGCCAGCGTGTCGCTCATCTTCGTCCTCCTGGCTGGCAGGACCCTGGATCAAATGATGCGGGGCAAGGTACGTTCCGCGATCGAGGATCTTCAAAAACTCATACCGATGGGCGCCAACGTCGCGCATGAGGATGGGACGTTTTCTTACACCCCACTCGAGGAAGTTCAGCCGGGAATGCGCCTGCTTGTCCGGTCAGGCGATCGCGTACCGGTCGACGCCGTTGTGCACGAGGGAGGAACCGAAATCGACTCGTCCTTAGTGTCAGGGGAAAGTCGATGGAGGTCCGTCGACGTGGGCGCAACGTTGTCAGCGGGCGTACTGAACGCTGGTAGCCCAATCCTGGTTGTTGCGACCAAAAATGCCGGCGACTCTTTTTTATCAGAAATGGCACGCATGGTGGACGCGGCCGAGAGCGCTCGAACAAACTACAGGCGCGTGGCGGATCGCGCCGCAGCCTTGTATTCGCCGGTGGTCCACTCCATTGCCGCAATCACGCTTGCTGGCTGGTTGTACGTCTCGGGAGACCTTCACCAAGCCGTCACAACTGCGATCGCGGTTCTGATCATCACCTGCCCATGCGCACTTGGATTGGCGGTTCCCATGGTCCAGGTCGTCGCAACACGGCGGCTTTTCGAACGGGGCATCATGGTGAGGGACGGTTCTGCCCTGGAACGGGTATGCCACGCGCGCACCGTGTTGTTCGACAAGACAGGAACGCTGACGCTTGGCCTACCTCAGTTGGTCAAGGCCGAGCAAATACCTGCCGGCGCTCTTGGAATTGCAACCAGCCTTGCGCAGCTTTCAAACCATCCCGTCGCGCGAGCAGTTGCCGATGCGGGTACGCGCGCGGGTTCGAAGCCGGAAGTATTCGACAGTGTAGACGAAATTCACGGTCTTGGTATCGAAGGGCGCAGGCACGGGCATTCCTACCGTTTGGGCCGAGCATCCTGGGCAACGAACCTTCCGGACTTTTCACGAGACTTCGATGGGACCGCTTCGGTGCTCACCAGAGACGATCAGATACTTGCCGTCTTCGAATTTGAGGACGTCGTCCGACCAGGAGCGTCAGAGCTGGTTCAAACACTGAGGGCGGGTGGGACCTCGCTCGGTATTGTCTCGGGAGATAATAAACGTGCCGTATCTCGCGTTGCAAACCGTCTCGGTATTGAAAGATACAGCGCGGAGCTGCTCCCGGCTGACAAGGTTGCCGCGATAAGGGCTCTCCAATCCTCATCAGATAAAGTCGTGATGGTTGGCGATGGGTTAAATGACGCCCCTGCCCTCGCCGCAGCCGATGTTTCGATCGCGCCATCAACGGCCTCGGACATTGGCCGAAACCATGCTGACTTCATATTCCTGAGCGATAATCTGTTGGCTGTGCGAGACATTATCGAGACCGCCAAACGAGCAAACGATCTTGTCCGCCAAAATTTCGGTTTCGCGGTGGCCTATAACGTCGTCAGTATTCCGTTTGCGATTGCGGGAAGCGTCACGCCGCTAGCAGCAGCAATTGCAATGTCGTTGTCGTCGGTTCTTGTCGTTTGCAATTCCATGCGGTTAGCTAGCCCGATATTTCGCTGGGAACAATGGAGCGGCCACCCCGCCGTGATATCATGAGTTATCTGGTGGTTCTCATACCCGTGGCACTCCTTATGGGCCCAGTCGGCCTGTGTGCTGACAGTTCAGCAGTTCAGCGATTTGGACGGTGCAGCGGCGCGAATCCTCTTGAACGACGGCGAGGGTCGCCGGCGATACAAGGGCGTTTCGCAAGTGGGCAATTGAAGCGGCGATAGGGAGTGGAAAATGGAGCAAGGCGCAGAAAACGAACATCCGCCGATTGATGACACCGCACGTTCAACAATGATCGATCCGTCGGAAACGGTGACGGGCTTCGCAATTATGCTTGGCATTGTGGGTGCCGTTTTGGGGCTGGCGGCAGGGATTTACGTGCAGGCCGCGTCCGGCGTCCTGCCTGCACTGCTGAACGCCTTCATCGCAGTTCTTGCGGGCGGTTCCGCAGGCGCGGTTACAGGTGGAACTTTGGGAGCGGTTCTGGGCGTTGTCCGGGGCCGCCGCGTACCAAAGGCCATTGAGCAACCTTGAGCCGAATGGCCATCCATAAGCCTAGGTCAGCTTGACGGAGCGACGGCTCTTGATGCGTCGCGGCGAAGTGATGGGGCGTGATCCTCGCCCGGCTCGATCGAAAAGCCGAGATCGGCGGCAAGCAAAACACCGCCAAGCCCGGCGACACATCCTGACAGACCAGCTGATTGCTACTGCCTCAGCGACAGTCGGCGCTCTTTTGAGAGTGAGGCTCCACCTGCCCACCAGCTGACAACAATCCAGGGCGGCGCTTTCCAGGCTACGAGCAGCATGAACCCTGTCAGCGCTAAACCGTAAGGATCGAGCACAGCATTGGCCCGCACAGGGCTGTAGAGAGTCGACATTTCGCCCAACATCAGCATCAAATCAGCCTCATGCGGCTCGCCTCTAGTCTACCCCTCGCTACCTACGAGAGCACAGGATTGTTGCCAAGCGATCTGCAGCAAAGCCTGGCCACTATGATCACTGGATCGCGAGGACGGCCAACGAAGCAGCGAGCGCAGGCACCATCACGACAAAGCCAGTCTTCATGAATGCCCAGGCTCCGATCTGAAGTCCCTCGCGGCGAAGCGCGGTTAGCCAAAGTATCGTCGCAAGCGATCCGGTGACGGAGAGGTTGGGGCCAAGATCGACGCCGATCAGCACCGCGCCGGCAATCTTATCGGACGCGTGTGCCAACTGAACGGCGCTTCCAGCGACAATCCCCGCGGGCAGATTGTTGACGAGATTGGACGTCAGAGCCACGACTGCGCCCGCAGCAGCTGCGGTCTGTGCCGGAGAGGCCGATGCCTGGTCGGAAAGATACTGCGCGAGATGATCAATCAGTCCTGTTCGGTTCAATGCCTCAACAACGACGAACAAGCCGGCGACCAGAGGCAGCACACTCCACGAAACATCTTTCAGCGTCTCGATAGGGCTTTTTCGCGTGATCAGCAGAACTGCGGCGGTTGCCACACAACCGGCGAGAAACGTAGGGAGACCGAGATCGAAATGCAGCGCCGATGCGCCAAGCAGTATGACGGCCGTCCCGCACAAAGCAAAACCAGCAAGCTTCGCACTGAAGGATAATGGCACGGCCTGTACATTGGACGCGACGCCATCAGCCGCAATGACCGAGCGTTGCGTCCAGTACAGTGCGAGAAATGTAACGATGATAGAGGCGAGCGAAGGCTGTGCGAAGTTGGCGAACCAACGCGATAGTGGCGGCATGTCCCCGCCTCCGAAAATCACCAGGTTGGCCGGATTGGAGATGGGAAGGACAAAGCTTGCAGCGTTGGCGATGAAAGCGCAGATAAGGAGATAGGGCATAGGGTCCCTCACCTTCGCTGCCCGGCAGGCCGCATAGACTGCAGGAGTGAGCACGACCGCTGTAGCGTCGTTCGACAGGAATACGGTCACAACAACTCCGACCGCGTAGATCAGGACAAACAAGCGTTTGGGCGATCCCTTGGCGTGGGTGGTGGCGATCGAAGCCAGCCAGTCGAACAGCCCCTCCTGACGAGCGAGCTCGGAGAGCAACATCATGCCGATTAGAAACAGATAGACATCAATACCCTTTGCAATACCAGCCCAGGCATCGGTCGGACCGATAAGCCCAAACCCAACAAGCAGAACCGCGCCGAGCATCGCCCATATTGATTCCGACCAGGCAAAGGGCCGTGTAATCACCCCGAGTGCGGTCAAGCCAGCTATGCCCCAGGTCATGGTCAATGCGTTCATCGTGTTTCCAAATTAGATTTCGGAGGCTGCAACAGCAGGAAAGAAGGGCGGTATATCCGCAATCGCTCACCGAAAAAAGGCCCGTGGAAATGCGCTGCCCTGAGTTGGGGTAGCCAACCTGTCCGGAATCAATCCGCGTCTGAAGAAGTGCATCTGAAGCCGGAAACCGGGCGCTGGATTAGGCAAAGCGTGTCATCGGTAAATCGGGGTTCATCGCCCGGCTTGCCGCATACGACCCAGTCGCGCTTCGCCCGCAGGTAATTGGTCAGCTCGGCCAATTGGGTTGCCTTCTGCTCAAGCTTGACGAGCTGGATGTTCATGATCTCGATTTCCCGCGCCGGCGATAAACCCTCGCGTTGGAGTTCCGTAGCAATCTCCGCGATCTCCTTGAGTGGCAGACCCAGTGATTGTGCGAAACGGATCATCCGAACCGTCGAGGCGTCCCGGTCGGTGAAGATCTGATAGGGATTGCGACCACCTTTGGCACCGAGTTGCGGCGTGAGCAGACCTTTGCGGACATAAAATCGGACAGTGTCCTGGCTCAACCCGGTCCGCTGGGCGAATTCTCCGATCAGCATATTTCACCCCTCAAGCTCTTGACCATGGACCTTAGTCCAGCCTTATACGAGGTGTTCCCTCAAATATGGAACACTTTCATGCTGAACTATCCCAATAATGATTCCCATGCGCCCACTGCCTTCGTGACGGGCGCAACCGGCCTCCTTGGCAACAATCTGGTCCGCGAACTAATCGCCGACGGCTGGAGCGTGCGAGCGCTGGTTCGCTCGCCCGAAAAAGCAACATTGCAGTTTGCCGGGCTGGATTTGGAGATCATCACCGGCGACATGCTCGACGTGCGGGGTTTCGCTGACGCGCTTAAGGGCGTGGACGTGGTTTTCCACACAGCGGCCTATTTCCGCGACTCTTACAAGGGCGGGAGTCATTGGGACGCGCTCTACGCGGCCAATGTCGCGGGAACCCGTGGCTTGCTCGATCACGCTTATCGAGCCGGCGTCCGGCGCTTCGTCCATACCAGCTCGGTCGCTGTACTGCGTGGTGCGAAGGGACAGACCATAGACGAGTCCATGTTGCGGGATGAGCGGGATGCCGATGATTATTATCGCAGCAAGATCCTGGCGGACCGCGTGGTGCTCGATTTTCTCGACAAACATCCCGATTTCTGGGCGGCCATGGTGCTACCGGGTTGGATGCACGGGCCGGGGGATATCGGGCCGACCTCGGCTGGCCAGACGGTGCTGGACGTGGCGCTCGAGCGCTTGCCCGGTGTTCCACCCGGCTCCTTCTCGGTGGTCGATGCGCGCGATGTGGCGCGGGCGATGATCCTGGCTAACCGCCGGGGGCAACGGGGCGAACGTTACCTTGCCGCCGGACAGCATATGACCATGACCGATTTGTTGCCCTTGATCGCACAAGCCACCACGGCAAAGGCACCGACGCGCCGCATTCCGCTCATTTTGCTTTACCTGATCGGCGCTGGCAATGAACTCTACGCTCGGATAACTGGCAAGCCGGTCCTCTTGAGTTGGGCCATGGCGAAAACGGTGGCAGCGGAGAATGATCGCTCTCGCTATGATTGTGCGAAGAGCACACGAGAATTGGGTCTGGAGTTCCGGCCGGTGATCGAGACCCTGCGTGATGAAGTGGCTTGGTTCCGTACGCACGGCTTCCTGCCTAGCTGAAACGTTCGGTGAGAAGGCCCTCATGCGAGTCCATCGGCAAGATGGTGCCGAGGTGCAATAGCAATGCGCCGATCATTTACGCTCGCAGCCAATGGTGGTCCCGATCTACTCGAGGACCCACCCCACGCTGGCGGGCGTCACCTCTCATGTGATGGGGCATCAAAGTCGGGGACGTTTCTTCGACCGCCACCGCGTGCTCAGGTTTCGGGTTGGCCAGCACCCGACGGCACCATGGTGGCGAGGAGCGACTGCGTTTCGGCTATTCTCGGCTGTTCATCCATGTTTCTTCGACGGAGCTGAGAGCCCTTCCTCGTCGCTACTGGCTCCCCTCCTGGAAATGCGGTCAGGTTTGGTAACGACAATCGAGTTCTGCCAAAGCGCGCTGAACCTCGTCAATAAGGACCGGTTCAGGTGTTCCTGGAATTTGACGCAGGGCCGGTTGTGAGTCTATCGCGTAATAGTCCGAAGCCCAGGCAGCGAGGATCGCGCGCTTGTCATCGACAGAAAGTGCGGGTGCCATCACAACGTCGATTGGCCGTTGAAACGCCAGACCTTGCAAGGCCAGAACTGTTGGTCCTTTCGTCATCGCATCGTTGACCGCGTTTTCCAAAGTCTTGTGGATCATTGGGCCACTCAACGCACGTGCGGATCTCTATCGCGCGGCAGGCGAAACGCAACGATGGATTTGGTGTCCGGCGTCAGCACATCGTGTTTCTCTGCAAAGGCCGCGAACAAGCCACGCGCGGTCTCTGCTTCTATCTCGCCGCGAAGCGCGGCTCCACATGCCCTTAACGCAATAGAATGTGCCGTGTCTCTGAGTGACGTCGGACACTCGGAGAGATAGCGGTAGGCCTCGAGGACGCTGCGAACCTCTGCGGGAAAACCGAGGCCAACAAGAATGGATACGGGCTCTTTGAACATATCGGGTTTCATCGTCTCTCTCCTTCCTGACCCGAAGTGTCATAGGGCGCCGACGCATCGGCGCCCCCTCACAGCTTCTCAAGCAGCCTTGTCCGCTTTGATTTGTGCCGGAGCGGTTGATGGCGCCAGAGATGGTTCGCTCTGGATGGAGATTTTCCTCGGCTTCAGTGCTTCTGGGATTTCTCGAACGAGATCGATGGACAGAAGACCGTTCTTCAGATCCGCGCCAGTCACCTTGACATGGTCGGCAAGCTCAAACCGGTGTTCAAACGGGCGGCCGGCAATGCCACGATGCAGATAGCCGTCCGTGGAAGGTTCCTGCCTCTTGCCGGTCACGGTCAGCAGGTTGGACTGAAAGGTCAAGTCAAGATCGTCCTGCGCGAAGCCGGCCACTGCGATCGAAATCCGGTAGCTGTCCTCGCCGGTCTTGACGATGTCATAGGGCGGCCAGTCGCTGATCGAGCGGCCGCGCTGCGCGTCTTCCAAAAGATTGAAGATCCGATCGAAGCCGATGCTCGAGCGGAACAGCGGTGCGTAGTCGTAAGATGTTGCCATAGCCATATCCTCCTTGAGCAACATGGGTACGGAAGCGCCGAAAGACGGGGCTTCCAGCAAAGCCAGCCCTGATCGCAGCGGCTGGCGACAATTGATCTGGTTTTCGCGAATTTCGGATTCAAGAGCGATGGCTGGGAAAATTTTCGGCCTTCAGACCAGCGGTAAATCTCTGGTTTCCCGATCAAGCTCATCGATCCTCGAGAGCACATGGGCCAGGGAGTAACTAATTCCGTTGAAGCCTCAATACAATCTGAACTCGCCGTCGACGCGCCGCCATTCATTAGGCCCGATCAGACGCTGATACGAATAGCGGACAGAGTGCAGCGGACCTTCAAGATTGGGCTGCCAGAAGTCGAGGAACCTATGCAATTGCGGGAAATCGGGAGCCAAATCGTAGTCCTGCCAGACATAGGCCTGCAGGACGGATTCGAAATCGGGAATGCGATAGAGGATATGCGCAGTGGTGAGACCATAACCGTTAAGCTGGCAATCGAGATCTGATGAGAATTGCATGCTTCACCTCCGTCCATTTGACTTTGTAAGGCGGTGCCTTTGCGCCTATAGCAAAAAAGCGAAACGCGGCGCGAAGGTTTGTTGTTCCTTTCCAGTGCCTTAGCAGCCACCGAGCTCGAGTGCTATTTTTTTGCGTCTTCCTCTTGAAATCGAAAATTCGGCAAACCAGATCATTTCGCGCAAGACGCTCGATTGAGGTTTTGTACCTGACCGGACTGGTCATCCAGGCCGACTGGGGGAACACCAACATCATTGTTTGTCCATTGGAGGAAAACATGTCGTTCCGACCGCTTCATGATCGCATTCTCGTCCGCCGGGTCGATTCCGAGGAGAAAACCAAGGGCGGCATCATCATTCCCGACACCGCCAAGGAAAAGCCGCAAGAAGGCGAGGTCATCGCCGTCGGCTCAGGCGCGCGCAACGAGGCGGGCCAGATCCAGGCGCTGGATGTCCAGGCGGGTGATCGCATCTTGTTCGGCAAATGGTCCGGCACCGAGATCAAGATCAACGGCGAGGATCTGCTGATTATGAAGGAAAGCGATGTCTTGGGCGTCATCGAGCCACAGGCCGAGCAGATTAAGGCCGCCTGATCCACGTCAGTCAACAAAGCTGCCTATTGAAGGAGTGAAAAATGGCCGCGAAAGAAGTCAAATTCAACACCGATGCCCGTGACCGTATGCTGCGCGGGGTCGATTTGCTTGCTAATGCCGTGAAGGTGACACTGGGACCGAAGGGTCGCAATGTCGTGATCGACAAATCCTTCGGCGCCCCCCGCATTACCAAGGATGGTGTTACGGTCGCCAAGGAGATCGAGCTTGAGGACAAGTTCGAGAACATGGGCGCCCAGATGCTGCGCGAAGTGGCATCCAAGACGAATGATCTCGCTGGGGACGGTACGACGACCGCGACCGTCCTTGCCCAGGCGATCGTGAAGGAAGGCGCGAAGGCCGTGGCCTCGGGGATGAACCCGATGGACCTAAAGCGCGGTGTCGACGTGGCCGTCGACGCGGTCGTCAAGGAACTGAAGACCAACGCCCGCAAGATTTCTAACAACTCCGAAATCGCTCAGGTGGGCACCATTTCAGCCAACGGCGACGAGGAAATCGGCCGGTACCTCGCTGAGGCAATGGAAAAGGTCGGGAACGAGGGCGTCATCACCGTCGAGGAAGCCAAGACAGCGGAAACCGAGCTTGAAGTCGTCGAAGGCATGCAGTTCGACCGTGGCTATCTCAGCCCATATTTCGTTACCAATGCCGACAAGATGCGCGTTGAGTTCGAGGACCCCTATATCCTCATCCATGAGAAGAAGCTCTCGAACCTGCAGTCGATGCTTCCGGTTCTCGAAGCTGTCGTTCAGGGCGGGAAACCGCTCCTGATCATTGCTGAGGACGTCGAAGGCGAAGCTCTTGCCACGCTTGTCGTGAACAAACTGCGTGGCGGGCTCAAGATCGCTGCCGTCAAGGCACCCGGTTTCGGCGATCGCCGCAAGGCCATGCTGGAAGACATCGCCATCCTCACCGGCGGCACGGTCATCTCCGAAGACGTCGGCATCAAGCTCGAGAACGTCACTCTCGAAATGCTCGGACGCGCCAAGAAGGTGGCGATCGAAAAAGAGAATACCACCATTATCGATGGTGTCGGTTCGAAGGCGGAAATTGACGGTCGCGTGGCCCAGATCCGGGCGCAAATTGAGGAGACCACCTCCGATTACGATCGGGAAAAACTGCAGGAACGCCTTGCCAAGCTTGCCGGCGGCGTCGCTGTCATCCGCGTTGGCGGCTCCACCGAAGTTGAGGTGAAGGAAAAGAAGGATCGGGTCGACGACGCTCTGCACGCGACGCGGGCTGCGGTTGAGGAAGGTATCCTGCCCGGTGGCGGCGTCGCGCTGCTGCGCGCGGTGAAGGCGCTCGATAGCCTGCAGACAGCCAACCGGGACCAGAGGGTCGGCGTCGACATCGTTCGCCGCGCAATTGAGGCCCCCGTCCGCCAAATTGCAGAGAACGCCGGTGCGGAAGGCTCTGTGATCGTTGGCAAGCTGCGCGAAAAGAGCGAGTTCTCCTATGGCTGGAATGCTCAGACCGGTGAATATGGCGACCTTTACTCCCAAGGGGTCATTGATCCGGCGAAGGTCGTCCGGACCGCGCTTCAAGACGCAGCATCTGTCGCGGGTCTGCTGGTGACGACGGAAGCCATGATCGCTGAAAAACCGAAGAAGGAACCCGCCCCGGCCGTGCCTGCTGGTCCTGGGATGGAATTCTAATTCTTAAGGCCCGCCCCGACCGGTGGGCCCTGTCCAGAGTGTGCCACGACCCAGGCGGTTCTTACCATCAAAGCAGAGGTGCGTTCGTGTGCGAGCGCACCTCATGGATGACAACAGGACACCCGAGTCTGGATCTGGGACTCCAGCCGAGGCGATTTAGACCGCCGAGTGTTGACGATCACCGCCGGCGTTGGGTCCGAGCGTTTCGTCCGCGTCCGATAACATGCCAGCATCTCGGCAGGCATCAATGAACGCTTCTCGCGTTATCGGGACTGGCGTTATTCGGCTTAGAGCACGTCGGCGCGTTTGAACCGCTCGATTGTGTTTTCTCCCCGTAACCTTACTGTTCCTCGGGACAGGACGATCGACGATCACGGTCGAGGTGGCTTTAGCGCAGGCTTTCTTGCGCGTTCTGCCAAGTGCGACCGCCATGGTCTTTGGCTTTAGGGCTTAAGGACCACCTTGATGCAGCCGTCCTGCTTGTCGCGGAAAGTCTTGTGGAGGTCAGGTCCCTTTTCCAAGGACGCTCGGTGGGTGATGATGAAGGAGGGATCGATCTCACCCTTTACGATGCGCTCCATCAACAGCGGCAGATAACGCTGGACAGGCGTCTGCGCCATCTTGAAGGTCAAACCCCGATTGATGGCGGATCCCATGGGAATCTTGTCAAGGAACCCTCCATAAATCCCGACGATGCCTGGCGCTACATGCCAAGGGGGCGCCGGCCGCCGAAAACCGGGCGTTCGAGATCAAATTGGTTGGATATAGCCTTATAGTGCTTGTCCAGCCAGGCCGGGTGCGCAATCTGAGGCGCGATGGACGGCTGTACACATCCATTCAGGAAAGAACGCGTTGTGCTGCAAGCCAGCCTTTGCCACTGAAACCACCTGTACCGCGATGACCAGTGGCGGGGAGCTCCGCCCCGCTCTGCCAAATTCATGCGTGAGCTGCGAGAAACGCGCTAACTGGATCAAGCTAGCGAAAAAGCCGAGATTGTCGCGCCCGGGCGTCGGCCTCACAACGAGGCTGTGATACCGCCGTCGACGTAGAGCACGTGGCCGTTGACAAAGGAGGAAGCGTCCGAAGACAAAAAGATGCAGGCGCCGACGAGTTCCTCGACCTTGCCCCAGCGACCGGCCGGCGTGCGCTTTTCCAGCCAGGCGGAAAAGGTCGGATCCGCGACGAGTGCGGCGTTCAGCGGCGTGTCGAAGTAGCCCGGTGCGATCGCGTTGCATTGCAGACCGTACTTCGCCCAGTCGGCCGTCATGCCCTTGGTCAGGTTACCGACCGCGCCCTTGGTGGCCGTATAGGGTGCAATGCCAGGGCGAGCGAGCGCTGTCTGCACGCTGGCGATGTTGATGATCTTGCCGGAACCGCGCTTTATCATGTGGCGGGCAACCGCCTGACCGACGTTGAAGACCGTCGAAACATTCGTCTTCAGGAGCCGCTCGAATGCATCGGCCGGAAAATCCTCCAGCGGCATGCGGTGCTGCATTCCGGCATTGTTGACGAGGATGTCGATTGCGCCGACCTGCGCCTCGAAGGTGTCAATGGCCACCCGCACAGCATCATGATCCGTGGCGTCGAACGCAAGTGTATGCCTTGCCCCGAGGCTTTTGGCGGCCGCCTTCAGCTTTTCCTCGTCGCGCCCATTGAGGATGACCTCGGCGCCTGCCTCGGCCAGGCCGCGCGCAAGCGCAAAGCCGATGCCCTGCGAGGAGCCCGTGACGAGGGCGCGTTTGCCCGTCAGGTCGAAGAGTTGGATGCTCATGGTTCCTCCCGAAGCGGCTGATCGCTTCGCATATCCGCTAAAATCGACCTGCGCCTTCCTCGCCCTCGTCCGAGCCAATATCGAAAGCCTTGAGCGCATCCGACAGTGGCAGAGTATGGGTTATTAGCGGTTTGACGTCGATCAGGCCACTCTGCATCAGCTTTACAGCAACGGCGAGCGCCTAAATGCGCGGAAACGGCATGGCCGAGCTTCGGCAGCCATTTGCCCCGGTCGCGCCCGTCCTTGGTATCCCACGCGGTGCCCTCTAACGGTAGCGCTTGCTCACTTGGCATTCCCCGGGCCCAATCGAGCTCGCCTGATAGTCACACTTGTGCACGCTCTGGCAAAGCAGGGTTTGAGACGCGGCGCGCAGGTTTCGCTTTGCAGGGCCGCGGATCACTACGCGGATCACTTCTTGGCGGAAAAGCCGGCGCAAGGCCAATGCCAAGACAACGATCAGAACGGATAATGATCGAAGGCTTACCGCAGCGAGAGATCAGAGATGAATTGCCGGTTCAAGTGAGCGCCATCCTGGCCTCGTCGTGATGTCGCACCTCCCGTTCGGCCTAACCAGGTGTTTGACGAGCGCATCCAGGATGCGACGAAATTGGAGATTGATTTCCTTGATCTTGGATCTCCTCGGAGACCGCGCTCTCGCGTTCGTCGGCCCCAAATGGCAAAAGCGACCGTCACGGCCAAAGCTGTGGGACGATTTCGAATGCTGCTTCTTTAGGTTGCCACTCATCACGAAAAGATATGATTCCATCTGAACCTTTCATGATTTCGTCTGCTCGACGGCCTTGACTCGGGAATATAAGCACTGACACATTCAGTTGTCAGACATCTTACATAACAGGGGATCATGGCTGACGGATCGAATAGGAGGATCATGTGAGGAAGCTCTTTGTACGATTGGCCGTAGGCGCCGCATTTATCGCCGCGGCCGCGTCTGCCCATGCCGGGCAGACGCTCGACCGCGTTATGGAAAAAAAGGCGATGGTCGTCGCCACCAACAGCGGCTGGCCGCCCCAGAGTTATCTGGACGACAGCAACGAGATGGTCGGCTTCGATATCGACGTCTCCCGGGAAATCGCCAAGCGCCTCGGCGTCGAAGTTAGCTTCGAGACACCGGACTGGGCGACGCTGACCGGCGGCCGCTGGCAAGGACGCTACGATCTCGGCGTCGGTTCTGTAACGCCGACCAAAGCGCGCGCACAGGTCATCGATTTCGTCGGCATCTACTACTACAGCCCCTATGTCTATGTCGTGCACAAGGACAGTGAGGCGAAGTCCGTTGCCGACCTCAACGGTAAAATCATCGGCGTCGAGACCGCGACGACGTCGGAAGACTTCATCAACCGCCGACTGGAAATCGACGCGCCTGGCCTGCCGCCGATTGAATACAAACTGGAGCCGGGCGAAGTGCGAACCTTTGCCGATTCCATGCTGCCGTTCGACGATCTTCGCCTTGGCAGCGGCGTGCGCCTCGACGCAGTCATCGCGCCTGAGCAGACGGCCCTCAATGCCATCAAGAATGGCTATCCGCTCCGCAGCCTGGAAGGTGAATATGCCTTCCGCGAGCCGCTCGTCGTAATCGCCGAAAAAGTCGATCCGGAGTGGACGGCAAAGGTCGGCAGCATCATTGAGGAGATGAAGAAGGACGGCACTCTCAGCACGTTGACCACCAAGTGGTACGGCAAGGACTACAGCACGGACTGACGACATGGCGGCGTGGGTCGATCTGTCTCACGCCGCACCAAGCATCTGGGAGCCGGACAGCATGACCTATCCTGATACCTACTATAAACGCACCATGGTAGATCTGACAGCGCGTCCTTCGCTGTCAAGCTCGCACGATTGCGACGTCGTGATCGTCGGCGGCGGCCTCGCGGGGCTGTCGACGGCCCTGCAACTGGCGCGAGCCGGCAAAAGCGTTACGGTTCTGGAAGCCGAAAGCGTTGGTTACGGCGCATCCGGCCGAAACGGCGGCTTCGTCAGCCCGGGCTATGCAACCGACGGCGACGAAATCGCGCGTATCGCCGGCGAAGAAGCAGCCCGTAGCCTCCATCTGCTGTCGATCGAAGGCATGGAGTTCATCCGCGAAAACATCCGCGACCTATCGATCGATGACGCTCAACCGCAACCCGGCCTGATGAGCGTCCTGCGCTACGACAATGCTGCAAGCCTCAAGACCTATGCGGAAAACACCAGCCGGCGCTACGGCTACGAACTCGAATTCATGGATCGCGAAGCAGTCCGCGCGGCCCTCAAGTCAGACCGGTATTTCCAGGCATTGCGCAACGACAATGCGTTCCACATGCACCCGCTGAACTATCTGCGCGCCATCGCCCGCGAGATCGAACGCCTTGGCGGCCGCATCTGCGAAATGTCCGCGGTACAATCCGTGGACCTTGCAGGCGCCCAGAAGCGGGTGAAAACGGCAGGTGGACACGTGACCGCCCGCGATGTCGTCTTCACGACAGGTGGTTACACCGGATCGCTCAATGGAAAATTGAAGCGCTCCTTCCTGCCGATCGCAACCTACGTCATGGTCAGCGAGGATGCACCGGATCTTATCGCCTCGGCGATCGCAACGAAGGATGCCATCGGCGACAATCGGCGCGCGGGCGACTACTACCGCGTGATCGATGGCGGCCGGCGCCTCTTGTGGGGCGGTCGCATCACCACCCGTGCAGCCTCGAGCGACGCGCTCGTGCGCGAACTGCGCGCCGAAATGGTCGGCACCTATCCGCAACTCGCCGGGTTGAAGACCGAAATTGCCTGGTCCGGCCTGATGTCCTACGCCCGCCATTTGATGCCCCAGATCGGGCGCATGAGCCCCGGCGTGTGGTATTGCACTGCCTTCGGCGGGCACGGCCTCAACACGACGGCGATCGGCGGCAAGGTCATCGCCGAAGGCATTCTCGGTGAGACCGAACGCTACAAGCTCTATGAACCGTTCGGCCTCGTCTGGGCGGGCGGGCTTGCCGGGCTTGCCGTCGCCCAGCTCACTTATTGGAAGCTCCAGGCACAGGATTGGTGGCGCGAGCGCGCCGCCTGAGAAGACGGGAAAGGTCTAAACCATGATCGGTCGATTGATACTCATCTATCCCGAGGCCTCGCGCCGTGCCGGAGCGCTGCTGATCCTCACCCTGGTGGTCCTTGCGCTCTATATGCTCGGTGTCAGCTCCGCCTGGATCGGCCATGTCTTGCCCGCCACGGCAGGTTGGCTTGGCGAAAACCCCACCATGGGACGGCTGGCTTCGTCTCTCCTGATCGCGCTCATCGTTGCCGCCAACTGGAAGGCATTGCGCCAGCTTTCACGGCGCCAGCAGGTGGTCGGCGTCTGGCTTGAGCTTTTCGTTCTTCTGATGCTCTTCTTCTACTCGTTCGATCTGTCCTTCGCGTTCATCGCCAAGAAGATCGGCTTTCTCATTTCACAGGGCGTGGTGACGACGCTCTACATTTCCGCGATCTCCATCGTGATCGCGACGGTCATCGCGTTGGCGGGCGCAATCGCCAAGTTGTCCAGCAACGGTGTCATCTACGGCCTCGCCACCTTCTACACCTCGCTGTTTCGCGGCCTGCCGCTGCTGATGCAGATCTACATTATCTATCTCGGCCTGCCACAGGTCGGCTATGTGATCGGCGCGGTGCCTGCCGGCATCCTGGCGCTTTCGCTGTGCTACGGCGCCTACATGACGGAAATTTTCCGCGCCGGGATCCAGAGCATTTCACGCGGCCAAACGGAAGGCGCCACCGCGCTCGGGCTCAGCCCCAACCAGACCCTGGCGCTCGTAATCCTGCCGCAGGCGATGCGTGTCATCATTCCTCCGACCGGAAACCAGTTCATCGCCATGCTGAAGGACTCCTCACTCGTCTCCGTCGTCGGCGTCTGGGAAATCATGTATCTCGCCCGCACCCAGGGCCAGACGGAGTTCCGTCACATCGAGATGCTGATCACCGCTTCGATGATCTATTGGATCCTTTCGATCGGCCTGGAATACGCCCAGTCTCGCATCGAGGAACGTTTCGGCCGCTTCAATGCCCGTTGATGCCCCCGCCCACGACCCGCGGCGGCGCATCCATCGTGCCGCCGAACAGCCGTGGACCTTCTTGTTGTTGCCCTCGCGATCTTCTCCGCCCACTGGTGCCATCGTGAAGGTCATGGCATGGGGGGTTGCCGGCGCCTAAGGCGACCTTTCTTGTAACCGCGGCCGCCCTCGTGGCACTGTAGATCCAGTCTTTCGCAACCGGCCGAAGGCTGCGGCTGTTACCGCGACAGCCTGGGCTCGCCGTCTGACGTGCATCGCCCGCCCCGTCAGAGCGGCTGCGGCACCTGCGGAAAACCGCCAACATGCATGCAGGTCATTGCGGCCCGATCGCGCCCGGCCGCAAGGCAATCAGGCAGCGGCAGACTTGCAATACGGGCTGCGAGAAAGCCGGCAATGAAGCTGTCGCCGGCACCGGTCGTGTCGACCACCTCGACCGGCCGGATGCCGATCGAAACAGTTTGTCTTCCATCGCTGACCAGGGCTCCCTTGCTGCCTCGGGTAACGACAGCGAGCGGCACGCCGCATTCCAGCAGGCGGCGCAGCAAGTCTTTGGCCGTTGCGTCGTCGTCGCCGGCGGAACCAAAGGCGATCGTCAGACCTTCGATTCCCAGATTGACCGGATCGGCATTGACGGACACATCCTGGGACACACTGACACCGGCATCGGCGAGCGTGCGACGCAGAACGCCTTCATCGTCCATCCAGCCGAGATGCACGTGATCCATGGTCTTGAGGACGGCAATTTCGTCCGCGTCCGGCTTGTAGCCGGCGCAGACGCCGAAATCCTCGAAAGTGAAGACACGCTCCCCGGAGGGAAGCACGTCTATCTCCGTGTAGGCGGTGATGCCGAAACGTTCCTGCATGTGGGTTACGTCGACACCGTTTTCAGCCAGGAGATGCCGCGTTCGCTGTCCGGCCGGATCCGAACCGACTGCGCCGAAATAGTGCGAGCCGTGGCCGAGCCGGGCGAGCTGTACCGCAACGTTAACAGCGTTGCCGCCAACCAGCGATTGCGAAAGCGGAGGCTGGAACCGGTCTATGCAATTGTCGCCGACGGCGGCGAAGCGGAGGGTTTTCATGCGTATCTCGGGATAGGACGCGGAAGCCGCGAACGCGATGATGCGCATTCGCAGCTCCGGATTATAGCGTCAAGCAGCTATATCAGTAGGCGACGCGCTTGTAGTAGCGCCTTGTCGTGAGAGGATGATTGCGCAGGACTTCAAGATGGGCGCTGATGCGCTCCAGCACAGTCGCCATCAGCACCGGCGACACCAGCGCCCGCACATCGGCCGAAACGCCGGGCAGTTCGAACTCGGCAGTGTCGAGAACGGTAAGCTTGTCGGTGTAGCCCGGCGCAAAGTTCTGGACGCGTTCGGCAAGCGGGCGTGCCGCATCCTCGCCCTTGAAGAGAATGACACTGACGCCCTTTTCGACGAGTTCGAGCGTGCCATGGAAAAAATCGGACGCGTGCACGGGACGGGTGCGGATCCACTGCATCTCCTCGAGGATACACATACCGTAATAGAACGCTTCCGGCCAGACGTTCCCGGCGCCGGTAATAATGTGGTAGTCCGAGGCGGCGAGGACTTTGGCAAAGGCCTCCGCCTTGGGCTCATAGGCTCGCTTCACCTCCAGTAGCAGCGCCGGCATGCGGGAGAGCTGGCTGACGATCTCGGGGTAATTTTCGATTTCAGCACGGTGGTTTAGGATCGCGAGCGCAATGAACAGCGACTGCATATAGAAGGATTCGCAGGACGTATCGTCCTCGGCAAAGTTGACGAAGACGTGGTCCCCGCCCTTGCCGAGCGGCGTCTCCTGATGGCCGACCAGGGTCACAACTGTCGCGCCGATTTCCTTCAGCCTGGCGAGAAGGGCTACACTTTCCTTTGTCGTGCCGGACAGCGACGGCATGACGACGATCGACTTGTCCGTCAGCTGCGCCGAGCCTGCGAGCACCAGTTCCGCCGGCATGTCGATGAAGGTGGGAAAGCGTGAGCGCCGTTGCAGCAACTGAACTGCAGGCTGCATCAGGATCGCAGCGCCGCCGGTGCCGAGGAAGAAAATGTTCTCTGCGCCGGCCGAAAGACAGGATACGATCACTGTTTCCAGGCGGCTCTGCAGCGCGATTGCGCCGGACTGGATACGCAGGAATCTCTGTTCGTCAAAATTCAGCATGGTTCTGTTCTCGGTGTCTACATGAGATAGTTGTAAGACAACTGACATCATCAGGAATATCTGTCAAGGCGGCTTTTCCGCGATCTACGGAAACGCCACGTGAAGCGAGGCGGACGCGCTGTCCAAAGCCGGGCTTCGTACACTTGACCGGCAAGGATTTGTCAGACAAGAACGATTGAACGATCAACGACGACATGAGGCGTTTAAGTGCAGGAGCCCCTTCGCGACTCGCGCACCCTGGCCATTCAGCTTCGGGACCGGATTGCCGATCTCATCCGGTTGGAGGGACTGAAACCCGGGGACAAGCTGCCCACAGAAGCGCAGCTCACGCAGCGTTTCAAAATTTCCCGCCCGGCGCTTCGCGAAGCACTGAAGCTGCTCGAACAGGACGACGTCATCTATGTCGAGCACGGTCGCGGCCGTTTCGTTTCGGCGCTCGCGGCCGTGCAGGTCGATCGCCCGATCACGGTCTTCGAGAGCGTCACCGACATGGCGCACCATTACGGTTATACGACCGTCAACAAGGTGCTGTCGATTTCCGAGGAAACACCCGACGCGCGCGTCGCTGATAGCTTGCATCTCCCACCCACCGGTCGCGTGATCCGCATTGAGCGCATCCGTTTGCATGAGGACGAGCCGATCCTCTACTGTATCGACTACGTTCCGCGCAGCATTATCCCGGCGAAGCTCTACGACCTCGACTGGAGCGGATCGCTGATGGACCTGCTCGAGGAATGCGGCAGCCGCCCGCGTATGTCCGCCGCAAGCGTATCTTCCGTCATGCTTCCCGATGACGTCGTCGCGCGCCATGACCTCAGGGATTTCGGGCCAGCCCTGCTCATCACCGAAACCTGCTTCAACGCAGCCGGCATCCCGGTGAACTACGCGATTGACTATCATCGCGGCAGCCATTTCTCCTTTAGCCTGATGCGCAAGTAGGCGCTTTCCGAGAAGGCGTGCCGGACTCGATGTGGGGCCGTACGTCGGCGTCCGGGTGCCCGCGACGGCAATGCAGACTGGCGATGCCGACCTGGCTATGGATCCACAGGAGGTCGATGACAGTCTGCCTCCGATCTTGGGTATCCTGGAAGCTGTCGATCCCTCGTTTCGGGCCGTCCCCCATCAGGCCGACAAGGCGCGTGTGACCGCATTCGTCAACCGGACCAATTTCCTGACGGGCAACCCGGCGTCGCCGGCTGTCATTAGCGTTAAGATCATCGCACACGAAAACTCTGCAAGAAGAATCGCTTGAACCTTTACGAACAGAGTGGTTCAAATATATTCAAAGTGAACTTGAAAGGTCCGCTCATGGCAGCATTTACAATCCGCGTCCCGGACGAAGTTGCCGACCGTCTAAACCAACTTGCCCAAAAACTCGACCGTTCCCGCTCCTACATGGCCGCACAGGGTATTGAAGATTTCGTATCACGCGAAGAGTGGCAGGTTGCGGAAATGGAAGCTGGTATTGCCGAGGCGGACCGAGGTGAATTCGCGAGTGACGACGACGTGGCACGCGTGATCGGCAAATACGTCAAGGCGGCTTCTCGGTCATGAAGCAGAGGCGCATCCGCTGGACCGTGCGGGCGTTGCAGCGGCCTGACGAAATCGGTGCATTGCTGCTCGAACAGAACGACGAGTGGGCTGTCCAGCGCTCCAGATACCTGACCCTTGAGACCATCGCCGCAATGAGCGATGATCCGCTCATCAGCCTGCCCGCTGCGGCAAGCTGACCCATTCCCGGCTCCGTCCGGAAAGCACGGCGATCGCCGAAGCTACACGACTCCTTGGGACATGATCCGAACTATGGACCACATCCACAAGGCTTGGACCCCGCGGATGCACCGCAGCGCGAAGCTTCCTTGGCGGCTTACCCGAGCTTGCAGCTCGCTACGCACGTATGGCTGGTTTCTGAGCTTTTACGGCTTAGCCCCCGACGAACGGACTGATCTGCTTTACCCAAACTCGGTGCTGGCCGGTGATCCGTTGACCGGGTTGCTCAATTGGCGGACGCGCCACTGGCTGACTCATTTCGCCGAGTAAACCTCGTGCGGAACTGGAACGGCAGCGTTCCGGCTCCTGTTCACCTTGCGTCTTCAGCGCTTCTCACAATGCGATCTTTTAGCTCGCAGAACGGAACCCTCGATACATTGCATTATCTGCTCTCAACGCTCGAGACTGCTCAGCCGCGATCCGTTTATGTGATGTCGCTGTTTGTCCTATCCTTGCGGAGCGAGGCTCGTTCTGATGCCGGCCTCGGCAAAGCGGGTCAACTGCATCTGAGTAGCGTCGTCGGTATAAAGGACGTGAACGGCACGGCCGGTTGCAGTGAGCTTTTTGGCCTCCTCGAAAGCCTGTTCAAAACTGACGGGAATCGCATCGGTGGGGCTGGAGGGTTCGTGCTGTTCCAAAACGTAAAATGTCGAGCTTCTAATATCTCGTGTCATCGGTATTCTCCTTTTAGGCACCAACAGCGCGCGAGCACGATAGTTCCCGACGTCGGTCGTCAAAGCCGGCCAGCAGCAGCGGAACCGGCCGGCCTCTCGACTACCGAATTGACAAAGTCTGATCGGCGCCCCAATTCATCAAGATGAGTTTGAGCGAGGTCGTGCGCAGCAACGCACAACGAGCAACAGCACTGGTCAAATGGCCCCTCCGCGGAAAACGCCGACGCCGGAGCAGCCCTGTTTCCTCCATGCGCAGCTTCTGGGGCCTATTGCTGGCTTATTGGCTATCTGAACGGTGGCGCGAGGCCTGGGGCTTAACGTTCCTCATCCTTCTACTCACCGGTTTGTCGGCTCAAGCGAGCGTCTGGTTCGCTTTGACCTCCGGCGAGCTCGTCAATCGGATTGCCAACTTCCACCATCCAACCGTGCCCACCACACCTTCGTCGCTGCTGACTACCGCGGCGACACTCGCCGCGATCGCGATCACTAGGGATGCGGGATTTACTGCGGTCCGTCACTTCTTTTCGACCACGCTCCATCGGAAATGGCGCCAATGGCTTGACGCACGCTTTAACCAGGCACTGCTCGATTCCAACCATACCCATTTTCATCTTCAGCAAAACGGGTTCGGGGCGACGACGGGCCAGGACACTTCATCGCCCGACAACATCGATCAGAGGGTACAGGAAGCCATAAAGGGCATGACGGGTGGCGCGATCGGCCTTGGCGTGGGAATCGCCGGCGTTGTGCTATCGCTGGGATTTGTCGGGACAAAACTGATCGAAACCTCGAGCCCCGTCAGGGGAATTGAGTTTCTGGGTAGCTACGGTACCGCCTGTCTGACATTGCTGGCCATCGCGATCTACGTGCCACTCAATACATTTGTCGCAGCCAAGCTCGGCAGTGTGATGCAAGGCCTATCCGTGGGCATTCAGTCCGCAGAGGGGAGTTATCGTGGCGAACTGAACCAATTGTTGCACCGTAGTTTTCATGTTGCCGTCATCAAGGGCGAACCGGCCCAGAGAGCCATCAACGGGCGCCGATATCGCGAGATTGACAACACTTGGGCGAGCCTTAATCGCGTGACCGCCGGTTACATGGGCTTCGAGCTGGTGCATAATTTCTTAGGATCGCGTATCGTCGCCTATGCGCCTGGACTGATCCCCTATGTCGACAAAACGATCAGCCTACAGGATTATGTGACCGGCGCAGAGCTGGCGACAGCGCTCATCAACGAATGTTCCTGGTTCATCCATGCGATGCCCGATATTGCGACGTTAAGGGCCGACGCACGCAGAATCACCGAACTTGCGCAAGCGGTCGAAGCGGTGCAGCAGCCGCAGGATTATTATGCTCGCAGCGGTCCCTCAGTGTTCGAATACAAGACCCAGGATGCTGCGCTCGGTTTGACCATCGAGCGGATTGAGCTCCTGCACACGGGTGATGACGAGCCATTCTTGGTCGCTGACCAGCTGCGCTTCGTTCCCGGAGAATGGATTTTAGTCGTGGGAGAATCCGGAAGTGGCAAAACCTCGCTTATCAAGGCGGTAAATGGTCTCTGGGCGCACGGCCGCGGCACGATCACGACGCCAGAGACCGGAAAGAGCCTCTATGCCGCACAGGACGTGAAGCTTCAGAGTATTTGCCTGAAGGATCTCATTTGTTTGCCGGACCGGGCTGGCGCGCACACCGACGCCTCTGTAGTGGCGGCCTTGGAAGGCGCCGGCCTCGGAGAGTTCGGGGAGGAGCTTTTGAGCGATGGACGCGATGGGCAGAACTGGGACAAACTCCTGTCGGGGGGTGAAAAACAAAAACTCGTCCTTGCGAAAATTCTTCTGCTAAGGCCGGATCTGCTATTCCTTGACGAAGCGACGAGCGCACTTGATGGCCAGGCGGCGCAGTCGTTTCACCAATCGATCAAGGACCATTGTCCAGAGGCGATCGTAGTCGCCGTTATGCACGATACCTCCTCCATCCAGTCAGAAGAAGGAGCAGACTTCTTCGATAGCGTGCTCGCCATCAACGACGGCATTGCGGAGAGGATACCAATAGAAGCCTGGCGTGACGCACAGGGATAGGATCGATAGCACGAAGTTCGCTACCACCTTGATGCAGCCAGCGGTGGATACCTTTGCCGGCGCCAGCTTTATATCTTCGAAGAAGCCCCCGTTACGCCCTCGGTTCACACGAGGATTTAGCCGAACGGAACAAATTCCGGCGTAGGCAGTTGGATTTTTGCAAGTCGCGGGCCAGACCTTCACCCGCAAAGTTGAAAGACCACGCGATGGCGCGAAGGATCACAGCCGACGAAGCCCATAAGATGAACCTGATGCTCAGCCACGCCATCACCGCGATGCGCGTCAATGAGCGGCTGATCTGTCGCCTCCTTCAGTGGGCAGTGGCGCACAGCCAGGATCCTCATGCCTTCATCGAAAGTGTATTGGAAGCAGCCAGGAGCGACATACGCCGTTCAGGCGATGATGGCAGCACAAACTCGGCGATCGCAACAGGCGAAGCGCTTGAGTATCTTGATGATCTTGCCAACGAGATGAAGCCGCGCCTTTCCAAGCCCAACTGCCCGTAAAGGACAGGATCGGCCTACGGCGCCGCGAGTAGGGTTTGATGAGCGCCGTTAGGCGCACGACACGTCGGGCCGCCGGGTGTCCCATAGGCTACGCTGGTTAGAACCGCGCATTCGCTTGGCCCACCACCCAACTGGCGGCGTAGCGCTGACCCGTTCCTAAGACTACAGACTATCGGTCTATATCGAGCGGTTCGCAATCGCGGCCGTGGAGCGCGATGCGGAAGCCGTGCCCTCCACATCTATTCAAGCTCGGTGGCGATCGATGCGTGCTGAGCAGATGACATCTAGAGGTCCCTTAATGGTTTACGGGCGACGATCGCGTATCGGTGTTGCAATCCGCGAGAAAGCCCTTTCAGGTAACTTAAGTGCTTCGATTGGGCACGATGGATTGCCTTCAGATCAGTATCGACGGTTACGTTCGCAAACCCGGAATTCTGGATCAGGGCAGCAACATCCGCAGCGCGCGCGCCTTCTGAGAAATGCACCTGCGACAGGATGCGGTTGTGAATTTCGGCCATGCCCGCCGGCGCGGGGACCTGGTCCGCTTTCGTCAATCCCAACTGCTGGAGCAATTCTGCTGCTGTCTTCACGACACGCTCCGCCATACTGAGGTTGACGAAGTCACCATCAACGACAAGCAAGGTTCCGCCGGGCTTCAAGACCCTCAACCATTCCGCAAATGCCTGCCTCGGATTGACGAGTGTCCAAACGAGATGACGTGTTACCACGACATCATAGCTTTCATCCGGCTCCATGGTATTTTCAGCATCGGCGATGCGAAACTCAATCGCTCGTCCACGCGTCTTCGCCTTTGCCCGGGCCCGTTCCAGCATCGGCTCTGCCCAATCAAGGCCTGTGACCTTGTAACCTAAATCGTCCATGAGATGCGATATGACCCCAGTGCCGCACGCCAGATCCAATGCGTGACGTCCTTCTCCTCGAGCGAGGTGCCTGATGATCAAATTGTGCCAGGCCCGGCGTTCCTCTTCTGAAAAGATCTCATGTCCGGGCGATTGATCGAAAGTCGCCGCACGCGCCGACCAATAGGTTTTAATCTCGTCCCGCAGCCCAAAATTGTGGCCCGCAGCCGCTCCTGTGTTCATCCTGCTCGATCCTGATTGCATGAGATTAAAATGGTTCTAATAGATATAACTTGACTGTTAAAGTCATAAAATAATACAGGCATCGCAGTTTCCACGGAGTGAAATTCGATGCGCATTAAAGCCAAAGCAGCCGCACTTGCAATGGGTCTACTTGCCACCGCTACCTGGCCGGCTTTCGCCGACAAGATTACCATCAAGGACGTGACCGGACGCGACGTCGAAGTTGAAGCTCCGGTCAAGAACATGATTCTCGGCGAAGGCCGGCAGATCTATTTCCTTGCTGCGCTCGACAGGCAAGCTCCGTTCGAACACGTTGTAGGCTGGCGCGACGACCTGCCGAAAGCCGACCCTGAATCCTACGAAGCCTATCTGGCAAAATACCCAGAAATCGCCAAGCTGCCGACGTTTGGCGGCATGAAGGACGGGACCTTCGACATCGAACAAGCCGTCGCGCTTAAGCCCGACGTGATCCTCATGAACGTCGACGCCAAGACTGCCACGGAAGAAGCTGGTTACATCGAAAAGCTCGGCAAGGTCGGCATCCCACTGGTCTATGTCGACTTCCGTGAAAAGCCGATGGAAAACACCGAGCCGAGCATGCGCATCATGGGCAAGCTGATGGGCAAGGAATCAATCGCCGAAGACTTCATCAAGTTCCGCGCCGACAGCATCGAGCGGGTCACGGGCGTGCTGGCGAAGGCCGACCCGAAGAAACCGCTGGTGTTCGTCGAGCGTGCCGGTGGATATTCCGATGATTGCTGCATGTCGTTTGGCAACGAGAATTTCGGCAAGATGGTCGAGATCGCCGGTGGCATCAACATCGCAAAGGACATCATCCCCGGCACCTTCGGTACGGTCAATCCGGAGCAGGTGATTGCCTCCAATCCGGACCAGATCATCATTACCGGCGGCAACTGGGACAAGTATGTTCCAGGGGGTGCCTGGGTCGGTGTCGGCTACGGTGCCGATCTGAAGGAAGCCCATCGCAAGCTTGAAGCGCTGACCAAGCGTCCAGCCTTTACCGGCGTCAAGGCTGTCGCGGACGGCAATGTCCACGCCATCTGGCATCAGTTCTATAACAATCCGTATCAGTTCGTTGCAATCCAGGAGATCGCCAAGTGGCTGCATCCGGAACTGTTTGCCGACCTTGACCCCGAAGCGACATTCAAGGAACTGCACGCGCGCTTCCTGCCGCTCGATTACAAGCCGGGATACTTCGTCTCGCTCAAGGATGAATGATCCATGGCGATCGAGGCTGCGACCACCGAGTCAACGGGACGCGATCTATATCGCGCCCTCGCTTTTCGCCGAATTGCCATCTTGAGCTTGCTTGTCATTGCATTGTGCTTCAGCATATCGCTCGACATGGCGCTCGGGCCGGCAAATTACCCACTTTCGGACGTCCTGTCGGCAATGCTCGACCCGGCCGCCGTCGCGCAACAGCTGCGCGTCATCGTTTGGGATATCCGCATGCCGATTGCATTGATGGCAGTGACGGTAGGCGCCTCCCTATCGGTTGCGGGCGCCCAAATGCAGACGATCCTTTCCAATCCGCTTGCCAGCCCTTTCACGCTCGGGATTTCCGCTGCAGCCAGTTTCGGCGCGGCGTTGGCATTGGTCGGTGGCGTCGCGCTGTTTCCGGCAGCGATCCAGTACATGGTTCCACTCAATGCCTTCCTGATGGCGATGGTGGCAGCCCTCTTCATCCATTTCGCCTCGACAATGCGCGGCGTCAGCGTCGAAACGATCGTGCTTCTCGGCATTGCGCTTGTCTTCACGTTCAACGCCGCACTTTCCTTGCTGGAATATCTGGCCTCTGAACAGGCGCTTGCAGCGGTGGTGTTCTGGACAATGGGCAGCCTCACCAAGGCGACCTGGCCGAAGGTTTACTTTACTGGGGCCATTCTGGTTGCGATGGTCCCGTTCCTGATGAAGGACGCCTGGGCATTGACGGCGCTTCGTCTCGGCGATGATAAGGCAGCCAGCATGGGCGTGAACGTGCGTCGACTGCGCCTGCAGACGATGATGATCGTCAGCCTGCTTGCTGCCATCCCGGTGTCGTTCGTGGGCACTATTGGCTTTGTCGGCCTGGTCGGACCCCATATCGCCCGCATGCTCGTCGGCGAGGACCAGCGCTTCTTCCTGCCGGGCTCGGTTATTTGCGGCGCGCTGCTGCTCTCGGCGACATCGGTCGTCAGTAAGATGATCATCCCTGGTGCGATTTTGCCGATCGGTGTGATCACCGCCCTCATCGGCGTACCGTTCTTCTTCGTCCTGATCTTCAGCAATCGGAGGCGCGCATGGTAGCGCTCGCACTTGATAAAGTCGGCGCCATGTATGGCCGCAGTTCTGTCCTTTCCGGCGTCAGTACCGACATTCTGGAAAAAGGCAGTATGACCGCCGTGATTGGCCCGAACGCTGCGGGCAAGTCGACACTTTTCAAACGCATAGCGTCGCTTATTTCCGGGCCAGGTCTCGTCCATCTGTCTGACACCGAGCGCGCGCAAACAAGCATCTGCTACATGCCGCAGGACACCGGCGCAAACGCTGTCTTGACGGTATATGAATCTATTCTCCTATCTGCAAAGCAAGGCAGCGGCTGGCGCGTTCACAATGACGAGCTCGATGAAATCGACAGCATTTTGAAGGCACTACGGATCGACGCGCTTGCGTTTCGCGGCCTCGGCGAACTTTCCGGCGGACAGCGCCAGTTGGTCTCCCTCGCCCAGGCGCTAATCCGCAAGCCCGAAGTGCTGCTGATGGACGAACCTACCTCGGCTCTTGACCTTCACCGCCAGGTTGACGTGCTGAGTTTTGTTTCCAACCTTGCTCGCCGCAAAGGCATGATCGTTCTCATCGCGCTTCACGACCTCAACCATGCCCTGCGTTATTGCGAAAACACCATCGTCATAGCCAATGGAACAATGGTTGCAAGCGGCAAGACCGCAAGCGTCATCACCACTCCGATGTTGCAGGAAATCTACCAGGTCAATGCCCGCATCGAGAATTGCTCGCAGGGCCGTGCATTGGTGATCGTCGACGGCCCGATCAAGTCCGAGCCGCTGGCAAATGGCAGTGACTTTGCTTCACGGCGCGTGTGATGGTGCATAGGCCTAAGCGATCACCTTGGGGGCGAACGGAAGCCGGGTGAGATCGCACCCACCAGCCTGCTTGGTTGACTTCCGCATGCGACAGGATCGCCTCCGGACCGGGATTTCGTAGAAAGCTGCGGGTGCGCGATTACATCGGGATCTTGCGGGTAACGGGCTTTCGATCGCTCCAGCCATGTAGGCCAGTGAAACGCCGATCGCGCCGGTATTGCGGCCCAGCGTGTGGGCGGCATAGTCAACGTGGGCCGTGTTGCTAGTTCCCTGGCGAAATGAGCGTGCTCGTTGTCGGGATCAGAGGTCGATAGGCTTCGACGCTCCCATCCGCGATGATACGATACATCTTCACCGGCTGGAGCCAATCCAGCGGCGGGCAGTAGGTCATCTTGAAATTACCTTTCGGTGAGCCAGTTGATTGTTCAACTCTGAAGCAAGCGGGAGGCAGCCGTGGATCGCTCCGACAGCTTTCAAATTCAGTGCCCGAGGTGCGGCATGCGCGAGAGACTCACAATCTCGGGCATGGAGACGAGAGAGGTGTTCCAGTGCTTTGTCTGCGGGACCACTCGCAGCTTGCAGAAAGAGGACATTCTGCAGACTTGCCGCGATGCAGCGAGCAAGACGCGGCAAGCGCTTTGAAGGATTTCACAGAATGCAAATGGCCGCTTCTCATACGGATACAGTTGAAGCTCCGTCTGAGCGTTCAAATTAACAGATCGGCGGACTAGGCTGAAAACGTTGAGAATTCGAAGCCGGGTAAGGTTGACTTTTTTCGCGTCGCCTTTTGCGATCAAAGACTGATCGTCGGCCATCTGCACAAGCTCCGGCGCGTCAGACTCCGGTTGCATTATGCAAGCAGATTTGCGATCCTGCGGGGACGGAGGTGTGATCCATTTGCCCGATTGAAATGGCCGCAGAGGCGTTCCGTGAAGTGGTGTTCCTGCGGGGCATCATGTTCGAGGACGGACCGTCGGTGGTTTCGTGACTGAAAGGAGACGAGACAATGCCCAAGTTCATCACAATCGGATATGGCGATCCGGCCGACTACGACCGCACGCCCAAGTCCGCCAGAGACGCCGCGCACGCCCAGGACGCCAAACTTCGGTCCGACGGCGCTGTGATGGGGATCGCTGGCGAACCGGTGCAGCTTCGCAATCCAGACGCTCACGGCGTGGAAACTCGCGATGGACCGTTCATGTCGTCCGCCTTGCCGATCGCCGGTTTCGCCATCATCGAAGCTGCCGACCTGAGCGAAGCTATCAAAAAGGTTTCGTGCGTGCCCTGTGCGGTTGCGCATGGCGTCGTTGAAGTTTGGCCATTGAAACAGGCAACTTGATCCGAGCCGCAACGTCTTCAGCAGCCACGAGCATCGCCGATGCACTGGCAGGGTCGTTTCGTGCAAACCGCTCGGCCAGATGATGGATTTCGCCCGACCGCACCTCGAGATCACTGTCATTGACCAGGGTGTGGGTTCCACAGTGTTTGCTCACGGCCGTGTACCCCTCGACAGCTTCGACGATCTTGCCGTTACGCTTCATCGCAAGTCGAACCTTGTCCCGCCCCTTCCGCAGGTGCCGCAACTAGTCTGGATGTTGGGCCTTTTGGGGCAAGTACGATCAACGATGATCAATGCGGCACGGCATCTGTCCTCTCGGGCAGATCGGAAGCGGTGATCCAAATGTGGCCGTCGAATGCCAATTCTCCGCCATCGAGCTTGCGGCTGGCAATCCTCTCAAGCATCGTAAGCTTGGAACGAATATCGCCAATCGCGCTGTCATTGACCACGCAGACCGCCTGACAGGTGCTGCCATCTCTCATCACGATCAAGGTATGGTGGCTGTTCTCCATAATTCTTCCCGACAGTGTCACGAGCCTCATGCTGTTTTCCTTCCGTAAGAGATTGCGGAAAGCCCCAGGGCTGGAGGTTCCGGATATATGGTTAACGAAAGGTTAACAGGAGCCAGGCCTGGCCGGTCATGGACGGTCAAACCCACATTGAGAGGTCCGGTGCCCACCGCGTTTCACGCGCCAAGCGTGCCTTCTATTTGAATTACGGGACGCGCGAACGGCCCCTGCGCTGTACTGCGCCGAGTTTGTTTTCGTCGACAATTTTTCTATGGATCTAGATGCAACTACCGCATTTACAATGCCGGCAGCGACGTTGGAGCTTGCGGGTGCTGCAACAACGCTATCGAGCTGAGCGCTTAAAACGCCTTCTCCCCGGCAAGCTGCTAGCTTCGCTGCAAGGTTCGCTCCTCCAACAGGGCGAGCAGCGTAACTACATCTACCTGCAGGTCCCGGCAGACTTCCTCGTATTCGTCTATAAGCGCCTCTCGATGGGGCATCTCACGCCGGAGATTGTCGAGCGTCGTTGATGCCAGCGCGTAGGATTCAAAGAGATCGTCCAAGCGCCGGTCCTTGGTTGCGAGCAACCACCCACGATGGCGCGGTAGCGCCATCCCCAGGCGAGCCCGCCCTAGCTTTAACAAGCTCATTCCGCGCCTCCCTTGGCCCTGAGTAAAGCTATTTCGCCTCTACCTTAGGAAGGTACACGGCGACGGCCCGGCTATTGTCATTGAGAATTTCGCCTCCAACGATCAGGTAAACGGCTATCGCTGCTACCGAGAGAAGCATCACACCGATGGGCAACCCGGTTGATGCGGTTTTTTCCGGCTGCCCATAGCTATGTCTTTCATGCATCCTGATATCTCCCATGGTCTCCTCGAACCGAGGTAACAGCACCAGAGCAGCCGAAGGGACGGAAGAGCCGCTCTGGCACCGTTACAAACCCATGGCTTTTTTGTGAGGGTCTTCAGCGACATGGGCTAATTGAGAAATTTAGTGCAACGCGGCTTCCCAACAATCGACCTCAGACTTTTGCCAAGGGCCGATCAGACTGAAGTCCCATGTCGGAACTTTTCACATTGTCGCGGGTTTTGGTGCGCCTGCCAAATGGCGTGCCTAAGGCTAGGCTGGCAGTCCGCAACAAGCGCTTGTCTTATCGGGAACCCAACCCCGAACCCGCTTCGAGATGGAGAGGAACGGCAGGCCCAACACACTCGTAAGAATCGTCAAACCGCGGAAGCGGAAACCTCGCGCAGCCACTCAATGAACAGTCTCCCACTTTCTTTTTTTGGCTTCCTTGTTGGAACGACGACGAAGTAGGCCGCCCTGGTGCGGATGGATGCATCAGTAAGACGGACCAAGCGAGTTTGCTGGATAAGGTCGGCCACTAGACGATTCCAACCGAGCGCAATGCCTTGCCCGTTCATTGCGGCATAAATGGCCTCGATGTAGAAACTGCATCGAAGGCCTCGGGCCTTTTTCGGCGCCTTCACGGAAAAGGCCGCTAGCCACTCCTCCCAGCCCGTCCATGTAGGATCTTCCGTATCGCTTGATATCAAAGGATGGCCGACAAGATCTTGCGGTGTGCGGACCTCGCCAGCCGTGAGCAAATAATCTGCGCTGCAAATCGGGAAAACTTCGTCGTCGAACAATAGCTCCGCCTGACCGTCCGACCAAGTACCGGTTCCGTAGCGGATCGCCAGGTCTACATCGCTTGTCTCGATGCTTGTTCGGGCATCCTGCGTAATGATGCGAAGTTTGATTTCGGGATGGGCGCGAGAAAACGCGGCGATCCTTGGCAGAAGCCAGAAGTGCGAGAAGGAAATGGTCGCCGAGATGGCCAACTCATCATCCGGGCCTTCAGATCGGAGGTCGGCTACGGTGTCGGCAATCAGATTGAACGCGTCGCCGGCCGCTGCTGAAAGCAGCTTGCCCTTCTCCGTCAATTCGATCTTGCGGTGGAGCCGCCGAAACAAGGGAAAACCGAAATCTTCTTCCAGCAAATGGATTTGCCGGCTTACGGCAGCCTGAGTAACACCGAGCTCCGTCGCCGCGCGCGTGAAACTGGACAAGCGGGCCGCCGCTTCAAATGCCGTCAAGGCGGTGAGCGGCGGTAGTTTCTTCCTCAGGTTCGACATCTGTCTTCCATTACATTTGGTAATGTCACCTGCGCATATTTATGCCGTTGAGCGACCAGAATAGTTGAGCGATTTTGTCTTTCAGCCCCTCGGACTTTCGATCGGAACATAAGGTGGATTTATGCTGCAGACATTTGCTTCTCCCATATCGGCCCTCCTGGACGCAAGGGCTGAAGGACATTCACTTCCAGCCGGCCTTTACACACGCGAGGACGTGTTCGAGGCAGATCTCGAGGTGTTCTTCCGCCGGCACTGGATCTGTATCGGCCTTGAATGCGATGTGCCGGAGCCTGGCGATGCAACCGTTATTGATATCGGCAAGACGAGCCTCATCGTCCTTCGCGACGACGACGGCGATATCCGCGTCATGCACAACGTCTGCCGTCACCGCGGCTCACGTCTGCTGGATCCGGGCAAGACGATCGTTTCGAAGCTCGTCTGTCCCTATCATACCTGGACCTATGAGTTGACGGGCGAGCTGAGCTACGCGCCTCATATGGGCAAGAACTTCGACAAGGAATGCCGCAGCCTCAAGGCGGTGGCATTCAAGTCGGTTGGCGGCCTCATCTATGTCTGCCTATCGGACAATCCGCCCGAAGATATCGAGCGCCTCATCGACGTCATGGCCGAACGCCTTGCACCCTACGATATCAGCAATGCCAAGGTCGCGTACGAATCCGATGTCATCGAACAGGGCAACTGGAAGCTCACGATCGAAAACAACCGTGAATGCTACCACTGCTCCGCTAACCATCCCGAACTCTGCGTCTCCTTTGTCGACCTCGATTTCGGCTTCGACCCGGACGCCTTGAGCCTGGAAGATCGCGCCCAGGCCGAGGAGCATTTCTCGCTCTATGCGGAACGCACCAAGCGGTGGGAGGCAGACGGGTATCCATCTGCAGCGGTCGAGCAATTGGTGAACTGCACCACTAATTTCCGAACGCAACGGCTCATCATTTCGGGTGCTGGCGAATCCCAGACCCCCGACGCGACCGCAGCCTCGGCAACGCTGCTCGGCACGATATTGCGCAAGGATCTCGGCGATATGCACCTCTGGGGCCACAACAGCTGGAACCACTTCATGGGCGACCACGCCGTCGTTTCGATCGTCATACCGCTCTCAGCGGATAAAACGCTCGTGCGGACGAAATGGCTCGTGCACAAGGATGCGGTCGAAGGCATCGATTACGACCTCGAAAAGCTGACCAACGTCTGGATCGCCACGACCGAGCAGGACGCCGAACTCGTCGCCCGCTCGCACGCCGGGATCGAAGATCCAGCCTATGTGCCAGGCCCCTACTCACCCTTCTCCGAAACCAACCTCGACAAGTTCACGTCGTGGTACATCGACCGGATGCGTGCCCATGGATACTAAGAGCTCCTTTTCTCCGGTCGGTCGTCTTGAGCCTGACAACTTGTGGAGCCGCGACAGGGATGAAGATCTGGTCTGCGTGGATGTCCATCAGGAAACGCACGACGTGAAGACCTTCACCTTTGCGTCTCCCGAGGGCAAACGTTTTGCCTTCGAAGCCGGTCAATATTTCCTGTTCGACCTCGATGTCGATGGCGAGCCGGAAAGCCGGTGCTACAGCATATCGTCGTCCCCGAAGCGCAGCAATGCGTTCTCGGTCACGGTCAAACGGGTCGCCGGCGGCAAGATATCGAACTGGCTTCATGACAAGCTCGTCGTCAACGCCAAGGTCAAGGCAAACGGTCCTCTCGGCCACTTCGTTCGGCCGAACGGCCGGAAGTATCTGTTTCTGTCCGGAGGATCAGGGATTACCCCGGTCATGGCGATGGTCCGCGAGTTGGCAGACACGTGCGAACCCGCCGATGTTGTCTTCATGCACGCGGCGCGGACCCCGAAGGACCTCATCTTTCGCAACGAACTCGCCAATCTGGCCAACCGAGTGAAGGGCCTGCGACTGCAGTTTCTGCCGGAAGTCGTTTCCGGTGAGGCCAATTGGCACGGTCTGACGGGACGCATATCGGCTGCATATATGCAACTCGCGGTTCCCGACGTCGCTGAACGCATCATCATGTGCTGCGGCCCTGCGCCGTTCATGGCGGCGGCGCGCGCGATCACGGCCGAACTGGGCGTTCAGGCGTCCAACTATATCGAGGAGAGCTTCGATGCAGCGGTGATCGACGACGTGGATATTCCTAACGTCGAACAGCCCGCCACCCGAACATTCCAGGTCGAATTTTCCAAACAGGCTCGCAAGATCGAGGTTGGAGGTGAGCAGACCGTGCTCGCCTGCGCAAAAAAGGCAGGAGTAAAGCTTCCCTCATCCTGTTCGAATGGCGTTTGCGGCACATGCAAGTCGAAACTGGTATCCGGCTCGGTCGAGATCAACCACAATGGCGGCATCCGGCAACGAGAGATAGATGCCGGACTCTTTCTGCCGTGCTGTTCGAAGCCGCTGAGCGATCTCGTCATCGATCGCTAGCATCATCCGAGCATCGGGACACGGGTTCATTCGAGCCTTAGCTTGTCAGGCCGCGAGCGCGCCACTCTTCTTTGCCGTCCAGGTGGCGATGGGTCCCATGAGGCCAGGGTTGTGGCAGTCATAGGCCTCAATACCAAGCTCTCGTCGCCGTTTTCTCGTATCTCGACATTGTCTGTCGGGGCGGCGGCGACGTCCGAGAAGACAGCACCATCGGGCTTCAGCACTTGGTGCAGCCGCAGGCATGGTTATCGGCAATGTTCCTCCTGCGCTCGGTTGCACCCGAGCCGTTCACTTCAATGTCTCGGACGATCAGGCAACAACGCCCAGAAGGCGAACAACGGCGTTTCGTCGGAGCGCATGGCGTGCCGGACACCAGGTGGATTGTAAAACGAGCCTCCGACCCCGGGTGAGAACCACTCGGAGGTGCCATGCTGAAACTCTCCCTCCGACAGAACCAGGTAAATTTCTTCCGGGGCATGGTCGTGATCGGGATAACGCACGTTCGGCGCCATCAGCGTCGCTCCAAGCCATAGGTCACTTCGGTCCTCCAAGCCACCCGGTCCGACGATCATCGTATTGGCGTGGCTCATCAGGAAATTCTCGCTTGCCGTATGATCGTAGACGGAGCGCCACTTCCATTCGAGCATCGGCTCAAGGTCCGCGAAGCGCTCAATCAGCGCATCCAGTGACGGTCGCCAGGTTTTCGTTGCCAGAACGCTCTCGATATGTCGGTTGCACACCGGAAGGCGCTTTCCGATGTTCAAGCGTTGGGGTTGTGGCGCTTCGAGTTGGGCAAATATCTCCATGACGGACCGGCGCGCCCTTAAATCCTGAGCGAATTGGTCGAACGCGACGAAAGCCGCATCCAGAAAAGCTTGCAGAGCGTCGACCCGCGCCATCGTTAGAGATCCTTGGCAAGACGCAGCGCGTCGTAGATGGCCGCATGCGTGTTACGCGCCGCGACCGCATCGCCGATCCGGAAGAGTTGGTAGGCACCTTCCGGGTTGCGTTCAACCGATTGCGGCGTTCCAGAAATCAGGTCGTCGTAGGACACTTCGCCGAGGTTCCTCGAACCAGGCTTCAGTTCGAAATAGAGGTCATCGAGCGGAATGGTGCCGTGATTGACGACGATCTGATCGAAGGTCTGCTGCTTGGCCACGCCGCCATAGTCGCTGCCGACATGCGCGATGATCTGATTGCCGCTCTTCTCTGCCGCCTCCAGCCTGTAGGTGACGGTAAAGGTGACATCGAGTTTCTGCAGCGAGCGCATGTAGGGAACGAGGTTCATCGCCATGACTTCCGGCGCGAAGGAACGGTCCGGCGTCATGATCTCGACTTTCGCACCGGCCCTGGCGAGGAACTCCGCAGCCTGAAGACCAGCATGATCGCCCGCATCGTCGAAGATGAGCACGTTGGTTCCCGGCTTTACATCACCCGAGATGATGTCCCAGGAGGAAACGACAAGCTCGTTTCCCTTCGAAAGAACCTCCGTATGCGGCAGTCCGCCTGTCGCGATGATGACAACATCGGGCGCTTCGGCATGCACGGTGTCAGCCTCGGCCCAGTTGTTGAACCGGAAGGTGACGCCGAGCTTTTCGCACTGGTTCATGCGCCAGTCGATGATGCTGATCATTTCCCGTCGGCGCTCGCTTTGGGCCGTAAGCCGGATCTGGCCGCCCGGATTGTTCGCGGCCTCGAAAACGACGACCTCATGCCCCCGCTCCGCAGAGACGCGAGCGGCTTCAAGGCCAGCTGGGCCCGCCCCCACAATTACGACCTTCTTGCGGACCACCGCCTTCGGGATCCGGTGCGGCATCGTTTCTTCCCGGCCGGTCGCAGCATTATGGATGCAGAAGGCCATGCCACCTTGATATATGCGGTCAAGACAGTAGTTGGCGCCGACACAGGGGCGGATATCATCCTCTCGCTTTTCCATGATCTTTCGCACGATATGCGGGTCGGTCATGTGCGCGCGGGTCATTCCGACCATGTCCACCTTGCCCGACGCGATTGCGTGGCGCGCGGTTGCCACATCCGGAATCTTGGCTGCATGGAACGTCGGAAAATTGGTCGCGGCGCGGATCTCGCCCGCGAAATCAAGATGCGGCGAATTTGCCATACCCTGAATCGGGATGACGTCGGTCAGACCCGCATCCGTATCGATATGGCCGCGAATAACATTCAGATAGTCTATAAGGCCGCTGTCGCGAAGGCGTTTTGAGATCTCAATGCCTTCGCTCATTCCGGTCCCGCCGGGAAGACATTCGTCGGCTGTATAGCGAACGCCCAGGATGAAGTCGTCACCGACCCTTTCACGCATTGCCTTGAAGACGTCGAAACAGAAACGCAAGCGATTGTCGAGCGAACCACCATAGGGACCATCGAGCTCGTTGGTGAGCGGCGAGGTGAACTGGTCGATGAGATGGCCGTAGGCTTCAAGTTCGACGCCATCCATACCACCGGCCTTCATACGCTCGGCCGCGTCAGCGAAGTCCTTGATGATGCGCTCGATATCCCAGTCTTCGATCTTCTTCGGAAACGCGCGGTGTGAGGCTTCGCGATGGTGCGAGGGTGCAATGACCGGGAGCCAGTCGCCCTTGTCCCAGCGGGTGCGCCTGCCGAGATGAGTGAGCTGGATCATGATCGCGGCGCCCTCATCGTGCACAGCGTCCGTCATCTGCCTAATCCACGGCACGATCTCGTCCTTGTAAGCCAGCAGATTGTTGAAGACCGGGGGGCTGTCTTTCGAGACTGCAGCTGAGCCGGCAGTCATCGTCAGCGCCACACCGCCCTTCGCCCGTTCAACCGTATAGGCGCGGTAGCGGCCCTTCGGCATACCGTCTTCTGGGTAGGCAGGCTCGTGGGACGTGACGATGATGCGGTTGCGCAGGGTCAAATGCTTCAACTGAAACGGCTGAAGCAGGGGATCGTTCGACATGCGAGGGGCTCCGGTTTAAGGGACTTTAATTCGCAACGGTAAGCGAAAATGTACACAGGTGTCAACAAACAAAAACACCGTAGTTTGGAACTTCGACACTCGTGTACATTTTGCTTGAAGCAGTCCTTTGGATTTGTTAGGAGGTAATCATGGAACAGGCGATGAGTGACACCGGCTGGCGCGGTTCTCAGGAGGGGTGGCTCGAAGCGGCCTACGACTCCCTGCTCGAGTCTGGCGTGGAGTCGGTGAAGATCCTGCCGTTGGCCAAACGGCTCAATCTTTCCCGGACTAGCTTCTATTGGTTCTTCAAGGACCGCGAGGAACTGTTGAACGCTCTCATTGCGCGCTGGAGGGAGAAGAATACGGGTAACCTCGTCAAGCAATCCGAAGCCTATGCGGAGTCCCTGGCCGAGGCGATGCTGAACGTTTTCGACTGCTGGGTGAGCAAGGAGCTGTTTGACTCCCAGTTCGAATTCGCCGTTCGTAGCTGGGCGCTGCAATCGCCGGAGATACTGGCCGAAGTCCAGCAGGCCGATCAGGTCAGAATGGAGGCGCTGGGCCGCATGTTTATGCGTTTCGGCTACGAGGCGGGACCAGCGGATGTTCGCGCGCGAACAACCTACCTGGTCCAGATTGGATACATCTCGATGCAGTCCAAGGAGGACCTGGCGCTCCGTATGAGGCGCATTCCGGATTACATCGCGATTTATACCGGACAAACGCCGCAGCAGAGGGAGCTCGACCGCTTCTACGCCCGGCATGGCTACAAAGCAGAGTGAGAGAACAATGGAAACGGGCGGACCTTTGAGGGTTGGCGTACTTGGTGGTGCCGGATGGCTGGGCGGCGCAATAGCCAAAGCCATTGTCGGCGCAGGCGTCGTTGAACCTGAAAACCTGTCCCTCTCCTATCGCCGCGAGCGTCCCTACCGTTTCAACCGCTCCTCCTGGACATCAGACAACCAGGCACTCGCCGACCGCTCTGACGTTATCGTTCTCTCCGTCCGCCCGGCGGACTGGCCCACCCTGAACGTCGATGCCGAAGGCAAGCTTCTCATCTCCGTCATGGCGGGTATTCGCCTGAGCGCTCTTTGTGCGCACCACCGGACGGACCGTGTGGTTCGTGCCCTGCCGAATGCGGCGGCCGAAGTTCGAAAGTCCTACACGCCTTGGATCGCCACGGCCGGCTTGCGAAAAGATGATCGGGCGATCGTGCGGGCTATATTCGATGCCTGCGGCTCTCAAGATGAAGTGTGCGAAGAGGCGGAAATCGACTATCTGACCGGCCTCACCGGATCGGGGCCCGCCTTTCCGGCGCTGCTCGCCGAAGCGATGATGACAGACGCCATCTCGCATGGACTGTCGCCCGAGATCGCCAAGCGGGCCGTCAACACCCTCATGGTGGGTGCGGGCCGGCTGCTGGAACAGCGGGACGACTGTCCCAGTGAAACAGTCCAGACCTTCCTTGACTATCGCGGCACCACAGCTGCCGCGATCGAGGAGATGCGCGCGGCCGGGTTCGATGATGCCGTTTCGCGCGGGTTGACGGCTGCATTGAGGAAATCGGTTGGCATGGGGGAAGCCTCCTAGCGCCGTAAGGGCGGGTTCCGCGGCACTCCGCTTTCAAAAGATAAGCCGCCAAAAGAGGGAACGATAATGAAACGCTTGCTTGCATCGACATGCCTGTTTCTTGGAACCGTCACTGGTTCGTCGCTCGCCAATGCTGCGGACTGCGGCGGCGTCACAATCGCCAGCATGAATTGGCAAAGTGCCGAGGTAATTTCCAACCTCGACAAGATCATCCTCAATGAAGGTTACGGCTGCAGCGCCGAGATCACCATCGGAGACACCGTCCCAACCATCACGTCGATGGCGGAAAAAGGCGAGCCTGATATCGCGCCGGAAGCCTGGATCGATCTGCTGCCCGACGTGGTCAAGAAAGGTACGGAGGAAGGTCGCATCGTCAAGGTTGGCTCTCCCCTTCCCGACGGCGGCATCCAAGGCTGGTGGATCCCGAAGTACTTTGCCGATGCCCACCCCGACATCAAGACAATTCCCGACCTCCTGAAACATCCCGATCTTATCAAGGATCCTGAAGACCCGAGCAAGGGGGCAATCTTCAACGGGCCGCAGGGTTGGGGAGGCACCGTCGTAACCGCACAGCTGTACAAGGCCTTCGAAGCTGAAAAAGCCGGCTGGACTCTCGTTGACACCGGATCCGCCGCAGGTCTCGACGGTTCAATCGCCAAGGCCTACGAACGCAAGGAAGGCTGGGTCGGCTACTACTGGGCGCCGACCGCCCTTCTCGGCAAATACGAGATGGTGCAGCTGCAAGCCGGCGTGCCATACAATACGGCCGAGTGGAAGCGCTGCATTACGGTTGCCGAATGCACCGACCCCAAACCCAGCGCATGGCCGGTCGACACGATCGTTACGCTCGTCGCCAAGCCCTTTTCCGAAAAGGCAGGCCCCGAGGTCATGGATTATCTCAACAAACGCTCCTGGAGCAATGAGACGATCGCCAAGCTCATGGCCTGGATGACCGACAACCAGGCGAGCGGCGAAGAAGGTGCCAAGCACTTCCTCGAAGAAAACCCGGATATCTGGAAGAAGTGGGTTTCCCCGGAGGCCGCCACCAAGATCGAGGCTGCGCTTTAATCACCACTGCCGAACGCCGGTGCGGTGCGCTTTCGGCACACCGCACCGTGCGTGCCGATATAACAACAAGAACGGATCGGCTCTTTCGAGAAGGGGAACCGAATGGACTGGTTTTATCAATTTCCTCACATGAACGACAACGCACTTCGAGATCTGAAGAAGGTCATCGACGAGACTTTTCGCGGCTTTACGCGCAGCTACGGCGACCTGATCGAGGGCTTCTTCACGCCCCTGCAGCATTTTCTGATCGCCGCCGATCGGTTCATGACCAAGACGCCTTGGCCGATCATCACGCTCCTGATCCTGGTCATCGCCTGGGCAGCCACGAGGAGCCTGCGGATCGTCGGCGGCTGTCTCGCGACGCTGTTGTTGATCGGCTACTTCGGCATGTGGGACGACACGATGCGGACGATCTCGATGATCTTCGTGTGCACCGTTCTGTCGATCGCGATCGGACTGCCGACCGGCATTCTGATGTCGCGCTCGGACAAGGTCCAGCGGATCGTCAATCCCGTGCTCGACGTGATGCAGACCATGCCGAGCTTTGTTTACCTGATACCCGTCGTCATGCTGCTCGGCATCGGCAAGGTTCCCGGTCTGATCGCCGTTGTCATCTATGCCATCCCGCCGATGATCCGGCTCACCAATCTCGGCATTCGTCTCGTCGACAAGGATGTGCTGGAGGCGGCCGACGCCTTTGGCGCTGACAACAGACAGAAGCTTTTCAAGGTGCAGCTGCCCCTAGCGCTTCCAACCATCATGGCCGGCATCAACCAGACCATCATGATGGCGCTCGCCATGGTCGTCATCGCTTCGATGATCGGCGTTCAAGGTCTTGGCCAGCCGGTGCTCAAAGCGATCGCGAACCAATACTTCACGCTCGGCATCTTCAATGGCCTTGCCATCGTCGGCATTGCTATCATGTTCGACCGTGTCAGTCAGGCCTATGGTGAACGGCTCCAGAAGCATCGGGAGGTTGTCCATGGCTGACCATGCTTTCGGCGGCATCGCGATCCGCCATCTCTACAAGATCTTCGGGCCGAATGCGCAGGCTCATGTCGAGGCCGTCAGGAGCGGTCTGACCAAGACCGAACTGAATGAGCGGCACGGACACGTGCTCGGACTTCGCGACATCAACATCGAAATGCCGTCGGGCTCCATTCAGGTGATCATGGGGCTTTCCGGATCGGGCAAATCGACGCTCATCCGCCACATCAACCGGCTGATCGACCCGACAGCCGGCGAAGTCCTCGTCGACGGCATCGATGTGGTGAAGATGCCGGATAAGGATTTGCGCGAATTCCGTCGTCACCAGACGGCCATGGTATTCCAGAAGTTTGCCCTTCTTCCGCACCGCAGCGTGCTCGACAACACTATCTTCGGCCTTGAAATCCAGAGTGTGTCTCACGCGCAGAGCATCGATACCGCCATGCGATGGCTGGAGCGCGTCGGGCTCAGAGGTTTCGAGCAGAAGTACCCGAACCAGCTGTCGGGCGGCATGCAGCAGCGCGTCGGCCTTGCCCGGGCGCTTGCCAACGACGCACCGGTGCTCTTGATGGATGAGGCTTATTCGGCACTCGACCCGCTCATCCGCACGGATATGCAGACGGTGCTTCTGGACCTGCAAAAGGAGATCAAGAAGACGATCGTCTTCATCACCCACGACCTCGACGAGGCTTTGAGGCTCGGCGACCAGATCGCCATTCTGCGCGACGGCGAGGTCATACAGCAGGGGACCAGCCAGGATATCGTGTTGAGACCCGCCGACGACTATGTCGCGAACTTCGTGAAGGAGGTGAACCGGGGCCGCGTCGTGCATGTTGAGGCCATCATGACGCCACTTGGGGCGGGCGCTGTCGATAGCGGGCAACGGATTCCCGCCGATTTCACGATCGAAGAGGCGGTACGTGCGCTCACAGCTGCACCCGAAGGCGACATCACCGTCGTCGATTCTTCCGGCAAGCCTCTCGGCACCGTCACGTTTCGCCAGCTGGCCGGTGCGATGGTCAATGCGCATGAAGCCTACGATCGCACAATGACGGTCGCAGCTACCGCCGCGTGACATGACTGGTCGGTCGCCCAAACGCTGCATGCTCCGGGTGGCCGGCCTTTGCCCCGAAAGCGCGAGGTGGCCGAGGCACTACCAACTCAATCCCTACTGACGGCAAACACGGCGGTGGAGGGCCGCCCGACGGAACGTCATGCAGCCTACTACACAGAACGGGCAATCGGGATCGCCGCGATGATTGTCGTCGAACCAATGCCGGTTCATCTGCGGCCGTTTTGACCCGCGGCAACTTCTGGCATTCCGACGATCGCGTTTCGATCCTGCCGAACCCATTCTCGTTCAGATCCAACGCGGCTAAGTTTAGCTGCTTCCTACTGCGGTTCCCGGGTAGTTGATGCGTGCTATCGCGCCTGCGTTTCTTTGGTCGCGTGACTTGTAAGGCTTTGCTCGGTCAGCGTCCTCAGATATGGCTCGATACTGTTTTCGATCTTCAAGCAAATCTGGTCGTATTCTTCAATCAAGACCCCATCGGGAGTGTCGGTGCTGCGCAGCACATCGAGTTGGATTGACGCCTCGGCATAGGCAATGAAAATCTCGATCATCGATCGGCTTCTTAACTCGGAAAGTAAGCGCCCGTAGGCAGGCAGCCGTAGCATCATGCGTGCTCTGCCGATCTTTTCCAGGTTCATTTTCTTGCTCCGTTTTGGCCACAAGCAGTAACCGCAGCGGTCCAACTCTGACTGCTAAGAAAAGTTCCTGGTGGGGTCTATGCCTTTACGGCCCGGGCGGCGACATTCGTGAGCAGCCGAACAACATCCATCTCGATCCTCGCGCAGTCGCAATCCAGTCGGGCATGGCGCGTTTTGTGGCCTTCAACCGCACGCACCTGGTCCCTCTGAATGGCCGCGAACCCGTAGGCCTTTAGGAGGTCCTTTAGGGAGGATTTTCAGCGTTTCTAGCTGCCGTCGATACGCCGGCAAGCGCATCATCAGACGCCGACGGCCGATCGTCTCGAAGTCCACAGCTGGTCTCCAATTTTGTCGTCTTTCTAAGATTCAAATCGAAACCAAAGGAAAGGTTCCCTCAGGCAGCGCTCGGCGGGCGTGGCGCCAAGCGCGTCGTCGGCCAGGCGCTGTTTTATGCATTCGACGAACAGCCCATGCGCTTTGATTGGCGTGGAACTTGTCCTTCAAGGATGACGCGGAAAGCCTGCACCGGTTCCGCGATATTCTTCACCTTCTGCGCTCATCGGCTCGAGGCCGGAAACCAGCTTATTCTCAACCTCTGGTGACCTTTGGCGAGACCATATCTCGCCCGGTCTCGAAGCCGGGCCGCGACATTTGACGCCCTCGCCATACCGGTCCTCGCCCTCGACGATCACCTTCCCGAGATTAACCCAACTTCGTCGAACGCAGCCCCGCCTCAGGCGACGAATCATCCACCTTCCACCCAGCAGGTTCGCGCCGGTGATTAGGCTCGCAGCTGTTTCAGGACCCATTCGGTTCCATCCACCCGCGGCACGCGATCGGTCGCACGCTTCTGGAGCCACTGGAGATCCATGGGCTGGATCGGCGCCAGGAACGGGGTGAACAAAGCACTCGAAGATGTTGGATTGCCACAGAATTTTCGATATCGGTTCCCGCATCAGCTGTCCGGCGGCCAGCGCCAGCGCGTGGCCATTGCCCGGGGGCTCTGTCACCCCACATTCTACTGCTCGATGAACCGACGTCGGCGCTCGACGTGTCCATCCAGGCCGAGATCCTGAACCTGCTGAAAGATCTGCGTGAGCGAGAAGGGCTGACATATATCCTCGTCAGCCACGATCTCGCCGTGGTCGCTCACCTGTGCGACCGCGTTGCCATGATGCAGGATGGTGGCTTCGTCGAAGTTGCGGAAAAGCGGCAGCTGATCAAGCGGGCCGTTATCCACCCCTACACCCGCACCCTGATCAACGGCAGTCGTGGCTACATTCCTCGTCGCGATGATCTCACGTTAACCTGCCATGATTTTGTTTGCTTATAACTGGCGACGATTATCCGGGCCCCTGTTAGCTACAAGCGCCATCGATTTCCAGCATCATCGCTGACGCGTCTAGAAAGTTTGGCTCGGCCCATGCCGGTCGCTTAGGTCGAAAGCCGGCTACTTCAAGCCATAGCGAGGCAACGCGACAGCCACCTTTGCTAAATAAACCATTGGCTGTGTACCGCGATCATAGCGCGTTTTGGGAGGTAGTCTTATATTCCGTTTTTGAAATATACATTGTGCTTATGTCCAATGGGAGAGGAGGACACCGTGCACGGACCTAGCGTCAAGGACACCCGCGAGCGCGCGGCTTCACCGATCGAATTACAGGATCTTGCAAAAAAGCTTGCGGCTCTCGCTCGACAAATCAAGACAATCGCAGCAACACCTCTCAGCGAGGGGGGCGATTTGGACGACAGCGGCCAAACCTCTACGAGTGCAGCAAGGCTGCATCAGCCGCGATCTATGTGACAAGAAAGTCACCGAAGGCAAAATCGAAAAACCGTTGGTGACCGTTTCGGCATCGACACCTTTGGCATCAGCGCGGACACGGTCAGCCCGTCGCACATGAAGGATGTCCAGATCGAACTGATGCCGCGCTCGAAGGAAAAGTCACGGACGGGCAATATGGCTGGCGCGAGGTGCAACAGCGCCACCGGTAGCGAAGGCTAGGCGGCGTTGGACCATCAAGGTGCGTCACGTAGGTTCTGTTTGAGGCGCCCCCGCGAAGCTGATCCGAGCCCGGTCAGATGCGCGCTTCGAGGAACGGAATCATGCCACTGCTATGATGCGTAAGTAAAAACAGAAATTGCACGACAAAAGCCCGTATTGCACCAAAAGCGGGAGTTCAGGCCCATCACCCAATCGAGGCAGCTTCCATAGCCTGGTACAGCCGATCAAATCCAACGCCTGTGCCACTTTCTCTTCTCTCTGCGTGCTTGACATCTGCAAACATGGCTTGCTCGGTGAAGGTCATCTCGGTTCCTGTAGGCGTGCTTTCGAACTCCACGGTTACAAGAGATGAAGAAAAGCTTCGGCCATCTGTCCGCATCGTATAGGCATAAACTATGCGTTGCCGCTCGGCGATTTCGAGGAAATGAGCGGTCATCTCCTGAACGATCCCCTGAGGCATGCGCCAGACCAAGCGTTCGCAACCATCGACTCGGAAGTCGAACCGATCTTCCAGCACATGCCAGTCGGGATGACAGGCATTCCATTGTCGCTTCAAGGCACGATCAGACCAAAAGCGAAATGCGTGAGCGGGGCTACCCGGCAGTGCGCGCTTGATGACGAACGTGCGGTGGTCGACATTGACTCCCATCAGTGATCCTTCTTTTCCGGTGTTTGCGCCATCAGAATAGCCAGTCGATCGAAGGCATCGTTCATCTCGCTCTGGCGCTCATCGATCCAGTTGCCCACTGCACGAAAGGCGTCTGGGCGCATCCGGTAGGTCCGCACGCGGCCGACCTTTTCGGAGATGACGATGCCGCCTTCCTCGAGGACACGAAGGTGCTTCAGGACCGCCGGAAGTTGCACGGCCGCTGGTGCAGCGAGTTCCTTCACCGCGGCCGGTCCCTTCGAAAGCTGCTCGATGAAGGCTCTTCGGTAAGGATCCGAGAGAGCATGAAACATCCGATCGAAATTCGTCTGCGGTGTGTTCTTCATTCAGTCTTCTCCCGGAAGCGCTCTGGCAGGGCCTCCTTATAAGGGAAAAACCGGAAGAAGGGACGTGCCTCGTCCATTACACGCGCCACCGACGGGCGTGACAGGAGCCGATCCAGATAGGAGGACAACGCGGGCCTCACGCCTCCAATCGGATGAACGACGGATGCGAAAAACAAGGCTGGGAAGGCGGCGCAATCCGCCAGCGTGAAGTCGTCACCCACCGCCCAGGCCTTTCCCGATAGCTGCGTCTCGATCATTGCATAGGCCGTCTCGAGCGCCTCATGCGCCTCGGCAACTCCGTACGGATCTCCGGCTCCGGCCGGCCTGATCCGGTCCGTGACGATCTTCTGCATGGGCACACTGACATGGAGATCATAGAAGCGATCCCAGAGCCGCGTGTCCAGCCGCAGCCGTGCGTCGTCAGGGAGGAAGCGGAATTGCTCGGGGTATCGCGTCTGCAGATACTCAATGATGATGCTCGTCTCGGGCACGACGCGACCTGTTGCGCTATCATGCAACACGGGAATCTTCCCGACAGGCCAACGTTCAAAATGCGCTGCGGCCGATCCCGGATCGGAGAAATCCACCGTCCTTGCCTCAAAGACCAGCTCGCTTTCATAAAGGCTTATGAGAACCTTGTGGCAGAAGGAGGCAAGTGGGTGGATGTAGAGCGTCAGCATGGGTCACTCCTAAGTTTCCAACATTGGAAACTTATAGACCTGCCCTGCCATCGACGCAACAACAGTTTTCTTTCTTGGAAACCTTTTTGCGATTTCGAATGGCGATAGACTGCAGGGAGTAGCACCGGTCCGATCACCCGAAAACGGAAGGCGCGTCCGACAATGTTGCCCATGCCGTTCGGCTCACTTGCCGAATCTGCTGGTCGCGGCTGCCCTCTTGGCATCCAGCCAAGCCGTTGCCGGAGGACTGGAGGAAGCGCACCGGGCGATGCAGCGCCCGCGCACGCCCGGCGCGAACTTGCGCATCTCCAACCTCAAGGACTGGCTTGCGATCCATCGGCAGAAAGATCTTGAACGCTTCGGGTCTGCGCCACGCGCAGGCAAGAGAGATCTTGCCGAGTGGAAAGCGGCTCGCACATTGTCGCCGGCATCCCTTCGCTTTCATCTCGTCAAGCTAATGCGTCTTTGACCGCCGCAAGAAGAACTCGGGTGTCGAACGGCTTGCGGAATATCCCCAAGTTCGATGTTTCGCTCCGTTTGCCTTCAATGTCGTGGCGGCCGGTCATCAAGAAAACCGGCATTTCCGGCCGAACAGAGTTCACGGCATCGCAGAGTTCAAAGCCATCCATTCCTGGCATTCCAATATCGGTGATTATGACATCCAACCCGGAGAGACCGTTGGAAAGCAAAGACGCGGCAGACGGGAACCCGCGCGCAGAATAACCGGCCGATTCCAGCAAGTCTTCCAGCGCTTCGAGCACAACCGGATCGTCATCGACGACTGCAACGACGGGTCTCTGTTTACTTGCCTGCTGTTCCTGTTCCCCATCGATTGCCATGGATGAACGGTCCTCCTGGCCATGCACTGTCACTTGAACAGACTGCGGCATGCAATCTTCTCCACCTGCACCAATGGCTAGCGAAAGCACAACGCATTGTCACGGCACTTCTCGTTAAAACAATCTTAAGGTGAACGAGGCATTTGGCGATTGGTTCCTTCTTCCAGGAGCCCTATCACTCCGGAGAACTATGTCACCTCGATCATGTGTGCAGATCGGCCTGCTTCCGGCGGTATTGTCGGGGAGACATGCCCATCACCCGGCGAAACATGGCACTAAATCCACTGTCAGTCGCAAATCCAAGTTCCTGGCCGATATGTGATATCGGCAAATTGCTTCCGCGGAGCTTGGCGGATGCCAATCTCACCCGCCAACGGGCGATATAGTCCATTGGCGACAATCCCACATGAGCGCGAAATCTTGCCGCAAACCCAGACCGCGATTGCCCGGCGATGCGCGCCAGTTCGCTGACCGTCCAGGCACGAGTCGGATCTGCGTGAATGGCTCGCATCGCTGGGCCCAAGTTTCGATCAATCAGAGCGTGAAGCCATCCGACGCCCTCGTCGAGCTTCGCCAAATGCGCACGCAATACGTGAATGAAAGCAAGGCGCATGAGGTCGTTACTCGCCAGTCGAGCTCCAGGCCTGCCGCTGTCCCATTCGTGATCCAGATGCTCCAATAGCCACCCTACTGGTGCCATTTCATCCGCCCGTATTACGACAACGGAAGGTAACACGCCCGTTACGAACAGAACGTCGCCAGCGTCGAGTTGAAGCGTCCCACCGAGGACAGTGAAGTCCGTCACAGCGCCGATTTGTGCGGGTCCCGCTGGCGAAAACACCTCCTGTGCAGGAAGGGCCGGCGTATCCGGAGCGTTGGCAAGCTCATAGTGGACGCCGGCTACGATGATACAATCACCAGCGTTGATCCGCACTGGCTCGGCGCCACTGAGGCGTAGCCAGCATTCGCCGCGCCGAACAAAATCGAACTTGAGTACCCGCGGCAAGGGAAAATGGACGGCCCAACTCCCGCCAGCCTCCAATCGCATCGAGCAGAGGGTTCGGGCGCCAAGACATTCCAGAATGGATGAGAGTGCATCTTCGTTGTGCTTTTGGACGATCACGACAGTACTTTGGCGCCTTGATGATGGATCCTCCAGAGGTAGTGCCGATATATCCCTGGCACAAGCATCACGGAGCCATACATGCACAATCCGAATCTCATTAACTCGCGTTTTGGTGTTGCCAGCACAGCACAGCAGGTGGTCGAAGGGCTTGACCTAAATGGCACGACCGCCGTTGTCACTGGCGGCTATTCAGGTCTAGGTCTGGAGGCAACACGCGCGCTTGCCAGCGTCGGCGCTACCGTCATCGTTCCGGCGCGGGACTGCTCAAAGGCCCAACGAAATCTTGCACATCTGCGCAACGTAACGATCGCAGATCTGGACCTCTCGGTTCCCAGCGAGATTGCGGCATTCGGGGCAGAAGTCGTTTCCAGTGGGCGACCCATATCGATGCTGATCAATAGTGCCGGCGTCATGGCAACCCCACTGTGGCGCAACTCGGACGGCCACGAGGGGCAGTTTGCGATCAATCACCTCGGCCATTTCCAACTGACCGCGGCTCTATGGCCGGCGCTCACGCGCGCGAATGGCGCGCGTGTTGTCAGTGTTTCCTCACGCGCACATCAGGCGGGAGGTATCGATTTCGACGATATCCATTTCGTCCGCCGCGCCTATGACAGCGTGCTCGCCTATGGTCAGGCCAAAACAGCAAACGCACTGTTCGCGGTTGAGCTCGACAGGCGCGGACGCGAAGTCGGCGTGCGCGCCTTTTCCTTGCATCCGGGCCAAATCCTGACCGATATCGTCAGGCACCTGACGCCGGAATACTTGGCACGGTTCGACGCATACGATGCAGATGGAAACCTGCGCATCGATCCAGCGAACGGCCGCAAGACCCCGCAACAAGGCGCCGCTTCAATGGTCTGGGCAGGTGCCAGCCCCGAGCTTGATGGGTTTGGAGGCGAATATCTCGAAGACTTCGGCGTCGCCCAACCCTACAACGGCGAATTAGGCAGCAAGGGGGTTGCAAGTTGGGCAATCGATCCTGTTGCGGCACGGCGTCTCTGGGACGCATCGGTTTCGATGACTGGAGCCTTTGCTGGATGAAATATCGGTGAACACCGACCCGGCTGCAGGTGGGCCGACAAAATCACAGCTGCACCTATCCACGAGTATAGTCCTCACCGAAGCCGGCTGCTGATAGCGTCTATCCATCGACACTAGCCATTGATGACATACCGCTTTTGACGCCGCTCCCAGATCATGCCCGTATCGCCTTGGACAATTCCGCCTTTCGGCGTCGCTCGGCGAAAAACGGCAATCAACAGATCCGTAAAGACCCGGTGACCAAAGGTAGCGTTCGAAACGCTACGCCTTTTGATATCGCTAATACAGTTGCGGCCGCAGCTCTTGGTGCTGCGGTCTTCTACATCGATGCGTTTACGACAATCGAGAGCGCGATAGCGGTGCTCTATGTAGTCGTGATGCTACTCTCGGCGGGCTTGCTGAGCCGACAAGGGGTAATTTTCGTAGGCGTGACATGTAATATTCTGACTGTCGTCTCTTACACGATGGGTCACGGTTTCATTTTCGACATCTCCAGTCTGCTTCGCCTGACGGTTTCGCTTTCAGCCATTTCCGTTACCTGTGCACTCATCCTCAGGAACGCTGCAGCTCGCACCGAACTCATCGCATCGAACAAGGCGCTTCGCGACAGCGAGCGCCGTTATCGCTCGATCTTCGAACAAAGCCGGGTCGCCTTATGGGAGCGCGACTATTCTTCAGCAAGAACCTATCTTTTGTCACTCAAGCGTGAAGGCATCCCCGACTTTCGAGCATATGCCCTTGGTAATCCTGACGTCGTGGAAAAATGCGCCCGTTTGGTCAGGACGATTGCTGCAAACGATGCTGCCATCGAACTGCTTGGCCATGCAGCGACAAAAGGAACCGCCGTCGCGATGGCAGGTCACGTCCTGGCCGACCGTGAAACGACCATCAACCTCCTTGATGCGATTTTCAATGAACGAAAAAGCCTCGAGCAGACCGGAACTATCGTCAGGCACGACGCCGAGACCCGGCAGGTGATCATCAGTCTGCGCTTTCCGGAAGACACGGCTGCCTTTGACCGCGTCGTTGTCGGAATGGTCGACATCACACAACGAGAGATGACACAGAAGGCGCTGTTGGAGGCGCAGGCCGAGTTGGCCAAAGCAGCAAGAGCCGCAACCGTGGGCGCCCTATCTGCCTCGCTTGCCCACGAACTCAACCAACCGCTCGCCGCTCTGACTGTCAACACTCAAACCCTGTTGAAGTGGTTGTCCAGGGCCCCGCCCAACCTCGTCGCGGTGCGGCGATCAGCGGAACGACTGGTGCGGGACTGCAAGCGCGCAAGCGACATTATCGAGAATACTCGGCGCCTGCTAAGGCAAGAACGACGCATGCCAGAGGTCTTGGATCTGATGTCGCTGGTCGACGAAACCTGTGCATTGATGACGCCGGATCTGCTTCGCGCCAAGGTCGACATCCGCGTCGAGTCCGAAAGGGATTTGCCTGCGGTGAACGCAGTCAGGATCGAGCTTCAGCAGGTGTTAGTTAACCTGATCGCCAATGCAATCCAGGCAATGGAGAGCATGGACGGCCCCAGGAAAATGATCCGGATCGGTTTGGCGCACGCCGGCACCACTTCGGTTAGGATGTCCGTCATGGATAACGGCCCGGGGATATCGCCTGCTATCATGGGTAAGTTGTTTGCAGCATTCCAGAGCACAAAACCATACGGCTTGGGGATCGGCCTCGCCATCTGCGTCAGCATGGTGGAGGCAAATGGCGGCACTCTCAAGGCTGGGAATGCTGCCGGGGGTGGCACTGTTTTCGAGATAACGCTTCCCGCATGATGTCTTTCGCACAGCGGCTGGCGATAATTGGGTGCTAGCGAACCCGGCGAAGCGAGCGAATGATATTCATCTGTAGCTCGTGGCGGGACGCATATCGACCTAGCAAGGTAATCAGCCGCCGCTCCTCCGCCTCATCTACACCCGCGTGCCGGCGGTACTCCGATACTTCCAGTAAAGGTTGCGCTTCCCGGCGAGAAAACCATCCGGCCTCATTCGACGGCATCGAGCCAATTCCATCTACATCTCACTCAACCACCAGCTCCCTTTGGCAAAGACATGGGAAACATCAGGTGTCGCAATGCTAGACCGAGGGGATAGGAGCCGAAACTATACGGAAGTTAGTCAAGGTGCTGCCGGAGTTGGGACGCGGAGCCCGAAGGCGTGTCCGTGACAGCGTTCTGGGCCAACTCTATACAGAGCCGCCGTAACGGCCACTTTCGCTTGGGTTTTCGCCGCGCCCGAACGGTCGAATCCCAACACGGGATCTAAATCTCTACCCGTTGGTCATAGCCCATAGAACGGGTGTTTTTTCCGTCTGGGAGAGAGGAGTGTCAGTATCTGATTGCTCATCGGATATGGTCCTGGAAAGCCTCGATGCAAGATCTTTCGCCAATTGTGGGTGAGATCCGATAACTTTATCGAGCGCCTCCTTTGCGATGACAGAAATGGAGATTTCGGTCAGCGCCTCGAAACTGCCGCTCTCCGGTGTGTCCGAAAGCAGACTGCGCGCGCCGAAGATTTCTCCAGGATAAAGCCGCTCGATATCCTTTCCGTTCCACCGCTTGCAGACAATACCGGACTGTATGATCATCAAACTCGAAAACGTCTCATTCTCTGTCACGATTGTCGCACCTGCAGGAAACTGCCGGGTCGTCGCTTGACTACCAAGCGCGTTGCGCTCGTCGAGAGGCAATCCAGCAAAAGCAGGCACGGCCCGCAGCAACTCCCTCGCAGAGAGCATCGTCGGCGTCAGGTGGCTCCCGATGGGAGATTGTGTGCCAAACACATAGGAGCCGGCCGGCATCGCGAGCGAGACGCCATTTTCCGCGCAATGGCGGAAGACGGCATCGATGACCTCATTGCATGCAGCCACGCGTTCGCCCGGAGTGGAGACATAGAAGAGCAGTTCCACGTCTATGCCCATACCATCCATCTTCTTGAGCGCCACCGTTGGCGGCGCCTCTCTGGAGATCAACTTGCAGCTATCGAGAGCCAGACTCAAGACTTCCATCGATTCGCTCGGTGGGAGCGTGGGAGAGATTCTTATTGGCAGTTTGATCTGGTGCGTTTCCGTCGGGCGGCTGAAATTCGTCAGGCCGAGCTTGGCAAGCACACTATTTGGAAGCACGATGAGATTGTTTGCCGATGTAAGGATGCAGGTCGCCCGCCAATTGCTAGCGACAACTCTTCCCTCAGTTCCGTCTGCCAGCAGAATCCAGTCGCCCAGAACATAGGGACGCCCAATCGTCAGGGCGATGCCGGAGAAGACGTCCGACAATGTATTCTGCAAGGCAAGGCCTAGAATGATCGCCACGACGCCCGAGGTTGCAAGAAGTGTACCGATCGGCATGCCGAAGACGAATGCCATCATTGAAAGAGTAGTGCCGAGATAGACGACGGCCACCAGGAGATCTTGGATAAGGCGCGCTTCCCTGGGTCGCTTGTCCAGCACTATGTAGATGCGCGTAAAACCGATCACTGCCCAGGCAAGGTGCGTCCACCACAAGACCTTACCGCAGTCGACGAGAAACCGCGCAAACACTTCTTCGTGGATTCTCTCAAACCGGAAAGGTGCAACCTGCGCAGCCAAAAGAGCTGCCGTCATCGCAGCGAAGAAGATGATCTGAACGACAAGTCGTGCATTGGGGCGACCTCGTCCCTGCAGATGCCAGACTATAATTCCCGCCAGCCCAAGCAGGTTCAGCATTACGAGCGGCACTAAAGGAAGGGGCGTCGGCATGGTGTGCTCCGATTAACGGTTCGCCGGCATCGCGCGAAAATATGAGAGACTCGCGTCAGCGCGGCGGCACAGATCGACGGGAGCCACTGTGCAAGGCTGTAGCCTTCGCACGGACACGCAGGAACCCAAACGAAGGTACAGCTTGCTGTAGGAACGAAGGTGTGAGTTCGATTGCCGACGGCGGAGGCAGCTCCGCTGCCGCCGCTCACCCCGCACGCAGCAAACGTTGGTTTTATAGCCAGCTCAGTCCTTTGGAGTAAAATCGCGGTCCACGAAGTGTCGAAGCTTGACAACTGAGGGAGCGATGCCGTGCCTGAACACGCAAACAACGTTGAGACAACCACCGACATTCCGGTAGTGAACATTATCGACGACGACGAGCAACTTCGCTTGTCGCTGCTCGAACTTTTCGAAGCCGTAGGGATGCAGGCCGAGGCCTTCGTCGACACAACCGATTTTAACCACCGAGGCGACCCGCATGCTGTCGGTTGCCTGTTGCTTGATGTCAATTTGCCGGGCGTGAGCGGTATAGAATTTCAGCGAAGGCTGTCGGAAGCCGGCTTCGATGTACCGATTGTCTTCATGACTGGAGACGGAGATGTAACGACGAGCGTCTCCGCCATGAAAGCGGGAGCCATCGACTTTCTCTTGAAGCCATTCCAGCCAGACGAACTCATTAGCGCGGTTACCACCGCGATCGAGGAGGGCAAAAAACAGCGTGAGATCACTTCCAAACTGAGACATGTTCGCGAGTGTGCGGCAAGCCTCACACCGCGCGAAAGGCAAGTGATGAAGCTTGTGACAGATGGTCTGATGAACAAGCAGGTCGCCTATGAATTGGGGATCAGCGAAATTATGGTCAAGCTTCATCGCGGGAGCGCCATGAGAAAGATGCAGGCCCGCTCTCTCAGTGACCTCGTGAGAAAATCCGAACTGCTTCAGTGAACATCGCACGTGTATGCCTCGAGCGACATTTCACAACGAACTCCGGTTGGTGGCAGATGGGCAGCATCACCGCTGTCGAGCCTGGGTAATGACGGACACGTCCGCGTCGAGGAGATACCTGGCTCCGCGCTGCGTCTTGATCAATGGCGGGTTCGAAGGCTTCTCTGCGTCTCAGCCGTAAGATGAGAACGTCGACGCTTCGATCGGACATCCCTTCCATCCCTCCTTGTTTCAGCCATCAGCTGCTCGCGCGTCGGCACTCGACTTGAACGAGCGATCGAGATTGGCCCGAAACGCGTTTACGATCGTCCGAGTGGACGATTTCGACGATCAACCCTGCCAACTGGCTGGCACTTTTGCGTCGCTCCACCCTCCTTATCCTCGATGCCGGCCCATTGAAGCAGCTGGCGATTGAGATAGGAGGTCCATCGCGGTCGCTGACCGAGGTCAGGACCGCAGTAAATTGGAGGGCGGCCGTAAGGTCACCGGCCACCCATTGCTCGTTAGGCCAGTTGCGCCTTATCAAGGCCGAAAACCTTGTCGGCGGAGCCGGGCACAGCTTTGACCGCGATGCTGGCGCGATTCCATGCATTGATCGCCATGATCTGGAAGGTGAGATCGGAAATTTCCTTCTCAGACAATTGCCCCCGGACCTTTTCGTAGAGCTCGTCCGGGACGCCGCTATCAGAGACTTTGGTCAAGGCTTCGGTCCAGGCAAGCGCTGCCCGCTCGCGGGAGGAGAAAAGGGTCGAGTCGCGCCACACGGCAACGTGGTGAAGGCGAAGCGGGCGCTCGCCATGCATAGTCGCTTCCTTGGAGTGCATATCGAGGCAGAACGCGCAGCCGTTGATCTGCGATGCGCGAATGTCGACCAAGTCGAGAATAGACTGCTCGATCGTGCCTTTCTTGACTTCGTTGCTAAGCGCCATAAGAGCCTTGAAGAGGTCCGGCGAAAGTTGAGCGTAATTGAGGCGTTGGGTCATTGTCCATCATCCATGGTGTGGAATGAAATTTTCCACGCGCAAACAAGCTTTGCATGCGGCGCAATCATCGTGCCCAAGCGACCCTCGAGCGAACAGCTATACGTCTGTTTGGATTGCCGCCGTTTCGATGTCGCAAAATCCCTCAAAAGTGCCTTGCAGGCGGGAGTAGCCCGCCCGCTGAATAGGTATCGACGCTTTCGAGGAAAAGAGGGCGCCGACGGCACCCTCTCGCATCATCAAGCCACGATAAATTCCAGCAGATCTTCGTTGATAAGACCGGCGTGGGTGGTCGCCATCCCATGGGGAAGCCCCTTGTAAACCTTCAGCGTCGCGTTCTTCAGGAGCTTTGCCGAAAGGAGGGCGGAGTCTGCGATCGGCACGATCTGATCGTCATCTCCGTGGAGGACGAGGGTCGGTACATCGATTGATTTCAGATCGTCAGTAAAGTCCGTTTCAGAGAACGCCTTAATGCCAAGATAGTGGGCGTTTGCGGCACCCGCCATGCCCTGGCGCCACCAGTTTTGGACTATCGCCTCAGAGCGCTTCGCTCCCTCCCGGTTGAAACTATAGAAGGGGCCGCCGGCAAGATCGAGGTAGAATTGAGACCTGTCAGCCGCCAGACCGGAGCGCAAGCCGTCGAAGACCTCGATTGGAAGGCCGCCAGGGTTGGCCGAGGTCTTGACCATGATCGGCGGGACAGCGCCAATAAGGACAAGCTTGGAAACGCGCTCCTTTCCATGACGGGCCGCATAGTGAGCCGCCTCACCGCCCCCGGTGGAATGGCCGATGTGAACTGCGTTGCGAAGATCGAGGTGCTCTATCACAGCAGCAACATCCGCTGCATAGTGATCCATATCGTGTCCATCGCTTACCTGGGCGGAGCGACCGTGGCCGCGCCGGTCATGCGCAACGACGCGGAAGCCCTTGCCGAGGAAGAACAGCATCTGGGCGTCCCAGTCATCGCCGCTAAGGGGCCATCCATGATGGAATACGATCGGCTGCGCGCTTTTCGGACCCCAGTCCTTATAGAAAATTGCAGTACCATCTTTCGACGTGACGTATTCGCCATCGGACCGATGTCCGGCACCCTTGGCGGGCTCCTTGGCTCGCGCCGAGCTGGCGGCAATTGCCGTTGTCGCGGCAGCAAGTCCCAGTGTGCCTGTCATCATGTCTCGCCGCGTCGGCGTGGTGGAACCCAGGTTCATGTTCATCTCCTATTCAAAGAAATATTGGAAAATAAACCGTGTAAATCTGAGGATCTAAACTTCATCGATCTACAAATCCGGCGACTAACCGTACCAATCGATGTGATTGGTTGTAGCTATACGTTCGTTTCGTACACCTAAGTTTGGGCGAACGCATCCTTTGACGGCGACAGGCAGGATCATGTATTTGGGAAAAGGTATCGGACGGAGCGGGCCGTTTCACCCGGCGTCCATGTCGCCGATCGCTTCGACAAAGCTTGATAGGTGCTTCTGGCGCATGCAAGGCAACCCAAACTTCTGTTTGATGTCTCGATCAGGAAGAGAGCGGTAAGACTTGCGCGCCCTGGCAACGATCAGAGCATCACAACAAATTAAAGTCGGAGATCACGACATGCTTAGGCTGCTGAGGGAAGCAACCGGACTGATAGCATTCGTTCGCACGGTTCAGGCAGGCTCCTTCAGTGCGGCTGCCCGCAGCCTCGGAGCGACGCCATCGTCAATTTCAAAAAGCATCTCGCGTTTGGAACGCCTGCTGGGCGTGCATCTGTTCCGCCGCTCGACCCGACTTCTGGCAATGACGCAGGAAGGCGAAGCCTTCTACGACAAGATAATGCCGTTGCTCGAGCAGATCGACAGTTCCGCAGAGACGGTTCAGTCTTATCGGGCGCCCGCAGGTCATCTGCGTGCCAGTCTGCCCAGCGAACTCGGCCGGATGATTCTGGAACCGATATTCACCGAGTTCGTCCCGATGTACCCCGAGATTTCGTTGTCTGTTGGCATGACGGACCGGCACGTCGATCTCCTGAGGGAAAACTATGACGTGGCGTTCAGGGTCGGCCAGGTCGAGCAGACAGGCCTGATGTGCAAGACACTCTCGCACCTCGACATGACGCTCGTCGCATCGCCTTCCTTTCTCCGCAAGCATGGAGATATCGAGAGCCTTGGCCAACTGAAGAACATACCATTCGCCCGATATGTCGCAGATGGCAAACCCTATCCCATCGGCTTCGTTGACGGCGGCAGCATCTTGCCGTCAGGCCGGATCGACCTGGATTCAGCCACGGCCATCCGCGATGCGGCGCTGAGCGGCGTCGGTGCAGCACATCTGATAAAGCGGACGGTCCAGGACGATATTGATCGGGGTCTTCTTATCGAGCTCCTTCCGCACGTGAAATTGCAAACCGTTCCGTTCCAGGCTGTGCATGCATCAGGCAGATTGCCGAGCTTCCGACTGCAGCTGTTTACCGACTTCGTCGCAACGTTGATGCGATCCTCGGCAAGGGAATAGCCTGACCGTGATAGCTGCCAATAGCGAGCAGAACTGTACGAGCGCTCGCGCATGAGAGGGAAAACCGGAGCCTTCATCGGCTCCGACAAAGGCGTTAGCGCGCCGGCGGCGGAGTGGCCGTCTTTACCCACTCCGAAAAGCCAACTGCGCCGAGCCGCACACCGGCGGCAGGCATCAGGGTCGTGTCGTCTAGAAGAGCGCCGAAGTATCGCGTCTTGTTGTCAACGACGATCTCCCGGTTGTCTCCGATCTGCCGGAGGTATTTCGTGACGGCATCTGCGATCTTGATGGGCTCCGGGCCTGCAATTTCAACGATGGCATTGCGAGGTTGGCCAAGCACCAGATCGGCGAGAGCGTCAGCCACGTCATCCGACAAGATCGGCTGCATCATGGCGGGCGAGAGATGAACTTTTTCACCCTCGGTCCCAGATTGGGCGATGCCGAACATGAACTCGAAAAATTGCGTCGAGTGAACCAGCGTGTAAGGAATTTTCGCTTCCTTGATAATCTTTTCCTGGGCCAGTTTCGCCCGAAAATAGCCGCTCGCCTGAAGACGTTCGGTTCCAACGACCGAAAGCGCGACGTGATGCTTCACGCCGGCGACTTCTTCAGCGGCCATCAGGTTGCGGCCGGATGTCTGGAAGAATTCCATGACCGCGTTGTCTTCAAAGGACGGCGAGTTTGCAACGTCCACCACGACTTGCGCTCCGGCCAATGTCTTCTCCAGCCCCTCGCCGGTGATTGTATTCACTCCGGATGCTGGCGATGCGGCAATGACTTCATGCCCCTTCCCCTGAAGGCGCTTGACCAATTTCGAGCCGATGAGGCCGGTTCCACCGATAACGACGATCTTCATAGTTCGCTCCTTGAGTATGAGAATTCCAGCTGGAAAGCGCACCAGTCGATCCGGTGCGCCGCGTTAATTACTTCAGGTCTGCTTTGTCGAGGCCGAGCATGGCATCGGACGAGCCCGGTACTGACTTGAACGCGGCATTTACGCGGGTCCACGCGTTCGCCGACATGACAGCAAAAGTGAGATCGGAGATTTCCTTCTCGCTGAGATGCGAACGAACGCGTTCATAGATTTCGTCGGGAACGCCGAGATCCGGCAGTTTCGTCACGATTTCCGCCCATGCGAGGGCTGCGCGCTCCCGTGGTGCAAAAAGCGTGGATTCACGCCAAGATGCCACGTGGTAGAGGCGCAGTTCACGCTCGCCCTGGATCTTCGCCTGCTTGATGTGCATGTCGAGGCAATAGGTGCAGTTGTTGAGCTGCGCGATGCGAACGTTGACCAGGTTGCGAATGGATTCCTCGACGGAGTTTTCCTTGGTCGCCGTCACGAATTCCATGAACTTCTTCATGAGATTGGGCGATTCCTTCGCGAAATTAATGCGCCGTGTCATTGTGTAGTTCCTATATTTGATCCGTCGGTCCACTGGTGTGACTGTCGGCAGATGCAAATCTAGGGAATTACGATTGGGCTCATAGCTAACCATAGGTTTGGGGGGCGTGTGCGGCTTGTCGGCTTCTCAGTTCCGTCGAACTTGCTCGACCTTCCGAACGAGATCCGCGAGCGAGCGAGCCTGCATCTTGCGCATGAGGCTCATGCGATGGAGCTTCACGGTCATTTCGCTGATACCGAGCTGATACGCGACCTGTTTGTTCATCAGCCCGCTGACGACCGCAAACATCACCTCCAATTCGCGGGGCGTGAGGGTGTCGACCAATGCTTGGATTCGATTCCGTTCCGCGTCCACCTTGCGTCGTTCGGAATCGAGCTTGATGGCTCGATCCACCGCATCAAGGAGATCCTGATCGGCGAAAGGTTTGATGATGAAATCCATCGCCCCCGCCTTCATTGCCTTTACACTCGTCAGGATGTCCGCATGACCTGTCAGAAAGATCACGGGAAGACGACTACCGGCCTTCGACAGACGTTCTTGAAGATCCAGGCCAGTTCCTCCCGGCATTCGGAAATCGAGTACGAGGCAACCTGGCGCACAGATATCAGCCGTTTCCAAAAACTCGGGACCGTTGGAAAATGCCGTCGCCCGCTTGTTGGTCACCATGAACAGATCAAGCAACGCTTCTCGCATCGCCTCGTCGTCGTCAACGACGTACACAATCGGCTCGGCAGCGTCTTCCATCTTGGGTTGAGTGTGTTGCATCAGATTGCCCTCAACTTTTATCGCGCAACGGCCCGTATACACTTGAGATATGCGTTGTCCGACCGACGGTTCAAACCCGCACGCACAGCGAAGGTTATGACGGCTTGTCTTGCCGTTGAAGCAATATTTAACACGGATGAGGGAGCTCGTGACCGTACACCTTGGTCTATGCGGTCCTATACCCTGCGGCATGTTCTTCACTGTCACGTGGGTCGTGGAAACCGGACCTTGAGCTAATGGATAAAGTACAGGGATTGGAGGCTAGATTGCAACAATCGGGGGTCAACCCATAACTTCGTTTAGTCGAACGCCCGGGCCAAAGGCCTATCATCCACTCGTCATGCATCGGATGGAGTTCGAGATGAAAGTAGCGGTAATCGGCGCGAGCGGCGCCATGGGTTCCAGGATCGTCGGCAGACTGCAAGAGGACGGACACGATGTCGTGGCTGCATCGAAGAAAACAGGGGTCGATGCCTTGACCGGTGAGGGTCTGGAAAAGGCACTGGAAGGTGCCGATGTGGTGATCGACGTTACAAATTCCGGCTCGTTCGGAGATGGCGATGCCCTGACGTTCTTCAGGCAATCGGGGAAGAACCTGCTCGCTGCAGCCAAGACGTCCGGGGTCCGGCATTATCTGGCGCTCTCCGTCGTTGGAACGGACCGTATGGTTGAGAATGATTACTTCCGCGCCAAACTCGTCCAGGAAAACCTGATCCGGTCCTCCGGATTGCCTTACACGATCGTCCGTTCCACCCAATTCTTCGAGTTCTTCAGCGGTATCGTGAACGCTGCGGCGGTCAACGGAGATTTACGCCTGCCGGCGATCGCCGTACGTCCGGTCTCAGCAGACGAAGCGGCAAACTGGATCACCAAGCTGGCGGTGGCCGTGCCGCAAAACACCGTCGTCGAACTTGGTGGACCGCAATCCATCGAACTCGCCGATCTGGCCCGCGAATTGCTCACTGCCACCGCGGACAATCGCCCGGTCAGTCTCGACAAGGACGCACTATACTTCGGTGTAGCATTATCTCCTGACGGGCTTTTGCCCATGAAGCAAACCATCTCTGGCAAGTTGTCTTTCCACGAGTGGCTTACCAAGAGCATTGCCGGTTAGAGAGTAACCGCAGCTTCCGTTCGGTTAGATGATGTAAAGGGCGGTGCAAATTGCATCGTCCTTTCCATCATCGATTTCGTGATTTCAGGAGACGATCCCTTTTGCCTTTGGTAGAGGAGCCAATCGTTGACCGCGAGCGCAGGCCCAGCCAGTTGCGGCAATGCCGAAAAGTGCCGGCAAGCTCACGGCAGGAAAATCGCGCAGGATGACAGAGGCCGAACATATCCCGACCGCAACTTCCCAGAGATGAAAGATGGCGTGTGCGATCAGCCAGAGAGTTGCAGCTCCCCAAAGCTCGATTCGACGGCCCGGCTTGAACCAGCCGATTGCGAAGGCCAGAGCGATGAAACCCTGAATGATGCCGATATCTCGAATGAAATGCTGATTGTAGAGGCCCGTATTGGTTACGCCAGGGACGAAATAATACCATCCTTCCGGATCATAGAGCATGTATACCGAGAGCCAGGCGGCGAGCAGTATGTTAAACCATATCATGGCAAGGACGGGGTATCTGAGGGGTTCCATTCTTCTCTCCTGCTTTCGACAGTCATCAGGGTAACACCGAGAGTTAGGCGAGGCTTCCCAAACCAAGGTTTAGGAGATCCGACCCGGATTGGCCGGAGCGTCGCCCGGCCACCTTTAACCAGGGAGAGGCGGCGCGCGCGCCGAAGTCACGCCACGCGATATGGAAGATCGTTTGGGAAACCGCCGGCGTCGGGTGTCCGACACCGGCCCCCCTGCTACAAAGAATTACTTCTCCGAAGCGGCTTGCTCGATGAGCTTTGCGACTTCGCCGGGATGAGAGATCATGACGACATGTGACCCACCTTTAACGACAACTGTTTTCCTGGAGTTTGCGCGATCGGCCATCCACTGCAGCGCATGTGGCGGAATATTCCTATCGGCATCTCCGTGGATGAACCAGGATGGTATTACCTTCCATGCCGCTTTCGGAGCGGGCTCAGCCAATGCCGCATCGGTGATAGGCCGCTGGGTCGCAGCCATGAGCTTCGCCTCCGCCAACGGAACGTCGGCTGCAAATTGCGCCGGGAATTTCCGTTGATCAATATAAAGGTCCTTGCCCTCCCCGTCGGCGAGCGTGACCGCCTCACCCAGAGCCGAGGCGAGTGTGCTGCCCGGGAATTTACCCGAGAGGTCCGCCGCCGATTCCCCGATTTCCGGAGCGAATGCGGCCACGAAAACCAGTGCTTGAACGTTTTCCATGCCGGCGGCGGCATCACTGATTACAGAGCCGCCGTAGGAATGCCCGACAAGGACAATTGGCGCCTTGATGTCCTTCACGGCTCGCCGGACATAATCCCCGTCGCGCTTGACGCCACGGAGCGGGTTGGCCACCGCTAGGACCGGATATCCATGCTTTTCCAAATGCGAAATGACCTGGTTCCAGCTCGACGAATCGGCGAACGCCCCGTGAACCAGGACGATCGTCGGTTTGTTCGATTGTGTGAAGCCCGGCATTGCCGACGTGGTGTAGAGCGCCACCGCCAAAGCCAGTTTTGCGATCTTGTGCATTCCCTTGTCCTTCTAATTTTGCCGGAGGATGTGTTTTCGCCGCTCGAGTTGCCCACATTCTAATGCGGCGGTGGCCATCAGGCGCATTCCCTGAGGCTAGGCGTGATTTGGGTTGGTTTTTCCGGATGCTTCAACCCAAACCTAGGTATGGGCGCCCCCCGCTGACGGCAGGTGTGGACAGAGCAACAGCGCGCGCGGGAGGGGCGAACGCTGTCCAGGGACCGCACATTCATCCGGAAATGACCCGTCCAGTCACCAGCGTTGCTCGACCGGGCTGCTTAGGAAGACGCGCCTTCCACAACCCCTGATTGGCAAGAGGCGCCGACCCGCATTCGATGGAATTCGGCACCACGGCTTCAAACCTGAAGCCTTTGAAGTGAAGCCGAGCGGCACCGATCAATGACTGCTTACCACTTTGTGCGGAGGCGGTCGGTTGCCGAGAAGGGTTCAGCAACCGACCTCGGTGTCATCAGGTGAGCGACATTCCACCATCCACGTGCAGTTCGATGCCGTTCACAAACGTTCCAGTGGCCGCCAGGAATAGGGCTGCACGCGCCAGTTCCTCAGGACGCCCCAGCCTGCCCGCTGGGATAAGCTCCGACATCTGTTGCTCGAACGCGGGACGTTCAGCCTCACCTATGCCAAGTTTGCCAAGAATCTCCGTCTCGACTGGGCCAGGGCTCAGGATGTTCACCCGGATCTTGCGATCCTTGAATTCAAGCGCCCAATTGCGTGCGAAGGCCGCAAGCGCGGCCTTCGATCCCGCGTATACTGTGTGCTGCGGCAGGATTTTCGTCGCTGCGAGCGAGCTCGTGACGATGATGTTTCCGCCTTCGCGGATGAGAGGAGCCAACGTCTGGACTCCAAAGAAGACGCCACGCGTATTGGTGGCGAAATGGCGGTCATATTCTTCTTCCGTCACCATGGAAGAAGGCAGGAGGTTTATCACGCCGGCATTTGCCATATAAATGTCGATTGCGCCGAACTGGTCGCGAACTCTTGCGGCGAGGCGCCGGTGATCGGCGATGTCGGCAGCATCGCCACAAAAACCGGTGGCACCGTTGCCGATCTCATCGACAGCCGCGTCCACAACGTTTTGCCGCCTGCCGGTAATCACGACTTTGGCCCCTTCACTGGCGAACAGCCGAGCGGTTTCCTTGCCGATACCACTGTTACCGCCGGTGATGATGGCTACCTTGTCTTGAAGCATTTTCATTTTTTGATCTCCGTGTTTGCGTGCCAGAGATAGATCTTGTCTGGGCCCGCGATTAGCGGCCCCCTGGGAACAAGATGTGTTCCCGGCAACGGGTAATGCGCATTGTCTGGCAGGTGCGCGCATCCCCGGCGCCTGTCGGCTCGTGGCAACAGCGCCGGTCAAAGCACTGAGCCTCGCCATCTCGGTGTCGACGTTGTCGCCCACAAGCGAGCCGGCGGTCGTCGTTGGTTGCTCTCATCCGCCGCGGCACCGCATTCAGGTCGCGCGGCTGCTGACCCGGAAGAGACGATGCCATGGGCGTTCTGGAGCGCATATTCGTTTGTTCGGGCATTCAGGTTCGCGGAATGGACGCTCTGCTCGCAAAGCTGACCTGGAGTAGCGCTTGCCGCGAACCGATACGAAAGCCCAATGGCTGTCATGAGCGTTGCACGGACGCACTGAAGGGCAATTGCCGCCGAAAAGGAAAGCTTCCTCTAAGCATCGCGTATGACGCTTCCGTTGCAAGGCCGGATTGGGTTGGGTTAGGGCCAACCGTCATATATAGCGCGATTGCGAGCCGATTAGTCTGCTCGCAATCGCAAGGCGCACGCCGGCACATAGGCTGGCGTCGCACCTGGCAGCGTTCGATTGGGTTCAAACGCGGTGGTCATTTCTGTAAGCGTCAGCTCAGCAACTGTCAGTAATCCCAGAAAATCGGCACCCAACGGAAGGCGTCCCCGTCAACCGCCACGCGGCCAACGGACGGGAACGGCAGGTGCGTGGCCACCAGCTGTTCGCCGGTCTCCGCCAACTCCGTCAACAGACGGACCCGGACGCGGGCCGCCTCCTCGGGGTCGTGTTCGAAACCGTTGTGCCAGTCCGGATGGTCGAACCCGACCGCGAACACAGCATCGCCGGCGAACGTCAGTCGGTCGCCGCCAGACGCCAGGCGGACTACGCTGTGCCCGGGGGTGTGGCCACCGGTGCGAATGGCAACCACCCCCGGCGCCACCTCATGTTGCTCGTCGAACAGCCGCAGCTGTTTACGGTACTCATTCGCGAACTTTTTCGCAGCCGCTCGAAGCGCGTCCGGGAACCCCGGCGGCATGGAGACCTGGGTGAAGTCGGGCGATTCCCAGAATTTGACCTCGGCAGCGGCCACGTGGATGCGCAGGTCCGGACGTAGCCGGTCTTTCACCCCGTCGACGAGCAACCCGCCAACGTGGTCCATGTGCATGTGGGTGAGTACCACGTCGGTAACGGATGCAAGATCGATGCCGGCCGCCTCCAACCGTTTGACCAGTTGGCCGGCCCGTGGGAGGTTCAAGTCGGGGTCCAAGCCCAACCCAGCGTCGATGAGTATGGTTTGACTGCCGCTGCGTACTACGACCACATTCAGTGACCAGTCGAAAGCGTCCTGCGGAAGAAACATGTCGTCCAGCCAGGCCGCCCGCACCGCCGGGTCAGCGTTGTGTCCCAACATCTTGGTTGGAAGCGGCAGCACCCCATCGCTGACCACCAGCACTTCAATCTCGCCGATCCGCAGCGCATAGCGCGATGGAACCAGCTCTTCGGGAACCGGCCTGCCGGTATTAACGGTGTTGTCCAAGCTCATTTTTGTCTCCTTTGACCAATCGTACGGAGTGCGGCTTCTGCCTGCGACATGGTGCACTCCTGTTTTGAGTGACCGAGACGGGTCGATCACGAGCCACGACATCGACGCTATGTTGAAGCGTGTTGGCGGTCGAGCCAAACCAATGGATAGGGTAGCCGTGCTCTCAATGGGCGTCGGCGAGGCATGGCTATATCCCCCGCACTCTCAAACATACATGTCAAAACAGCGGGTTAGCACTTGAGTGGCGGCGGTTTGCAGCTGCAGGCGACAAGCCGCAGAAACGACAGTTGCAACGCCATTTCCTGCTTCCATCCCGCGGCAACACATGGCGCGCCAGCGGCACCAGCTCGCTCTTAAGAAACGGAAGCGTTCTGGAGGTCTGCGGGCTTGAAGCCTAGAAGCGTGCCGAGCGCCGAGCGTCTCTCGACGAGATCCGCCAGCGTATACTTGTCGAAAACCGCCACAAAGGCCGCAGTGGCTTCCGAAAGAACGATCGGCAAGGTGCAGGCCGGTGCGATACGACAGCCTTCGCAATCGATTAGGTCCGTCAAGCCCTCGGTGTGGCGAAGCAGAGCTCCCAGATTGATTTCGTTTGCAGGGCGGGCAAGCCTTATGCCCCCGTTGCGGCCGCGCACGGACACCAGGAAGTGTGCGTTTGCAAGGTCCTGAACCACCTTCATCATGTGGTTTTGTGAGACCGAGAATGTATCCGATATTTCGCGGATCGAGCTAAGCCCCGATGACCGTGAGCCCAGATAGATCATCAATCGCATGGCGTAGTCGGTGTATTTCGTGAGCTTCATCGGGGGTCTGCGTCAAAAAGTCCAATCCAAAAACATGCATTTCGTTAGCATCTTTTCTCTCGAGCGAATAGATGCATTTCAGATACATCTTTAAGGCAAAAGCGATGAGTACCGACGCGATAACCGAAGCAGACATCCGGATGGTCGTGGAACGCTTTTACGGAGAAGTTCGGGTTGATCAGCTCCTCAACGAAGCATTCACCGCCATAACCGAATGGGACGATCATCTCGAACGCATGACGGCGTTCTGGAGTTCGATGATGCTGTCGACAGGGCGTTACAAGGGAAGCCCAGTTGCAATGCATCTGATCCACCTGAAACACATTCGGCCGGAAATGTTCGAGCGCTGGTTGGCACTTTGGGAGAAGGTCACGTCAGACGCACTCAAGCCCGAAGTAGCGACAGAGATCCAGCGAAGGGCCGCTAGAATAGCCGCGCGTTTGTCGGCTGCCTTGTTTGGAGCAGAGCGCCCAGATTGTAAGACCTTGGCCCCCCAGATCTCCTGCCGACCGTATAGAAGCACGCCCGTCTTCAACGAGGCCACAATCCCCGGACCACTGCTGAAATGCCATCAGCTTCGATCCGGGACCTGGGTCAAGCTCAGCGTGATCGAGGGCAGTCTGATCTATCACCGTGATACGCAGCCGGCGATCAACGCAGGCGCTGACGCCACAATCATTATCCCGCCGGACGTTGCTCATCATCTGCAGATCGTGGGCCCGGTAAAATGCCAGCTGCACTTCTACGATCACCAGCCCAGCCCCCTGTGACACATCGTACCGAAAGGAAAGACCATGCCGAAACCCCTCTCATCCCAGACAGTCCAAATTGTAAAGGCGAGCGTCCCGGCGCTCGCCGCGCACGGCACGAACATTACAAAAAGCATGTATGCCCGCATGTTCCGAGACGATCATATTCGGGAGCTGTTCAATCACGCCAACCAGGGTGAAGGTGGCTCGCAAGTCAACGCGCTCGCCGCGGCCATTCTGGCCTATGCGCAGAACATCGATAACCTTGGCGTGCTCGGCCCTGTGGTTGAGCGCATTGCTCACAAGCATATTGGCTATCATATCCTGCCGGACCACTACCCCTATGTCGCAAAGGCACTGCTTGCCGCCATCGAGGACGTGCTCGGAAGCGCGGCAACACCTGAACTCCTGGATGCCTGGGGCGAGGCCTACTGGTTCCTGGCGGATGTTCTTCAGGAACGCGAGGCTGAAATACGCGATGAGCTTGTGAAGAAATCCGGCGGCTGGAACGGCTGGAGAGATTTCGTCATCACCTCAAAAGTTCGCGAAAGTGAGGTTGTCACATCATTCGTCTTGGAGCCCAAGGACGGCGGTCGCATCTTGAGGCACAAACCCGGCCAATACCTCACATTGCGCTTCAAGCTTCAGAGTGGCCTGGAGATCAAGCGGAACTATTCAATCTCCAGCGGCCCGAGCGACAGTTCCTACCGGATTTCTGTCAAGCGGGAAGCGGATGGACAAGGTGGATCGCGCCATCTTCACGATACGGCGACGGTCGGTACGGTCTTGAGCGTCACGCCTCCGGCGGGTGACTTCTATCTTCCGGAAATCCCTCGGGCACCGGTCGTCTTGTTGTCGGGCGGCGTCGGGCTGACACCCATGGTCAGCATTCTGGAGACAATCGTCGAAGAGCATCCGAACCTCGAAGCTCACTTCGTCCACGGCGCGTTGAACAGCACTACTCACGCCATGGATCAGCATGTCCGCAAGCTCGCCAACGCTCACGGCAACATCAAAATCAGCAGTTTCTATAGTGATCCCCGCAGCGAAGATGCGGCCGGCTTGTCTCACGACTTTGATGGCTTCATCACGGCGGAATGGCTTCGGGAGAACACACCTGTTCACGAGGCCGAATACTACCTCTGTGGACCCAAACCGTTCCTTCGTGCCCTCGTCCCGGCTCTTGTCAGGGAAGGCGTTTCAAGCGAGCGGGTGCACTACGAGTTCTTCGGGCCATCGGACGAACTTCTTGCCGCCTGAGCGGCCGAAGGTAATCTCTCAGAAAAGTGCCTCATGGTACTCCTTCTGATAGCTTTTCCACGATGGAGTGGCTCTCGTTAGAGCCGGCGCCAGAGCCTGCTGCGGCCATTGCCGCGGCTGGCAGCGTGAAAATGAACCTCGCGCCGCGGGGTTCATTTTGCTCCGCCCATAGCTTTCCGCCATGGGCTTCCACGATGGAGCGACAGATAGCCAAACCCATGCCCATCCCTCTTTCCTTTGTCGTGAAAAACGGGTCGAATATCCGCTCCGGAAACTCAATACCTCCACCTCGATCAATAACCTCGGTGAAGACCTCATCGTCCTTGCGATAGACCCGAATTTCAAGCAGCCTGTCATCCGGCGCCGACACCATTGCATCCAAGCCGTTTTGAACAAGGTTCATCAGGACCTGCTGGATCTGCACGCGATCGAATGCCACCAGTTGCTGGCTGCTCTCGATCTCAACCTGAACGCGGATACGCTGCCTGGAGGCTTCAGCCGCCACAAGATCGGCCACCTCGTCAATGATGCCCTCCAGCGAGGTAGCGTCGCGAACATCCATGGAATGCTGGAAAAGGGCGCGGATCCGTCGCACGACCTCCGCGGCTGAATTCGCGCTGCGAATGATGCGCACGGCCGATTTTCTTGCTCGCTCCACGTTTGGTGGGTCCGCGTCAAGCCAGCGCACGCAAGCATCCGTCGAGTTGACGATGGCCGAGAGCGGCTGGCTGACTTCGTGTGCGATGGACGCTGACAACTCGGCCAGACTGGCCGCCTGGGCCGCGCGTGCCAGTCCCTCTTGTGCCATGCGCAGATTCTCTTGGGCCTTAACCTCCCCGTCTATATCCAGGTAGATGACATTCCATTGGATGATCGCGCCCGAGGCATCGCGCATTGGAGCTGCTCGGGTCTCTACCCAACGGTATTCACCGTCGAACCGGCGAAGACGATGTCGGCGCGCGTAAGGTTCGCCCGATGCGAGGCAACGCGCATATTGCTGCTTGACGCCCTCGACGTCATCGGGATGAACCCCGGCATCCAGTGTCCCCTCAAGCCGGGATTTTCCGGAACCATCAAGCGCCTGCAATTCGTAGCCGAGGAACTCTCTCAGGCCTTGCCCGCGGAATATTGGCTCCCCATCGGGGGCGGCGCAGTCGATCATGAGCGGCAGGGTTTCTACCAATTGCCAGAGAAAGCGCTCCCTCTCCCTCAAGGCTGCCTCGGCCTGCACCTGGTCGTCGATATCCAGAAGCACACCGTACCATTGCAGAATGGAGCCGTCCTCATCGCGGAAAGGCTCCGAACGGCCCTCCACCCATCGGTACGTCCCGTCAGCGCGTCGCATTCGGTACCGCATAACGAACGCCTGACCGGTGCGCCGACACTTGGCCAAATGATCACGGACAGCCACCAGATCGTCGGGATGGACCTGTTGCCGACGCGCGACCTCCCCTCTTGGCTCATCCGGGGAATCGAAGTCCTCGAGATCAAAGCCAATGAAATCCCTTAGCCTCTTGTTGACGTAGGTTGGATCTCCCTCGGTGTTCGAACACCAGATCTGCGCAGGTACCGCATCGACCAGGCGCCGAAGCTGCCGCTCACTGTCGCGCATTGCCTCCTGTGCGCGCACCTCGTCGTCGATATCGAGCGAGATGACGAGCCATTGCACGATCTTTCCGTCGTCATCGCGCAACGCCTCCGCACGCCCATCAACCCAACGATAAGCTCCATCCGCCCGCCGCATGCGATACTTCATGGAATATGGCTCGCCGGTCACCAGCGAGTTTCTGACGGCATCAAACAGGCGCGTTGCGTCCTCGGGATGCACGAGAGAGTGAATCGCCGCGCTCAGACGACTTATGCCCGGCCGGTCCAGTTGATTTACGTCACTCAAACCAAAGAAATCGAGTAGTCGGCGGTTAAAGAAAATCGGCTGACCCTCTGGGGTCAGTCGCCTGATCTGCACGGGCACAAGGTCGACCAACTGCGAAAGTTCACGTTCGCGTTCCCGCAAAGTCTCAACACTCCGACGCAATGTGACAAGTGCCAGTTGGTGCTGCCTAGAGATCGCTGCCACGACCAACGCAGAAAACGCAGAGATGCCCAGAAACAGCTGCAGCATGATTTGTTTGTGTTGTTGAGATTCGGCGTCGCCCGCAAACTGGCTTGTGCCGGAAATCGTGAAGGCCGCAGTGATGAGCGCGAGGAAAGACAGGGCGAGAACTGTACCCTTGAATTCGAAACGGACCGCGACCCAGAGAAGCGGCGGCATGATGATGTATGCGTAGGGCAGAAAGCCGCTCAAGGAAAGAGCGGCGATTCCAAGAAACACCAGCGCCAGAGCGCAGACCTCGGTCCAGCGCGCCGCGAGAAATTCACTCTTTCCACGCCAATTCTGGAACACCACAAGAGCCAGGGGTGCGATGATGGCAACCCCGGTGGCATCGCCGATCCACCATAGCGGCCAAGCTGTGGCAAAGGCTTGGATGTCAAACCAAGCAAGCGTCGCGCTACCTACCGTTGCACTCAAGATTGGTGCGACACTGGCACCCAGTACAAGCAGCGCCAGTACCTCGCGCAAAGTCTCTAGCCGAACCGGTTCGCCGCAAAATCGCTTTAAAAGCCATGCGCCGAACGCAGCTTCGCAAGCGTTTCCAACGTAGATCAGGGTCGCGACGGTAATGGAATTGTGAAACCAGGCGAGATTTCCAAGAAGTTCGCCTGCGAGCCCCACCAGTATCCACCAGGGCCAACTGCGTTGCGAGGCAAGGACAAGGGTCGCAAGGAACAAGCCGCTCGGCGGCCAGATTGATATTCCTGTCCCAGGAATGATTGCAAGAAGGTGGGCAAACCCGCTGCCCGCAACGTAGGCCGCGACAAACAGCCCCGCGTGGAGCGCTTGGGGGCGATGTGATCGGACGCTCATCAAGACCTGTTCCTGTCGAAGTCGAACCGGATTATGCATTCAACGGCATCAACGCTGCGGGTGCGAGCGCGTTTTGGCATACCCCGGCGATCCCCTGCTTGGCCGCGGCATCGGTCTTCTTTCCCGAGCCGGTCCGCTCAACACCTATCGGGCATATCTACACGGAAGCCAATGATAAAAAGCCGGCTGCAGGCACGACAGGTCTTCTTCGCCTGGGCCCAGGCGCGTTTCTTCCGGAAGACTTGCTCCGCATCGGCGCAGACTGGACGACACCGCAAAGCCTCCGGCGGGCTATGAGAAAGCGGCGATCGCTGCGGATATCGAGAAGCTCGTGAAAGTGCTCAAACTCGGCCCGCCCATCAATCTGGCCGGCCACGGCATGGGCGCATACGCCTACGCGGCTCAGTATCGCGAGGAAGTGACGACGCTGACGATCCTCGACGTACCTCTGCCCGGCATAGAGCGATGGAGCGCGCTGTTAGAGAGGACTCGCTGCCCTCTAGCTTTCGAACGCGTTGATTGCGGGTTTCGGAAAAGTCCGGACAGGGTTTCCGGTAATCTCCGGACACCGTTGGAATGCACCCCTCAACTGAGACATATTAAGTAGCGGACAGTTTCTCGAATACAGGAACTGGAAATGGTTGGAAGAAAGCCGAGATTTAGCGAAGAAGAGAAGCTCTCCATGCTCGTGCGGATGCACAACGGGGAGAACGTCAGCCGTCTGGCCGACGAACTGGGTATTCACCGTCAACGCTTGTATGCTTGGCGTGAGCAGCTACGAACGTGCGGCAATCTAACGCCGGCCCGGCAGGGACGGCCAAAGAAACAGCCCCCGCCCGAGGCACCGCCGGATCCCCAAACCCTGGCGGCGAGCTTTGCAGTATCGGCTGAACAGCGTCGTGCGGATGCATTGGCCAAAGCCCGTCGCCGCATTGTCGAACTTGAACGCAAGATTGGCCAGCAACAGGTTGAACTCGATTTTTTTCAAGAAGCCTTGCGGCATGTCAGGGGCAGTCAACAGCAGAAAGACGCGCCTGGAGGGGCGGCGTCTTCGAAGTCATCCAGAAAATGACAGCCCGCATGCCGCAAGGCTCGACAGGAATCGAACAGATGTGCCGTCTGGCTGGTGTTAGCCGGGCGGGGTACTACCGGTACTGGCAGCAATCAGCGCCGCGTCAGGAAGAAACCGGTCTACGAGATGTCATCCAAAGGCTGGCCTTGGCCAATCGGCATTATGGATATCGCCGGATTGGCGCTCTTCTGGGCCGGGAGGGCTGGCAGGCGAACCACAAACGTGTGTTGCGTTTGATGGGAGAAGACAATCTCTTATGTTTGCGCAATCGGCCGTTCGTACCCCGGACCACCGATTCCAAGCATAGCTGGCGCGTCGTCCCAAACCTGGCTCGGGGGATGGAACTGACAGGGATTAACCAGCTTTGGGTCGCAGACATCACCTATCTGCACCTTGCCGAGCAGTTCGCTTATTTGGCGGTTGTGCTCGATGCCTTCAGCCGCAAGGTCATCGGGTGGGCACTGGAACTCCACTTGCGGGCCAGCCTTGCAGTCGACGCCCTGAAAATGGCGATCTCCGCACGCGCTCCAATCGCGGGCAGTTTAATTCACCACTCGGACAGGGGAGTGCAATACGCTTGCAGCAGCTATTCTGACATCCTCCACGCGCATGGGATCCAGCCGAGTATGAGCCGGGTGGGCAATCCGTATGACAATGCGCGTGCGGAGAGCTTCATGAAAACCTTGAAGCAGGAAGAAGTTGCAGGATTGGCTTATCGCGATGCCTCGGACGCCCGGCGACGTATCGCCAGCTTCATTGAAGACGTTTACAATCGGCAACGATTGCATTCAGCGCTCGATTACCTCACCCCGGAGGAATACGAACAGTCCTTATCGTCGTCGCACGCAAGTGCCGTACCTGAACTCACAAGCCGGCAATTGTCCTGCAATTTCTATGTCTCACTGTAAGGGTGCATTCCACCGTTTTCAGTAATTCCCGGACAGTGATTCCGCTAAATCCCGGACAGTTTTCCGGCGGCGGTTTGRCGGTTGGTTCGCGGCTGCGCCGTCTTGTTGGTTAAGCCTCTCACGACAACGTTGAGAGGGGCCGATGSCGAGACGGAAGCAAGCAAGACGAACGACAGTGAGGGATATCCGGACSATTCTGCGCCTGACCCACGAAGAGGGTCTTTCGGTGCGCGAGATTGCCGAGCGGCTGAAGATCGGCAAGAGCTCGGTATCGACCTATTTGCTKCGAGCTCGGGAGGCCGGGCTTTCGTGGCCGTTGCCAGTCGGCGCGGACGAGGATGCAAAGCTGGAGCGGCGGCTGTTCGGCCGAGCCGGTCGACCGCCNCGAGCTCGGGAGGCCGGGCTTTCGTGGCCGTTGCCAGTCGGCGCGGACGAGGATGCAAAGCTGGAGCGGCGGCTGTTCGGCCGAGCCGGTCGACCGCCGCGCGATCTCRGCGAGCCGGACTGGGCGGTGGTGGTTCGGGAGCTGAAGCGCAAAGGGGTGACGCTGACGCTTCTATGGCAGGAATACCGTGCCAACCATCCCGATGGTTACGGCTTCACRTGGTTCTGCGAGCAGGTTGCCGCCTTTMGGCAGCGCACGAGTGTAGCGTTCCGCAATCGGCACGCGGCGGGCGCCGTGATGCAGACSGACTATGCCGGGCCGACGRTGCCGGTGATCGATCCGGCGACCGGTGTCATCCATCCGGCCCAAATCTTTGTCGCGGTGCTGGGCGCCTCCAACCTGACCTTCGCCCATGCCAGCTTTAGCCAGCAGTTGCCGGATTGGATCGACGGCCAGGTGCGTGCTCTGACCTTCTATGGTGGGGTCACCAAGGCAATYGTGTGCGACAACCTCAAATCRGGGGTGGCCAAGSCCCTTTGGTTCGAGCCGACGTTGACTGCGACGTTCGCCGCCATGGCGGAGCATTACGACACCACGATCCTGCCGACACGCAGCAGGAAACCGCGCGACAAAGGCCGGGTCGAAGGCGCGGTGCTGATYGTGGAACGCTGGATTCTGGCCCGGCTCAGGAACCGCACCTTCTTCTCGCTTGCCGCCCTCAACACGGCGCGGGCAGCATTGAAGCCTTTGCCGGTGATGCCGTTCGAATATGCGGAATGGAAGTCGGCGAAGGTTCACCCGGACTATCATGTCGAGGTCGACAAGATCTTCTACTCGGTGCCGCATCGGCTGATCGGATGCACCCTGCAGGTGCGGCTCACCCACCGGGTGGTCGAGATCTTCCACGATCACCAGCGTGTCGCCAGCCATGTTCGCCGCTCCCAGCGTTCCGGCCACGTGACCATCAATGACCATATGCCCAAGGCRCATCAGCGCTATGCCAACACCACGCCGGCCAATCTGATCGGCCGTGCGACCCAGATCGGCCCCAATGCCGCCATCCTGGTCGAACGCATGATGCGCGACAGGCCACATCCGGAACAGGGATATCGCTCGGCCATGGGCATTCTGTCGCTGGCGCCGCGCTATGGATCACAGCGCCTCGATGCCGCCTGTGAGCGGGCGCTCACCATCAATGCCGTCACCTATTCCTCCGTCGCCTCCATCCTCAAATCCGGCCTCGACCGGGAAAGACCGCAGGCTGAACATGCGGCCCCCACGCCTGCGCATACCAATATCCGTGGCCGATCCTACTAYCAGTGAAGGAAGCAAGAATGCTGACAAAYCCCACCCTCGACCAGATGCAGGCCCTCGGGCTGACGGGCATGGCCGCCGCCTGGCGCGAATTGACCGAGCAGTCCGGCACCAATGAGCTCAGCCGCGATGAGTGGCTCGGCCTGATGCTCGACCGCGAAGTCGCCCTGCGCGCCGACAAGCGCATCCGTAACCGGCTCGCCTCCGCCAAACTACGCTTTCCCCAAGCCTGTATCGAAGATATCGACTTCGCCGCCGCCCGCGGTCTCGACCGGCGCAACACCATGGCGCTGGCCCAGGGGCAATGGCTCACCGCCCATGAGGGCCTGATCATCACCGGCCACACCGGCACCGGCAAGTCCTGGTTGGCCTGCGCCTTCGGCAGGCAAGCGGCAAGGCTCGGTCACTCCGTCCTCTATGTGCGCGTGCCGCGCATGTTCGAGGATCTCGCGCTTGCCCGCCTCGATGGCTCTTTCCCTCGCCTTATCGACAAGCTCACCCGCGTCCAGCTCCTCATTCTCGATGACTTTGGAACACATGCGCTCTCCGATCAGCAGCGCTTCCACCTCTTCGAAATCGTCGAGGAGCGCTATCAGAGAAAATCCACCCTGATCACAGC
>NZ_LMDX01000053.1:239282-249145 GCF_001425225.1 Ensifer sp. Root127
AGGCTGCCGAGGACCAACCTCGTCAAACTGTCCGGACTTTAGTGAAAGCGCCGTCCGGGATTTAGCGGAATCACTGTCCAGCTTTTGCGAAGCGCGCAAATTGCCTTCGCTGTCGGATCTCTTTTGCTTTTTTCGTCTTGCAGTGAGACCGGCTCATCGCAGACGAGCAGTAATCGCGCGAAGGTCCAATCGATAGCAAAAGCAAAGGCGCAGCCGAAGCTCAAAAGCACCCGCAAGAGTAGGGCGATGGCGATAGCCGAGGCAAAGGCGCTTTCTGAAGCGCGCAGCCCACGGCAGTGCAAGACACCCAAAAAGGAATGCGGCTACGGCGCGGGTCCTGCCGGAGAAATATGCTCATGCTGGTCAGCAGAGGGTGCGCCCGAAGTTGGGGTCACAGTCAAGTGACACCACTCTTCAAACCGAAACGGCGAACGCCTGCGGTCACTGCGCGATCAGCTGTTTCAGCGGGTTATTGGGGGTGTCGGAGCTGTCTCGGATCCAAAAATCTTCTTTGAGCGCCATGAGGCTAAGTACGGCCCCAACGAGGACGCATAGCAGCACGATGAAGATGATGGCGGATCTGTTCATCACTCATATCAGGCTCAGAATGTGAGAATTCGTGGCGCAACCTTCCGGCGTCGCGTTCAGTTTCCAGCGCCATTGGTATTTGCCTCGCGCCTTAGCCCCGTAATGATTAAATACCGTCGCGCTCACGTGCGGCTACGAACTCGATCGCGTCCCCGACTGTCACGAGCTGTCCCATTAACTCGGTTGTGATGAATACTCCGAACTCTTCTTCGATCATCATCGACAGTTGCGAAATCTTCAAGGCATCTGCTCCTAGATCGTCGACAATCGAGGCGTCGTCCGGAAGGTCAGTAGCTTTGACATCTAACACTTCAATGAAGATCATTTTCATGCGGGTGGCAACATCGGTTCTTGTGATCTTCATAGGGCTGGCTCCGATGCGTTCTATTAAATCTTCTTCTGGTTTTCAGCTAAGGCGTTTGCCTTCTCTCGCGAGTTGCCGGCTTCCTAGATGATCTTGCGGACCTGGTCTTCGGTGAGGCCGTGCTTCCGCTTGAAGTAGTTCAATTCGTAGGCCTGCCCGGCGGCGACGCGGCCGCGATCCCGGCCAACGTTTTTCTTGTCGTCTGCCATTGGGTTCCTCCTTGTGTGTGGCCAAACACAACCGCGAGAGCCCCAGGTATATTCCAAGTTCTGTCGGAGTAGAGCAGTCAGGTGGCTCGCCAGCTCAGAAAGCTGGACGTCGCAGGTTCGAATTTTGCCGCCGCAACCGATTAATGCGCGGTGACTCTGGAGGCATCCGCGCCTTCACCCTGTCCGAGAAATTTCAGCAAGGCTGATAGCAAGGTTTCCGCCATTACCCGGTCGAGCGTGACCTCAATGACCTCGTCGTCCTCGGCCATCAACTCGAGGCGACCGACGAGCGGGTCAGTAGAGACCAAGTCAATATCCTTGCCTTGGTATTCAGCTTCAAGCACGGTCCAGTTGTACTGCATCGCCATCTCTCCTTCGTATTCACGGAACGATGAAACGCAATCGAGACGCGAGGTCTCACTTCAGCAGAAAGGAACCAGAATGCGCTTCCCTAGCTTCTCACATCACCACGGATTCCACCACTTGTTCGTGATCGCGGACATCTTCGCGGCGGTCGCGACGATCGTCGCATTCTTCGCACTCGCCGTCATCCGGTACGGCGCCGGTCGCACATGGCATTCGCAGCCTGGGCACCACTGCCTATCGCAAGATTGTCGATCTCCCGCCAGTCTACCGCGAGAGCTATGACAGCCACGGCCTCAGCCTCGAACCGGATCGAATGCGAACCTGATTCCGCTTGCCGGAAAGGAAGAGCTGGGCTTAATCGCCCGCTCTGCCGAACCCCTGCAAACCGTCAAGTCGGTTGACTGTAGCGCCGAGCGCGCTGACTGCCTCCATTGTGATCGCTAGGCTTTGCATAATCAGGGAAAGATCGTGGTCTTGATCCGGGTGAGCCAATTCGAGTGAACGCGTGTGAAGCCTCTGACTGACAGCGTTCAGCCGCTCGATAATATCCTCGTTCATTCAAACCTCCCGATGTTGTTGCTCCAGTAATGAAAAGGCGCGCGACAAACAAAGGTTCACTCCGGCGCTGACGAAAGGCAAATTATGATCGCCAAGCGCCCTACACCGCCTGAAACAATGTTCGGGGATGACTTCAAATCGTTCGTCCCGGCGGCTGATGTCGGTGAATGGGTCGAAGCGACATTCTTCGACTCTTCATCGCCGGTCGCCAATCCGGAACATGAGCATCTTGCCAATGCCCACATCGGCTATCTCTGGGGCAGATGCAGCCGGCGTCCGCGCAATGGTCGATGCAGCCAACCAGAAGCCCGAGATCGCAAGAGTGCGGATCGCACACGCATGTAGCACGTGTCAGCTAAGGGTGGCCTAGTCCATATCGAAAGCGGTCAGCTCTTCCATGGCTGCTCGCCCCTCGGCCTTCGCTCGGATCCGAGCCCCGACCAAGCGGCCCGATCGGATAGGCTTGCCGCCATCTAATAGGATCTGCCACTCCCACTGGTGCTGCCCGCGTCCAGTAAGCTGCAGTTTCAGTCTATCGGCGCTGTATCGTTCCAATTGCCGCTCCTTTGACGGGACTTTGACGGATCAATGGCCAAACCAAAACTCTCCGATGAGGTCAAGACCTACATCGTGCAGGCGCTGGCTTGCTTCGATAGCCCATCGGTCGTTGCCGCGGCAGTCAAGAAGGACTTCGGCCTCGATGTGAGCCGACAGCTCGTCGAGAGCCACGACCCGAACAAGAAAGCTGCCTCGGGCCTGCGTCCAAGTGGCGCGCTTTGTTCGAGGAGACCCGCAAGACGTTCCTTGAGGACACGCGGCCACCATCGCCATCAGCCACCGCGCAGTTCGGCTGTGGCTCTACAGCGCATGGCCGACAAGATGGAGCAGGCAGCCAAGGAAGTAGGGGACAGCTACACGAACCGGCGAGCAATCACCGGTCCAGACGGTGGCCCTGTAGAGGTGCGTAACGGTCTCTCCTGACCGTGCCTTCCCGCCTATCAACTATCGCATACTTCCCTGAAAGCAAAAGAGCTTAACACCATGAACCGACGCATCAACGCGGCGGGCTTCCGGAAATCTACAGGGAAGGCCGCTTTTTTGCGCCAAAAACTCGCGAGGCCAGCTATGGCTTCATCAGAATTTTGAGTGCTTGGATATCGTGAATCCGCTTTGATAGAAGTTGATGGGCATCGGTGCGCTCGGCGTGACCGGCATTGCGGCGATGGCGCTCGGTGTCAGCTTCGCCGAAGACATACGGCGAATCGTGTTGATTATAATCGGAAAGGTTTAAACCAATCGAGCGTCTCGCCATTCTTAGTTTAAACGCGTAGATTAGATCATTGCCAAATTCTCGCGGCCTTCCGTTCCGCAACTCTGCAGGGAAGGCCGCTTTTTGCGCCAAAAACTCGCGAGGCCAGCTAGGGCTTCATCAAAAGTTTGAGCGCTTGGATATCGTGAATCCCGCTTTGATAGAAACGGATAAGGTCTGCAGCAAGCGTGTCGGCTCGCTCGCTGCCTGGCGACAGATTCAATTCTTCCAGCAGATCATGAAAGACGCTCGCAATCTTTGCGAACTCGTCAGGGAGTATAATCTCGTATCGAGATGCAATCACCATAGCCCTAATCCCAGCCGACATCGAGTATGCGCCGTTGATGGGGATTACACTGGAAATTCGTTTGCCAAGTCTAACCCGATGATGCCGATCTCGTTCATAACCATTCTCCTCGCAGGAACACCCTCCACATATTGTCACATTCGAGGCCGTCGGGGGGCGTCCACCCCATCGGCTACCGCCTGGCCGTGCATGTCGAGCCGAGCGGCGTACGCATCATTGCCCGGGGCGGGCATGACTGGACCCAACGCTTCCCTGCGATCGAGGCCGCGGCAAAGGCGCTAGGCCATGATCCTCGACGGCGAGGCGGTCGTGCTAGACGATGCAGGCCGTTCGAACTTTGGCATGCTGCAGGCGGCACTCGGCGGCCGAGGCGGCAAGCGCGTCGCCGGCGAGGCGTTATTTTACGCCTTCGATCTCCTCTACTTTGACGGTCACGACCTGCGGGGCATGGAACAGCGGGAGCGTCGGACGATGCTCGAAGATGCGATCGCCGAGGGCGGCACGGTTATTCGATTGTCAGAAGAGATCGAGGGCGAGGGTGCGGCTATCCTTGCGCATGCATGCAAGCTCGGCCTTGAAGGTATTATCGCCAAGGACAGGCGGGCGCCGTACCGTTCCGGCCGGCTCGGTGATTGGCTCAAACTGAAATGCATCCAGAGCGACGGCTTTATCGTCGTTGGGTTCGAACCTTCAACGAAAGTGACCGGCGCGATTTCGCGGCTGTTGCTGGCGGCAAGGCGAGGCGACGAACTGGTCTATGTCGGCGGCGTCGGCACAGGCTTTGCTGACAAGATGGCCCGCGACCTCCGCAAGCAACTGGCAGCGATACCGGCGAAAGTGCCGCCGGTCACACTGAAGCGCAAGAACGTCGTGTTCTGCGAGCCCGCATTTGTCGCCGAGATCACCTATACGGAGTTCACCAGCGACGGGAAGCTCCGGCATCCATCGTTCAAGGGACTGCGCGAGCTGGCGGACAACGTCGATGTCTTCGAGCTCAAAAAATAGGCCCCTGCGTACAGGGGCCGAAGAGTGGGACAGCGGGTGCGGGGGGAGTGCCTGCCGTCCATGGGGTGCGAACAAAACGCGGTTCCCGGAAAATTGTTCCTGTGGATGAGCGCTGCCATAATGTCGACGACGCCTTCTTGGCTCGTTGCTGGATTTAAACCAAACCGCGGTGGTTTCGACACGCAGGGACTGTCGACGAGCGAGTAAGCCGAGATGGCCCCTTTTCATGGTTTCGCTGACAGTTTTTTGACTCGAGGAAGCCTTGCCCATTACTCCGCGACCGTTAGAAAGCCATTGTCGTAGGAGCAAAAAGACAGTCATGAAGAAGAGTGAACACTGGCCGGATGAAGCTTCAATCGTCACCTTCGCAGAGGGCGATCCTGATGAAAATCCATGGGTTGACGGGAAGCCGAAGCGCGAAGAGATTGAGGTCGAGGACTATAGTCCGCTGTGGGTTGAGACGTATGAGGTCCATAAGGCGCGGATTGAGGCGGTTACCCCGAAAATCGCGCTGAGCATCGAGCACGTTGGCTCGACGGCGGTGCCAGGGCTCCCCGCAAAGCCGGTTATCGACATTGATCTGATTGTCGCCGATCCTGAACGGGAGGACCAATACGTCCCGGCCCTTGAAGCACTTGGCTATGAACTAACGGTAAGAGAGCGCTCATGGTATCAGCATCGCATGCTGCGCCATGACAATCCGCGCATCAACCTGCATGTTTTTGGGCCGGGATCTCCAGAGCACGCGCGGCATATTCTGTTCCGAGATTGGTTGCGCGAGCGGCCAGCGGACAAGCAACGTTATGCCGATGCAAAGCTGCTGGCAAAAAACGGGGCTACAACCGCGCCTGACTACAACCTGAGAAAGCAGGATGTCGTGAGGGAGATCTACCGCAAAATCTTCGAGAGCCAAGGCTGGCTGGGAGATAGTTAGACGCGCGATTCACGAGCGAGCCGATAATCCCGACGTGTTTGAGCTCAAAAAATAGGCCCCGGGGAAGAGGGGCCTAATCAAGGTTCGGGGAACAACTTAAACAGAGTGTCCGGAAAAAGGTTCCCGCATCAATCCCGCTCGGCCAAAATTTTCTGCATCCGAGAGAGTTTGCTTTCCGCAATAGCAAGCCGCTGGACAAGCACGTTCGGTCTCTCGGCCTTGTCGTCCATTGAAAAGTCACCGATGATTTCCATCGGGTGGGCGTTCAGGACTTCGCAGATTTGAATCAAGGTTGGAACGGAAAGGCGGTTCGCCCCGCGCTCATATTTCTGGATCTGCTGGAACGTTATGCCAAGCGCCGCCGCCACCTTCTCCTGGGAAAGCCCCCGCATTTGACGGATTGTTCTGAGACGCTCACCAATTTGCAGGGAAAGCGCCATCGAGGTTTCGTTCATCTTGGCCATGTATACGCACTCCGCTTCTGAAACACGGGCCTATATGGAACAAGACCACTTGGCGTCACAACTCGCAGATCTGTGGGTAGACAGGCGCTTTCGAGCGGTGGCGGAGTTCACCCCTCGATGCTTGGCGCCGAGTAGCGCCACGGCGATTATCTCTGGCGCCGACCGGCGTCATCCCTGAACCGGGCGCACGCCACCAGCCGGCGCCTGTATCCGCACCTCGACATTCTTGCGGCCGCACTTGGCGCACTTGGCGTGGCCTCTGACATAGATCGGATGATCGCGCCCGAGCTTCTTCACGAACGGCTCTATCGGGCTGATTCCGCCGCGGCTGCAATCCAAGCACCAGAGATTAAACTGATAGCCGTCATCCAGCAGTTTTCCGAGCGTATCTATAATGACCGGCTGTTTCCTAGACATGCGCTTTCTTCCTCGATCGAGGTTTTGACAAGCCGCATGTCGTGAAAGGGCCCGCCAGCGCCAGTGGGTCAGGACTTCTTGGCCGGTGGCCATTCAATCCGGTGTTCGAAGCAATACCAGTTTGGCGCCGCCCGTCCGTGGGCATAGCCGAACGCGCCCCACTTCCTGCAGCCTGGATGTTCGCACAGGTGCTCGAACAGGCCGCTTTCCGCTCTCTTGGTAGCGCCAACTTCGTCGCTCATGCTCAATGCCTTCTGAGTATGTTTGTTCTACAAATGTTCTCATAGGCGCAGAGAGTCAACGACCAGTTTTAGGGAGGGCGTCAGTGATGTTTCGGTGCGAGCAGCACGACGCCGGCGCCGAGGTCAAACATTTCCGTTTCCGCATTCATTGTCAGGTAATTGTTGTCCGCCAACTCGATCAAAGCCTCGGCGACTTCATTTCGTGACCAACCGGCGGCCTCGGCTTTTGCGGCCAAATATTGGAATTCAGCCTCAAGCGCTTCCTGGCAGTGAAGGCTGCGATCGGGATGGCATTTCGAATGCTTCGGCGCGGGGATTTTCGGCATGGCGTTTCCTCCTGCACAATATGTTAGGACGCGGGTTGCCGTGCACAAGGCTTAGCTAATTCACAGATGCTCTCTCGAACATTATGTGCTCCATCCGCGCCGGTATGCCTCCTCGAGCATGTCTCGCCACATGTCGCCATCGTAACTTGCCTCAGCAAGCAGGAAGACGGCCACAAAGCAAAACCTCGCGCAGCCGGGCCAGTGGATCGAGTTCCGACCTATTTCTTAGGTCCGCAAATCAACGGTCGAAGCTCCTGCACGATCACGCCCGCCTTGGGCGATAGCATCACGCCGATCCAGCTGTCGGAAAATGTTCCAGCCTCATCGACAGGTGAAAGCCAAACCACTTCGTTTGTCGCGAGTTCGATTTTCACCTCACTGCCGATCGGACTGCCGGCGACGGTCTGGACGTAGTGGCGCTTGATCGGATGGTCGTTTCCCGCCTCATCGATCAGTCGGTTCTCGCTATAGTCTACCGCGATTTCGCCGATCTCCCCGCTCGACTTGCAATCGATCAGCCGCTCGCACCGAATGACTGAGGTGAAAGCGCAGGTCCAGGTGAGGCCGCTACGCCACATCGGATTGTCCCCCGCACTTGCGGTGGTCGCCGCAAGGAGCAGTGCCGCAGCCAACGGTTTCTTCAGGATTGTCTCATCCCCCTTTGGTCCGAACGCATAGTTCGAAGCGAAAACGTGGGACGATGATAAACTATAATTTATAATTCGTGCAATGACTCCGTGACCTGAACGATACAACGTTGGCCAATCAAAGTTCAGCTGTCGCTGGATTTCACGCCCATCATTAACTCTTGCAGAGGAACCTTCAGATTCGTGCTTATCCGCGTAATGACCTGCAAGGAAGGGTTGGCTGTCCCATTGAGGATTCCAAAATAGTAAGGATTGGTAATCTCACAGAGACGAGCCATATCTTTTTTAGCCAGCCCGCGCTTTTCCCGCTCGCGCTCCATGACCATCGCCATGTTTCGCAGGATCATCGTCCCAAGGTCCGTGTCGGGCTTCTTACGCTTGCTCGTCGCCATTCGATAAACTATAATTTACTCGTTGCTAGGTTTGAATGAGATATCGGCCGATGTTTGCCAAAGGTAAGTCTGTAACCGTACTCGTCGCAGTGTTTCTGACGACCGCCGCGCTTCCCACCCCCGCTTCTGGGAGCGAATGGGGTTGCGAAGTCTTGCTGTGCGCGTCGTCTTCCCACCCCTCTTGGCGCGGTGTTCCCGCCTGCCATCCGCCGATGGCTCGCCTCATCTCCGCGATGAAGAAGCCGGGATTCAATTGGCCGACCTGCCCCGAAGGAGGGACGGGATCGCCAGGCTACGAGAGATATGCGGAATGCCCGGAAGGCTATCAGGTGAGGAGCAGAAGGGACGGCGACGGCTTCCCCGGGAAGGGCGACCTGTGCGTCAAGGCAGTCAATATTTGCCAAGGCAATGCGCACGGTCTTTACAACTCTGATCGGCAGCGGCGCTGCATACAATCGGTCTCCATTTCTCGGCCTCTCCGGTCAGTGCCCTACTTCTTCGACATCAAGAATGATACTTCTGGCAAAACCGAGCGGCATTGGTTCGGCTTGCACAAGTAAACGGATTCGAGCGGGTAAGGAAGGTTTAATCCATGCGATGTGTCAACCGCCACACCCTTCTCGGCCAGGTCTTGTAAGTGAACATTTGCCACCAATCGGGAATGGGTTGCCACCTGGCGACAGCAAGTCGGCGACCGCCTGATTCCAGGTTACGATCCTCGACAATAAGCAGGCCGAGTGGATCAAGGAACAGGTCTCGTCTATGTCGCTCCCGGATCTCGAATGCCAGCTACGAGCGGGACGGTGAACAGGTTTACACCATCGACGTCATCGCGCAGCATCTTCAACCCGCTTTCGGAGAGCAGGGCTCACAACCATCAATAAAACTCTTGGGCGACTTGTCCCTCTGAGCCACCGCCCGTTCCGGTCGGCCGCGCCCGATGCCGCCGGCACGAAGCCTGCCTTCGGCTGTCTCCGCCGATTGCGGTAACGATCGCTTGTCCAGTCGGGTGCTTCGCGCCCGTATAGGAAGCCCGTTCCGGGCCACATCTTTGTTTTCGCCCCATGACAGCGGTGCCCGAGCCGGTCAAGCGGCCCGTGAAGCCGTTGCATCTTCCGCGCCAGTCCGCCGAGGGCGGACCCGAGAAGATGCGCCACCTTCCGCGCCACCCCGCTTGACAGTCTCGCTCCCCGCCGTGGGGCGGGCTCAAGCCCACCCCCCTCTGTCCGGGGGAATGTCAGAGGCCATTCCCCCGGAAAGACCGGGGAGGCTTCGCCCGAAAGGGGGCCTCCCTTCGGGAAACGGGAAAACAGGAGACAGACAATGAGCATCTACGCCCGAACCGCCCGCTTCGACACYGGCCGYRCCCTGACCGAAACYGARATGCGCCAYATCGCRCCGTCAATCTTTGCCGTGACCGCCCATGAGAGCCGGTCCGAACGTTTCGAACCCATCCCGACCATCGAGGTATTGCGCGGCCTTATGAACGAAGGCTTCATGCCGGTCGGCGCCAAGCAGTCGCGCAGCCGCATCGAAGGCAAGGCCGATTTTACCAAGCACCTCATCCGGCTACGCCGCATCGATGACGGCAAGATYTACAATGTCGGGGATACGGTTTGCGAAATYCTCCTGAAAAACGCCAATGACGGAACCAGCGCCTACGAGCTGATGGCCGGGCTTTTCCGTGTCCGTTGCCTCAATTCCTTGGTGACGCAGACCGGCACCATCGATGCCA
>NZ_LMDX01000054.1:0-427459 GCF_001425225.1 Ensifer sp. Root127
TTCTCCTCGTCACCCCAACGCCGCCGCCGTTCCTGACCAAGAATTTCGACACGCATCCCATACCCTCGCCTAAGACACGTCGCAAACGACGTCGCTAAACACGTGTCTTAGGCCATCAAGGCGCTATCCGGCAGGCGGTGCCAATCGGGCGCTTACCCTACGGCAGCATCATCAGCGTCTATAACGGGGAGGACGAATCCGTCACCGCACTGACAGACGACGGCATGGAGGAATTGGAACAGATGCTCTCCTACGCTCGCCGCTCACCTCAGGAATGGAACGACTTCCTCGACAGCTTTGTAGACGACGAAGAACTCATCGCTCGCGTCAAGGCGAAATCTCCGCGGTAACAATCGGCCGGTTACGACCTGACCGCTGCAACCGCAAAATCAATGGGGTGGAGACGCCGCATACGGGGCGCTCGCAATGCTTACAAAACACCTTGCTAACCGGGCCGTTCCACATATGAGTCAGAGCCTCCGAGTAACCCTCGGAAGACCAGTGTAGGGCGAGCCACCTCAGGCACGAAGACGGACATACGGTCTTACGCAGCACTGATCAGAGAACGCATCCTGCGGCGGTACTGACCGCATGGTTACATTACACATGCCATGCAATCAGGAATTAAGGATCTGCGGCCTCAAGGCACGTTCCATCAACAGCCCTGTCGCCAAGCTCCCAACGGCCCAACCAACAAGATATGTTTTATCCAAATATTGAGTTGGATACCCTAAGTAATACGCCGAGCGAACCCATTCGACAGCATGGAATGTAGGATTAAATGAACAATAGTAAACAACTATTTCTGGGAACGACTGTAGGTAAAAAGGCGCGCCCGAGCTAAGATAAATAACCGCGGTGAAGAGCGCGTACGCTAACGAAGCAAACGGAAAAATCGCCGAGATTACGCTGATGACAATCCCGACGCCAATTGACAACAATGCTACGCACAGGATCGCCAGCGCAGCATCTTCAGAGGATCTCGGGACCGGATTCGAGCCAGCGGTGACCAGAATTGCAAATACAAGAAGAATTGATATCACGATGCCCGTGAGCTCAAGCGCGGACCTCGCCAAGACAATATCCAGCAAATGAACAGCCGGAAATGCTAGCATCCCCTTGTTAGCCAATACCGAGACTGACATGAACCGCGAAATATAATTAAACGTGAGCACAGGAATCAAGCCAGTGGCAAAAAAAAGGATAAGATCATCACCAAATACCGCTTGGCGATCCATAACACTATAGATAGCCAACAATAGACCCATATGAGCTACCGGAAAAAGTGGAACTAAAATAAAACCAAGCCCGTGATTGAAATAACGGCTCCTGATATCTCGGAGAATTACCGCGTGCATGACATTAAGCTGCCTCGTCATGGCACCCCGGACGCTAATGCTTTCATTGCGCGGTTCCCTCGGCACTTTATCTCCTAACATTCCATTAGAGTGTTCCATTTTCCACCCGAGTGAGAGGACGTTTCATTCTGGGCGTTTATCGGTAAATGTCGCGAGCCATCTGCCAAGAGCGCTATCGGTTCATTGAACCTATTCAACGCAACAGAAGCGTTGGGCAGTTAAATAACCCAATACCGTCCAGCACTGTCGTATAGTTCGAGCACCGGTTGAAGTCTGCGCCGAACGGTCAGTCCAATTTCTTCCGTAGAACAAGCACAGCTCCACTCGAGACGCCGCAAACAGCAGCAAACATCAGAAGTTTTAAGAATATCGCTACAGGCACGTTCGGATAGGAACTATTGTCAGGTAATGTTGGCTCTGTAAAACTATCGACATAGACGAGTTGCAGAGTGCTAACTAATTTCACTTTTTCAAGGTCTTCAATTGCCAGCTTCAGCTTGCTCTCCGCCATTTGCAGATCGAGCTTAAGCTTGTCAAACACACTTGAGAAGTCAGCGAGGTTTTCACCACCGTCACGCGATGCGCCTGCTGTCCTTGAGCGCAACTCCCTTGCCTGCTCCTCCAGGCCCATGAGCCGGCGGTCGAGGTCCGATAGTTGTGGTGAGCCTGGGCCAACGGTTTGACTTAAAGCCAGCCGTCGGCTCTTCACTTCCGCTATACTTGCCTCAACGTTGGTCAGAACCGAGATAATAGTCTCAGCCGACAGTTCTATGTCGAATACACCCGTCTGATTTTGAGTGTCTCTGAGCCTTCCGCGTAGATCGCTCACCTCGTTTGTCGCGTTATCCACATCACGCTGCGTAGTAGCTAACAACCCGCCCCACATTCCTGAACTCAATTGGTTAACTCGTCTCTCAGCCAATTTCAGCACGAGTTCCGCAAGGTTGTGGGCGTCTTCAGGCGTAAACGCTGTAATCTTCAGCTCCACAATGCCGCTTTTCGGACTTACGTGCGCGGCGGAACGCTTTTTCCAGTACTCCAAAATCTCGTCCCGCGTAGCATCAGTTGCCAAACGAGAGAAGACATCAATATCTCCACGACCGTATACTGTATGCATATCAAGTTCTGCCCGAAGATCTTGGATGATCGCCGGACTAGCGAGATAGTTTAGCAATACAGCAGTGTCCTGCACAATCTTAGCTTTAGGTTCCACTGCATCGCTGGAGTATCGGTCACGCGACAATAGCGGCACCGATGATCTTACTATGAACCGAACTTCCGATACATAACCGGGAGTTGCCCAAAAAACGTAGTAGAAAATACTTCCGATCATCGGAAGAACGAAGGTAACACCTACAATGATCATCATTAGCGTTGCGAAAACCCGGTCTCGAGTTCGAGGTGCTAGACCGGCGAGGCGGTATAAGTTGCGACGGCTTCTGTTCTCAAATGTCAAGGCGCGCGCGTACGAACTCAACGCGGCCGCCATCCTCTGACTTCGGTCAGGAGCAGAACGGACCTCTGCTTGCATTACCTTGTTGTCATCTGTTTCCAACTTCTGCGCCACGTCCTCTTTTCCTCGTTTAGCGATTCAGGCGCATATACGTTGCGATGCCTTCTTCCACATTGTCGAATTGCACCATATGGCCGTCGATCAGAACGATCGCGACATCACAATAACTTTTAATTGTATCCATATCATGGGATATCATGATGACATCCGAACTTTCGCGCCGGGCCTTAAAGGCTTCTCGACAACGGCGTTGAAAATTCGAATCTCCGACGGCCGTGATCTCGTCAACAAGATAGCAATCGAACTCAATTGCCATGGACAGGCCGAAGGCGAACCGCGCCGCCATCCCAGATGAATATGTTCGCAGTGGCTCATTCAAGTAACTGCCTATTTCCGCAAATTCTGCGACGAACCGTAGGACACGATGAAAGTCCTCGCCATATGCGCGCGCGACAAACTTCAAGTTCTCTTTCCCACTCAACTGGGTGTTGAGCCCATTGGCAAAACCCAGCGGCCAAGAAACACGCACTTGCCTGCGGACGCGACCTTTGTTTGGGAGTTCTGCGCCCGAAATAAGACGCATCGTGGTCGATTTTCCCGCCCCGTTGACTCCCAACAGGCCATAAGAGCGTCCAGCGTCGAAACGCATGGATTGATCGCGTAGAATATAACGACGATGCGCCGCCGTCTTGTAGTATTTCGTTACATTCTCAAGCGTGATCATCTCTAGATCCTATGGTCTTCGATAGACATCCAGATCAGCGTGACCGTCATCCATAGTGTGAAGAGGCCACCGCTTAGGATAAGCCATTGGGAAAGCCGATCAGGATACCTGGATTCTTCGGGTACATGAGAGTCTGAAAAAATTGAAATGAATGTCGTCCGCTTCAGCGCCGTCGACTTCGCAGTATCAAGGTTTCTGACTGTCGCCTCGTACAGCGCCTCGGCCACAATCCGGCGCGTTTCGAGGCGGGAAAACTCAGTGAGATGGTTTGACAACTGTGTGTCCGTCTTCGAGTTGCCAGCTAGGCTGTTCTGGCGAAGTTGTATCTGTTCGTCCAGCGCCTCGATTGAACGGCGCAACTGGCGACCGCGTGCCGTCTTATCTGCGTCAGCCGCTTCCAATGACTTCAAATTAACCATTAGTTCAAGTTTTTGCTCGGTAAGTTTCCCGACGATGGTGCTTAACATTTTCGCCGACGATATTGGATCGAGAATACCGGTTTCGTTTTGATACTTACGCAAGTCATCCAACGCTCTCCGATACTCCTCCAAACTCAACAAGACATCATGCTGCCCGCGCTCCACGAGATCCTGCTTCGCCTTGTCGGAGATCCGACTAATCATTTCATCTGCCGCCGTCAAAGCAGCCTTCGAAATTGTGACAGAGTCTTCAGGCGAGAACGCGCGAACCGTGAAGACTATAATACCGGACGGTCCGTCGACATATGTCCCGATATGCTGCAACCAATATTTGTGCAGATCCTCGTAAGAAGCATCCGCTGACAGACGCGACAGGACATCAATTTCGGATTTTGTGTAAAGATTCCGCAATCCAATTTCGGCATCGAGCTTCTTCACGATTTGAGGCGAGCTCAGATAATTTGAGACAATGTAGGAATCCTGCGTGAGAGAATCGCCACCGATAATAGACCGCCCATCTCTTTTTTCCGATGTGTCAAAACGTTCGCTCACGCCAATTGTACGAACAACCATTCTAGTTTCTGAGATAAACTGATCACTTGCTACTAAGAAATAATAGATTGCTATCGCCAGACTAGGCACCAGCACAAACGCGATAAAGCCGTTCTTCTTACTGATAACGCTGGCGAGAAAACGCGTTATCTTGCCGTGCTCTGCTGAGTCTATTGCCGCACCGGACTTCCACATGGGCTGAACAGCAGCACGAATTTTATAACCAATTTCTAGGTTCATTTTTCGTTCCAATAGTGGCGTTGAGCGCGGCAAGACATTTCGGAGCCCTCTGATCGCGTTCATTGTCTGCGACAACCGACGCACTTGGGAAATGAAGATGCATCGGATTGAGGCTAATCCCCTACCGGCGGCGCGCGGTCCAACAGAGTCGAGCTTTGTAACACCCCTAAAATCCTGATGGTAGGTGTCGACAACATACTTATCGAGATTGCGTCTTCCGTCGAACCTCCCAGATGGTATCTAGCCATACCATCGAGAGGCTTAGTTGAGAACTTGGCCCGCACGCTGTTCGGCCTTTCTTATAAAATAAAAAAGAATGAGATCATTCTCTAAGACGTGCTCCAACACGCTGATACTCCGAAGGACATCTGAGAGCTCCAGGAACGGTGACCTTACTGGGGCAAAGGATATAGCGCTGTTGCTGAGGCCGAGAAACTCTCCAATATCTGTTGCTAATGATGAATCGATTTCGTTCGAGCCGAAGACCGTGAACTGAGAAAGCGCATCGAGCGCGCTCGATACACCATCGCGAGAGACTTTGTCGGTCGGACTGGAGGCTACAAGCTGATGGGTGAAGGGTGACTCAAAAAGAGACAGAATGTCTCTCGGTGCAGCTTTGATTTTGCCTTTGACTTCGTCAGCATCGGAGAAGTTCGTGTCTGCGAAGTACAGCATGGCGGGTTCGAACAGGATCACATCGCGCTCGGACATAAAAGACAGGCGTCTCTTCTTGAACGTCGCAATCGATAAAAGTCTTATCGCAAGTTCATAGAATGGATCGCGCAATGAAGTAATTCGGAATGTATCGTCAGTGAAATATCGCTGTACGTTCTTCAACATCACCCGCCCGCTGACGTAAGTTGAAGGCTGATTGACGATCTCGAGCATCTGACGAACCGTCTCACTACCATAGCGCTCAACACCATCGGCATAGAACTGGAAATGAGGCTGCAAACTCCTGTCCAATTCACGATGTGGCACAAACTGGGTTTCAAGCCGAAAGGTTCGGCGCTTTATGTGTCGTTCAGGATCAAACCGGCGATAAAAAACCAAGCCCGTTTCCGCGTCAGAGATCTCAATATCCGAAGCGCTGTTTAGTCCCGGTACATTGTCGTCACAAAGGTGAAAGCCGACAATTCCAGTTGCGTGATGCTTGTGCATATATGGACCCGGCAGAAAGACATCACACTCGAATGGGCCGAGCATCTGCTCGTTACAAGTGACCGCAATTCGAGGTCTGGCGGAGAACCCGTCTGGAATGAGGTACCCCTGTATTTCTGTGCCGGTGTCAGAAAAGACGTTAAAATACATTTGGGAGCTTCATCCTCAGTCTTCGCGGCATTGCAAGTGCGCGATGCCGATCCGGCGGCGCCCCTGACTCGGTCTAACCAGCTCAAACGAGGCGACGCTCACAATTGATTAAACTCACTTACCATAGCGCCCATTTGAGCGAGTTCCGCACCAGAATGCATACTTGTCGCATTCGAAATAACAAAAGGTCGAAAAGCGCCTGGCTTCCTCAACACCACGTCAAAACTTATTTTATGAGGTAGCGTGTTCAGGCTCTCCAACTCAAAGTGCTCCTTGAGATGCATATTATATAGCCTGCTAAATATTTCGGCGCTCGTGTTCCACTTATGCCCGAACTGACTATGATCACCTGTGGCGTTCCAAGTATATTTATCGTTTGGAAGAATGAGCCCGATCCCGCCTCCAGGCTTCAAAAGACTGCCCCAGTAAATTAGAATTTCCATCGGACTGGAAACGTGTTCAAGCATATGGAGCGCTACAATATAATCTAGACTTCCCGTTTTGAAGGGCAAGTTCTCAGGGTTAGCTAAGACAGCGTCCTTCAGGAACGCATGATGTGCTCCACTTGCATCCTGAATTTCGCGCATGATATCAACTGGCGTGAGATATTCGCTGATCCGCCTATCTCCGCATCCCACGTTGATACCGTTGAGGTGTTTAAGCTCATAGCCTCGAGGCGCCGCGCGCAGAGCCGCCTCCTCCTCGAGCTTTTTGACCTGTCCCGCTTCCTCCGGCGTATAGAGAACAAGCGATTTAGTTTTAAGTGCGAACTCTTCTCTACTTTTTGCCGTGAAACGTGACATAATTCGGATGTTATTTGCATCCGCCATGAAAGAGAAATTCACGTTTTCTTTCAGAAACACTTCATCTTCTTGCGTCATATCACGCTGAGGAAGCCGCTTTTGCCACCAGCTCATCAAAATTAGCCATATATCTTTCGTAGCTCGCAACAATGGCGGAATCATACTTTTATCCGAATTCACCAAACAAGCTCGTTAGGCCTTAAACAACTTATGATCAAGCGATAAGCGCTGTGTCACAAATTGAGGAAGCTTTTGGTGGTTAGCCCCTAGGCAGTGTCCAGAAACTAGTGCCACACGTTGGGCCGCTCTTTGAACGCGATCCCTGAACGTGGTATCGCCGTAACGTTTGTCGACATTTTGTCGAAAGGCTTGGATCGTAAACCTCGCCATCGCCGCGGTAGCAAGGAATGGATTTGGTCCAAGGCTGTATCCAAAATACTTGTCGAAATTGCGCGACTCATCAAAAGCACGCCGCAACTGTTCGATAAAGGTATAGTCGTGCGAATGATAGACAGCAGCCTCTGGCGCATAGGCTTTCCAATATCCGGCTTCGATGATACGCTTGGCCCACAACTGGTCCTCAGCAAATTCGACTTCCGGGTAAGGGAAATTTTTCCAGACTGATTTTCGCATTAAGGAATTGTTGTCAGAGTAGAAGTGCAACATTTGACGCCAGCCAACATCGGATTGGTACCGAGCCTCGTCCAAATCTCTGCTGACGATGAGGGGATGCGCGAGAAACCCCTCAAAATGCTGATCAATGTCACGCTTGGTGAACGGTGAGGCTGCATCATAGGCGACATGCCGGCCGAAAACGCCGGCAATCCGCGTATCCTGCTCGGCGACCGAGACCAAGTTAGCCAGCCAGTACTCGTCAATCGGTTCTGCATCATGGGTAACAAACGCGACGAATTCCGCATCGGCGGCGGCAATTCCAAGGTTTCTAGTCTTGCCGTGGCCGAAATCCTGCGGTGCGATTTCGATCAATCTCACACGGTCCAGTCTGCGCAAGTATTCCCTGCTACCATCCGTTGAGCCCGAATCGATTGCAATGATCTCATATGTCCAGGGCGTTCGTTGAGCCAAGACTTTGCTCATGACTTTTGGCAAGACGGAAATCGCGTTTTTGGTTGGTACTACAACGGCACAATGATGCTTCGCCATTACCTAGACTCTTGCTGCCACGCATAATAAACTCGTTCCTGAATAGCTTGTTCAACGAGCCGGGCCGATTTTTCCCAAGAGAGATCACTGACATACGCAAGGCCCGCGGAACGCAGACGTTCACGCTCGTCCGAATCTTTAAGTAAGCGCTCCAAGCAGTCCGCAATACCTTTGGGCGTTGGCTCCGCGAACGCCATGGTGTTGTCAGGAAAGATTGACCGCACTGTGTCGAGATCCAAATCAATGACCGGCAGGCCACAGGCCATCATCTCTTTGTTTGCGAGAGAGTGGTTAGTGGCGGAAAAAACCAAACCGATCGCAGCTTCTTGATAAAGCTCCGCCAGTTGTTCAGCCTTCAAGATACCGAGATCGCGATAAGGATAGCCAACGTTGAGCTTTCCAATCTTCCAACCGTAAAAGTCAACATCAAAATCGATCTGCCGCTCCTGCAAGATTTCGAGTGCCATGAAAGCCAGTTCGACCGCTCGGCGAGGCGTCACGTAGCGTGCATAAAGCGCGATTTTGTTTCCCTGACGGGGCCGGTTACAGGACCCCGCATTGTACACAGACGAGTCGTACGCGAGTGGCCACGACATCGACCAGCGACCAAACTGCTCGGACATACGTTTGTGCAACCAATCTCCGGCACACAAACAATCGAAATCAAATCTGTAGGTGGCTTCTGTTAGCAATGCCTCAGTTCCAGCAGGATAAAAAGCAGATTCGTAATCCTGCACGAAATAGAATTTGCGAGAGAATTTTTCCATCGCGTTAACCGGATAGCATGTGAAGCGGTCCGTTGCGATCAATGCATCCCCTTCCGCGTCAGGCGTGAAGCCATCGAATAATTGGATGGATCCGGAGAACGGTTGAAAATGCTTGTTGATCGTCGCAAACGCCGCATCCGCCGTCTTATGCACGCTCGGGTTCTGCACGAGAAAACTCACATCGTGTCCAAAACGCTCAAGAAAGCTCGCAATTCGAAAAATCGTCATGTGTCCGCCGGCTCCCGGCATGAAATCGGGTATGACCCACGTGATGTGAAGCCGGGATAGACTCGTGCGCGCTACCGGGGGCTTCCCGCCAGAAGGACGGTAGTCCACGAAACGCTTGAGATGATCAACCTGTCTTTCAAGCTGACTTTTTTTGGACTTACTCGGCCGAAGAGCGCGTAACAACTGTCGGGTTACGGCGGAAGAAAACACTGATATCATCTCCTTGTGTGTTCATTCGAAAAATGGAAACCGCTGAAAATCAGCCTGATCGCACGTAGTCGCTGACATCTTTTCAAACTTCAAGGCCAGTCGCGCAGTTTGCGCTTAAGGTGGACAGCCCCATTCCACTTTCAGACCCCGCCCGCACCACCAGTCCTAAGGTAGCGGAGGCGGCCGCCGTTCTTGCCGTTCGATCGTCAACCAAAGTCAAGATCGAGGTCTGCCATGTTGTTTGCTCGTAAGGGAGTCGCATCTCAGCGCTCTGGTCGTCCTGGCCAAAGGCAAATCCCTCTGAAAACAGCCCGGCAGCGCCGTACCTAGTCACGTCGATCCGTTTTGTCGGCGCACGGCTGTCGTTCACTCGCGACGGCGCAAGCGGGACAAGCATTATATCAATTCTGCGCCTATCAGCGTCGTTGAGGTAATCTTTCCAAGGTAGCGGCCTTCTTATTGTTACCCTTTTGAGGTCTCGCCAAACAAGCTTAGACCGGCCATCTGCAAAAACTTCGAATCTTACCTGGGGCCGTTGCGCTAAGACATCCTCAATGATCGGACGCAGAAAGTGGTGTTCTTCGAGGTGAACGCCAGTTGCGTGGTAAGCAATCAAAACCTGGTCTGATACTGCATTTGCAACGACATCCGATTCATCCCGTCGCGGCTTCCATAGTGTTTCAGGAGGCGCTGGAGGCAGCACCTGAACGTCCTCCAACTGCAATGTTGAAGCCAAATGCGGTGTCGAGGCCCAGACAATATCGAGATGGCGACTAAGGCGGCGCAGCGGCCACAGCGCTCGAAAACATAGAATCAAGCGATACCGAAGGCTCGCATCTCGGCCTGTGACCACTGCCGGGATATCGTCATCGACAAAAAGGCCTGCGCCTGAAAGGCGGTCAGCATTGTATTCAAGCCACGTCAAAACCTTCGCCGATGTATAACGACAAACGATAATAAATGCCCCCTCGGAATCAAGATCGGCAAGATTGCCATGCCTGATGTCGACGGCCTGCCAAGGAGGCATGCCGGGCGCCTTGAGCCGCGCGGCGAAATAATAGTCAAACGTCGGGTTCGGCATGCGCCCGAAGACAATGATTCGTTTGACAGGGCGCCGTGGGCGACCGGTCGCTCCGAGCCTCAGTTGGGGTCGCGGCAACTTGCGCTCGATCCAAAGGGCAAGGCTTTCTCCGAGGTTGATCATCCTGATGACCTCGGAGATGGATCGCGCGGGCGAGCCTCAAGAACAAAATCCTCCGCGATCAGGGAGAGGTTCGGGTTGTGAAACGGATCATTCCGCAAAATATCGCCCCACCGCTGATACACAGTCTGTTCCTCGCGCACGAAGCGATACAGCTTTTCAGGTGTGTTGTCTGCTCCTCGGGAGACCGACTCCCTATGTAGCATTGCACTATCTGGTGTCCAGACAATCTTGAGCCCTGCTTGTCGCACTTTGACGCAGTAGTCCACATCGTTGAACGCAACCGTTAAATTGCTCTCATCCATGCCGCCAATTTGCGCCCAAAGGCTCTTGCGTGTCAGGAGACACGCTGCAGTAACCGCCGACACCTCCCTGCGCTCCCGCAAGAGGCCATTGTCCTCCCCCGATTGCGGATGCAGGAAATGAAAGCTGTGCCGTGCAACGGTGCCGGCGCCGAGCGTCACACCGCCGTGTTGCACGTAACCATCAGGGAAAAACAGTAGGCTGCCCGCAGCGCCAACATCCGGATCATCCAACTCCCGAGCAAGATTCGAGAGCCATCCCGGCTGCAATGGTTCGACGTCATTGTTGAGCAAAAGGATGAGTTCATGGTGCGATGCTTCGACACCAAGATTGCAGGCCCGTGAAAAATTGAACCCACCTGGCAGCCGCAGACGACGGATACGTCCAGCCTTTTCATAACTGTCCATAAGAACCAGAGCTGCGGGATCGCTGCTGTCATTGTCGATGACAATAACATCCAGATCAACGCCATCGGTGCGTTCAAAAAGCCCCTTTAAGCACGCTTCAAGCAGATCCGCCCGATCGCGCGTCGGGATGATGACGCTCACCTTGGGCGCCTCAGCTGCGTCCGCTTTAAGTCGAACAGGTCCCATCATTCGCTGATATGGAGTGGCTCTGTGCAAGAGCACCCGCGGCACATGAAGGACCGCACTACGGCGGCCCTTTGTAGCTTTGGCGATCACCTCGCCCATCGGCAGATTCTCGAGGTCCAAGCCCTCCGGTAGGTCGGCCAGGCGGACAAGGGCGCCGTCCAATGGCAGCCAACCGGATTGAGCAAGGGGCGGGTTCCAGGCCGGCTTGAAGAAGGGATCGATCCGGCGACCACGCTTATTGACACGATCTTCGTCGCTGTAGACCGCGGCCACCGAAGACGAGAAAGCGAAGGGGCGCGCAAGCCTCTCTAAAGCGCGCGGCGCTAGGCGCATGCCCGCGGGAAGCCGCATCCATAGTTGCGGTCGGGCTGCGTTCCCGTCTTTCATACCTGCGACTTCACTGGCAGGCATCTCGGCGTAGTCGCGCCAGGTCTGTGTGGCCAGTGAAGCGCGTGTTTCGGCAACGGCCTGCTCAATGCCGCGCCCGATGGAAACAAAAACGAAAGGGTCTGTTGGCCAATTTTGTGGAGCGTCAGAGACCTCCGCGCGCTCCGCCGCCTGCTGGGCGTCGATCCATTCGTCGTAGCTCGGCGCCGACAAAGCGTCGACTTGCCTGGCAAAGCGAAACGTGGCGCCTTTCACGTTGCGCGCCATGAGAAGACGAAGAATACGAAGAATGAACAAGGGTCGTTGCAGAACCAGGATAGTCCCGATTTCGAGCAGCGACAGCCGCCGCACGTTTATTTCCGGGGTAACGTCCGCCGATATTTCCGCTGTTGCGTCATCGGCGAAAAGCGTTGCGCCTTCGAATTGCACCGGCAGCCATCCATAAAACCGTCCGCGGCCTTTGCTGTTCACCAGGAAAGAGCGGAAAACCGAAGCTGGTACTCTGCCCTTGCGATGCAACGCCAAGCGCGGGCGCAGACCCAAACGGTGCCCTGGATCCTTGACCGTTAGAACGACAGCACGGTCGGCATAATCTTCCAGCGCAGCCTTGAGCGGCACCCTGAATTCGACCTGTGAAGCGTCAGCCATCATTCTCTATCTTGCAATTCAGCGAAACCGGAGTCGGTATGCCGCTTATGCCAGAGCTTTGAATGAAATTTAACTCATAAATCCAGTTATCTGCGCAAACCGAATATCCATCCATCCCATGTTGTTTCAGGCAGGTGCCAGCTTAATCGTCAGCCTTCCAACCTCGGCGCGCGGCAGACTTCGGTCCGGCGCTTGCTCCTGATCGTGAAGTGCAAACAGGATGATCATGCCCAACTCGTCGTGGATCTCGCGAAACCAGCGCCGAAGATCTCGCCGGAGATAGGCTCAAGCGCCACGAAAGGTTCTTCGAGAAGCAGTCAACAGGACCGTGGAGGACCGCCACGAAGCGCAGGTGGGCGCGGTTCCTGGTTTCCGTTTCGGGCTGGCCTTCTGCGAGGCCGCCGGTAAGCGGCTGGTGCGCTGGTCGGGCAATGACGAAGCCGTGCTAGGCTCCGGCCCTGACAGCCGCACGTGAGCGTAGGACTTTTCTGCGTGCTCAGCTCGATCCAATTCACGAAGTTGAGTTTGCGCTTGCATGATCTGCAAGCGTCACTACATTTGCTAGCATGAACAGCAAGCAGAAAAAGACTCCTTGCGGATGTGTTCAAGAACCCGGTTTCTGGAACCATTGAATGGGCCGCCATAGAAAAACCGCTTGTGGCTGCCGGAGCGAACGTGATCGAGGGCAACGGTTCCCGCATTAAGTTCGAAAAAGACGGAATCATTGCGAGCTTCCATCGACCTCATCCGGACAAGAAAGCAAAGCGTTATCAGGTGCGCGATGCTCGCGAGTTCCTGATGCAGATTGGAGTAAAGCAATGAACACCATGACTTACAACGGATATCACGCTCGAATCGAATTCGACGCTGAGGACGAAGTGTTTTTCGGCAGGATTGCAGGTATCTCCGATGTAATCGGCTTTCACGGTGACAGCGTCGCTGAACTGAAGAAGGCCTTCCATGAGGCCGTCGATGATTACCTCGAGACCTGCAGGAAATTGGCAAAGAGCCGCAGAGGTCCTATTCTGGCAAGATGATGTTTCGTGTCGCTCCCGAAGTCCATCGCCGAGCAGCTCTTGCTGCCGAGCTTTCGGGAAAGAGTCTCAACCAGTGGGCAGAAGAGGTGCTGGAAGAAGCTGCCGACCACTTTTCCGAGGCACGCCTATTGGCGTCGTAATTGTTGCGTGTTCGATAAATAGGCCTTCCCCCGCCAATTAAATTAGGCAATCTTTTCAAGCACACAATGTAGACGCCCGTAAGATCTGCGCGTGCGCGAAGGCTCGCGACGAACGGCTGGCCTCGGCCCCATGCGAACTTCATTCGATGACGTGCTTGAAGAAATGAAAGTGGCACCAACGACGAAGCTTCTGAAATTGTTGGAGCATGAAATTGCTTCTTGTGCTCACCGTTGGCGGCGTCGCCCGGGGGGCATTACTGGCACCTTCGGCACAGGCCCTTCTATGATACTCCTGCCGGTACTCAGGGAAGCCTGCGATCTGTTATAGAACAACGCAGCGTTGGCTAGATTGACAACAGCGGCGATTGTTGGCATATTAGCCAACATGGATGCGCAAAAAATCACCGAACACAAAAACGTTGAAGCAGACGGCAGCATCATCCAGTTTGTCATCTGGAAGCTGCCGGAACCCGTTCCCCCGACCACGCACGGTTTCAAGTATCGCATGGTCTATATTCGAAACCGCGAGCGCGTCGTCGGTTTCGATAACGAGCGCGGCAAGGGTGATCATATGCATCTGGACGGCAAGGAGTATCCTTACCAGTTCACGTCGCTTGAGCAACTCATTGAGGACTTCATGTCCGAGATCGAAAAACGGAGGCAGTCATGAGGACATTGACCATCACGACGAACACCGATTGGAAATCGGCCCTGCGCGCCGCCGGAGAGAAGGCCAAGGTGGGTCTTGCCACCGGGACCTATCAGGGCGAGACGCTGAATTTTGCTACTCCCGGAGCGTTTTTCTCCCACCTTACCGAACGTCGATGGGAGATGCTGAACGAGCTTCTTAGGAGTGGAACGATCGGAGTCCGTGAACTTGCGCGCCGGCTAGGACGAGACGTCAAGCGCGTGCATGAAGACGCTGCGGTGCTTGTTAATCTAGGACTAATCGAGCGTGATGAACGTGGCGCACTTACATGCCCCTTCGGAAACATTCACGTTGACATGGTAATGACGTCCGCAAAATCGGCGGCGTAGGTGTCCTCCCTAGAAAGGGATGCTAAGAAGACCTAAGGCCGTTGTCCTAATCTTACCGCGCAGGCGCTTGGGTAAGGACAAACGGCCGGAATTCCGCTCACCGGCGCGCAGGTTATCGTTGCGTTACGCCCGCCGGCTCCGCTGAACGCCAAAACTCCGTGATCTTCTCTTCTCGATCTCACTGCGATGTTCTGTAGGAGACATGTCTCTCCTCATTTTCATGAAGATCGGTTCAGCATGATACTTGCGCCGGGTCTCCGACGCCGGTTAATTCGCCGCTTTTTAAGGTCTTGCACGCGCACTCGATTTAAACACCTCTCGGGAAAACCTGCGCGTTCCTAAGGATAATCCCCGCCCCCCGAGACAGATCGGGTTCAGCTTGTTCAGGGATTTCGAACTCCACTCGAATACCATCTTTGGTCGTGCCAACGACGGTCAATCCATCGGGCCGATGGAGGAAACGTTCGATCTCCATCGGAATTCCTCCCCCATCCTTCTGCCAAACCACATCCCCTGGCCTTACGAAAACCTCGACAGGACCAACTTCGCTGGACGCGATACCAGTGGCCGTCTCGCCAACAAAAACGAAACCGTCCCGGGCGACGCCTGGAAACTTATTCACGTCCCCGAGAAACTGCATGACAAATGCCGAACCCGGATATCGGCAGACCTCTGCAGGCGTGCCCTCCTGGACGATCTTGCCTTCATTGAGGATCACCACCCGATCTGCTAGGTCGAGCGCCTCCTCCTGGTCATGCGTCACGAAGAGGGTCGTAATGCCGAGTTCGTCGTGAATCTCGCGAAGCCAGCGGCGGAGATCGCGGCGAACGTTGGCATCGAGCGCACCGAAAGGTTCGTCGAGAAGCAGCACCTTCGGATCGACGGCAAGTGCGCGGGCCAGGGCCACACGCTGACGCTGACCGCCGGAAATCTGGCCGGGGAAACGGTCGCCCAGTCCTTCGAGCTTTACCAGCCGCAGGAGTTCGGAAACGCGTGTGGCGATTTCGGGCTTGCTGCGCTTGGTCTTGGACACCTTCATGCCGAAGGCGATGTTCTCGGCGACGGTCATATGCGGAAAGAGCGCGTAGTGCTGAAAGACGAAGCCGACGCCGCGATCGCGCACCGGGATGTCGGTCGCGTCCTGGTCGCCAAAATAGATGTGACCACCATCGGCATATTCGAGCCCGGCCACCATACGCAGGATTGTCGTCTTGCCGGAGCCCGAGGGACCAAGGAGTGCCACCAGCTGACCGCTCTCGATGCCAAGCGAGACGCCGTGCACGGCGCGGAACGTGTCGAAGGTCTTTGTAACCTGCTCGAGACGGATCTTCATGGGCGGGTTCCTGCATTCTGTTCTTTGGCGGCGGTGGCAAGCGCCGGCCTGCGGCCTGCGCCGCGACGCTCAAGCGCGACCTTGGCAATGATGGTAACGACGGCGAGCGTCGCAAGGATTGAGGCGGCAGCAAAGGCGCCGGCCGCCTGGTAGTCGTGATAAAGCAGCTCGATATGGAGCGGCAGCGTGTTGGTCTGGCCGCGAATATTGCCGGAGACCACTGAGACCGCGCCAAACTCACCCATGACCCGGGCGTTGCAGAGAACCACGCCGTAAAGCAGCGCCCATTTCACATTGGGAAGCGTCACGGAGAAGAACGTGCGCCAGCCCGACGCACCAAGCGAGGTTGCCGCCTCTTCGAGGTCCCTGCCCTGTGCCTGCATCAATGGAATGAGCTCACGCGCCACGAAAGGTGCTGTTACGAACATCGAGGCAAGGACAATGCCCGGCAGGGCAAACAGAATCTTGATATCCGCAGCCTCCAGCATAGGGCCGAACAAGCCCTGCAGACCGTAGACGAAGAGATAGGCGACGCCGGCAACGATCGGCGAGATCGAAAATGGGATCTCGATCACGACGAGAAGGAAGCGTCGTCCCCAAAAATCGAACTTGGTGATTGCCCAGGCGGCCGCGAGACCGAAGGCGGTATTGATGGGAACGGCGATCAACGCGGTTGCGACCGTCATGAAAATGGCGTGGCGTGTATCGGGATGAGCGATGGTAGCCGCATAGGCTTTGAGACCTTGACCGAAGGCTTCGACTGCAATCACGATCAGGGGGGCAAGCACCAGAATGGCACCGAAGAACAGGGTCGTGCCAATCAACACACGGCGTATGATCGGGCCGTCGCCGACGCGCGGCGGTTTGCGTCTGGTCGGTATCATCTCAAGACCTCGCGGTGTAGCGCAAGGCACGTGCCTGCAGGAGATTGGTGGCCGCCAGCATCAGGAAAGCGGTGATCAACAGCACTGACGCGATGGCAGCGGCGGCCTGATAGTCGTATTCCTCAAGCCGAATGAAGGCGAGCAATGCGGTGATTTCGGTTTCCATCGGCTGATTGCCGGCGATGAAGATAATCGCGCCGAACTCGCCAAGCGACCGCGCGAAGGACAGTGATAGGCCAGCCAGTAGCGCCGGCATCAGCAAGGGCAGGATAACGCGCACGAAAATGGCGCCGTCCGATCCGCCGAGCGATTGGGCCGCCTCCTCCAGTGCAGGATCGAGATCCTCAAGCACCGGCTGTACGGTGCGGACGATGAAGGGCAGGCTGGTGAAACACATGGCCACCATGATGCCGATTGGCGTGTACGCCACCTTGATACCGAAGGGTGCTAAAAGTGCTCCGAACCACCCATTGGATGAAAACAGCGTCGTCAGCGCAATGCCGGCCACGGCCGTCGGCAGGGCAAAAGGCAGATCGACAATCGCGTCGATGATCCGACGCCCAGGGAAGCGGTAGCGAACGAGTACCCAGGCAAGCGCCAGGCCGAAGACGAGGTTGAAGGCGGTGGCAACAAGGGCCGAAAGCACGGTGACGCGGTAGCTGGCGACAGCGCGCGGTGAAGAGACGATCGCCCAATATTCGGCAGGCCCAAGGCTCGCCGCCTTGAAGACCAGTGCCGCCAAAGGCAACACGACGATCAGCCCCACATAAAAAAGGGTGATGCCCAACGACAGGTGCAGGCCGGGCAGGACATTGCGTTTCAACTGATCGCCTCCACGGCGGCATAACTTTCATTCATGGCAGAACCCGGCGAGCAGAACGCGCCGGGTAAATTGGATCGGTTTGATATCGCTTTTTCAGCGATTGCCGTAGATCTGGTCGAGCGCAGCGCCCGAAGCGAAGTGCTCGTCCTTGATCTTGCCCCAGCCGCCGAACACGTCCTCGACCGTCACCAGGCGGATCTCCGGAAATTGGTCCTTGAATTCCGCTGCCACCTTCTCGTTGTGGACGCGGTGGCCGTATTCAGCGGCAATCTTCTGGCCCTCCTCGGTGTAGAGGAAATCGAGATAGGACTTTGCCAATTCGCGCGAGCCGCGCTTCTCGGCCACCTTGTCGACCACGGCAACCGGGAATTCCGCAAGCAGGCTGACGGAAGGCACGACACTTTCGAACTTGTCGGTACCATACTGCTTGGCGATCGAGCGGGTTTCCGCCTCGAAGGTAATGATCACGTCGCCGATTTCGCGCTCGACAAAGGTCGTCGTTGCCGCTCGTCCACCGGTATCAAAGACCGGAACGTTGTCGAAGATCTTCTTGACGAATTCGGTGACCTTGGCGGGGTCGTCCTTGAAGGCTTCCTTGGCATAGGCCGTTGCCGCCAGATAGGTGTAGCGCGCATTGCCCGATGTCTTCGGGTTCGGGAAGATCACCTTGACGTCGTCACGCGCAAGATCGCCCCAATCCTTGATGCCCTTCGGATTGCCGGAGCGCACGAGAAAGGACGGGAAGGAATAGAACGGCGAAGCGTTGTTCGGAAAATCCTTCTGCCACCCCTCGGCGACGAAACCGTTCTTTGCCAGGAAGTCGATATCCGTGACCTGATTGAAGGTGACGACGTCGGCTTCCAGGCCTTCGACGATGGCTCGCGCCTGCTTGGAGGTGCCTGCATGCGACTGGTCGACGGTGATCCCCGGATGCGCCTTGATGAAGGCTTCGTTCTCGGCCGCAAAGACTTCCCGCGCAACATCGTAGGAGGCATTGAGAAGGGAGGTCGGCGCTTCGGCAAGGGCCGGTCCGCTCAGGAGCGCAACAAAGGCAGCGCCCGCGATCAGCAGTTTCTTCATGGGTATCTCCGGTGGAATAGAGGCGGCAGGTTGGATGAAACCTAACAGCCGCTATCGGAGACGACGAGGCACCATGATCTTCGCTTGTTTCCCGAACGAGAAAAATCGCCTAACGAATTCGGATATCAGAGAAAATGGCGTTGCGGCCTTGGCCCACGAACTACCGATCGGAGGTTGCCGACGCCTCTTGCGTCGGGGTCGATTGCGAAGGTCGTTTGAGGCTGATGGCCGGTGCCTCGCCTTCAAACGTCTCCACCCGGCGGTCATAGACTGGCGAGATCGTGCCGAGAACACGGTCCCAAAAGGAGAAATAGTTCGCGTAGTTGTAATTGAATTCGGCGTGATGCTGGTCGTGATAGGTCGTGCACAACAGCGGCCACGGATAGCGCGCCGTCGGCGAGGCAAAATACTCGAACCCCGCATGCCCGAAGGTGCCGTTGATCTGGTCGAACAGCCTGTGCGCCAGCAGGATCAGCGGCGGAAACGGCACCAGGAGGACAATGACGGCGTAATAGCCCTGCGACAGGGCCGTATCCACGAGACCGATCGAATCGTTGCTCCACACGGTCGGGGCGACACTTCGATGATGCAGCAGGTGATATTTGTAGAACAGCTTGGTGTGCAGCAGCCGGTGCGCGAAGTAGAACCAGGCGTCGAACAGCACCATGCAGAGCAGGAAGAGTGGTACCGCCGTCCACCAGCTGAAGGCCCAGGGCGTGAACAGTGTCCAGCCCTGATACTGGGCAAAGAGACCGATCGCGACGGATGTGCAGGTCACGAGGATCGACGCCATGCTCTGACGGATCTCAACCGCCTTTCGCTTCTCCCCCCGGCGTCCCTTCTGGATGCGCCGCTCCGGATTGCGATCATTGAGCCAGGTGATGCCGTAGCCGAGCGCAAAATAAACGAGCACCGTCGCGGCGTAGATGGCCGCAAGAATGGCGAGAAAAGTCAGGGTACCCTGGACGAACGCGTTCAAGTGGAAATCCGGTGCTGCTGCGTGGGAAATAATCAGACCCGCTGAATACACCAACCAGACCGAGCAAGGCAAGGCAAGCCCCGGCTCAAACCCGCTCAAGTTCCGACAGAAACGCGTTCAGTTCCGTTTGGTCTATCCCGACGAGATGGGCTTTGTCGGGATAGGCGCCGGACCGCACGTCTTCGGCAAACTCCGCGAAGGCGGCGATGCGCTCGCGTTGAAGCCGCTCATATTCGGCGGCGAAGTTGCGATAGATTTTTGCGTGACGGGGAACGTGGTCACGATTGGCGCCGAGCACGTCATCGCTGAAGAGGTACTGCGCATCGCAGCCCGTGCCGGCGCCCATCGATAACATGAGCATCGATGACTTCGCGCTGATCGCGGCAGCGACCTCGCCGGGCACCACTTCGATCTCGGCGGCAAATGCACCTGCCCCTTCCAACGCTTTTACCTGGCGCCAGATCTCGATGGCGCTTGCCGCCGTCTTGCCGACGGCGCGAAACCCGCCGGTCCAGGTGGCCTTCGACGGGATGAGGCCGACGTGGCCGCAGACCGGGATACCCTCTTCGCGCATGCGGCGAACGGTAGAAAGGCTTGCCGCGCAGTAAACCGCGTCGCCTCCCGCTTTGAGCGCCTTGAATGCGGCGCGGATATATTCGTCGGCCGTGACCAAATCGCCATATTCGAGGCCCGGAAAGGCAAAACAGGTCGGGGCCACTTCGCGAAACTCCGGCCCGAGCAGCGTCGGCGGCACGGAGACCAGGTCGATGCCAGCGGCTTCGGCGGCCTCCGCCTCATCCAGCGTTTCGACCCGCAGCATCGTCAACTGTCTCTTGCCTTTCATCGAAAGAAGGTCGGCAACGGTCGGGCGGCGGTTTCGCATCAGGATCTCCGGATATCGGTTGTTGTTATGACAGAGGCAAAGGCATCGTGCCTCAGGCGGCGAGCAACGCCTTCAGCTTCGTGTCGATTGAGCCGAGCGCCTGCGGATCCGGCCTTTTCCCGGCAGCAATCAGCATCTCGGCAAGGCGGATGTCGCGAGCGATCGCGTTTCCTGTGCCGATACCGCTCGCACTGATCAGTCGACCGCTGGCGTCAAGATGAAAGAGAATGAAGGCGCTATCGCCAAGGTCCCGCCGCACCGTCATCACAGCACCATCGGCAAGGCCGGCGATCTGCAGGGTCAGGTCATATTGATCGGACCAGAACCAGGGCACGCTGACAATCGTCTCGGCAGCACCGAGCAGATTGGCCGCCGCAAGTGTTCCCTGGTCCTGCGCGTTTCGCCAGGCTTCAAGCCTTATGCGTCGACTACCGTAGTGCCCGAGCGGATAGGAGCAGCAATCGCCGGCCGCGAAAATGTCGGGGTCCGAGGTGCAAAGCTTCTCATCGACGGCGATGCCATTATCGATGGCAAGGCCGGCAGCCTCGGCCAAGGCCGTGTTCGGCAAGGCTCCAATGCCGACTACGACCAGGTCGGCGACAAGAATGTCTCCGTCGGCAAGCTGAATTTCAACCTTTCCCTCGCGTTCCGCGATGCCGGCGATCCTGGTATTGCAGCGGACATCGACGCCTTCCAGTCGATGCCGCTCGGCAACAACGGCTGCGATTTCTTCCGGCACGCCGCGGGAAAGCACCCGTGACAGCCCCTCGATGAGAACGACATCTGCGCCAAGCTTGCGGGCGGTCCCTGCGAGTTCCAGGCCGATAAACCCGCCACCGATAATGGCAAGTACCTTGCCCGGTGCTATCTTTGAGCGGATGGCGGCGGCATCGGTGTGCGTCCGAAGCATCCGGATAAGCGGTGATGTCTCTGACAAGCCCGGCAATGACCTTGGCCTCGCACCAGTTGTCAGCAACAACCTGTCGTAAGAGAGCTGCCGCCCGTCGGCGAGCCGTACCGTTTTCGCGTCGCGATCGATGGCCTCCACCGGCGTATCGGTGAGTACCTGGATCCCGGCAGCCTGATAGCGCTCGGCGTCGGCGACGAATTTGGGCTCAAGCTGTCCAGCCAGACCTTCCTTCGAGAGTGGCGGCCGCTCGTAAGGCAGATGTGCCTCGGCACCAATGAGCGTGATGACACCCTCATAGCCCTTTTCCCTAAGCGCAAAAGCTGCCCTCGCACCACACTCGCCGGCGCCGACAATGACAATCGTGTTCATGTGCCTCTCCCAATGTCTCGTTTGGACGCCTTGAGCTCGCTTAGGCGACCGCGATGAAAACGCTGCCGGCCTCGACCTTGACCGGGTAGGTCTTCAGGTTGACGCAGACGGGCGCGCCCTTGGCCTGACCGGTCTTGTAGTTGAAGCGGCCGTTATGTTTGGGACACTCGATGATGTCGTCCATCACCAGCCCGTCGGCGAGATGGATATGCTCATGGGTGCAAAGACCGTCGGTCGCAAAATATTCGTCGTCGGGGCTGCGGTAGACGGCAAAGGTGCGCCCGTCATGGTCGAAGCGGATCACATCCTCTTCGTCGATCTCATCGGCCGCACAGACCTCAATCCAGTTTCCGCTCATGCTTCTTCCTCCAAATGCTGTTGTTTGCTGGCGTGCCTATTCGGCGGCATGCACCAGGGCATCGCTATGAAACTCTTCGCGATAGGGTTTTGCCGTCGGCGGCAGGTCCCGCTTCAGGAAATAGTCCTCGTTCCTCAGCTGGCGCAGGAAGGCCGGGATCATTTCGCGGTAGCCGTGGAGCATGGATGGATTCGGCTCCGGCAGATCGTGCTTGATCATGGCGTGAAGCCGCGGCAGCGCATGGTAGGGCACCATCGGGAACATATGGTGTTCGACGTGGTAGTTCATGTTCCAATAGATGAAACGGCTGACCGGGTTCATGTAGACCGTGCGGCTGTTCAGCCTGTGGTCCGTGACGTTGTCGGCAAGCCCGCCGTGCTGCAGCAGGCCCGTCAGCACATGGTGCCAGGCACCATAGAGGCGCGGCAGGCCGATGAGCATCATCGGCAGGATCGAGCCGAGATAGAACGACAGGCCGATGGTTGCGAGATAGATCGCAAACCAGATCCGCGCGATCCGTATTGCCTTGGGCTGCTCCATTTCCGGAATGAACGTTTTTTCGGCAGCGCTGATGACGCCGAAGGCATTGCGCACCATGTCGATGACGGCATGCCAGACATCGAGAATGCCGAAGAAGTTTAAGACGAGCCGAAGCAGATCCGGCGGCCGCATGACGGCGATTTCAGGGTCCCGACCAACGATGACAGTGTCGGTGTGGTGACGCGTGTGGCTCCAGCGCCAGGTCACCGGATTGCGCATGATCATAAAACAGGCGACCTGATAGACGACGTCATTCATCCACATCGTCTTGAACGCCGTGCCATGACCGCATTCATGCCAACGGCTGTCGGAAGCCGAGCCGTAAAGAACGCCATAAGCGAGAAAGAAGGGAACGGCCCACCAGGTTCCCCAAAAGTAGGCGCCGAGGCCGCCAAAGAAGATGAGACTGCCGAACCAGATGGCGGTATCGCGGATCGCGGGGCCATCCTCGCGCTTCATCAGTTCCTTCATCTGCTTGCGCGGGATCTCTGTGTGATACCACTCGGACGCGGACAGCCCGTTGGCGACCGCGGCCTGAGCATCGCGGCCAAGCAAACTGTAATCACGCTTCGTCGGAACCATCGCCATCCGTTTTCTCCTCCCGCGATCGACCACACGTCGGTGGCCGTTCCTCGTCTCTTGGAACTGACGATAGGTTGACTTTTGCAAGTCCTCAATGCAGTGATGATATATTCTCTCAAATACCATCAAAGCTTGCATTTCATGAATGATGGAATAGTTTCAGGGGTGACTGATGAGCAACAGACCGACAATTGCCGATCTTGCCCGCGCCGCGGGCGTCAGCGTTGCCACCGTGGACCGCGTGCTCAACGGCCGACATCCGGTGCGCGAAGAGACGGCACGCCGGGTCTATGACGCTGCCAAATCCATCGGTTACCATGCAGTCGGCTTGCTTCGTCAGCGGGTCTTCGAGGACCTTCCGCAATACCGCCTCGGTTTTCTCCTGCAAAAGCCGCAGCAATCCTTCTACCAGGCTGTGGCCAAGGAGATCGAGAACGCAGCACTGGCGCTGTCCAACGTCCGCGCCCTGCCCCAGGTGGAATTCGTCGCCAATTCCACACCATCAGGCATCACCGAAAAGCTGAAAGCAATGGCCGCCCGCAATCAGGCGATTGCGCTCGTCGCGCCGGACTATCCGGCAGTGACCGCGGTGGTCGAAGAACTGAAGGAACGTGGGATCCCGGTTTTCTCCCTGCTTTCCGACTTTGCAGCCGGGGTTCGCGAAGGCTACATCGGCTTGAACAATCACAAGGTCGGCAGGACAGCGGCCTGGATGATTGCCAAGGCTGCGAAGAGACCGGGCAAGGTCGCAGCGTTCGTCGGCAGCCATCGCTTTCTCGGCCATGAACTGCGTGAAATCGGCTTCCGCACCTATTTTCGCGAGCACGCGCCTGATTTCGAGGTGCTCGACACGATGGTCAATCTCGACACCGCCGAGATCACCCACGAAGCGACGCTCAATCTCTTGCAACGCCACCCGGAACTGATCGGCTTCTATGTCTGCGGCGGCGGCATGGAAGGAGCAATCTCGGCGATCCGCGAGGAAAAACTCCAAGGCAAGCTGATCGCCGTCGTCAATGAATTGACCCCGGAATCGCGCTTAGCACTCGCCGACGATGTCGTGACCCTGGCGATATCGACACCGACGGGGGCCCTTGCGCGGGAAACAATCAATCTGATGGTGCAGGCAATCGGCAAAGGACCGACGGGCGCGCCAGGCCAGACCTTCCTGCCGTTTGATCTTTTCACACCGGAGAACATCTGACGACGGAGTTAGATGATCCTGTACTTTGAAACCACGAAGAACCGGGGCGGACGGAACGAAAAGCAAGCGGGTTATGTGGAACAGAAACAAACGAATCCATTGAATTCATTATATAATACAACGGGATTGGCCGTATTCTCGACGGCCTCTGCCATCGTGTCCAACACGAGCTGACGGTGCTCTTCTTGGACGATGAGCGGGTCGTGGATAATGCCGAGGTCGCTTTGGAAGTAATCGGCGATCGGTGCGTGACGCTGCTTCGTGCATTCGATGATGTCCTTGGCCACGACGTAGTTCCCGTCGACATGCTGCGCCACTGCCCCGATGGCTTCCGTGTAGGATATGGCGTTGCACACGGAGACCGATCGGAGGTTCTTCGCCAATCCCTTCGTCAGCATAGGTCGCAACCGTCACGTACCGCAACGTTGCGACTTGATCCGGACACCGCGGTGCTCACCGTATGCGTGGGCCTCTGCATTCGACATCGGCCAATTCCCGTCCCATAACAACCTGGGATGGTCGCGCGGTTTCGCCCGGAGCAAATCCGCTGGCGGCTAGTTCTGGTATCGCTTGATGCTCGCAGACCGTTGAGATCTAACCATTTTAGGTCAATTGAAGAGTTGCCCTGCATCACACACATTCAACGGGTGGGAATCACTACATGGCTAGCGCGTCTCTTGCGAGACGACGCATCTGATGCGTTTAGAGCAAGCGGTAGTGCAGTATCAGTGCCATCGACGCGAACTGGTGATTCCGTCGTCGAATTGGCCGGAGCCGTGTGGGGGGGCATCGGACCATGGTCTTGGATGTCGTGCAGTTGGAGAAGGCTGCGGCCAGCTTGTCGGAGGTCGTAACCGATCCTGCGGGATGGCCCCAAATCCTTGATGATATCTCTCGCGCCGTTCGCGCAGAGGGCGCAGCGGTGCTATCCAACAATCCCGGAGCCGGGTTCCTCGTTAGTCCAAACCTTGAGGAGGCCTTCCACCTCTACTTTGAACAAAGCTGGTACAAGCTCGACATTCGCCGCCGTGGAATCCCTAAGCTGATGCGCGGAACCGTGCTGGCGGACGACGATGTGGCGACAAATAATGAGATCGCGACCGATCCGTACTACAACGAGTTTCTCCCGAGCGTTGGCCTACGCTGGTGGAGCGGACTGGGATTCCGGGTCGGCGGCGACCTCTGCTGTCTCGCCATTCAGAGAACCGAGCGACAAGGCCGCTTCTCGCTCAAGGAGAAGCGCATACTCCAGACGCTTCTCCCCCGCCTGAACGAGATCGGAGCACTGGCGCATGCCGTAGGCCGGAACAAACTCGTGGGCATTACGAACACGCTCGACCGCATGGAACTCGCCGCCGTCGCGGTCGACCGTGCCGGCCACGTCGTCTGCTCCAATGCTTCAGCCGACCGTCTGTTCGGCGAGTCGATGCGGATCCGCGGAGGTAGGCTCGTGATCCGCGATGCGGAAGCCGCCGCGAATTATGAAAGCCTCCTGCTTCGGTGCAAGCTGCTGCCTGAGGGGCGGAGTTTGGGCGCTGATCTGGTCGTTATCCGCCGGGGCGAGCAGCGCCCCGTTGTCTTGCGTGCTTTGCCGATCGACGGTGCCGCCCGCTATCCTCTCGCTGGAGCATGCGCGTTGTTCATCCTTACCGAAGTGGGGCCAGCTCGGGAGCCCGAACTTGAACTCATGGTCAAAGTCTTCGGTCTTACCCCAGCCGAGTCACGCCTTGCCGCCCGCATTTCAACAGGAGAATCACTGGACGATGCGGCGGACCAACTGGGCGTGTGCAAGGAGACGGCGAGGAACCAACTCAAGGCGATCTTCGGGAAGACCGACACCCACCGGCAGAGCGAACTCGTCGCACTTCTAGCTGGCCTATCGGCGGGAAAAATTAAATGAGCGCTCGCGTGATGCGACAAATGGCAAGGATGATCGCCGCTGGGGCCCTGTCGCGCCTCCCAACGCCGCGATGCCTACGCCACCGGTCAGGAGTCCGAGGTCGGTTCCCACAGCCGCGCCGATGATAGACCTTTTGTCTCGGCGGAGCGGGCTTTCGCAGCCGCGGTGACCTTCAACGGGGATACCCAGGAAAATGAACACGCAGTTCAGCCGTCGCGTTTACAACGGGGCCTCGAGACCTTGCCTATCAACCAGTGTCCCAGCAGGACGTCGAGACCTTGGAGCGAGGAGGTCGTTGAACTGCGCGCCTTCATGATGAGGGCGTCCGGCCGTTGGTGTAGATCGCTACTTCGACACGCTTACCTTTCACGAACAGCACGGGAAATACGGTCGCGCAGCGGCTGCCAAAGATATTCGAGAAACGTTCTGCTGGACGTCGTTATGAACACATCGACCGGCATTCCGGGCACAAGATGGGGCCCTCCCAACGTGCCGATCGCGCCAGGACCAAGTTTCAGATGAACTGGGTAGTAGACGACACGTGTCGTCTGGTCCTGTACCAGATCGGCCCCGACCATAGTGACCTCCGCGGCAAGGTCAGGTGTCGTCGAATGGTTCAGGCCGACAATACGAACATAGCCTTTGTCAGACAGACGGATCGAGTCGATTTCCTGCGGCCCGATACGGGCCTCTACATTCAAGGGGGCGTGGTCTGGGACGATCATCATCAGAACCTCTCCGGGCCCGACGACGCCGCCGATGGTGTGAACGGAAAGCTCGTGCACGAAGCCACTTCTGGGTGCTTTGATATCGATACGCACCAGCGCATCCTCTGCCTGGTCACGTTTGCCCCGCAATTCGCTGAGCCTGGACTCCACGGCGGCAAGTTCCCTGGAGGCATCCGCGATTGCAATCTGATCGATGTTCAGTATTTGTAGTTTCGTTTCGGCGATTTTGGCGCGAACCTCGGCGGTGGACGCCAGAAGCTCTCCTATCTCGCCTTCAAGCTGCGTGAAGCTTCTCTCCTGGACATTGACCTGACTTTCGAGGACGAGCTTCCGATCGCGAAGCGTGTGAAGGTTGGCGAGCTCCTTCGCGACGATATCCTTTTGGCGCGACTTCGCCCGAGATTGTGCCTCCATCCCTTCGATCTGGTTAGTCAATTGCCTGATGCGCTCGGTCAGTCCGCTTTCCTGACCAAAGCGGGCGTCGCCACGCGCCTTCATCATTCTCTCTTCACGTTGACGAAGCGCGCCTGTGAAAGTGGAATCCCGGGCTTTCGATAGATGTGCGGGTGGGACAAAGTGCTCCAGACCATCACGCTCCGCTCGAAGTCTCGCTTCCGTCATTTCGAGGTCGGCAAGCTGGCGTTCTATGATCTGCAGGTCCGACTGCGCTGTCGTTGCATCAAGACGAAGGATGATCTGCCCTTCGGTCACGCGCTTCCCCTCCTGCACGAGGATTTCGGCGATGATACCTCCGGTTTGGTGTTGCACCTTCTTGGTTTTGCCGTCCACCACGAATTGGCCGGAGGCGACGACAGCGCTCGAGAGTGGCGCTCGAGCGGCCCAGATTCCGAACGTGCAAACGAAAAACAGGATCAGCGTCACCCCGACCTGTCGATGGCGACGAAGGGAAGCGTCATGATCGAGATAGCCCCCGGTATCACTATGCATTGTCGGACATCCCTGCAACGGCTCTGAGCGGGGTCACTTCGAGTGGCCTGGACAGAATTGCCATCACTTCGTCCTTGGGGCCGAACAACTTGATTCCTTGATCCTGGAGAATTGCCACTTTGTTGACGGCCGCCAACCCCGAGGGACGATGAGTAACCACGATGGCGATTCCCCCGCGGGCGCGTACGCCTTCAATCGCCGCGGTCAGGGCAATGTCGCCGCTGGCATCAAGATTGGAATTCGGCTCATCAAGAACAACTAAGAAGGGATTGCGATAGAGTGCTCGGGCGAGGCCAATCCGTTGCCTCTGCCCCCCGGAGAGGAAAGTACCGCCCTCGCCGATTCTAGTATCATAACCATGGGGCAGTGAGAGGACCAGATCATGAGCTCCCGCCGATACGGCCGCATCTATAATCCTGTCCGAATTCCCGTCGGGCTGAAATCGGGAAATGACCTCCGCTACGGTTCCATCAATCAGGCCCACGTTTTGTGGCAGGTACCCGATGTGGCCGCCCAGCCTGTCCCGGTCCCAATGGCTTAGGGAGGCACCATCAAGGCGGACGGTACCTTTCAAGGGTGCGAGCACTCCGACGATAGCGCTTGCCAGTGACGACTTGCCACAACCACTCGGGCCGATGACACCGAGAGCGTCTCCGGCCTTCAGTTCGAAACCGATGTTGATCAGAACGGGATCGCTATCGCCGCGCGGCGAAATCGCCAAACCTTCGACGGTAAGCTTCGACGTCGGCGTTCTCAGTTCCACGTGCTCATCTTCGACCGCTATGGAAAGCGAGACTTTGAGCCTCTTGAAGGCTGTGCGCGCCGCGACGAACCCTTTCCAGTGCGCAAGGGCTGTCTCCATCGGTGCCAATGCTCGCGATGTCATGATCGATGCGGCGATCATGGCACCGCCAGAGATCTCCTGATTGATGACGAGGAACGCTCCGACACTCAGGACCGAAGACTGAATGATCGTGCGGAACATTCTTGCGAAAGCGCCAACGCCACTATTGACGTCGCTCGCCCGAAGGCTGGCGTTGGCATAGTCACGACTCAGTCTTCGCCAGCGGCCGCCAAGAGCGCCGTGCATCCCCATCGCATCCAGTGTCTCGCAATTGCGGCGAACCGAATCCGCGAAGAGTTGGCGCGTCGCCCCGACCGCCCCCATGCCTCGCACGGGTTCTCGCAGACGGGCATCCGTCGTCATCGCAAGCACGATGGTGATGCATCCGGCCGCGACGGCGAGCCAGCCAAGCCAAGGGTGAAGGATGAAGCAGCCGACCACGAACAACGGCATGAAGGGAAGATCGAACATCGCCGCCGGTCCGGAACCGCCGAGAAATCCTCGAACTTGGTCAAGGTCACGGATCGGCTGCATGGCTTCGTCGGCGTTCGCGCCCCTCAGCGGAAGCAGACTCGCTGCGCGAAAACACAGACCGGCCACATCTTCATCAAACCGGACACCTACACGGCTCAGCATTCGCTGGCGGATCGAATCCAAAGAACCCTGCAGGGCAAACGCGACCAGCGCCACCAACGACAGCGCGACAAGGGTCTCGACGCTGCGACTAACGAGCACGCGGTCGTAGACCTGCAGCATGTAGAACGAACCGGTCAAAGTTAGAATGTTAATCGCGGCGGAAAACATTGCGATCGCACGAAAATCCTTAGCCCGGCTTTCCAACGCGGCGCGCGCAGGCAGGACATCTTTGGAGGCGTGCCTACTCGTGAAACGATAGTCTGTATTCCCAGCCCGTGGCGGATGATGCATCTGGGACTCCTTGCGTCTGATGCGCAGTGAGGCGATTCGAGCAAGAAGTCCCCAGCCGACAATTGTGGCAAACATCAACGTGCCTGCCTGGGGCTTGAAGCGCTAAGGTTCGTTCAGAGCAGGAAATCCCCGGCGGTCAGTTGCACGGTGCCGATGAGCCTTATCTGAAAATCGGCTTCCGGATTTGCGTTTGTATTACCCTCGATGATGGTATGCTCAACGCCGTTTGTGTCCGTCTGGTATCGATATCCGATTTGCCCACGCCCGAGCTGGCCGAAGCCGCCACTCACGCTCGTGATTTCGCCTGCAAACATGAAGGCGGGATCACCAACCAAAGCGCCGTTTGCATCGATCTGACTGACGTCGACGCGGTCGCCCAGTGTGTAGTCGTTTATAACATCGGCCGAGGGCCCCTTTCCCGCAGCCCCGATGGACGCAAAGACAAAAGTATCCTCTCCGCCACCCCCGAACAGAACGTTGCGGACGGTGCTTGCAATGATCATGTCGTTCCCGGTGCCGCAGATCGCATTTTCGATTGAGGTCAATTGGTCGGTTCCGGTGTGGGCGCTGGTAGCTGACCCGTTGAGAAGATTGACCACCGCGTCGACCTGCAATCCAGTCAGGCTGCAGGTGTCGCTGCCGCCGTCGCCGAAGTAAAAGTCATCGCCGTCATTCAAAGTGGCCAGGAAGGTATCGTTGCCACTGCCCCCCGACACCTCGTCCGCCCCCTCGTCGCCAACGAGTTCGTCATCCCCTCCGCCGCCGTGCAGATCATCATCGGCATCCCCTCCCCAAAGGAGGTTGGCAAGACCATTGCCGGTCCCTGCGAACGACCCCGTTCCCGAGAACCGAAGAACTTCCGCGTTCGCGCCGAGAACGTAGGAAAGTGCTGTCACGTAGACTGTGTCCCTGCCTCCACCAACAGCCTCGACCGCTGCGTCACTGGCGGAATCCACCATGTAGGTGTCGTCTCCGCCGCGGCCGACGAGGCGATCAGCGCCGCCAGTTCCGTCCAGTATGTCGTCACCGTTGCCGCCAGTGATCGTGTTTGCGAGACTGTTGCCGGTACCTTGGAAGTTTCCGGAGCCGACGTAGACAAGATTTTCAACGTTTGCTCCGATTTCATAGGCCGCGAGGGTTGTTTCAACGGTGTCCGTACCGGCTCCCGCCAGTTCTGTTACGACGTCGCTCTCCTCGCGGACAACATAGGTGTCGTTACCCGCGCCACCATCCATGTTGTCGCCGCCTGCCCCGCCGTCCAGACGGTCCCGCCCGATCCCGCCGAGGAGCGTGTCGTCGCCTTCGCCTCCATTTAGCAGGTCATCGCCGCTGCCGCCGTCGATCAAGTCGGGACCTGCCAGTCCCGTCAGAGTATCGGAGCCACCATTCCCCCTGATGGTGTCCTCTTCGTCAGTCCCGACGACGATGTTGTTGCTGCCGTTTCCATTGAAGGTTCCCCCGGGAGCGTTGGTAACGGACATCGAAATAGTCTGGGTATCGACGCCACCTTTCCCATCCGAGACCTGGACCATTGCCTCGTAGACATTGTCGCCGTCGGCGTCAGTCGGAAGTTCGAAGTCCGGTGCCGCGAGGAAGCCAATCGCTCCGGTGACAGCGTCTATCGCGAACAGGGCGGCATCCGCGCCGCCAATGATGGAATAGGTCAGGCTGTCGTCTGCATCGGGGTCAACCGCAACCACCGTCGTCACACCGGAAGTGTTCTCATTGATCGAGAGGGTCGCGGTGTCCCCTCCCCCGCCTGACGTGATTGAGGGCAAGCCGTTGCTGGCGGCAATAGCGAGACGCGCGTAGTCAGGCTGGTCCCAAGTGCCCACGGATACGCTTCCTTGGATGGTGCCGGAAAGCGTAAGCAAGGTATCGAACGAGCCATCCAAGTCCGCGTCCATCTCTAGGTAGGTGTCTCCATTGCCCACCTGCAGGCGATAGGCAGCCGCGGCCACAGGACCGCCATAGACAAGGATGTCCTCTCCATATTCGTAGTCGGTGATCCGGTCGCCGATCCAGTCGGAGGTGCTGCCAGAGTAGGTGTCCTTGCCGCTTCCGCCGGTCAGTACATCGACATCATACTGGCCGGCCAGGAAATCATCGCCATCGCCGCCGAAAAGCACGTCGTTGCCGAAATTGCCAAAAAGCCAGTCGTTACCCGCCTCCCCGTAAAGGACATCGTCGCTGGTTGGAGCCTGGAGGACGGCGTCATCGTTAGGCGTCCCGAATACGATCGCATCGATATTCCTGTCATCGAAAACGAAGCGCTCGATGTTCGCAATGTAGTCCGTTCCGTCGGGACCAGCTATTGTGTATCCGAACCCGTTGGGAGCGCCCTGCGTAATCGCATAGCTTGCGAAGTCGCCCTTGAACACGGCCGTATCGAAACCGTCCGAGCCTTGGATGGAGTCATTTCCAAGCCCGCCGACGAGCGTGTCGTTTCCGTTGTTACCGTCAAGACTGTCGTTTTCACCGCCCCCATAGATGACATCGTCGCCCGTCGTCCCGGTGACCAGTTCGGGGTTGATGTCTGAAACGTTGATTGTGAAAGTGCGGTCGATTGAATGACCGCCCTCATCCGTCGCATGGATCGTGACCTGGTGTCCGGAGGACTGTTCATAGTCCAGAGCGACGCCGTTGGCGACAACGAGCTGGTTGCCGTTCAACAGTCCGAAGCGACCACCCGCATCATCGAGAAGCACGAAAGAATGTAGGTCGCCAATATCCGGGTCGACAGCGCTGAGCGTCCCGACGAGCGTGCCGTCGGACGCAAACTCGTTCACCGTGCTAGAGGACAGCAGAATGTCGTCCTGAGATTCATTGGCATTGACTACACTGATTGCCACGTCACGATTGGTGGCGAGGACGCCATCCGAGGCCGTCACCACGATGTCGTAGATATTATTCCCATCCGCGTCGGCCGGGTTCTCGAAGTCCGGTGTATTCTTGAAGGTGACGATCCCCATTGCATCGATGTCGAAGAGCGCTTCGTCCGCGCCCGAGAGCGAGTATGTCAAACTTCCGGGATTGTCGGCGTCGGTGGCGTCGGCGTCGTAGACAGTCCCCGTCACGTTTTCAGCGAAGTTCGCGATGGACCCCGACGAGAATACCGGTGCATTGTCATTCGTATTGGAGACGTTGACGGTCACCATCTGCGTGTCGATGCCGCCCTGGCCATCGGAGGCTTGTACGACTACCTCGTAGATGTTGTTGACGTCCTCGTCGGAGGGAGCCTCGAAGTCGGGGCTGGCGACGAACCTCAGAACTCCCGATGTCTCGTCAATCTGGAACTCAGCCTGATCCGCGCCGCCCACGATGGAATACGACAGCGTGCCGTTGGCTATCCCACCGATAGCGACGACAGTTGTTACGTCGTAGCTGTTCTCCGCCATCGTGCGCGAGGCCGTAACTCCGCCACCGTCCGAGGTAATGGTCAGTTGGTTGTTGAGAAGCACGGATACGTTTCCGCTATCGTAGTTTCCGACTACGATGTCCATTCGGCTATCACCATTCACATCGCTGAAGTCGATGGCAGCTGGATTATCCCCGCCCGAAGCGAAAACTTGCTGCGGTCCGAAAGTGCCCGATCCGGCGTTGAGAAGAACGGAAATCGTATCGTCAACCGAATTGGCTGTTCCGACATCGAGTTGACCGTCTCCGTTAACGTCACCGATCGCGATAGCGTAAGGACCAGCGCCGACCGCGTAGCGTACCTCCGGCAGGAAATCCCCAGTACCTGTTCCAAACATGACCGACACGTCGTTCGTGCCACGGTTGGCTGTAACAAGATCGAGGTTGCCGTCGTTATCCAGGTCGTCGACTGCAAATGAGATGATGTCATGGCCGGCTGCCGGATAGGTGGCGGGGGCCGAGAAGGTTCCGTCGGGACTCCCCATCAAAACCGATACGAAATTCCTTGCCGTTATCAGATCGAGGTTTCCGTCCTTGTTCAGGTCGGCGGTGTCGATCGGCCACGGAAAGCTTCCGCCAACGCCGTATTGGACTGCCGGTGCGAATGATCCGGTGCCCGTGCCTAACAACACGGAAAGGTCGCTGCCGTTGGCGTGTGCAGCCGCCGCGTCAAGATTCCCGTCATGATTGAAATCACCGATGACCACACCGCGCGGGCCGATCCCGGTGGGATATGAAGCTTCTGAAAGGAACGTTCCTGCGCCTGTTCCCACGCGTACGGTGATGCTGTTTGAGAACGGACTTGCGGCAACCAAATCGAGTATGCCGTCGCCGTTCAGGTCACCCAGCTCTATATCGATCGGACCGCCGCTCATCGAATAATTGACGGCAGACGCGAATTGACCTCCGCCCTGGCCGAGCAGCACCGACACGCTGCCTCCCGCGTGGTTCGCGGCAAGAAGGTCGACGATCGAGTCGCCGTTGATGTCCGCCGCGACGACGTCCGAGGTACCGAAGCCTGCCTGATAGGTAATGGGTGAGCCGAAGACCGCAGGTGCGGGAGAGCTGCCCGAACCGTTTCCAAATTGGGTGATGGAGTAGGTCCCGTCATCGAAGCGGAGATTTTCTATATTGTAAAGCGTGTCGCTGCCATCAGGGCCAACAATGGAACAGGCCCCGAGACCTATGTTGACCCCCGTGACCGTGTATTGCGACCGCAATCCGCTGAAGACCGCCGTATCGGTGCCGAGCCCCCCATTGATCTGATCGTCGCCGATGCCCCCGATCAGCGTGTCGTCGTCCTGCCGATCCGAACTCGCCTGCAGGTAGTCGTTCCCGGCACCGCCATCGAGGAGATCGCCACCTCCGCTACTAAGGACTTGGTCATCCCCATCGCCGCCGATCAGCGTGTCGGCATTGTAGGTGTCCTGAGGCGGCGTCGGAATGGTGGGATCGCCAGCACTGTCTCCATCGAAGACAAAGTCGTTTCCGGCACCACCGTCTACATAGTCGCCGACACCCTGCCCCCACAAGACGTCGTTCCCGTCCTGCCCGTAGAGTTCGTTGGCACGACGGAAGGCACCATAAAGGGTGTCTGTGCCGTCACCTCCGTGGATCAGTACGCTGGTGTCGACATGTGATCCGTCAAAGACATCGTCCCCAGACGACCCGTTGTAGGCAATCCTGTCGAGAGCAGCGATAAATTCCCCGAATGGCCCGAGCGGCGTTGTCGCCCCCGAGGGGCTGCCATGGACACCGAGCTGCCAGCCGCCATTGCCGTCCGGAACAGCATAGTCACCTCCGCTCAGCGCGGAGGTATAGATAAAGGGCGGCATGGTGCCGCTTCCGACAACGGCTCCGTTCGTGAACACGGTGAACGCCCCGTCCAGTGTCACCGTGAAACCGATGGGATTTCCATCTAAATCCGTCTGGACAGTTGTCTGTCCGGAAAACTGTAGGCCGTATCCACCGACGAAAGCCACCCAGCCCGATCCGTATTGGCCATTATAGACGAGAGGCACTCCCCATATGTGTCCGAAGCTCGGATTGACACTTTGAGTGACATTGATCACCATTTCGGCCATAGCATACCTCCCTCGCGCGAGCGGATGATGCGGATGCGTTTCCAGCGTTCCGCAGACAGCGCTCCGCCCCAATTCCGGCAACTATCGGATGCCTCAGACACCAGCTAAACACCGTCCTCATACGTTCGCATGACCCATTCGGGTCAAGGCAGGCTGTACTGCAGGCATCGACCTGAAGGCCGGTTCCAGCCTCAGCGCCTCGATTTTCGCAAGGGCCGAATTTAGCCGACGCCAATAGACTCCAAGGCAAGAGCGCATGGAAATGACTGCGCTCCCGGTAGTGTCGATCGTATCCATCCGAGCAGGGCCGCAGGATTTTGGGCGCCGCGCGTGGTAACGTCGGTGCATGGAGATCGATGAGGACAGGATCGACGATGCAGTTTTGGCGCTGTTGTGGCTGACGCTGCATAACGAGCGTTGCGCTTGGAAGGGTTTCGACTGGGCAACGACGGATCGGCTTCACAAGAAGGGCATGATCGGCGACCCAGTCAACAAGTCGAAGTCATTGATCCTGACCGATGAAGGCTTGGAGCGTTCGGAAGCGTTGTTCCGGGAGCTGTTTACGCGGCCGCCGCAATAGCGGTCCCTTTATGCGACTTCCATTGCCAAGGCAGCAGTTCGTGCAGGCGGGAGACGGGAAGATCGGCGATGCGGGCGAACACATCGGCGAGCCACGCCTTTGCGTCGACGTCGTTGAGACGGCAGGTCGTGATGACGGAGAGCATGATGGCGGCTCGATCGGCCCCACGCCGGGAACCGGCGAAGGTCCAGTTGCGACGCCCGAGTGCAATTCCTCTCAGAGCGCGCTCGGCCGCATTGTTCGTGAGACAGATCCGGCCATCTTCCAGGAAACGGGCAAAACCATCCCATCGCTTCAGCATGTAATCGATCGGCTCGATCACCTCGGACGATTTGCTGAGCGTGGCGCGCTCCCGTTTCAACCACTCGTGCATGTCGTCGAACAGCGGCTTGCTCTTCTCCTGCCGCGCGGCCAACCGTTCTGCGGCGCTCAATCCATTGATCTCGCGTTCGATCTCAAACAGCGCATCGTACCGTTGGACGGCCTCCAGGGCGATCGGCGAGATCGGCTTGCCTTTGCGTTTGCGGTCGCGGGCACTTTTCTGGATATCGGCCAGTTCAAAGAATTTGCGCCGCGCGTGCGCATGGCAAAAGGCGAAGGTGATCGGTACCGCTTTCTTTTCGGCGACACTGAGCGGCTCGAAGCCATTGTAACAATCACTCTGCAGAATGCCGCCATACCCGGCCAGGTGCTTCTGCGGGTGCTCGCCGCGGCGGTCGCTCGACGCATAGTATATGGCCGCCGGCGCTGCGGCGCCGCCGTAGGGCCGGTCATCGCACACGTACGTCCATATTCGCCCGGTCGTGCATTTGTCTTTGGCCTGGATGGGAATGGTGGTGTCATCGCCAAAAAGGCGCTCGGCCGCGAAGACATGCGCCTCGATCAGTTCAAAGATCGGCAGGAGCGCGGCCGTTCCATACCCGACCTGGTCGGCCAGCGTCGAGGTCGAAAGCTCGATGCCCTCGCATTTGAACCGGGTGCTCTGGCGGTTGAGAGGGCTATGCATTCCATCGACAGGATCGTCGCCAGCAGATAAGGACCGATGAAGCCGCGCGGTGTCGCATGGAACGGCGCCGGCGGCTGGCTGATCGCCTCGCAGTCACGGCAGGTAAACTTCTCCCGCACCGTCTCGATCACCTTGAACCGGCGCGGAACCTCCTCGAGCGTCTCAGTGACGTCCTCGCCCAGTTTCGACAGGCGCGACCCGCCGCAGCATGCACAGGTGACAGGGGGATCGATCACCACACGCTCACGCTCGATATCCTCCGGCCACGGCTTTCGGACCGGCCGTTTGCGCGTGAACGAACGTACGCTCGAGGTCTTGGCGGCAGCCGCCTGCGCTGCGGCTTCATCCTCCGCCGCCGCCATCACCAGTTCTTCGAGCTGCAATTCCATCTGGTCGATCAGGCGCGCCGTGCGCTCGGATCGCCGGCCGCGCAGTTCGCGCTTCAGCTTTTCGATCGCCAGTTCCAGACTGGCAATCAAGGCCTCACTGTCCGACAGCATGGCCTGCGCATTGGCGGCTTGCGCCACCGCAATGTCCCGCTCGGCGACGACGGTATCGCGCTCGGCAATAACGACATCACGTTCAACCTGTAACATCTCGCGCTCGGAAAGCAGCGCCAGATAGGCGCTCGCAAGGTCCGCAGGAAGATCCACAGGCTTCGAGGTCATGAAGCCATTCGATCAGATTCACTCAATATTTTCAATGCAATAATGCTATCCGACCCGTGTCGGACGCCAGGTTTCCTGCGGATTGCGCCAGTCGATCCCGGACAACAAATAAGACAATTGCGCCGGTGAGATCGCTACCGCGCCGCCCTCCATATTCGGCCAGATAAACCGACCCTTCTCCAGCCGCCGGGTAAAAAGGCAGGCGCCCAGACCATCATGCCAGATGATCTTCAAAATATCCGATCTGCGACCCCTGAAGACGAAAAGATGCCCTGACAACGGATCATGCTTCAGAACCTCCTGCACCCGAAGCGCCAGAGAGGGAAAGCCACAGCGCATGTCCGTATACCCCGTCGAAAGCCAGACCTTGACCCCTGTTCCCATCGGAAACGGATTCACCGCAGCGCCTCCAGCCCGCGTATGATCCGAAGCAGCGCTTCAACGTCGACATCGCGGTCCACGATCACACGGCGACCATTCGCGCTGACAACCTCCATAAGCCCACTTTGTGCCGTCGAAGAATTGGTCGGCGCAACAACCGGCATGCCTGGCTCCGGGACCAACAGTGCAGGAATAAACCCTTCACTCCCCCGGCCATTGCCGAGCCGTCCCTCGCGAGCTGCTTTACGCCAATCGTTCAACTGAAAGCGTGTGATCCCATGGCGACGTGCTGTTGCCGTGATCTGACGCGGGGCGGAATAACTCTCCGCCACGATCGCAAGTTTGGCCTCGTTGCTGAAACGGCGACGCCGCCCGCTATCGACAATCTCCATACGGCTAACTTGCGGCCGCTTCTCTATCGTTAAATCCACGGTTCTCACACTGTCTATATTGACGTCCATATAGACAGAACATCCAGTTCGCCTCACTTCTCAACAAGGCGGCCCTCCTCGGATGCGTACTGTCGATCCTGATTGCCAGGGAGCGTTCCACGAGAAACCCGAAACCATGTAACGGCGATCGAGAGCATTCTCACCTTCGTTGATCACCCGTTGGTTGTTCTCCGACGGACGGCGGTGGTTGACGACGCATGGCCAGAAATCGAACGTGTTTTGTTTGGCGAGAGACATGATTGCTCTCGGCGCACGTTAGAAACCGTCTGCCTTCGCCCAACCAATTGTTTCCATTGAGGAAAAATTGCGGGTGATCACGGGCTCGAACCGTGGACCCGCTGATTAAGAGTAATTGACTTTAAGCTCAAAACGCCACTTCCAATGTGCTTAGAAAAAGGCACGAGAAACGCCGGAACATATCGCGAATTGGCAACCGTATCAGGCCTATATTTAGATCGTTCTTTGAGATCGTACAACCCGACCAAAGGGCGATCAACACCACGGTTCACGACGCCCAGACCACTCACGAGCCAACCCCTCGGTCACCAGAAGCGAGCCGATTGATTCTCCGTTTCGGTAAACGGTGCGCAGCTTCCGTCCGAACCTATCTTCGTCACGCATGCCTCGCTTGAGGCCGAACGGCCCCATGTTCAGCAATGCGGCCAGCCGATGCTTCGCCCGTTCACCTAGGGCACGTTCCGAGGCACACTTCGGTTCACTAATTTCCGGAGCGTCGATATCCGAGACACGAATCTTCTCGCCGTGGAGCCAAAACGTATCGCCATCAACGACGCACGTGTTTCGAGTGCCTGAGCCGCAGATGCTGAAGTTCGGCCATCACATCATCAGAGCGGGGCGAGCTCACCCATCCGTATGCAACCCCGGCCCCGACTGCGATCGTAGAAGCCAGAACCACGAGATAGGAGAACGTTCGACTGTTGCGCTGTGGCTGCTGCCGTCGTTTTGGGATTCGTTTAAATGGGAGGATATCGGCCAATTTCATCTCTCAGCGTCGCCGATGCAAATTGTCTGCGCGAGAGGTTAAATTGCAATGTATGGCTTAGCACCCTTGCCCCCCAGGAGAGAGGGCTAATTTCGTGAAGCCCTTGTAGCGCAGGCGGTTGCGGCCTGTCCACCTACCCACTTCGGGAATTACTTCGGGACTCTGTGACTCGTTTTTGCTTTCACCCGAGATCAGGCCGACTCGCATTGCACAATGCAGGATCATGCATGCGGCCGGCGGAGAGCACAACCTAGGACTTAAGTCCGATCCATGCAGACAAAGGTCGTAGTTGCATTGCCGAATCTAATTGGTCCTGCCATTGCTGGTTGAGCGCCAACCGCACCATTGGCGCTAGTGATCCCAGAGCGACGCCCCAGCCCCAAGCAACGCAGCGCTCTGGGATCACCTCGCCCGAGGCACCCTACCCCGAAATCTCGTAGAGGATCCGCCGTGAGACCGTGATCGCCCTCCGCAAGTGCATTTCGCGCTCGATGAATGCCAACACCAAGATGTTAGAGTTTAGCGCCGCAAAGCGGGGCGTAGAGATGGACACCATGCTCCGCGTTAAATACTCGTTAACCAAATTTGTGGTTGAGTTAGCGTATTGACTCGCCCATGAAGGGCACAATCACTAGTTGACGGTTTTCAAATGTCCAGCATTCATACGAACGCGGCAGCGATCTCTGCTGTCCAGATTTTAAAACATAACGCCACGACGCTCGCAGCCACGCACAACGAAGTGAGTTCAGGTCTCCGCATCCAATCGGCAGCAGATAACGCGGCCTACTGGTCCATTTCCACGACGATGAAATCGGATGCAAAATCAACCTCGGCGGCTCTGGACGCATTGGGGTTGGCTTCCGCGCAGCTGGATGTTGCCTACACTGGCCTAACAGCCGCCATCGAAGTTGTCGATGCGTTCAAAACGAAGATTGTTGCCGCCCAGGAGCCTGGTGTCGATCGCACCAAAATCCAAAAGGAACTCGACCAGTTGAAGCAACAGGCGATCAGCATTGCCACATCTGCTTCGTTCAGCGGCACTAACTGGTTGAATACGGATATTGCGGACTTACTGTTCGCCTCGTCGGTAATGGTGGACATCCCTTCGTCCGTGTCCCGGTCAGGGAACCAGTTCAACGTCAACTACCTGCACCTGGATGTGGCAGATATCAGCTTGTTCAATGCAGATGGCGGCGGGATACTGCAGACGGACGAAAGAGGGATCGGTGACATCGCCGGCCTACGCACCAGGGACGGCCTTTATAGCGGCGTGATCAACCGCGAATCGTATGCATTCGACGGTCCCATTACCTTGGATCCAGGGCACACAATCACCTTCGATGTCACACTCGACGCCGGCCCGTACTCCCCAGGCGTGACACACAGTATAGTCATCGACAGAGCCCTGATCGATTCACGGCTTGGAACGACAGACGGTATGATCGGAAGTCCGATCGCGATGGCCAACGTGCTGAGCCAAGGGCTGATAAACGCTGGCCTAACTGGCATTGCAGCCGCTTGGCAGGACTCGTCCGGCCGGTTCGCGCTGTCGTCGTTGGAAGCAACCGGACAAGCCGGCTCGAGCATCAACGTCAGCAATCTCTTCTCAAATTTGCCGGGCGGAGCTGCTGGCGGCCTGGAGAATCCACCCGTCTCGGACGTTGATAACACATATGCCTTTATGGGTTTCACAGGCAGCCCATTCCGCCTTCATAGAGAAGTCACTTTCTCTTTTGAACTTGAGGTGCGCGGCATCGCGCCCGTGACCATTACCGTGGACCGGGAGATGGTTGACCTAGCTCTGGGCACCGCCGATGGAATCGTGAATCCCGGCGCTGATATGGCCAAGATCTTGCAGATCGCTCTGGCTGGCACCGGGATCAACGTGACAGCGAATGGCACCACGGACCTGGTGATCGACCCGGACGTCCACAACGACGCCGGTCAACGATCTTGGTTCCGAATCACCAACGTGCGCGACACTGTTGGAGATGTGCCGAATTTTGATCTCCTGTCCGTCGACATTACGTCACCCACTGCAGATATGGGCAACTACCTGCGTGGCGTCGAAGGGATGCTAAAAAAGCTCACAAATGGCGCCGCCACTGTGGGCGCCTATCAAACGCGGGTAAGAATTCAGGAAGAGTTTGCTCGCGTTCTTGAAGCGACTATCACGAAGGGCGTCGGACGGCTCATTGACGCCGATATGAATGAGGCATCGGCCCGGCTCAAGGCTGCGCAATCCCAAGAACAACTGGCGATTCAGTCCCTGCAAATCGCGAATTCAAACGCGGCGAATGTGCTCTCATTGTTCCGCTAGCCTGATTCATCCGGAGGCGGGCCACCTCAATTGGCCGAAATCAATGACTTGCCGAAAAGCTGGACATTCGACTGTCCAGCTTTTTAAAAACGTGTCGAGCCGCCCTACCTATCATCCACCAATGGCCGCCAAGAACTCGCGGCGGCGGGCTTCTGAAGCTTACAACTTATCTAAAGGTGATCTCCGCAACGCTCGCGAAAGCGTGAGCGCCTAGGATCTTCGGAATTTCAGTTGAGGCGAACCATGATGCCAGAGGACATTGCCCAAGCAGCGTGGAGCATTTCCGCTCGTCACCTCGCTCGCGGTCAACGCGACCCAATACAGATGGTGGCGGAGGCTATTCTCATCGAGAGACTTCGCTGCCTAGAAATTGTAAACGCGGCCTACGGAGAGCAATCCGATGGCGCACGAAAGATAAGAGATCCCGCATCATAGAGTTGCCAAAGATCGACATTTCATTCACAAGGACGCGCCCTCAGGGGCAGCGGGCGTGATAGCTTGAACCATCCTGCTATCAGGCGGAGAGTTTCCCCAAGATCCTTTCACTGTCACTGGTGTGGCGTCTGCCCAGCCGCGTACACCAGTCGTCCGCTTAGTGCTTGACCTTTCCTCTTTGTTAAAGGACATCGCCGATCATCACCGCAACGGTACGAAACCGTTGGAGCGGGCAGATGGGCTATGATTGGGATGGCGCGCGCTGGCGCCGGATGAAGGTGGTCAGATGCGGGACCGCCGTGGCGTTGGCGGGTCTACTGGTCGCGGTCGCGACGCAGGTCGTGACTAGGGCACTCTGAGATGCAAAAAGGGCCCTTCTCCTACGAATAGGTAAGAGGCCCCGTCTGAGCGTTCGAATTCACAGACGCACGCAATCTAATCGTCGACATTTTTTTTTCAATGCCTCGTGTAGCTTAGCCAGTAGCGCGCGAGTTCCGGATCAAGTTCAAGATGCTCCTGCCACGCGGCCTCTTGCACCTGCCCCGATCTATAAGCCTGGATAAGTAAACGCTGGTCTTCGTTGAGCTGGGGCTCTTCAGCATGGTGCAAATGGAACAACCCAAGTACAGCCTCGCCGATATCTCGCATATGGATAGACATTTCGAAACCTCGCTTTCGCCGTTATTGGGGAACGCATGGGCGCCGATGAAGTTTCATCCACTCGATGGGGTCACTCGAACGCAACGACCGGCCACTGCTGCAACTCCGCACGCCGGGGTGGAGATCCGACAAAAAATCTTCATAAAAGGACTCTAGAAACCCCTCAATTTTAACGATAAGACGCATTCATTCATCTAAGGATTGAGTTATGGCCCTTTTCAAGAAAGCCAAGAAACGGAATCCCGATCCGCTCTTCGCGCTCCAACTTTTCAACGAGATCGACTACATCAGATTTCATGAGGACGTCTTTGCCGCGATCAAGTCCAGGGGAATCCCCTCCGGTTTTGAGCACTATCGGGTTCACGGAATCTTTGAAGGCAGGTTTCCCGGCTTTGACGGCTTCTCCGCCGACGAATACCTAAAGCTGAATCCCGACGTGGCCGAAAACCTATCCGGCGACCGGAAGAAAGAGGAAGCCAGGCACCATTTCAGCAACTTCGGTTTTAGAGAGGGCCGCCGTTGGCGCGCCGACCAGCCGTAAAGGCTGATCAGCTCCAAGCGCGATTTCGGTGAGCTAGCGTCACTCCGGAACTGCGCACCAGTCGGTGAAGCCAACCATTTCGCGGCCATAGTCGAGTTGCCAATTCTTGTCGGCACCTCGGTACGCAGGAGCAATTAGGAGTTTGCCGTCGTCGTTCCGTGCAGCCACAATGGCGACGCTCACGTCGTCGGGTAATTCATTGCTTGGCGGAATTGTCTGCCACGACCTGGCGTCTGGGATTCCACACCATTGAGTATAACCGATCATTTGGCGGCCGTCGTGCTACCGTCGGCTGTTCATCCTGCTTCGGCGGGATGGAGAGCCGTCCGGCGTCAATCGCATCTACCGGCTCTATCGCGAGGAAGGGCTTTCCGTTCGCAAGCGAAAAGCCCGGCGGCGTGCCGTCGGCACGCGTGCACCGATCCTGGTCGAGGCGAAAGCCAATGCCCGCTGGTCGCTGGATTTCGTCCACGACCAGTTCGCCTGCGGCAGACGATTCCGGGTCCTCAATGTCGTTGATGACGTGACGCGCGAATGCCTGGCAGCGATACCGGACACGTCGATCTCCGGCCGTCGTGTTGCTCGCGAGCTGACGACGCTGGTCGAACGGCGAGGCAAGCCCGGAATGATCGTCTCCGACAATGGCACCGAACTCACTTCGAATGCCATCCTTGCCTGGTCGAAGGATCACAAGGTCGAGTGGCACTACATCGCGCCGGGAAGACCGATGCAGACTGGCTATGTCGAGAGTTTCAACGGACGTATGCGCGACGAGTTGCTCAACGAGAGCCTGTTCTTCGGTCTCGAACATGCCCGAAGCGCCATTGCTGAATGGGCGGATGATTACAATAATTTCCGGCCGCACTCATCGCTCGGATACCAGACCCCGGCAGACTATGCCGGGATCATCGCCGCAACCGGCTCCAACGCTGCGCGAGATGAAAGCTTCGCGTTTCCGCCGGTTGCTGACACCGCGCCATTTGGCGTATTCAACAGGCCGAAAAACTCTACCCTCCGCTGGTCCAGAAACTTGGGGCGGTTCAAAAGCCGCCGAGGCTCTAATCGCAGCCGGATGAAAGTTCAGTGGCAGGTCATCTCCGGTAAGCGGATCGATTAGGCTCTGATTACGCAACAGTTTGAATCAGAACCCATCTGATTTGCAAAGCCCAAATGATACAATCAGTCAGGGAAACGCTCTATTGGTGATCTAGCAGGGTCCTCGTGTTTCAGCTTCTGATTGAAGCAACCAGCGTAACACATTGTTTCATTGAGGAAATTCGGCGGGTGATCACGGGATCGAACGGTGGACCCGCTGATTAAGAGAACGTGGCCAATAAAAAATCAGGCATTCCGTCCAGTTGTGGCGATTTCTTCGACCAGATAATCGATTGCCTGGAGCGGCTCCAACATCGCCCATGTCTTTGGATGACGATAGACGGGGTAGAGGCCAAACGCTGCGAAAGTAAGCTGATCGAGGGTCGGTCGCGCAATTGACCGTCTCGCATGGGCCAGTTGGGCACGATCTTCCACGTGGTCTTCTGTCAGTCCCCAGCCCGCATAAAATGGGGTCGCATAACAACGAACGGGAAGGCCACGCAGAAGCGCGTCGAAGCCCATTTGGCTAGAGACGGTCCAGACCTCATCGACGACGGCGAGAATGGCCGCGGCAGATACCTTGTCAGCCATCAGCGTTACGCCTGGCAACTTCGATGCCCGTTCGGTCATATAGCCCTTGCGATGACCGGCAATAACGTCCGGATGCGTTCGAACGACAATCTGCGCACCGCTTGCAAGCGCATCATCCAACATGCGGTCAAAGGAGGAAGGCGAGCCTAACGCCTTTTCTACGGAAACATCCCCAAACACCTGATCGACCAGCAGGATCCTGCGCCGCGTCGACGGGTCGAGACGAGGCTCGCTGTGAGGGAGGCTATTGTATTTCGACAGCTTGTGCGCCACCAGGGCTTGGCGGATCGGGGCACCAACATCATGCGTTAAGCCGCCAGCCGCATCGCGGATCAGCAATTCCAATCGAGAGATGCGACCGGCATCGACCGGCAGTGCTTTATCATCGACGATAATCGAGATCGGGACACTTCCATCCTTACCGAGACCGACGGAGCGCAGGAAGCCATCCTCGAGATGCCAATGCGGAAGCTTGCGCAATCGCGCAATTCGCATTGCTGTCTTTGCTGGCAGCCGCCCGCCCCAGGAAACGATACCATCGAGCCTGGGGGCAAGCGTCGAGCGAAGCGGTGAATCGCCGAAATAGTGACCCAACCAAGGGAACGCCTTGTGCACGAAATATGTCGCCCCGAGCCTTGCCCCCCATTTCGGGTGCCAGGGTCGGACTTGCGTCGCGGTTGGTGCGGGATTGTCGAGCACGTCCATATTCTCACTCTGCCGGCCATCACGGCGCGCTCCGCCAGAAATCACCTTGCAAAGGCAAATGCAAACCGAACTTGCGATACGTCGGGCGGTTGAAGACAGCTTTCTCGATCCAGGCCAACCGAGCAAGAGCTCGATTGCAGTAGCACGCGGACGGTAGATCTGCACTGAGGCCACCTGGAATCTGATTGGATTCCATCATCTGGAAAAGACAATCTTGCAACAATGCAAGTGCTTTGACCGGACACGCGTCAACTACCTCCTAGCCATTGGTGATTTGCACGGGTAGCTATAAATGGAATGAACGTTCCATTTATAGCTACCGACAAACCACACCTGGAGGAGACATTCCCATGACCACCCTACCCTTCGCGCTTAATCACATGACAACGCCCGGCCTGCCGCTCGACGCTTTCTTTGCACTTGCGCGTTCGCTCGGCATGACTGCCGTCGAAATCCGCAACGACCTGACCGGCAATGCCATCCTGGATGGCACACCCGCAAAAGACGTTGCGGCACTGGCAGCATTACATGGGTTGACCATTATCTCGATCAACGCTCTGCAGCGTTTCAACGAATGGAACGACACACGGACCGCGGAGGCCGCGCACCTGATTTCCTATGCCAGGGACTGCGGAGCAAAGGCGCTCGTTCTTGTTCCTGTTAATGACGGCAGCGGTCAGGCCGACGGTGAACGGCAGGCCAATCTTAAGGAAGCTCTTTCGGCACTGAAACCGATGCTCGATGCGGCCGGCATCATCGGCCTTGTCGAGCCGCTCGGCTTCGAGATCTGCTCGCTTCGCTCTAAAACGGAAGCGGTTGACGGTATAAAAGCGGTCGGCGGCGAGACTACGTTCCGCGTCGTGCACGACACCTTCCATCACCATCTCGCTGGCGAGCCGGCAATCTATCCCGAGATGACCGGCCTCGTTCATATTTCGGGGGTCACTGACAGCGGCATGGCGATCGCCGATCTGCGCGATTCGCATCGCGTTCTGGTCGACGGGAACGACACCCTCGACAATGTCGGGCAGATCCGCCGCCTGAAGGCTGCAGGTTATTCCGGCCCCTTCTCGTTCGAACCTTTTGCCGATGAAGTCCATGGCGTCGCCGATCCGGCAGCCGCCCTCAAGACCAGCATGACTTACATCGAAGCCAATACCTGACCGGCAAAGCCGACAGAGCATTGCAAAACGAAGCGAGGCGTCGAAAGACACCCTTGACGGCGCCCGCATAAAATGGAATACATATTCCGTAATTGCAAATCACTGGTTCTTTTATTCCGTTTTGATTGGAGCGCAGCGGGAGTACCGCTTCCAATCAGAGATGGGCGCGACCCGATGTGGTCAGCGTTTCCGGCTGGAGAAGGTGTGGCCGGGCACCAAATGTGGAGGAGAAAGACAATGAAGAAATTCCTGCTGGGTACAGCCATGGCGGTGATGATGTCGACGGCGGCCCATGCCGAAACCATCGGCGTTTCCATGGCGCAGTTCGACGACAACTTCCTGACGGTCCTGCGCAATGGCATGTCCGACTACGCCAAGACGCTCGACGGCGTCGACCTGCAGATCGAAGACGCACAGAACGACGTTTCGAAGCAGCAGAGCCAGATCCAGAACTTCATCGCAGCCGGCGTCAGCGCCATCATCGTCAACCCTGTTGATACCGACGCAACGGCCGCGATGTCGAAGATCGCCGCTGACGCGGGCATTCCGCTCGTCTACGTCAACCGCGAGCCTGTCAACGTCGACACCCTGCCGGAAAAGCAGGCCTTCGTCGCTTCCAACGAACAGGAATCCGGCACGCTGCAGACCCAGGAAATCTGCAAGATGCTCGGCGGCAAGGGCAAGGCCGTCGTCATGATGGGGGAGCTTTCCAACCAGGCTGCCCGCATGCGTACAAAGGACATCCATGACGTGCTCGCGACCGAAGCCTGCAAGGGCATCGAGATCGTCGAGGAGCAGACCGCCAACTGGTCGCGCACACAAGGGTCGGACCTGCTCACCAACTGGCTTTCTGCCGGCCTTGAGTTTGACGCCGTGATTTCCAACAACGACGAAATGGCGATCGGCGCGATCCAGGCGCTGAAGGCTGCTGGCCGTCCGATGGACAGCGTCGTCATCGGCGGCATCGACGCGACACAGGATGCGCTTGCAGCCCTGGCCGCAGGTGACCTCGACGTGACAGTGTTCCAGAACGCCGCCGGCCAGGGCAAGGGCTCTGTCGATGCAGCCCTCAAACTCGCCAAGGGCGAGCCGGTCGAGAAGAAGGTCTACATCCCCTTCGAACTTGTCACGAAGGAAAACATGGCCAGCTATCAGGCGAAGAACTGATACTTGCATTGGGAGCGCGGGCTATCTCGCGCTCCCAACCAAAACAGTCCCGCGGCAGGTGCGCTGATCCTGTAGATTGGCGCCTGCGAGGAGAATGGCTGGTTGACCCACCAGCTGCGAGGACTTTTCCGCGAAAGCCGGAATTGACGGGGAGGCAATGACAATGACGCTCAGTCCGACAACGATGGCCGCCGTGCGCGCCAGCGGCGCCGTACCCAACGCCGAATACCTTCTCAACGTTGAAGGCATTCGCAAGGAATTTCCGGGTGTCGTCGCGCTCGATGACGTGTCCTTCCGCCTGAGGCGCGGCACCGTCCATGCGCTGATGGGTGAGAACGGCGCCGGCAAATCGACGTTGATGAAGATCCTTGCCGGGATCTATACGCCCGATAAGGGTGAGGTGCGGTTGAAGGGCGCCGACATCAGGCTGAAGTCGCCGCTGGATGCGCTCGAAAACGGTATCGCCATGATCCATCAGGAACTGAACCTGATGCCGTTCATGACCGTCGCCGAAAACATCTGGATCCGGCGCGAACCGAAAAACCGCTTCGGCTTTGTCGATCATGGCGAGATGCGGCGCATTACCGCCCGGCTGTTCGATCGCCTGAAGATCAAGCTCGACCCTGAAATCGAGGTCCGACACCTCTCGGTTGCCAACCGCCAGATGGTCGAGATCGCCAAGGCGGTCTCCTACGAATCCGACGTGCTGATCATGGATGAGCCTACCTCGGCTTTGACGGAGCGCGAGGTCGCGCACCTGTTCGAGATCATCCGCGATCTGCGTTCACAGGGCATCGGCATCGTCTACATCACCCACAAGATGAACGAGCTCTTTGAGATTGCCGACGAGTTCTCGGTCTTCCGTGACGGCAAATATATCGGCACGCATGCTTCAAGCGAAGTCACCCGCGATGACATCATTCGCATGATGGTCGGTCGCGAAATCACCCAGATGTTCCCGAAGGAAGAGGTGCCGATCGGCGACGTCATGCTTTCGGTCAATAATCTGACGCTTGACGGCGTGTTCCGCGACGTTTCTTTCGACGTGCGTGCCGGCGAAATCCTGGGGATCGCCGGACTGGTCGGCTCCGGCCGCTCGAATGTCGCCGAGACGCTCTTTGGCGTAACGCCTGCGAGTTCCGGCACCATCGCCATCGACGGCAAGACCGTTTCGATCGATAGCCCCAACACCGCCATCCGCAACCGCATGGCGTTCCTGACGGAAGACCGCAAGGACACTGGCTGTCTGCTGATCCTTGACGTGCTTGAAAACATGCAGATCGCCGTTCTCCAGGACCGTTTCGTCAAGGCCGGCTTTGTCGCGGAAAAGGACATCACCGCGGCTTGCGAGGAGATGAGCCGCAAGCTTCGGGTCAAGACGCCCAATCTGCAGGAGCGGATCGAGAACCTGTCCGGTGGCAATCAGCAAAAGGTGCTGATCGGCCGTTGGCTGCTGACCAACCCGCGCATCCTGATCCTCGACGAGCCGACGCGCGGCATCGACGTCGGGGCCAAGGCAGAGATCCATCGCCTCGTCACCGAACTCGCCCGCAACGGCGTTGCCGTCATCATGATTTCTTCGGAAATGCCGGAGGTGCTGGGCATGAGCGATCGCATCATGGTCATGCATGAAGGGCGCGTCACAGGCATCCTCGACCGAGCCGAAGCAACCCAGATCAAGGTCATGGAACTCGCCGCCAGCTGAGCGCGAACCGAACGGACCACAGGGAGGAACGAACAATGGAAACCAATGTCGCAGCACAAGGCACCGGCTCGGCCCTTCCGGGTGCGAAGCGTCGGATGCCGCCCGAATTCAGCATCTTCCTGGTGCTGATCGGCATCGCGCTTGTCTACGAAATCCTTGGCTGGATCTTCGTCGGGCAGAGCTTCCTCATGAACCCGCAGCGCCTGACGATCATGATCCTGCAGGTTGCCGTTATCGGCATCATCGCCGTCGGCGTGACCCAGGTGATCATCACCGGCGGCATTGATCTGTCCTCCGGCTCCGTTGTCGGCATGACCGCGATGTTCTCGGCAAGTGTCGCGCAGGCCTCCACCTGGCCGCGTGCGCTTTATCCGTCGCTGACAGACCTGCCGGCCATCGTGCCGATCGGGCTCGGCATCGGCGTCGGCCTGCTTGCTGGTGTCATCAACGGTCAGTTGATCGCCAGAACGAAGATCCCGCCCTTCATCGCCACGCTCGGCATGATGGTCTCGGCACGCGGGATCTCCAAGTGGTACACGAAGGGTCAGCCGGTTTCGGGCCTCACCGAGCAGTTCAATTTCATCGGCACCGGCATCTGGCCCGTCATCGTCTTCCTGGTCGTTGCGATCATCTTCCACATTGCCCTTCGCTACACCCGCTACGGCAAGTTCACCTACGCGATCGGCGCCAATGTTCAGGCAGCCCGCGTCTCGGGTATCAATGTCGAGGCGCATCTGATCAAGGTCTATGCCATTGCCGGCATGCTGGCAGGCCTTGCTGGCGTCGTCACCGCAGCCCGCGCTCAGACGGCGCAGGCCGGCATGGGAGTGATGTACGAACTCGACGCGATCGCCGCGACCGTCATCGGCGGTACATCGCTGACCGGTGGCGTCGGACGCATCACCGGTACCGTGATCGGCACCATCATTCTCGGCGTCATGACCTCCGGCTTCACCTTCCTCAGGGTCGACGCTTACTATCAGGAAATCGTCAAGGGCCTGATCATCGTCGCCGCCGTCGTCATCGACGTCTATCGACAGAAGAACCGCAAGAAAGCCTGATCCTCCAAAGAAGACCTGTTCTCCCAGTGAGCCAACTGGCCGGGGTGATGAAAATCATCCCGGCTTCTTTTATTCAAGCAGCTGAGCGCAAACTGTGCGCCGGACCGGGACACCGGCAATCGCTCGTTTGGCGCTTTCCCTCGTCGACGGCCTTGATTGCCGCGGCATCCATCACGATCAGCGGTATGCGAACGAACTCGCCGTCGCGGGCGGCCTCGTCACAGATCTGGCCGACGGCCAGTCCTTCCAGTTGGCGGCGCTGACCGCTTCGTCAAGGTGAATGTTCGTCACCGGCTTGCGGGCATAGGAGCCAAGGCCGTCGCATGCGAAAACCTGGTCTGCGGACCGATAGACCTTCACGACCGGCATATCGGGTTTGCCGACCTCATGGCCGGCGTAGTCCTGGATGCCAGTGCGAGCAGTGCGGACCTCGGCGACAAGGTAGCCGTCGGCGGTCCGTCGCATGCCCGCGATCGGTTCTGTGTCTGTGAATTTCATGACTAGTGCCTCAAAAGAAAAGCCACCTGCGGCGATGGCGGTTCGACACACCGTCAACGAAAGCAGCGAGATCAGACCATGGTCCGATACAAAAATTTCAGCGCTGGGCTAGGTTTTGGACCCGTACAACAGTCGTGGAGTTTTGTAGTGACAAAGGTTCTGGTTGCCGCGATGGCGCTGGTAATGGTTGGCTTCTGGGGTTCTGTCGGCGTTCTGATTTACTCGCTGCTTGCGTCTTAATGAGTAGCGGGATCGCCGTCCCTCCCCTATAGTTCCTCCCGGCAATGGAGGTTGCCTACGGAGGATTGCATGAGCGACACCACGTTTGGGTTTCTGTTGGCGGCCGAGTTGTCGGCCTTACTCTGGGCGGCACTTTTTATGGTGATATTCTCGGCCTCTTGATGAGCCGCTCGGGTTCATCGCTCCTGACTTGACTGTGCGGCTGCTGCGGCCGCATGCTCGTCTTCGGAGGGCTCCTGCTCGCTCAGCTTGCCATATTCCTCGATCGCCGCATCGAGCCCAGGCAACGATCCATCCTCGACGAGCGCGTTGACCAGAGCGTCGGACACAGCTTCGCGGGGAATAATTTCCTGACCCGGCGAAGTACCCACCAACTGGCGCGCAGCGTCGGCTTTCGTTTTGAACGACGTCGGCCTTTTCCTTCTCAGACATTCCCCAGAGGGGCGCCCACTCATAGTAGATGTCGGCGTCGCGTGAGCCGGTACCGCTGCGGATGATACACTCGTCGAGCTGCATCATGGCCGGGGTCATCTCGACTTCCTGCATGGCCTGCAGGCGATCGTAATAGTTGCACAGGTCGCTTTCGCCGGTGGCGTTCATGCCAGCCGGTGGCTGGCCGAGAAGCCGGGTCGCCGGGATGTCGGCTGCGCCCGAAACGATCTGCAGGAACGCCATGAGGACTTCCGGTAGAGTGGCAAAACTGGCCGTCTTCTGCTCGAACTCCTCTTCCTTGTCGAGCAACAGGTCGCCGTTGATGCCCTTGGCCGTGGCGGCGAGCGTGTAGCGCTCAAGGATCTTCGCGCGGTACTCGGCGTTGCCAATGTTCTGCATGAAATCCGGCAGCTGGATGATGTTGACCTTAGCTTCGAACACCAAGCTGGCGATGTTCGCCGCGGTACCATCGGCCTGCTTGATGGCCTCGACGACAGACAAGAGCACGCTGTCGCCCAGGCATAATTCAGGTTCCACGCCAAGGAGCGAGGAGTATGCTGGCAACGGGCGGTGTCCGGGCCGCTGAACGCATCTAAGCATCGGCCAGACAAATCGTTCTTGCCAACCAGCAAGCAACCTCTCGGCGTTTTCGAAGGGCTGCCTCCAAGGAGGTGCACAATGACATTCGCCACATCAACCGTACCCCTGATGACACTTGCAGCAATCTCAGTCGGCGTAGTTCGGACCGACGCTCACCAGACGATGACGGGCTGGACCTATCCTCCGGCGTGCTGCAAGGCTCATGAGGTAGGTGGAGATTGTGAAGCCATTCCCGCTCCGGACATAATGCGAGGAGCTCGTGGTTTTTCTGTCTTCTTGCATGCGGGCGACCACCACCTCGCGACAAGGCCACACATGTTCTTCATCCCGTATGGCGATGAGATTCCCTCGGGCGATGGGCGATATCATATCTGCCTGCATCCGACGGAAGACAACGTGAACTGCTTCTTTGCCCCGCCTGACAGCAGCTAACGGAACTACGCGACCCTAAGCTGGCAGGTGCCGCATGCATGTGCGATCTGCATTCTGGCGATCTCGGGTTTCTGGTTGGCTGCATCGACCATGGCGCGAACGCCGGCAGCATCTGCCCCATAACGACGAACGATGCCGACAAACTCTTCGACATCGTGCCCACGAATGACGAACACGGGGCGGCCGGTCGATCGGCTGAAACGCCCAGGCGCAAGCAGCCGACGAGCACCTAGACATTCTCGCAAACCTCCGGGCTCTGGCGCTAGCCCTTGCCGCAAAGTACCCGCACCGCTCCCCCGATGAAATTGAACGTCAGGCGAAAATCATGTGGCGCGCGCCGCCTGCACTGGAAAGAATGAACCTGCGATCTCCAACCTATGAGGCTGGCGAGCTACCGGGCTGCTCTACCGACAAATTTCCTGGAGTTGTATTTGCCCAACCTTTACGGGTAGAAGGCAATGACTTGGAGGCTGCATGAGAACCGGTTTGGCGCTCGCTATCGTTTTGTTTATCGCGGTGCCTCTACCAGCGTCCGCTGAGCAAGGGCCGCCATTGGCGGAGCCTGCATTTGCTGCGATTGCTGCCGAGCTACGCACTTCGGCGAAGGCACGTGAGGCCCAGATCGAGCGCTGCACAGAGAGCCGTACCGGCGCACTTCCATCGAGGCAGGCAGAGTTTCGCCCCTACATTAAGCAAACCTGCGCCAGAATTATCGAGGGCATCGCGTTTGGCAGTATCACCTACGCCAGGTACCGAATACTTTGGGCCTCTGATGCCCGAGAAATGGTTGAAACACTCAACTGAAGGCCACCACCCTACCGCATAGGCGGCGGTCATTGGTCGCGCCCAATTTCAAGCTACACGTAAAACGCGAGAACGAGCAGCGAACATCCACAGGACATACCGCGCATGTCTAAGCTGGATTAGCTCGTCCGCAGTAGGAACAAATTGAGATCAATTCCCATGAAAAAAGGCCGGGGCGAAACCGCACCGACCTTCCTCATCATCGCTTACCAACCAGTGCCAGTACATCCGTGGTCAAAAGTCTAAAGCGACGAGGCATTTGCGAGCGGCGAATCATTCAGCGCTCATAGCAATGCCAACGACGAGGGAGGGGTCGCGGATCGCGGAACGGTCGAAATACGACACCTGCCGTATGTCGCCGTCTCGGCAATAGTCCTAGGCCAAATCTCCCGCAATCCTTGGCGGGAGGTTCGAACCTAGGAGACTACCAATGAAGATAGTTATCGCCGCCCTGGCGTCGCTCGCTTTTGCGACTTCCGCCATTGCTGCCGTCCCGTCGACGCCAGCTGAAAAGCAGTCCACCGTCAAAATCGCCGGCCAGATTGAATTGGCCTTCGGATCGTCGCGCGGCCTTGCCGCATCAACCAAGAACGTGAACACCGACCCTGGCAAGAAGAGCTCGGCCAAGGGCGGAGCGCAGACTGGTGGAAAGACAATGTTCGCCAAATAATGAAACGAGAAAGGGCGGCTTCGGCCGCCTGATTTTTGGATGCATTTCTTCTACGGGCCGGACGTAAGCCTTCTGCGAACGTCGGCAGGCGCGACATCGAAGCCAGTCGCACGCTCACCGCTCCAGTTTATGCCAACCCTGACAGCATCCTTTTCCAACCTTACCAACCGACGATCGCGAAAAACCTCGAAGGTCGTGTAGCATGAAGTCGCGATAGGATGGAACAGTCTCAAGAATGCGCCGAGCCCGCGTTTCTGACGACTAGAAAGGCATGGCGGCTTCGTTGGACTGGTTTGTCGAAGTGGGAAGCCCGCGTCGTCACGTATGGTCCAAACGCCCCCCTCTCGTCGACTTCCTTGAAGAAGATATCGTAGTGGGCTGCGGCGATGCTCGTTGGTCTTTGTATTTATGATGCTACCGGCGCGATCAGGAGGACGGCAAGCACTGTGCTCTCGGCCCTTGATGAAAGGTGAGCGACAATGCAATTGCCAAATATGTGCATCACAATGGATTGTCCGGATTTAGTTGTCCGAGGTCGGTTGGTGCATTCGACACTCACAGCCTCTCGACTTAATCAAATCTAATCACTATGATTAAGGTCGATTACACAGGAAGCGTTCGATGGAAACCAAAGTACTGACAGCGCATGTTCCGCTGCCGCTTGCGGAGAGGGTAGATCAGTTGGCTATCCGGCTGGAACGTTCGCGCGGCTGGATCATCAAGCAGGCACTCACTGCCTGGGTAGATCAAGAGGATGAACGACGCCTGCTCACACTTGAGGCGCTCGCGGACGTGGACGCCGGTCAAGTTATTGACCATCAGGCCGTGCAAGCCTGGGCCGATAGTCTGGACAACGACAAGCCGCTCTCTGTTCCGCTCTGATGCAGGTTAAATGGACAAGCAAGGCCCTTGGTGATCTCGCGCGCCTTTTCGAATTTCTAGCTCCCGTTAATCGGCGAGCCGCTGCACGCACGGTTCAATCGTTGACGACTGCACCGACACGCCTAGTTGAACAGCCTCGACTTGGCGAGAAGCTCGAAGAATTTGCGCCTCGCGAAGTCCGCCGAATCCTCGTTGGGCATTATGAGATCCGATACGAGATTCAACAGTCGATCATCTATGTTCTGCGCGTATGGCATACCCGTGAGGACCGTTGAGCCAAGGCCAGCCCAACTTCGCACTTGCACGATAGACGTCGCGATGGAACAGAAATTCCGACCCGGCTCGCAATCACTCTTGTTACATATCCGCGTTTCGACACATCATAGCGCATGGGATTGATCGGTTTTGCCGACCGCATCACCGGCCCCCCATCTTCGATGTCATGAACGCCGGCTTCACTTTCCTGCGAGTCGACACCTGCTATCAAGAAATTGCCAACAGCTTGATCGTCGTTGCCGCCGTCGTCCTCGGTGTCTATCAACAGAAGAACCGCAAGAAAGCCTGATCCTCCGAAGAAGATCTATTCTCACAGTGAGCCAACTGGCCGGGTTGATGAAAATCATCCCGGCATTTTATTGTCCACATCGACGTATTTTGGCGGCGGCGAGCGAATTTCGACATATGCTTGCCGTGCAGGGCTGCCACGGCGCTACCGCTCTGGCAACTGCATCCGCGATCGACTATATCAAAACCATCCAAAACTATCGGAGATTTATCATGTTGTCGCAGCGCAAGCTTGCGAGCCAGTTCCAGCCGCGTTTCGTTCTTCAGCTTTGGAACGCGATGCTTCGGGTCCAGACCCGCGAAACAGCTTCCCTCTTCGGCCAGCGCAGCCGCTAAAGCGCACCTCCAATCCGTTGTCCGGCTTGCTCTATGGCAAGCGGCATGCTGGGGCCGTTCAGGCGACGTAGTTCCAGCGCATGAGCGTGTCGCGCTCGTCGAAGACGGCGACGCCATCGACGCTCATCGCCAGCTTTTGCAGCTCGACCTTCCGGAAAAGGCGTCGGCCCCTTTTTCAGTAGCCTAAGGCCGAATACCGGCGCGGGGTGTTGGCCTAGTTTGCGGTTTGCTCCGCCCCGCAAATGAAGGTGCAGCCGCTGGCTGATGCTCCAGGTCGGACGTAAATCCGGACGGAAGACTGCGTCGTACTTTTGCTCAAAGGCTGCCGCGACGGCCGGTGACTGCTGCCGTCTCAGGAAGGGCTCGCTGCACCAACGTCGATTGGCGTCCGATTGGAGAAGATGTTCAAGGCGGCGTACTGCAGCAGCATGATCGTTTTTCCATCCCGAATTGCCCCCGAGCCGACCATCGCAAGCGCCTCGTCGATACCAATTTCCAGGACGGCAATATCCTCCCCTTCGGCCTCATTGCCACCGCCCGCCGAAGCCTGGTCGCCTGGCTGGTACTCGCCAACGAAGAAGTGTAGCCGCTCCGTTACGGAGCCCGGGCTCATGAATGCGTCGAACGCCAGGCGTACATCGCGCACACGAAAGCCTGTCTCCTCTTCCGTTTCTGCGCGGATGCGTGCTTCCGGCTCGGCATTATCGAGCAATCCGGCCGGCGCTTCGATGAGAAGGTCGTCATGACCGTTGACGAAGGCTGGATAGCGAAACTGACGGGTGAGTATCACCGTGCGGCGTTTCGGATCGTAGAGAAGGATCGTCGCACCGTTTCCCCGGTCGTAGGTCTCACGCGACTGTCGCTGCCAGTTCCCGTCGGCGCGCAGGAAGGAAAACGTCGTCTTCTTTAGGACATACCAGTCGTCCGAGAGGATGGTGACATCCTCAACGCGAACGCGGTGCGCAATGCTCATCGTGATCTCCTTCATGGTGGCAAGGTCGGCAGAAATCACCATCCTTGTCTGAAGGCAAAATTCGTGCATTTTCGTGCAATGTCAAGTAATTTCGTGCAACCCGGAACTTAGGCCGCCGCAGCGCGCCTCCCCAAGCACCGCCCGTTGCGCCGAAAAACTTGAGGTCGCGCACTCCCAACCGCTGTGAATAACTCCTACTTTGCTCGTGGCCGGGATTATGGCGCAACGCCAGCTAGCTTCGCAGCTTCGGAGGGGCTCTCGAATGATGTGCAGATGTAGATCCTGGGATGGATGCGTTCCGTTTGCCGGATCGAGGACCGAACTATGGATCGGTGGTCTACAACGGTGGAACAGCTCTGTTTGCGCGCGCCAGATGAGGACCGAGCGGCCCGCCCTGTTCAGCCGGCCGGAAACAGGATGGCAACCCTAAGCCCGCGCCCACCTGCTCCATCGGTCAGGCTGGTTCGCGCACCGTAGAGGGCAGCAATTTCCTCGACGATCGGCAGACCGAGCCCCGTTCCAGGCGCTTCGCTGGCACCGCGCTGAAACCGCCTGAGCACGCTCTCGCGCAATTCCGGCCTGATCCCGGGTCCACTGTCTTCGACCTCCAGGGATACGACGCCTTCCTTTTCGCTCACCCGCGTCGTGACCTCCGCCCCTCGCCCGGCATAGAGGAGCGCGTTGCCGATCAGGTTCTTCAGCATCTCGCCGACCAGCAAAGGCTCTGCACGAACGAAGGCTTCGCCCTCGCCGTCGAAACCCAGATCGATGCCGGCGTCACCGGCAGCGGGCACATGTTCAGCGGTGATGCCGCGTGCCAGCTCGACCAGGTCAATCCGCTCGAGTTTTCGCGCCTCATCCTTTCCGGCAGCGTCGATCTTCGCCATCAGCAAAAGCTGCGCCAAAATTCGCTCGGCATTCGCCACGGCCTCGTCGGCCGTCTTCACCGCATTCTTGGTATCCTCGATCGAGCCTGCACGCAGTGCCAATGCCAGCTGCGTTCGGATGATTGCGAGCGGGGTGCGCAGCTGATGGCTGGCGTTGCCGGTAAAATTGCGCAGCGCGTCGAGCGCCGACTGAAGACGCCCCATGAACGAATTGACCGTATCGACTAGGCCCTGGACTTCGTTGGGCACACGCTCGCCGATCGGATGCAGATCGTCGGGACTGCGCTCGGCGATCGCATCGCCTAAGCGATAGAGCGGCCGTAGCGAGAAGGTAACGGCAATCCAGACGATGACCGCGGCACCGGCGATCATCATGCCGAGGCGCAAGGCGGAGCGAACGAGAATCGTCTGCGCCAGCTGTCGGCGCGCGATGGTCGTCTCGGCAACCGTCACGACAAAAGGAACCGAGTTGATGCCTGTCGAGGCCGAGCGGCGCAGTGCCGCGATCCGAATGGGCTCGCCGCGGAACGAGGAGTCGGCAAAGGTCGTAGAGCTGCCGGGGACCTCGTCCAGAGACGGCAGGGTCTGGTAACCGGTGATGAATTGCCCGGGCGGTCCATCGACACGGTAGAAGACGCGATCCTGCGCCGCCGAGGTCAACATCTCGAGCGCCACATAGGGGATGTCCACCTCGAGCGAACCATCCTCTGCAACAACCACGCGCTCGGCGATGGCGAGGGCCGAACCGGCGAGAACGCGGTCCGACACGACATTGGCTGTTGTCACCGCTTCGCGGTAGGTGTCGGTCAGCGCCACGACGCCGATGACGGCGGTTGAGATCAACAGCCAGCCAAGCAGCCTGCGGCGAAGGGAATAGACCGCCGCCCTCATTCCGGCCCGGCCGCTTTGTCGAGATAGTAGCCGATACCGCGCGCCGTTCTGACCGTCAGGCCGTGTGGAGCAAGCCGCTTCCTGAGGCGGCTGACATATTGTTCGATCGCATTCGGGCTCAGATCGTCGTCAAAGCCGGTCAGCGATTGCATGATCGCCTCCTTAGCGACAACCTTGCCGGCGCGCATGAACAGGAGTTCGAGGAGCCCGAGCTCCCGGGCCGGGATTTCGATCGGCACTCCACCGGACGAAAAGCTGCGTGCATTGAGGTCGAGCGACACATTGCCGTAGCTGACCGTCGACGCGCGCAATCCCGCCTGGCGGCGAAGCAGCACGCGTACGCGCGCTTCAAACTCGCCGATATCGAACGGCTTGATCATGTAATCGTCGGCGCCGAGATCGAGCCCCTTCACCCGCTCCTCCGGCGTGCCCCGCGCCGTCAGGATCAATACCGCCGCACTGTTCTGCCGGGCACGCATCGCTCTGAGCACATCAAGTCCGTCCATCTCCGGCAGGTTCAGGTCGAGGATCACCAGATCGAACGTCTCGGCCGCGGCAACCGCATGGGCCGACGCACCGTCGCTGACGACGTCAACGGCATAGCCGCTACCACGCAGGATGGCCGACAGACCCTCGGCAAGGACCTGATTGTCTTCAACAAGCAATATGCGCAACTGTCTTCACTCCCCGCTTCACTCTATCCGCCGTTGCCTTGCTTGTGAACGGTGGCGCGCTGAGGCATTGTGGATTTATGCGGTACTTGATTTCTTTTCTCTTTTTGGTTCTTTGTCCCCGGCTGCTTCTGGCTGCACCGGTCATTTTTCCGGCGCTTTCAGGCGCATCTGACGCTAGGACGCTGGTCGTCTATTCTTCACTCGACGAGCCTCTCGCCAAACCGATGATCCTCGGCTTCCAAAAAGCCAATCCGGATGTCGCGGTGCGCTACGAGGATATGCTGACGGGGGAGATCTACGACCGGATCGTCAAGGAAACGGACGCGGGGCTGAAGACCGCGGACTTCGCCTTCTCGTCTGCGATGGACCTGCAAGTCAAGCTGAGCAACGACGGCTATGCCCAGCGCAGCGACCTGCCGATGAGCGGCCGCTGGCCGACCTGGGCCAATTGGCGCAATACCGCCTATGCGCTGACCTTCGAGCCGGCGGTCTTTGTCTATCACAAGCCGAGCTTTACCAAGGAAGCGCCGCCTTCGACCCGAGCCGAATTCGTCGCCTACCTCAAGCGTCAGGGCGCCGATGTCTTCGGCCGGATCGGCACCTATGACATCGAGCGCTCCGGCGTCGGCTTTCTCTTCATGTCGCGCGACCAGGAGCAGTTCGGCGACATCTGGGATGTCATCCAGGCCATGGGCGCTGCCGGCGTCAAACTCTATTCCACCAGCCAGGCCATTTTGGAGCGGGTCGCCGACGGGCGGTTCGTGCTCGGCTACAACATCCTCGGCTCCTACGCCGCCGATTGGGCAGCCCGACACCCGGATGTCGGCATCGTCCTGCCCAAGGACTATACCGTGGTGATGTCGCGGATCGGCCTCGTGCCGCAGGCGTCCGCTTCTCCCGACCTCGGCCGCCGCTATCTGGAATTCTTCATGTCCAAGGAGGGCCAGACGATCATGGCGCGGCAGTTGCAGATCCCCGCCGTCAGCCCGGATGTCGCCGGCGAAAACACCGCCAACACCATGCAGGAGATGCTCGGTGCCCAATTGCGTCCGGTGCCCGTCAGCCCCGGGCTGATGGTCTATCTCGATCAGGTCAAGCGGTCCCGGTTGATCGCCCGCTGGAACGAGGTTCTGCGACTCCACTAGTTCCAGCGTTTCGGACGGTCGTGCGTTGGCACGCAGCCGCTCGAACAGGCGGATCGCAGCCCACCGGGAGAGGTTGGGTGCCTAGCAGCCGACGACGGCACCCTTGGACTTTCGGCGCGGCTTCGGCCGAAATGACCCGTTGCCATCAGCGTCGGAGAGATCGCTTCTGCGTCAATTCACGAAAGCCGCAGGGCTGCAAAAGAAAAGGCATCCCCTATAACTCTGGCAGTGCCTCGAAGGGATCGAGTGCTCGAACGCCTAACGGTCCAAAAAGACGCGGATTGCGTGTCAAAACAGTCAGGCCATGCACTTGGGCTGTGGCAGCTACCGCAATATCCTCGAAACCCGGCTGATGGGCACGAGCATCATCTAGAATCTGCCCGGCTGCATGCGCGCATCGCAGATCGAACGGCAGCAGCTTCTGCGCATACAGATACTCTATGCTTTCCCACCAATCTTTTAGCCGCTGCGCCTTGGTGGTCGCACCTTCTCGTTCCGCCTTGGCAATCCCCGATTTAACCTCAGCCGCCGAAATAACAGATAGGAACAGCTGCGAACTGGCTTTATCGAGCCATTCGACAAGCTGCTCAGAACTTTGACGTTTGGACGGGGCAAGCGCAGATATCACGTTCGTATCGACCAGAAACATCAGAGATCAATCATCCGGCTCGGCTTGTCACCGCGCAGTGGGATATCGTCCTCATCACCTGGATAGGAAGCGAGGAGCCGTCCGAAACTCGGAACGTGTTTCAGCTTTTCATACTCCGAGAACGAAAGCACTACTGCTTCCTTTCTGCCGTGCCGGGTGATGATCGCAGGATTGCCTTGAACCGCCTGATCGACAACAGCAGAAAGCGTTGCCTTGGCATCCTTGAGCTGGATCTCCTTCATGTCGGCCTCCAAATAATGACTACAGTAGTCATATAGCCGCATCAACGCTCCCGAGCAAGAGCCAAAGGACTTAGACGTCCTGTGTTTGAACAGCACCATGCCACCATACAATGCCGATGAGTGCTTTCTCTGCAGATTTGTGGCCAAAGCGCGCAGCTCGGTAGCAATTTCACTTCACAAGTGGGCGGCATGCTCATCCAGTTGCCGTCGCACCCACAGACCTGATCGGAACGGGTCTCGCGACGGTGGCGCTGCGTCTGCCGGAAGGCCTGACGATCATGGCGCGGCAATTGCAGATCCCCGCAGTCAGCCCGGATGTCGCCGGCGAAAACACCGCCAACACCATGCAGGAAATGCTCGGTGCCCAATTGCGGCCGGTTCCCGTCAGCCCCGGGCTGATGGTCTATCTCGATCAGGTCAAGCGGTCCCGGCTGATCGCCCGCTCCGGCTCCACTAGCTCCAACGGTTCAACCCGGTGAAATCTGTTTCGTTGGCCTCGATCAATATGGGATCGCTCAAACGTGTCTGCGACCATGGACGGCCGTGTGTCAGCGCAACCCCGGTTACTCCAGACCCGGAATGTCGCCGATCCGTTCCGCGAGATAATCAACAAGCAACCGCACCCGGGCAATGCCTGCACGCTCCGGCACGATCAGCATGCTCAAGGGCACGGCCGGCAGAAAATAGTCCGGAAGGATGGGCATCAGCCGGCCATCAGCGAGCAGATCGTCGACCAACCAACGGTGCGCGGGGGCGATGCCGCGGCCGGCGACGAGCGCCTCGCGGGCCGCCAATCCATGGTCAACCCGGAGACGCCCGTGAAAGGGCACCATATGCCGCTCACCGGTGTTCCCGTGAAGTTCCAGCATATCGCTGCCCGCCACATTCGACATGCGAATGCCCTCATGGTCCGATAGATCCCGGGGAACGACCGGTGTCCCTCGCTTGGCGAGATAATCCGGCGCGGCGACCAGCAGACGCTGGCTTTGGCCCAGTGCCCGCAGTTTCATCGAACTGTCTGACAGCGGTCCCAAACGGAGCGCAATGTCGATGCCCTCGCGCACAAGATCGATGCGCTCGTCCGTCAGGCTGAGGTCGACACCGATATCCGGGTATTTCTCCTGAAAGGCAAAGATCAGTCGCGTGGCGTGCAAAACGCCGAGCGCCGCGGTGCAGGAGACCCGGATCGTGCCGGCCGAGGCACCACGGGTGCCGCGTGCCTCGTCGCCGGCCTGCTCCACGAGGCGCAGGATTTGGACACTGTTGGCATAGTACCTGTTGCCCTCGTCAGTCATCGTCACGCGCCGGGTCGTGCGGCTGATGAGAGGCACGCCCAGCGCCTCCTCCAGTTCGCGCAGATGCCGCGTGACCGTCGACTGCCCGAGCCCGAGCTCCCGCGCAACGGCTGACAGGCTGCCTCGCTCAGCAACGCGCACGAATGTCCGCATGCGTTCGAGCGTGATGTCGGACTTATCCATTTTTCGGCACAATCAAATGCATTCCCAAGCTATAGTGAAGTACTTGGGTGTCGTCTACATCTGGGGTCGGTTTCTCATCACAGGAATACTGACCATGAAAGTTTTGCTTGTTTTCGCCCATCCAGAACCGCGTTCGCTCAACGGCGCGCTGCGCGACGTCGCCATCGGTGAACTCGAGGCCCAGGGTCACGAGGTCCGTGTCTCCGACCTCTATGCCGACAATTGGAAATCCGAAGTCGATCGGGCCGACTTTCCTTCGCTTGCAGCAGACACGCAGTTCAAGCCGAGCCGCGCATCGAAAGCGGGCTTCTCGACCGGGACCCTGACACAGGATGTGAAGCAGGAACACGAGAAGCTCTTGTGGGCGGATACACTCATCCTGCAGTTTCCGCTCTGGTGGTACACAATGCCAGCCATCCTGAAAGGCTGGGTGGATCGGGTCTATGCCTACGGATTTGCCTATGGTGTCGGCGAACACAACGACACTTATTGGGGCGACCGGTTTGGCGAGGGCACGTTCAAGGGCAAGCGAGCGATGCTGATCGTCACCACCGGCGGCTGGCAGGAACACTACTCGGCCCGCGGGGTCAACGGACCGATCGAAGACCTCTTGTTTCCCATCAACCATGGGATCCTTTACTACCCGGGATATGATGTGCTTCCGCCCTTCGTTGCCTACAGGGTCGATCGTATCGGTGAAGCTGGCTTCGTAGATGTAGCGGAACGTCTGCGTGAGCGGATGCGGACGCTTGCCACAACCCCGCCTATTCCCTACCGGCGACAGAACGGTGGTGACTATCTGATCCCGAGCCTTCAGCTCCGTCCAGACCTCGCCAATCCGGGTGACAGCGGCTTCGCCCTCCACGTCGATCGGCAAGATGCAGCCGAGTAGCGTTTCAGATGAAATTTGCAGAAGCGGCTCCACCAGCTCTTGCGCATCATCGCCATCCGTTTCCGGGTCTGATCGGAAAACGGATGACGGACGGAACTCCGGCCTCAGCCTTGTGGCGCCGAACGACCACACGCCGCGTTGCATTCCGGCGATGGTGCCGGGGTCAGGACGCTCGCTGCTACTCAGGACAAGGTATTGGTGAGCTGTCTACGGCCTGGGATCGTCGCGGCTGGCGATCTCAGGCAACATCGATATCTGTCCTGGAAAAATCATCGCCTTTGAACAGAAGCGGCACATGCTGGGACTTCGCACAAGCATAAGCGAAACAATCGCCGGAATTCAGCCGAGGCGGATGGCCGACAAAGCGACCATAGTTGCGTGCCGCCTCAATCGCTGCGCGGTGCAGGGATCCGCTGATAGGCATTTCTTGCCCATCGATTGCTTCAAGGAATTGCGCAACACTCTCCTGCGCCGGTTCGATGATATCCGGTGGCGTTGGAGCCTGGTTGCCGTTGTGCGAGATGGCAATGATACGTGCCAGGCTGATCACCGCTTCGAACACAGCAAGTGACGAATAGGAGATTGGCGTCTTTGACATCTCGATTTTGGCGAGATGATATCCGGCATCGTCCTCGCCAGCCAACACCGCCACGACACAGATGCGTCCAGAGACATCAGAGTTCCCACATCTCGTCGATGAAGTGCTTCATGTCAAATTTGGACTTGTTCGACCCCATATTCGCTCTGAACTTGTCTTGAATTTTCGCGACGCGCTCGCGTAATTGCACTTCTTCCCGGATCCGATCGAGTTCATGTTGCAAGGCGCGACGAACGGCCTCTGTCTTATTAGGAGCCTTGGACAGCTTCTGGAGTTCGGAAGCGAGATCGTCGACTGTATTGTCACGAATATAGAGCGCCATGGCCTTCTCCTGAATACGCAGTAAGGAATATTCAAGTAACACAAGACAGAACTGTTAGCTTACAATGCGCTATAAAACGAAGAGAATTGGGCGTCTCGCCCCACATCGCCGTCGGGGCTCGTTTCTTAATTGGGAAATGGCCCGCGAACGTTCGCGATTCGCGCACCAACCGGAAACGGCACGAGCGCCTGCCCCACGGCGAGCCCATTCGAGCCGCGAGTGGCAAGCAACAGCCTAAGATTCCGTAAACACTACGCTTCATTTTCGCAAAGAGGACTTGATGTCAGCTTAATGTCAGCTTTCTATGATGGCTTAGCAGTCGCTGGCGCCCCGTGGAGGCGGGCCCGCCGGTTGCGCACTGGGAGGAAGTCACCAATCCGGTCAGCGACAAGGGTCCTTTGGGCACCGTCGCGTCTTCCCGTTCGCACGCAGAAACAACGTGCGCGTGGAAAATCGCGCCTCATGGAGGACTGACCTTGAAACACTTTTTCCTGGCATCCATTCTCGCCGGCGCAATGGCGCTGCCGGCCTACGCCGCTGACTACACTATCATCGCTCCGGCAAATCCGGGCGGCGGCTGGGACCAGACGGCTCGCTCGCTCCAGACCGTAATGCAGCAGGAAGGCATTTCCGGCAACGTTCAGGTTCAGAACGTACCGGGCGCCGGCGGCACCATCGGCCTCGCCCAGTTCGCAAGCCAGCAGAAGGGCAACCCGAACGCCCTGATCGTTGGCGGTTACGTCATGGTCGGCGCAATCCTGACCAACAAGTCGCCGGTCACCCTCAAGGATGTCACCCCGATTGCGCGCCTCACCGGCGAATATGAAGCGATCGTCGTTCCGGCCGCTTCCGAGATCAAGACGATGGCTGACCTCGTCGAAGCCCTCAAGAAGGATCCGGGCGCCGTTTCCTGGGCTGGCGGCTCTGCCGGCGGTACCGACCACATCGCCGTTGGCCTGATTGCCAAGGCAGCCGGTGTCGACCCGACCAAGATCAACTACATCGCCTATTCCGGCGGCGGCGAGGCCCTTGCAGCCATCCTCGGCAGCCAGGTTACGGCCGGCATTTCCGGCTACGGCGAGTTCGAAGCCCAGGTCAAGGCCGGCACGCTGCGCCTGATCGCAGTCTCGAGCGCAGAACGCCTCCCCGGCATCGACGCGCCGACGCTGAAGGAATCCGGCCTCGATGTCGTCGTTGAAAACTGGCGCATGGTTGCAGCAGCACCTGGCTTGACCGACGAGCAGAAGGCAGCCGTTTCGGCCGACGTCGAAAAGCTCGCCAAGTCGGCCGGCTGGCAGGAAGTCCTGAAGACCAAGGGTTGGCAGGATAGCTACCTCGCAGGTGACGCTTTCGCCGCCCAGCTCGACAAGGACGTTTCGGCCACCGAGACCGTCCTCAAGGACATTGGACTGGTGAAATGACCAAGGGGCTCAACCCTTCGACCACAACGCGTCGCCCGGATCGGGCGGCGCTCTTCATCGCGGCCGTGCTGGCCGCCATCGCTGGCCTCATTTTCTGGGACGTGTCGCGCCTGGCAGGCGCTGCCGGTTACTCCCAGGTCGGACCGACGACGGTCCCCTATGCGATCGCCTGCTGTCTTGCGGCCCTCGCCATCTGGACTGTCTTTGCCGCATTCCGCCACGATTTTCCCGAGCGCGAGCACCAGGAAATCTCACCGGTCATCTGGATCGTCGCCGGACTTGCAGCGCAGATGCTGCTCTTGAACGTCGCAGGCTTTTCGATCGCCACCGGCATTCTCTTTGCGCTCACCGCACGCGGCTTTGGCAAGCGCAAGCTCTGGTTCTCACTGCCAGTTGGTATCGCGCTCTGTTTTGCCGTCTGGGTGATTTTCGCCAAGCTCCTGCAGTTGTCGCTGCCCGCAGGGCCGCTTGAACATCTGTTCTTCTAAGAGGGCCGTAGACCATGGCTACTTTTGAATTCCTGTTGCAGGGACTGTGGGTTGCTGCCCAGCCGATGAACCTGCTTTACGCACTGATCGGCGTGACGCTGGGAACCGCCGTCGGCGTTCTTCCCGGCATCGGCCCGGCCCTGACCGTCGCGCTTCTGCTGCCCGTTACCTACCAGCTCGACCCAGCCGGTTCGCTGATCATGTTCGCCGGCATCTATTACGGCGGCATGTATGGCGGCTCGACCACCTCGATCCTGCTCAACACACCGGGCGAAAGCGCTTCGATCGTCACCGCGCTCGAAGGCAACAAGATGGCGCGCGCCGGACGCGGCGGACCCGCGCTTGCGACCGCCGCCATCGGCTCGTTCGTTGCCGGCCTGATCGCGACGCTCGGCCTTGCCTTCATCGCGCCCTATATCGTCAAGCTCGCCCTGGTCTTCGGTCCACGCGAATATTTCGCGCTGATGGTTCTCGCCTTCGTGACCGTTTCATCTGCGTTCGGCGATTCCACGCTTCGCGGCCTGACGGCGCTCTTTGTCGGCCTGGCGCTTTCGGTCGTCGGCATCGACCAGTTGACCGGACAGGCGCGCCTTTCCTTCGGTGTTCCCGAGTTGCTTGACGGTATCGAGGTCACGACGCTTGCAGTGGCGATGTTCGCGATCGGCGAAACGCTGTTCATTGCCGCACAGGGCGAGAAAGGCCCGGATAAGGTCGAGGCCGTCCGTGGTTCGATCTGGATGAGCAAGGCCGACTGGGCGCGCTCGTGGAAGCCCTGGCTTCGCGGTACGGTCATTGGCTTCCCGATCGGCGCAATGCCGGCCGGCGGCGCCGAGATCGGCACCTTCCTGTCCTATGCGGCAGAAAAGCGCCTGGCGAAACATCCCGAAGAGTTCGGTAACGGCGCCATCGAAGGCGTCGCGGGTCCGGAAGCTGCCAACAATGCATCCGCTGCCGGTACGCTCGTGCCGCTCCTGACGCTCGGCCTGCCGACGACGGCGACAGCGGCGATCATGCTTGCCGGCTTCCAGCAGTATGGGCTGCAGCCCGGTCCGCTGTTGTTTGCTACCAATCCGCAGCTCGTCTGGGGTCTGATCGCCAGCTTGCTCATTGCCAACTTCATGCTGCTGGTCCTGAACCTGCCGCTGATCGGTCTTTGGGTTAAGCTGCTGACCATTCCGAAGCCATGGCTTTATGCGGGCATTCTCTTGTTTGCGACGCTCGGCACCATCGGCGCCAACCCGTCGGTCTACGAACTGGGCATGCTGCTTGCCTTCGGTCTGCTCGGCTATGCTATGCGGGTGTTCGGCTATCCGATCGCGCCTGTCGTCGTCGGCCTGATCCTCGGGCCGCTCGCAGAGCAGCAGCTCCGCCGGGCGCTGGCAATCAGCCAGGGCGACGTCAGCGTCCTCTTCACCTCGCCGATCGCCGCCGTGCTCTTGGTCATTGCCGCTGCGGCACTGATCATCCCGCTGGTCCTCAGGGCCCGCGGACGTGGCGAAGTGCTGGCGCAGCTCGCAGCCAACGAAGACTAAAAAGCCTTATCCTCCCAAGGCTCAATCAGCAGGCCCGGACCATCGATAGTCGACCGGGCCTGCTTTCGTTGCATGGCTGAAGTGTCCAATTGTGCATTGCAAAAAGACCCGGCAAACCCCATCTTTTGCTCATCAGAGAGAAAACGAAAGCGAGCAAAGAGATGGCTACCACAACTTACCGCAAGGGTTTCATCGGCCGCGCATTCGCAGTTCTCGGCGCCGCTAGCGCCGCTGCCGCTGCAGTCGAAGGCCACCGCCGCCCGAAGGCGAGCGACCTGCGCACCCTCGGCATCGATCCGGCCAATTTCCCGGACGCACGCCGCGGCTAACAGAGATTTCCAGCGCCCGTCGCGACGGGGCGCCTTATCCTCCCAAGGATGAAACGGCTCGACATCGAGAGATGGCGGGCCGTTATTTTTTGACCGCTCGCTCGCAGCCTATTTCCAGGAGAAGTGCCTAGCTGTTTTCCGCCAGGAAATATCTGCGAAATGAGAAGAGCGTTTCCGTGACTGCGCATAAGGCCGAAGCGTTCTAACGCCCCGTCGCCATGCGCATCAAGTCACGCATGCGCTGCCGCAGGATGCGGCCCCATGGCACCTCCGCATCGATTGCCCGGTATCCCGCCTGCGTCAGCGAAAAGCGGACGCTACCGTCGATCTCACATCTTGTGATGTACTGCATGTTCAAGGCGCGAAAGACCGCGGCATGAAGCTCCTGCGGCCAATCGATATCATCGGCCGGCACCCTATGGGCGCCCGCTCGGTAGACTTCCTCCAGAACCTGCTTCAGATCGCCTGAAATCACCTGCCATCACTCAACGAAGACGTCCTTTTCAACATGGCTTTCCCAACACCCATTGGATCCGGACGACAAGGTTAGCACATTTCTGTCGAACTACCCTTGAGTGGGCGAGCGGGATAAAGCTCACTGTCAAGCTGTCGAACATGTGCTGACGAACCGCGAATGTGTAATCACCCACCATCGAGTTGATAAGCCCGGAGATCGGCTGGCCTGTGATACAGCGATACGCACATAACCGGCCGTGAACGCATGATGGTTTTCAGTGCGCTATGCAAGGCCGCGAACTCGCTGCCTTCAATGTCCATCGTCAGAAGGATTGATCCTGCAATCACCCCAAATATCATCCGCGCGGCGATGACAATATGGTTGTCACCATCGGAATCAATTGTGCTGCCCTCGCCATCATCGGAGTACGCCGGAACGTGGTGACCATCTGGAAATCGAGGGGCCGACGCCGGATCAGGCTTGCTTCAACGCGCTGATGCCGATGATCGCGGGGCATAATCGCGGCGGAAATCCACTTAGTAAAAACGCCCGAAACTCTTCAGACAAAACGAACCACCTCTCCTTCTGGCCCTTTTGGGAAATCAGCTACACACAAGGTTCTCTACCGATAACCATGTGGGACGTGAGCGTGGTCCGCTGATGGGCGGATGCCACCGGATCACGGCTCGCGTGACTGAAGGGATCATCATTCTATGAAAGTTGTCATGCTCGTAGGGGGGCTGGGCCCGCGGCTCGCGGAAGAAACCCCTGCGGGTGAGGCGAAGCTGGTCCGTGTAACCCGCGGTCATGTTTTTGACGTCGCCGTGGATCTGCGTCCGGGTTCACCAACTTACCTTCGGTGGGCCTGGGTCGAACTGCGTGCCGGTAAGCATAACGCCCTTTACATTCCGGAAGGGGGTGCACACGGCTTTCTGACGCTTGAAGATGACTGCGAGATTTTTTACGAAATGTCGGAAGTGCATGTGCCGTCAAGCGCACGCACCGTTCGCTGGAATGATCCGGCCTTCGGCATCGACTGGCCATTTGAACCGATCATCATGAATGAACGGGATGCCGGATGCCCAGATTTTTCCAGAGAGGATAACACGTGAGCGACGTCAAACTCAGTATCTGTATTCCAACCTACAACCGGGCGGATTTTCTCACGAAAGCGCTGACCTATTTCGTTGAAACCTACGAGATCCCCTACAATTACGAAATCGTCATTTCAGACAACGCCTCTCCCGACAATACCGGCGAAGTAGTTGAGAACTTCATCGCCAAGGGGCTGCCAATCCGCTACTTCAGGTGTCAGGAAAACCTCGGATATGAACCTAATCTTGCTAGCGCCTTTCGCCACGCCCGAGGCGAATACAACATCTACGCTTCCGACGACGACATGCTCGTAATGGATGGCCTCATCGAGGCCATAAGTTACATGGACAAAAATCCCGACCTTGTAGTGTGCTACGCACCTTGGTACCTGCACAATGAGCAACTGAATGTCGATCACGGCTCGTTCTATACGGTCGATAACGATGTCAAGTTCAAACACCGTAACTTCATGTCGGTCTTTAACTTCCTGATCGACCAGCATGTGTTTCCAGAAGTAGGCATCTATCGCTCCGCCGCGCTCCGCGCTGCCTGGGTACCGCGTTACTTTGCCTACTGGGCCTTTTCCCATCTCGCGCACTACCTCGACATTGGCGCTGTGGCGTTCCTGAAAAAGCCGTTCTATCGCGCGGTCATAGTCTCCAAGATCGTCCGGGACCGACCTCAGGCGGGCAACGAAGAGGTCATGACAGCGTGGGATCGCTACCGTGGCGGATTGGAATACTTTCTCTATGTCGGCGCCAAACGCGGCGCGATCGAGCAGACCGCTGATATGCGTGCCGTCTACGACGAGGCGATCAAGCAGTTTACGCTGACGCGCATGGGGGTGGCGATGCGTTTCTGGGCAGCAAAGAAGGACTATGTTCGGGCTTATGAACTTTATACCCGCCTACTTCTGGGAGGGCACCGAAATAACCCTGACGTGACCCAAATCAGCGGGTCTATACATTTGATGGCTGCGGTCCAGACGCTGGCATGGCTAGTCAACGCTTCAGCGGAGGTTAACCGACTGGTGCTTTACGGCGTAGCTGATCACGCCTCGCTGGAATCGCTCCTGCGTGAGGCTGGCCTGAGAAATGACGTTGCCGTCATAAGCTATGAACCAGACCAAGCGCCGGATGTGATCGAACGATCTGCAGTGTTTGTCAATGATGCGGCAGATCGGGACGCGTTCGTCACTCGCGGCTTCCCACCCAATCTCATACTTTCCGACGCGGACATTACCCGAGCAATCCTGCCGTGAAGCCTGCAATTCAGTCAATCTGACTACGTCTATTCCACCATGAACTCGAGCAGTTGATTGCCGATATGAGAATATCGATCGGGAAACATGGGATATGTCGAACCCGTTCTGGTGCGTTATTTGCGCAGTAGAATGCCCGGCGCCGAGGTTCATGGCTTCGATAGCGGTTTTTCGCTCATTCGCAAACTGGAGCACCGAGAGCGCCTGAAACGCTGCTGGAAAGGCAGTGTTTTGGCGATATCAGGGAATTTCCTGCATCGTTGGAACGGTTGGTTCGACGATCGCATCGGCTAGCTTGTTGATGACATGCCGGACTTCGGCGAGATCATGAGTCTTTTGCCGGCAGCACGGCAAAAGCCGCGTGAGCCATACGGCGCTCCATCGCAAGCTGTTATCGTTCGCCCGTGATGACGAAATTTGCCGACGTTTGATGACGATCCCCGGCGTCGGCCCTGTTACCTCGAATGCTTTCACCAGTACCATTGGTGTGCCGGCGCGCTTCAGTAACTCGCGCGCCGTGGGCCCGGCGCTGGGATTGACCGCGGTGCTCTACGACGCTGCCAGGTGGCCTACAAACAAGCCACCGGGCAGCGTCGCTTATCATGACAGACTGCGCAGTCCGGTTCGAGTCTTCTTCCTGCCGGAAACCGCAATCGCTCCGCCGTGATCGATACCGGCGCACGCCGGTATTTGTCCACGTCGCAGGTTGGGACAAAAGCCTCGTCTCTCGCGGAGCGCGCCTTTTGTTTGGGTGTCTACCCCTTATGCCTCGACGCGTGCCTGGCCGTGGCTTGTTTCACCACCCAACTCTGCCTCACGCTCCCGCTTGTTGTAGCGGATGGAGGACCAGAGCGAGATACCGATCAGGGCAGCGCCGCCGAGGCCGGTGATCACTTCAGGGATGTGCACCAGCGTCTGGAAGTACATGACCACCGATAGGATCAGGATCGCGTAAAACGCGCCATGTTCCAGGTAGCGGTACTCGTTGAGCGTGCCCCTCTCCACAAGCATGATCGTCATCGAGCGGACATACATTGCGCCGATGCCAAGGCCGATGGCGATGACGAAGAGGTTCTGCGTCAAGGCGAAGGCGCCGATAACGCCGTCGAACGAGAAGCTCGCATCAAGCACTTCGAGGTAAAGGAAGGCACCGAAGCCACCCTTTGCCGCCGCACTCATCGTCTGCTGCGACGCGTCGAGCAGACCGCCGACGACCTCGACGACGAGGAAGGTCAAGAGGCCGTAGATGCCCGAATAGACGAAGGTATGCGCCTCTGCCGGATCGAGCAGGGTCGAGAAACCAAGGATCAGCGCCAGCACGAAGGCAATTTCGATGCCCTTGATCGTGGCGAAACGCGCCATCTTGCTTTCGACCCAGGAGATCCAGTGCACATCCTTCTCATGATCGAAGAAGTAGGTGAGGCCCACCATCATCAGGAAGGTTCCGCCGAAAGCTGCGATCGGTAGATGCGCATCATTCATGATGCGGGCATATTCTTCGGGCTTGCTTGCCGCCAGAACGATCGCATCGATCGGGCCGATGCCCGCCGCGATGACGACGATGAGCAGCGGAAAGACGATACGCATGCCGAAGACGGCGATGATGATACCCCAGGTCAGGAAGCGGTGCTGCCATTCCGGGGTCATGTCCTTCAGCTTGTTGGCATTGACGATCGCGTTGTCGAAGGACAGCGAGATTTCGAGAACGGCCAACACGGTGCAGATGAAGAATACCGCGACCATGCCGCCGATCGTGCCGGTCGACTGCCAGCCGAGCCAGGCGCCAAGCACCAGGCCGATTGCGGTGACGATGAAGGCCCACTTGAAATAGCCAATGGTGCTCGTGTGCGTTTGAGGCTGCGTCATCGACGGACCTCCTTTGCGCGCACGACACCCGGTTCTGAGAAGAAGTGGGGTTTGGAAACGAAAACACGCACGGCCGAAAGGGCACATGCGTTAGGCATGAGATCAGTTTTCATGGTAGCTAATCCGCCGGCTAATTTGCTGGCGGTACCGACATCACGAGAGCGCCGTAAAAACTCTCGCCAGAGGGGCCCGGCACCAGTGTTCATCCCGCGGTCCGATGTCTGGACGGCAGGATCACCCCTTAAGTAGCAGCGCCGCGCGTTACGTCAAGAGGCAACGCCATCTCTCACAGAGTGATCTGGTGTTCCAGGATTGAAATCATCCCAAGCAGATTGACGGGCGGTCCGGCCGGATTCATTCGTAAAACTTATCGTCCCATTCGAACAGCACGATGGATCGGCGTGCCGGAATGTGTCAAAGGCACGCGAACACGTTTGAAAGCCGCTCCCATGACCATAATAGCCGCCTCCGCAACCGCGCCGAACGCCGCTCGGACAGGTGTCATCATCATGCTTCTCGGCATGTTGATGTTCTCGCTCAACGACGTCATGGGCAAATGGCTGGTGGCAACCTATTCCGTCAGCCAGTTGATGGTCATTCGCAGCATTGCAGCTCTGCTCGTGCTTTCGCCGTTCATCCTGAAACGCGGGCTGCGTTCGATGTTGAAGGTCGAGCGGCCGTGGCTCCAGGCGCTGCGCTCGCTGCTTTTTGCCGTCGACGCATCGGCCTTCTATTTCGCCGTCGCCTACATGCCGCTCGCCGACACCATGACCTACTGGCTGGCAGCGCCAATCCATGTTGCCGCCGCCTCGCCGTTCCTGCTCGGCGAGAAGGTCGGCTGGAGGCGATGGACGGCGATCCTCGTCGGTTTTGCCGGCGTCGTGATCGCACTCGAACCGTCGAAGGACACCTTCAGCCTGCCGGCGTTGATCGCCCTTGTCGGCAGCGCCGCCTTCGCCTTTGCGCTGATGCTCGGCCGGACGCTGCGCTCGACCCCGGATACGACACTGGTCTTCTGGCAGGTGATCGGCGCACTGGTCTTTTCCCTGGTCGGTGTTGCCGCCAACTCCGCCGGTTGGGCGCCCGTCGATGGCGAGGCCGTGCTTCAGCTCGGCATGCTGGGCATCGTTGCGATGCTCGCGCACATTCTGGTCAACCGTGCGCTTAAACTCGCGGATGCGGCGACGGTAGTGCCACTGCAATACACGCTGCTCCTTTGGGCCGTCGTCTTCGGCTGGTGGTTCTTCGGCGACACGCCACGTCCAACTGTCATCATCGGCGCCGGGCTGATCGTCGCCTCGGGTCTCTTCATCTTCTTCCGCGAACAGCAGTTGAAGAAGCGGGGCCGAACCATCTAGCCATTGGGCGATCGGAACTTCTGGACGAAGGGTTCCATCCTTCTTCGTCCTCTGCTACCTCGCACGCGTCTCAAAGCTGAAGGAGGCTCACTTGGCCAAAGCAATCCATTCGATGATCCGGGTGCTCGACGAGCAGAAGTCCCTGGATTTCTACAGAGTGGCATTCGGGCTTTCCGTAGCCGAGCGGCTCGATTTCGAAACCTTCACGCTTGTTTATCTCAGCAATGAAGAGTGCGAGTTCGAGCTCGAGCTGACGATCAACAAGAATCGAACCGAGCCCTATGCGCTCGGCGACGGTTACGGTCACCTCGCTTTGTCGGTGAGCGATCTCGACAGCGAGCACAAGCGATTGACCGATGCTGGGCTTGGTCCGAACAAGATCGTCGAGTTCAATCGCGACGGCGCACTTCTGGCGCGGTTCTTCTTCATCATCGATCCGGACGGCTACAAGATCGAGGTCCTGCAGCGCCGCGGCCGGTACAAGTGATCGTCCGATGGCGGCCATGATCAATGTAAACAATACCGATTATCGCGCCTATCTATTTCGCTTATAGGCGGACCGGACTTACTGTTCTCCCGGAAGCATCAAGAATGATGCGCTAACAAGGGGAACACGGATGAAGAAACAGATTGCAGCAATCATGCTGGCTGTCCTGGCGACGGCAACGGCGGCGACAGCCGCTGACAAGATCAAGATCGGCACAGAAGGCGCCTATCCGCCCTTCAACTTCGTCGATTCCGCCGGCAAGATCGGCGGCTTCGATGTCGATATCGGGCTGGCGCTCTGCGAGCGCATGAAGGCCGACTGCGAGGTTGTCGCGCAGGATTGGGACGGCATCATCCCCGGTCTGCTCGCCAAGAAATACGACCTCATCATCGCCTCGATGTTCATCACCGAAGAACGTAAGAAGCAGGTTGCCTTCACCAATCCCTACTATCTTGCGGCCATGACGCATGTGGCGCCGAAGGGCGCCGGCATCACCACGTTTACCAATGAAGCCCTTAAGGGCAAGGTGATCGGCGCCCAGTCGGGCACCACGCAGGCCGATTTTATCGCCGCCACCTATCCGGACGCCGAGATCAAGCTCTATCCGACCCAGGATGAAGCCAATCTCGACATGGTCAACGGCCGTCTCGACCTGCAGGTCGGCGACATGCTGCCGCTCCTGGATTGGGTGACGAAGAACGATGACGGCAAGGCTTGCTGCGAAATCATCGGCGAACCGATCACCGACAAGAAGTTCGTCGGCGAAGGCGTCGGCATTGCCGTGCGTCAGGACGACAACGACCTGCGTGAAAAGCTCAACAAGGCGCTCGACGAAATTCGCGCCGACGGCACCTACAAGAAGATCAACGACAAGTACTTCACTGTCGATGTCTATACAATGAAGTAGTTCGGCCCGCGAGCCTCGGCCATCACGGCGGCCGAGGCTCAACCATCCATTTCTCCTTTAACAGCTCATGGGTTATACGCTGAATTAGCTTCTGCTGTACGTTCGTTATCGAACCGGGACCAGGGGCCCTAGGTCGGCAAATGCGGAGGGCAAAGTTGCTTGGGTATGTCCTACGGCCCGCGCCAACGCCCGCCTGATTGTTTCTTAGGAATGCCGCCATTTTGCATGCCAAGACGCTGCCGGCCACATACGTTGGGCCTGGCAAACGGCCGCGTCAGTCATCTGCTCTTCCCACTGATCGCGCACTCCGTATCCGTGAAAGCTCGCACCACGCCGATCTCGGCACTGACTGGCGACGCGCCTCGTTGCCGTCAAACCTGCAGCTTGGCTGACACGGCAACACGCGCTAAACGTCTATTATCTGGACTTGCGCATTTTTGACCGGCAACGAATAGGCCTCGAGGTACATATGTTTGATCTCAACGGCAAATCAGCCCTCGTCACCGGCGGTGGCCGTGGGCTTGGTCTTGAGATGGCGAAGGCGCTTGCCAAGGCGGGCGCGGCGGTGGCGATCAATGGCCGCAGTCGCTCGGCATTGGAGGCGGCGCGCGGACAAGCCGCGAATGAAGGCATTACGCTTGAGACCGCGGCCGGCGATGTGGCGGCAGATGTAGACGAGATACTGGCCGCGGCGACAGGCAGCACCGGAAGGCTGGATATTCTGATCCACGCCGTCGGTGAGCGCGACCGGCGCGGTACGGACGAGATGGACGCTGCCGGCTTTGCGGCCCTCATTAACACCGATCTCACTGCCGCTTACGGGATGGCGAAGGCAGCGCTGCCCTATCTCCGACAATCGGACGCCGGACGGCTGATCTTCGTTACCTCGATTGCGGCCTTTGCAGCCCGCGCCGGCGACCCCGCCTATACCGCGGCGAAGGGTGGACTTGGCGCATTGACGCGATCGCTCGCGGTCGAACTCGGCTCTGACGGCCTGACCGTTAACGCCATCGCGCCCGGCTGGTTTGCAACGGAAACCAACGCTGCCCTTGCAGCCGATCCCGTGTTGCAGCAATTCGTCGATGTCCGCATCCCATTGAAGCGCTGGGGCCGGCCGGAAGAAATCGCGCCTGCTGCCGTGTTCCTCGCGTCACCAGCCTCAAGCTTCGTCAACGGTATCACCTTGACGGTCGATGGCGGCATGACGGTTCAAATGTAAGCCGCTGCACTCGAAGCAACTGTCAGGGCGCAGAAACCGCTTTTGAAAGTCCGTCGACAAGAAGGCTCGCAAGAGTGGTCGCCGCCTTTTCGGCGCCGGCTTTGAGACGCAGGCTGAACTCGGCATCGGGCAAGGCCGGCAGCGCCAACCTTTCGGGCGCAATCGCCACACCCTCGCCGACGAAGCGTTCGGTTCGCGCCGTCAGCGCGATGCCGCCGCGGACCGCGGCACGAAGCCCGGAGAGGCTCGGGCTTGTCGCAGCTATCCGGTAGGGCCGGCCACTTCCCTCAAGCGCATCGACGGCGGCTGAGCGGAAACCGCAGGGCGGATCGAGCACGGCAAGCGGCAATTCCTCGTCGACAGACAAGACGTCCGGCGACGCTGATAGCCAGACCATCGGTTCGCGCAGCACTGCGACTTCGTCAACCGCCCCGCTTTGCCGCATGACGATCATCACGTCCACGGCGCCCTGATCATACTGAGCCACAAGCTCTTTCGAACGACCTACCCGCAGATCCAATCGCACCCGCGGGTGTGCGCGTGCAAACTGTTGCAACAGCGTCGGCAACGTGCTGTCGGCAAAATCCTGGGTGCAGCCGAGCGACACGCGGCCATCAGTGCGTGCGCCCTTGAGGCTGAGCCACGCGTCACGGTGAGCGTCGAGGATCTTGCGGGCGTGGACGACGACATCTTCACCGGCTGGCGTCAGCACCCGGCCGCGCCCGGATGGTGCCAGCAACGCCTCGCCGATCAGAGCCTCCAGCCGCTGCATCTGGGCAGTGACCGCCGAAGGGGTTCGACCGACGACCGTGGCTGCATGAGCCAGCGAGCCGCTTTCGGCAAAGGCCAGGAATGTGCGCAACAGGTCAGGATCAAGCGTCTGCATAACTTCATAATAATCGAACTATCACTCAAAAACAATTCGATTTAATTACACCAACGGAAATGCGAGATTGGCTCAACACCAACCGACACTTGAAAGAGCCATCATGCCTATCATCAATGTCACCGTCACCGGCAAGGCCGACCCTGCCCTGTCCCAGCGCATCGCCACCGTCGTCAGCGAGTTGACGGCCACGCATTTGCGCAAGGACCCGACGATTACGGCCATCGTCGTCAACTATGCCGATCCGCTTCACTGGTTCGCCGGCGGCCGCTCGCTTGCAGAACAGGGCGCCAACAGCTTCTGGCTTGATATCAAGGTTGTGGACGGCACCAACACCAAGCAGGAGATGGCGAGCTACCTTCAAGCGGTCTTCGCCGGTTTTCAGCAGCTGCTCGGCAACGTGCATCCGGAAAGCTATATCCTTGTGCACTCGGTCTCGGCTGCCGCCTATGGCTTCGAAGGCAAGACGCAGGAGTTTCGCTACATCAGCAACCAGCTCAAAGCGGCGGTTTAGGCGCCACGTCTGGGATGGCCGAAAGTATACGGCGTCGGCTCGCATCGACGCCGTATGCCTGTTTCGCCCGGTCAGCCGGGCTTTGCTTCCTCATTGCCGCGCAGCAGATGAATGAGCGCGGAAAAGTCTTCGCCACCATGGCCGAGTTTCTCGAACATGGAATAAAGCTGCGCTGCCTGGGCGCCCATCGGCGTCGAGGCGCCGCTTGTGCTTGCCGCCTGCTGCGACAGCTTCAGATCCTTCAGCATCAGGCTTGCTGCAAAACCGGGCTTATAGTCGTTGTTGGCAGGTGATGTCGGCACCGGCCCTGGTACCGGGCAATAGGTCGTCAGCGACCAGCATTGACCGGACGAAGTCGACGCAACATCGAACAATGCCTGATGCGACAGACCGAGGCGCTCGGCGAGCACAAAGGCCTCGCAGACGCCGGCCATGGAAATGCCGAGGATCATGTTGTTGCAGATCTTTGCCGCCTGGCCCGCACCGACGTCACCGCAATGAACGATCTTCTTGCCCATGGCGTCGAGCAGCGGCTTGCCTCGGGAAAAGGCATCATCGGTACCGCCGACCATGAAGGTGAGCGTGCCGGCGGCGGCCCCGCCGGTGCCACCCGAAACGGGCGCGTCGAGCGACAGGCATCCGGCCTTGTCGGCAAGCGCATGCGCCTTGCGAGCGCTGTCGACGTCGATGGTCGAACTATCGATCAGCAAAGTGCCGGGATCGACGAAGCCGAGCAGTTCATCCCAGACATAGAGCACATGCGCGCCAGCCGGCAGCATGGTGATGACGCATTCCGCCTCACGCACCGCATGCGTGATCGAACCTGCAACCGAAACACCCGTCTTTGCCGCAGCGTTGCGCGATGCCTCCGACAGATCGAAGCCGGTCACCGCGTGGCCGGCCTTCACCAGATTGGCGGCCATTGGGCCGCCCATGTTGCCAAGCCCGATAAAGGCGATCTTCGTCATCTTCACTCCTCCTGAATTGCAATTCGACCGACGCCAACCGGAGCGACTGACTCCCTCAGGCGACAAACAATGGCAGGTGATCTCGGTTCGTAAATTGCGCGCGCATCTCTTCCGTCACATCGGAAAGGCCCACCGACCATCTCGGGTTGCGGTCCTTGTCGATGACGGCGGCACGCACGCCTTCATAGAAATCGGGATTGGAAAGCATGCCGAGCGTGGCCGAGTATTCCCGCTCGAGGCATTCGTTGAGCGAGGCGCTGTTGCGTCCGGCACGCAGGAGATCGAGCGTCAGCGTCATGCTGAGCGCCGAACGCGAGCGAAGCAGCGCCAGCGTTTCCCAACCGAAGTCACTGTCTTCCGCCTCGAGCGCGGCAAGGATCTCCTCGACCGTATCGAAGGCAAAGCACCGGTCGATTGCCTTGAGATGCGCCGCGAGCGGCGACGGCGGAACCTGCTCGGCCACCCCTTGAATTGCGGCATCGACATCCGCGGCCTTGGCTGAAGGCGGCAGCGCGGCAAGGGTTGAGAATAGCTCGTCGAGCTTGGCGGTCGGCACATAATGGTCGGCAAGGCGCGCATGGATCGCATCAGTGGCGCCGATGTCGCGGCCGGTAAGCCCGAGATAGGTGCCGAATTCGCCGGGCGCGTGCGGCAGCAGCCAGGTGGCGCCGACATCCGGGAAATAGCCGATGCCGGTTTCCGGCATAGCAAGTCGGGTGCGCTCGGTGACGACACGGTGGCTGCCGTGTGCCGAGATGCCGACACCGCCGCCCATGACGATGCCGTCCATGATGGCAACGTAGGGCTTCGGGTAAGCGGAAATCCGGCTGTTGACGACGAATTCCTCGCGCCAGAACTGCGCACCTTCGGCCGGCCGCTCGCGCCCGCTCTCATAGATCATGCGGATGTCACCGCCGGCGCAAAGTCCGCGCTCGCCTTCACCCGTCACCATCACAGCTGCAACAGAAGGGTCGTTTTCGAACTCGGTCAACGCTTCGGCGATCAGCCGGATCATCGGAACGTTGAGGCTGTTCAACGCCCTTGTGCGATTGAGCCGGATGCGGCCGATTGCGCCCTGGCGTTCGACGATGACTTCCGGTGCTGGCGCCTGCATTTCCATGAAAAGCCCTTCCTATTTCCGGCCGATGATCGAGCGCGCCACGATAAGCCGCATGATCTCGTTGGTACCCTCGAGTATCTGGTGCACTCTCAGGTCCCTGACAATCTTCTCGACGCCGTAGTCGGCGAGATAACCATAGCCGCCGTGGAGTTGTAGCGCGTCGTTGGCGACGGCAAAGCAGCGATCGGTGACGAAGCGTTTGGCCATCGCGCAAAGTTTCGTCGCTTCCGGGTCACCGGCGTCGAGCGCCGAGGCCGCGCGCCAGAGGAAGGTGCGGGCGATTTCGAGATCGGTTGCCATATCGGCGAGGCGAAACTGCAGTGCCTGGAACTCGCCGATCGCCTTGCCGAAGGCGCGACGTTCCTGGACATAGGCCAATGCCCGGTCGAAGGCGGCCTGCGCACCGCCGAGCGAGGCTGCGGCAATGTTCAGCCGGCCGCCGTCGAGCCCGCCCATGGCGATCTTGAAGCCGTCGCCCTCGGCACCGAGGCGGTTTTCAGCGGGGATCCGCACGCCGTCGAGCATCACGGCGCGGGTGGGCTGCACATGCCAACCCATCTTCTTCTCGTTCGCGCCGAAGCTGAGGCCGGCCGCATCCTTTTCCACCACGAAGGTGGAGATGCCCTTCGGTCCGTCCTCGCCGGTTCTCGCCATGATCACATAGAGACCGGACACGCCGGCACCGGAGATGAACTGCTTCTGGCCGGTCAGCACGTAGCTGTCGCCGTCCTTGACTGCCTTGGTCTTGAGCGCTGCCGCATCCGAACCGGATCCCGGCTCGGTCAGGCAGTAGCTCGCCAGCGTCTCCATCGTCAGCAGCTTCGGCAGCAGCCGATGGCGCTGCTCGTCGGTGCCATAGCGGTCGATCATGCCGGCGCACATGTTGTGAATGGAAACGAAGGAGGCAACCGCCGGGCAGCCGGTTGCCAGCGCCTCGATGATGATTGCGGCGTCGAGCCGCGTCAGGCCGGTGCCGCCGACATCGTCGCTGACATAGATGCCTGCCATGCCGAGGGCGGCTGCGGCCTGCAGCTTATCGACCGGGAAATGCTTTTCCTGGTCCCACTCAATGGCGTTAGGCGCCAATTCGTCACGAGCGAAGTCGAGCGCCATCTGGCGGATGGCTTCCTGTTCCTCTGACAGGTGAAAATCCATATGCATGTCCTCCCTGACCGCATATTGAACGATTGGGGCTAGTTACACCAAATTCCGTACAGGCACAGGTGCAACTTCTCACAGGTTCTGTTCAAAAACGAACAGATCCCTGCCAAAGTCCATTAGCTTTCACTCAGACGATACGGCAGAGCGCCGCGCAAGTCATGGTCGACGATCAGCCTTCGCTTCAATGGTGGTACGGCGCGGCTGGCGCATTTCGTGCGCTCGCAGATCCGGCAGGATATGCCAATCGGATCGAACGCCGCGCGGTTGCCGAGATCGAGATCGTCGGCATAGACGAAGGCGTCGGCGTAGGAGATCTCGCAACCGAGCGCCAAGGCGTAACGCGGCTGCGCCGCGCGAAAGCCGCCACCGCCCTTGGTGATCTGCGTTGCAAGGCAAAGATAGCGCACACCATCAGGCGTCTCAGCGAGCTGACGAATGATGCGGCCGGGCGTTTCGAAGGCCTGATGCACGTTCCAGAGCGGACATGCCGCACCGAAACGGGCAAACTGCAGCTTGGCCGCACTATGGCGCTTGGTGATGTTGCCGGCCCGATCGATGCGGGCAAAGAAGATCGGCACGCCCTTCTGGCCCGGACGCTGCAGCGTCGACAGCCGATGACAGACCTGCTCGAGCGACGCACCGAAACGCGCCGCCAGCAGCTCGACGTCGTGCCGGAGCTCGCGCGCCGCCTTGTGAAAGGCCTGGTAAGGCAGGATCAGCGCACCGGCGAAATAGTTTTGCAGTCCAATGCGACAGATCTCGTAGGCTTCCTCCGTGCGGAAACCGGCGCCGCCGGCCACCCGGTCAATCTCTTCTCGGGCGTGCAGTTGAGCGATCTGCAGTGCAATCTGGAAATCGCGTGTCGCGGCCGGAGCATAGGGGTTCAGCGTCAACAGACGCGCACGCGGATCGTAGCGCCGGATCGCCTCGTCGCCGGCTGCACCCCGCAAGACACGCACGCCGTGGCGCTGCTCGAGATAGGCTGCCAGCGCCGCGTGGTTATCGCCCTCGCCAAGCCCGAGTTCGCCTGCAAGTCGCTCGGCGAGAACGTCGATATCGTGAATATAGTTGTCGACGAAATGGAAGAAGTCGCGAACTTCTTCATAGGGCGTCGTCTCCACCGAAGACCCGCCGCGGCCGATGGTATCGTCGATGCTGGCCAGTTGCTCGCTGTTGCGGCGATAGGCCTGGTGACAACTGATCAGCGCATGCGCAAGCCCCGGCGCATTCTGGGTGATCAGCTTCAATTCCTGCAGGCTCGGCGAATAGGTCTCAAACAGCGGATCGCTGAGCGCCTCCGACAGGGCAGACAGCAGCCTGTCGCCCTCCCCGGTCGAAAGTTCGGCGATATCGATCTGAAACTTTTCGGCGAGTGCGAGAAGAACGGAAGCCGATACGGGCCGCTGGTTGTTCTCGATCTGGTTCAGGTAGCTGGTGGAGATGCCGATGCGCTCGGCGAATTGCCCCTGCGTCGCCCGGTTTGCATCCCGAAGCTCCCTGACCTTGCGGCCGATATAGAGTTTGCCGATCGCCATGTTCGCAACTTTGCAATTTACATTTCGCAATATTCTCTATTTCACATTTGCACATGAACGGGCGTTTTACCATCCATCCTTCGAGGCTATTGCGAAGCGACAAACGCCTCTGCACAATCACGGAAAAACCGGGAGGGAATTATGCGCGCCATACTTGAACAGGTCGAAGCTCGCCGGGCGGAGGCAAGAGCCGGCGGCGGCCAGCGGCGCATCGACGCCCAGCACGGCAAAGGCAAGCTGACGGCACGCGAGCGCATCGAGGTTCTGCTCGATGAAGATTCCTTTGAAGAGTACGACATGTACGTCACGCATCGCTGCGTCGACTTCGGCATGGACAGCCAGAAGGTCGCCGGCGACGGTGTCGTCACCGGCTGGGGAACGATCAACGGCCGGCAGGTCTATGTGTTCTCCCAGGACTTCACGGTGCTCGGCGGCTCGCTGTCGGAAACCCACGCGCAGAAGATCTGCAAGATCATGGATATGGCAGTCAGGAACGGCGCGCCGGTCATCGGCCTCAACGATTCAGGCGGTGCGCGCATCCAGGAAGGCGTCGCCTCACTTGCAGGTTATGCCGAGGTCTTTCGCCGCAATGCCGAGGCATCGGGCGTTATCCCGCAGATCTCGGTGATCATGGGCCCCTGCGCCGGCGGCGCCGTCTATTCGCCGGCGATGACCGACTTCATCTTCATGGTGCGTGACTCATCCTACATGTTCGTCACCGGCCCCGACGTGGTGAAGACCGTCACCAACGAAATCGTCACTGCCGAAGAGCTTGGCGGCGCCGGCACGCACACGAAAAAGTCCTCCGTCGCCGACGCGGCCTACGAAAACGACATCGAGACACTGGAGCATGTGCGCCTGCTCTTCGACTTCCTGCCGCTCAACAATCGCGAGAAGCCGCCGGTCCGGCCATTCCACGATGACCCGTCGCGGCTGGAACGCAGGCTGGACAGTCTCATCCCCGACAGTGCGGCCAAGCCCTACGACATGAAGGAACTCATCCTCGCGCTTGCCGACGAGGGCGATTTCTTCGAGCTGCAGCAGAGTTTCGCCCGCAACATCATCACCGGCTTCATCCGCATGGAAGGCCAGACCGTCGGCGTCGTCGCAAACCAGCCGATGGTCCTTGCCGGCTGCCTCGATATAGATAGTTCGCGCAAGGCGGCCCGGTTCGTCCGGTTCTGTGACGCCTTCTCGATCCCGATCCTGACCCTCGTCGATGTGCCGGGCTTCCTGCCGGGCACCGCCCAGGAATATGGCGGCGTCATCAAGCATGGCGCCAAACTGCTTTTCGCCTACAGTCAGGCAACCGTACCGATGGTGACGCTGATCACGCGCAAGGCCTATGGCGGCGCCTATGACGTCATGGCCTCCAAGCATATCGGCGCCGACGTCAACTATGCCTGGCCGACCGCCGAGATCGCGGTGATGGGCGCCAAGGGCGCGACCGAAATCCTCTACCGCTCCGAACTCGGCGACGCCGAGAAGATCGCGGCGCGTACGAAGGAATACGAAGAGCGCTTCGCCAATCCGTTCGTCGCCGCAGAACGTGGTTTCATCGATGAAGTGATCATGCCGCACTCTTCGCGCCGCCGCATCGCCCGCGCCTTTGCCTCGCTTCGCAACAAGCAGGTCGATGTCCGCTGGCGCAAGCATGACACGATCCCGTTATGATGGAGGCAATCATGGAGCCGGAACGCGAACGCATCATGACACCGGAAGAGGCCCGCCGCGACCATCGCGAGATGCTGCGCTACCTGGCCGTCAACGCGCTCTATGGCCTTGCGACCGGCGCGACCGTCGCTGGCGTGCTGATCTGGCTCAACATCGGCGCGGTCGGCACCCATATCGCCCGCTCCACCAGCCCCATCCTCGCCACGGCCATGGTTGTCGTGCCGTTTGCGCTGCTCTTCGGCGGCGCCGTTGCGGCATCGTCGATCGCGCTCCTGCCCTATCGGCGCAAATTCAAACGCTGACGCGACACCAAGGATTTGAAAGTGAAACGCATGTTCAAGAAGATCCTCATCGCCAACCGTGGCGAAATCGCCTGCCGCGTCATCAGAACCGCGAAGAAACTCGGCATCGCCACCGTCGCCGTCTATTCCGACGCCGATCGCGATGCCATGCATGTGCGCATGGCGGATGAGGCCGTGCATATCGGCCCCTCGCCCTCGGCGCAGTCCTATATCGTCATCGACAAGATTATCGATGCTATCCGCAAGACCGGCGCCGATGCGGTTCATCCCGGCTACGGCTTCCTGTCGGAAAATGCCGCCTTCGCCGAAGCGCTCGAAAAGGAAGGCGTTGCCTTCATCGGCCCGCCGGTTGGCGCAATCCGGGCGATGGGCGACAAGATCACCTCGAAGAAGCTTGCGGCCGAAGCCGGCGTCTCCACCGTTCCCGGTCACATGGGCTTGATTGCGGATGCCGATGAGGCCGTGAAGATCTCCGGATCGATCGGCTATCCCGTGATGATCAAGGCGTCGGCCGGCGGCGGCGGCAAGGGCATGCGCATCGCCTGGAACGACCAGGAAGCACGCGAAGGCTTCCAGTCCTCGAAGAACGAGGCGAAGAACTCGTTCGGCGACGACCGGATTTTCATCGAAAAATTCGTCACCGAACCGCGCCATATCGAAATCCAGGTGCTCGGTGACAAGCACGGCAACACGCTCTATCTCGGCGAGCGCGAATGCTCGATCCAGCGCCGCAACCAGAAGGTCATCGAGGAAGCCCCCTCGCCGTTCCTGGATGCCGCCACCCGCAAGGCCATGGGCGAACAGGCCGTGGCGCTGTCAAAGGCCGTTGGCTACCATTCGGCCGGCACCGTCGAGTTCATCGTCGATGGCAATCGCAACTTTTATTTCCTCGAGATGAACACCCGCCTGCAGGTGGAACACCCAGTCACCGAACTCGTGACCGGCCTTGATCTTGTCGAGCAGATGATCCGCGTTGCGGCCGGCGAAAAGCTTGCCTTCGGTCAGGCGGACGTGAAGCTCAACGGTTGGGCGGTTGAGAGTCGGCTCTACGCCGAAGACCCCTACCGCAATTTCCTGCCTTCGATCGGCCGGCTGACGCGCTATCGCCCGCCTGTGGAAGGTGCAAACGACGACGGCACAGTGATCCGCAACGACACCGGTGTCTTCGAGGGCGGCGAGATCTCGATGTATTATGACCCGATGATCGCCAAGCTCTGCACCTGGGGACCGGACCGCCTGACGGCTGTCGAGGCCATGGCGGAGGCGCTCGACCAGTTCGAGGTCGAAGGCATCGGTCACAACTTGCCGTTCCTGTCCGCCGTGATGCAGCAGCAGCGCTTTCGCGACGGCCGCCTGACGACCGCCTATATAGCCGAGGAGTTTGCCGACGGTTTCCATCGCGTGACGCCGGATGAAGCGTCGGCGCGCAAGCTGGCGGCGATCGCCGTCTCGATCAACCAGGTTCTGCAGGAACGCGCCAGCCAGATTTCCGGCACCATCGGCAATCATCGTCGCATCGTCGGCTACGCTTGGGTGGTCAATCTTGCCGACATGGACTTTGCGTTGACTTCAGGCGCTTCGGCCGATGGCGCCTATGTCCGCTTCGAAGACGGCACGTCCGCCTCGATCGCCGGCGACTGGACGCCGGGCCGCACGCTCGCCACCTTCAACATCGACAATCAGCCGATGAGCGTAAAGGTGGAACTGACGGGCACGGCGATCAGGCTGCGCTGGCGCGGCATCGACGTGATTGCCCGGGTCAGGAGCCCGCGCGTCGCCGAGCTTGCCAAACTCATGCCGAAGAAGCTGCCGCCGGACACCTCCAGGATGCTGCTCTGCCCGATGCCCGGCGTCATCACCTCGGTCTCGGTCAAGGCCGGCGACACGGTGGAAGCGGGCCAGTCGCTGGCAATTGTCGAGGCGATGAAGATGGAGAACATCCTGCGCGCCGAGAAGCGCGCGACCGTCAAGCGCGTGGCCGTTATCGCCGGCGCAAGCCTCGCGGTCGACGAATTGATCATGGAATTCGAATGATGAGCGCCAAGCAATCAAGCCCTCATTCCTGTGCTTGTCGCAGGAATCCAGCAGCGCCGCGTGCGCGGTGCACGAGATCATTTCTTCACGCGAGAGACATCGCGTGACTGGATCCCTGTGACAGGCACAGGGATGAGGTCCGAAAGGTGCCCTTTGGGCCAAGGAGTTACCGATGAGCGATAAGACCGTGAAAGATTGGGAAAACCTCGCCGAGCGCGAACTCAAGACGGCGCCGGAAAATCTTACCTGGCAGACGCCGGAAGGCATCGCGGTCAAGCCGCTCTATACCGCTGACGATCTCGATGGCATCGGCCATCTCGGCTCATTGCCCGGCTTCGCGCCATTCCTGCGCGGCCCGCGCGCGACGATGTATGCCGGTCGGCCCTGGACGATCCGGCAATATGCCGGGTTCTCGACGGCAGAAGCCTCGAACGCCTTTTACCGCAAGAACCTCGCTGCCGGTCAGAAGGGCCTTTCGGTCGCCTTCGACCTTGCCACCCACCGCGGTTACGACAGCGATCACCCGCGCGTCGAGGGCGATGTCGGCAAGGCGGGCGTGGCGATCGACAGCGTCGAGGACATGAAGATCCTGTTCGACGGCATTCCGCTGGAGGAAATGTCGGTGTCGATGACCATGAACGGTGCTGTCATCCCGATCCTCGCCTCCTTCATCGTCGCCGGCGAGGAACAGGGCGTTTCACGCGACAAGCTGTCGGGGACCATCCAGAACGACATCCTCAAGGAGTTCATGGTCCGCAACACCTATATCTACCCTCCGGAACCCTCGATGCGCATCGTTGCCGATATCATCGAGTATACGGCAAAGGAGATGCCGAAGTTCAACTCGATCTCGATCTCGGGCTATCACATGCAGGAGGCCGGCGCGACGCTGGTGCAGGAGCTCGCCTTCACGCTTGCCGATGGCCGCGAATACGTACGCGCCGCCCTTGCCAAGGGCCTGAACGTCGACGAGTTCGCCGGTCGCCTCTCCTTCTTCTTCGCCATCGGCATGAACTTCTTCATGGAGGCCGCCAAGCTTCGCGCAGCGCGGCTGCTGTGGACGCGGATCATGACGGAGTTCGAGCCGAAGAAGCCGTCGTCACTGATGCTGCGCACCCATTGCCAGACATCGGGCGTCTCGCTGCAGGAGCAGGATCCCTATAACAACATCATCCGCACCGCCTTCGAGGCGATGTCGGCAGCCCTTGGCGGCACCCAGTCGCTGCACACCAATTCCTTCGATGAGGCGATTGCGCTGCCAACCGAGTTTTCGGCGCGCATTGCCCGCAATACCCAGCTGATCCTGCAACATGAGACGGGCGTCACCAAGGTCGTCGATCCGCTGGCGGGCTCCTATTACGTCGAGAGCCTCACCAACGAGCTGGCGGAAAAAGCCTGGGCGCTGATCGAAGAGATCGAGGCGATGGGCGGCATGACCGAGGCGGTCAATGCCGGACTGCCGAAACGGCTGATTGAAGAGGCGGCCACCCGCCGGCAGGCGGCGGTCGACAAGGGCGAAGAAGTGATCGTCGGCGTCAACAAATACCGTCTCGACAACGAAGAGCCGATCGACATCCTGGAGATCGACAATACCGCCGTGCGTGCCGCCCAGATCCGCCGGATCGAGGAAACCAAGCGTCGGCGCAATTCGCAGGACGTGGCAAAGGCACTGGCCACTATTACCGAATTTGCCCGCACCGGCGACGGCAATCTGTTGGCCGCCGCGGTCGAGGCGGCCCGTGCCCGGGCAACCGTCGGCGAGATCTCCGACGCGATGCGCGCGGCCTTCGGCGACCATGCAGCAACACCCAAGGTGGTCAGCAAGATCTATGGCAAGGCCTATGAGGGCGAGCCCGAACTGGCTGTGCTCACCGAACGGCTGGGCGAGGTCTCGGACAAGCTCGGCCGCAAGCCGAAGATCATGGTGGCAAAGCTCGGCCAGGATGGCCACGACCGGGGGGCCAAGGTGATCGCTTCGGCCTTTGGCGATATCGGCTTTGACGTTCTGGCAGGCCCGCTGTTCCAGACCCCCGAAGAGGCGGCCGACATGGCGCTTGCCAGCAAGGTCAACGTCATCGGTGTGTCATCGCTTGCCGCCGGCCACAAGACCCTGATGCCGCAGCTTGCCGATGCGCTGAAAAAGCGCGGCGGCGAGGATATCATCGTCATCTGCGGCGGCGTCATCCCGCGGCAGGATTACGAGTATCTGATGGATAACGGCGTGTCCGCCGTCTTCGGCCCCGGCACGAACGTCCTTGATGCCGCCCGCGCGGTGCTCGACCTGATCGAAGGCAAGCGTCGAAACATTTGAAGCCTGACTGCACCGGGATTCCACCGGTGCCTTCTTCAAAGGACGGGCGCGACTGCGCACAATAGCAGTCCATCCAGTCCGCTCCGGTGTTCGACAAGCAAGAGCCGAAGTCGAAACGGGTGTAACATTGCTGTCTGGAACCCGAGCGGCGCGCACAATTGTCCAAGGACCGTTTTTCCGCCGGGGTTCAATCTGCGGGAGGACGGCAATGCGCAAACTTCAATCGCAAGGGGTCCATCACATCACGCTCGTCGGCGCGAACCGCCAGACGTCGATCGACTTCTGGGAGGGCGTGCTCGGCATGCCCTTCATCTTCGAGCAACCGAACCTCGACAGGGCGGCGGAAAGCCATCTTTATTTCGATCCGGGCGATGGCCGCCTGATCACCGTCTTCACCGACGAGGCCCGCAAGCCCGATCCCGATCGGACATCGACGGATATCGGCTGCGTGCATCACATCGCTTTCGCCGTCTCGCGCGCGACGTTCCAGCAAGCGGTCGACCGTCTCAACGAGCGGGAGATCCGCCATAGCGGCGTCAAGGATCGCGGCTTTATGGATTCGATCTATTTCGAGGACCCACTTGGCCTGTTGATCGAGCTTGCGTCCTATCGGTTCGAACCGCCGGCCGGCCACACTCATGCCGAGGTGCTGATGGAAGCGCACCGGATTCGCGTCGCCCGCAGCGAATACGCCATCGCCGAGGAGCATCTCGCCGATGCCATCGAGGCCCTGGTCGAGCGAACCCGGCCTTCATTGTCAACCGATCGGGTGCCCAGGAATCCGTACTGAGCACCCCCGCGAAAAGGGAGGAACACTCGTGTCTGCAATCAAACTCAATGTCATCAAGCCCAGCGTCAACAACCTGACGGCCCGCGTGTTCGTTCGCGCCGCAGGTCTCGATTTCAGCGAGCATGACGTTTATGGGCTTACGCGCTCGGCCGAGTATATGGCGAGGGCGCCTTCGCACCTGACGCCGATGATCGAAACGGCGGATTTGCCCAAGGGCGTACTGTGGGAAAGCTGCGCGATCATGCAGTATCTCTGCAACAAGCACGGGCTCAACGACTTTTATCCGAAGGATCCCGAGGCGCGCGCAATGATCGACAGCGCCATGTTCTACCTGATCGGCACCTTCTATCCCTATCTCGCGCGCGCCACTTATCCGGTGCTCAAGTTCCCACAATATCCAGGCGAAGTCGGCTATAGTGATGCAGACGCCGACACCAAGGAGCATGCGCGCAAGCAAGCTGCTGAGGCGCTGGCCGAACCGCTCGAAGTCTTCCACACGTTCTATATGGGCGAGAAACCCTTCATCGGTGGCACCAAACCGTCGATTGCCGACATGAGGCTTGCAGCGACGCTCGAATTCCTCGCGATAATCGACTATTCCCTGCCGGCCTGGGCGGCGACCTACATGGCGGCGGTCGAGAAATCGCTCGGCAACGCCTACTCCGAACCCGCCGCAGATGTTCGCGGCTATATCGACTACGTGAGAGCCCAGAGGCAAGAGGAACTGACAGGAAATAGACGTGATCGAATAGAATGAGTGAAGCGGATGTGGGAGAAGAACCGCAATGGCCGCATCGGCCGTTCATTGAACAAGAAGCGCTATGCCGGTCGCGCCGAGCGCCAGCGTCCAGAGGCGATCGAAGTTGATCCACGCCGAGCGCAGGGCGGCGAGGCCAAGCCACTCGAAGACCGCGAGCGCGACCGCCGCGATGACCGCGAGCATGACGCCGCTATGCACCGCAAGGGCGGCAAGCGCGACCGGGAGTGAGCTCGCCATTGGCATTGCGAGGTCGCCGGAGCGATCGGCCAGACAGATGCTGAGCATTGCGGGCACCAGCATCAACCCCGCCCCGTGGCTCGTTGCCATCAGGAAGGACCAGAACGCAAGGCCGGCCATGCCGGTTCGCATTCCCACTCTGACGCGTTGGCGGTGTCCGTAAACGGCGCCGTAGGCGGCAAGGCCAAGTATGAGCGAGGCGGCGGCAAGCCTGAAGCTGTCCAGATCCAGGGCTGCGCCGAATGCGATGACCACCACCAACACGGTCGCGATGGAAATCGCATGGCCAATCGCAATGGGAACAAGGGACAACCAGACGGTCCGCCGGCTCTGGCGGTGAAGCCCCAGCGCCACGGCGAAGAGCCAGCCCATCGCCGGATTGAGACCGTGAAAGGCGCCGAGGCCGGCAAGTGAAAGCCATGGCCAGAAGGTCGTCATTCGCCATGGTAGGGCCGCACGCCCGCACCCTCCTCACGGATAACAATAGGAATCGGACGAGCAGTCCCCGCCTTCCAGGCGAACCTGATGCGGGCGATGGCCTTTCGGCCAATCGACGAAGAAATTCTCGTCAAACGCGATTCCGCCGCCCTCATTGACATCCAGCTTGACCATCCACCCGTCGATACCGTCGGGATAGAATTGCGGGTCGATTGCGCCATAGAGCGAATTGGTGAAATAGACCCGCTTGCCGTCCCGGCTGATCTCCACCATCTGCGGCCCGCCGTTCAACGCTCCGTTTGCAGCCTTCGGATGGGTCGCTCGTGATACGATCCCACCGATGCGCACTCGGCCCGTCTCCTTCGGGGCGAATGGGTCGGAAACATCATATTGGATCATGTCACCGGTGCCCCAACAGGAAACATAGAGGAACCGATCGTCCATCGACAGGTCGATGTCCGTGACGAGCGGTGCGACCGCGCCGAAGCCCTTGAGCACGGGCGGCAGGAGATCCGGATCGGCGGGCTCTGCCGGGATCTCGATCACCTTCTTGACCGCCCATTGGTTTCCGTCGCGATACCAGGTCCAGATCGATGCCGAGAGGTCCTTGATGCTGATGACACAGCCGACGAAACCGTAGGCCCTGGTCGGATCGTGGGCCGGGCGCAGTTCAAAGATGAGTTGGTGCTCCTCGCCGAGGTCGATCTCCTGCAGGTGCTTGCGCTTGTGCAGATCCCAGAAGTGCAGCCTGCGGCCGTATTTCGAACCGAGCAACACTTCCGGAACCAGCCCGTTCTCGAAGGTATCCGGCGTGCCCCATTCGCTGGTAATCAGCGTGTCGTGACCGAGATGCCACCAGAAGTCATAGGCGAGCTTCTGCGGTCCACGATCCATTTCCCATTGGCCGAGCACGTCGAAACTCTCGTGATCCAGCAAGAAGATGCCGCCGGGCGCATTACCGTCGCGGTCGGCGAGCGCGTTGACGTAGATGCCCTCGGGGCCGCAATGGATGGTGTGCAACCGCGAATAGTTCGCCTTTTCGGCAATTTCGGAAGGCTCGATCACGCGGATGATCTTCGGATTGCGCGGGTCCGGCTTGGTGTCGATGATGTGGAGCCGCGAAGATCTCAAACCCGGGACTACGAGATAGCGACGCTCGACATGCGGGTGCGGCGCATTGGGGCAAAGACAGGAGGAGCAGGCGTTCCAGCCGAAATGATGGAGCTCGTCGCCAACGTTCGGCATATCGACCTGTGCAACGATTTGCGAATAGCTCGGTGACGTCGGGTCGACATCGACCACGGCGATTGCATCCGGCCTCGCCCGCTCAGGATCGAAGGCTGCGACATAGGCCAAGGTTTCCCTGGGAGCCTTGGCCGCCATGCGTGGTGAAGGATAAAAAGAAGGATCGGGTCGCCACGTCGCCATTTCCATTCTCCCTGGAGAATTCCCAATGCGTGGATCCTGATGCAGCCTTTGGTGATGCGGCAAAAACGCGTCGGAAATGCGGCGCATTGCCTCATTTCCTCAAAAGGAGCGACGCGGCTACCTGTCGGGCATTGCATCGATCATCGCCTGGGGCTTACCGCCCCCGCTTGTCGCCCTATCTTCTGTCGGATTCTTGGTTTGGGGCGCCATGGTTGTGCTCTGACCAAAGTGCACTTATGTTCTGGTCATGACGTCGATAGCAGATGCGCTCGGTCCCATTGGCCTCATGGGACGTTTGCTTGCCCGCTTTTGGCCGCAACTGCTCCTGATCGGGGCGGTAGGGTATATCGTGCGAGACCTGCTGCTGCGTGCCGCGGTCGAGGTGGGTTTGCGCCACCCGCTCGGCGGCATGGTGGTGCTGTCGCTCGTCGTCCTTGCCAAGCTCATCATCGTGGTCCTGATGTTTCTAGCCCTGCGTCCGGGATTGCCCGCGCTGGAATCGCTCCGGCAGACGAAGAGCGCGCCGGTCTCGCCAGGCAAATCTGGCAGCAACGATCGGCGCTTGCTGGCCGTAACCGCCGCAGCGATCTTGCCTTTCTTCGCCTACTACGCGGCGTGGGGCTTCCTCGGCAACACGGTGCGTGAATATTCCCGGCTGGCGCTCGACAACGTCGCCTTCGGCGAGAAGGCCGAATTCTTTAACATCCTCAGTTCAAGCGGCCTGCTCCTGTCCATCGCTGTTTGCTGGGTGGTGCGCTGGGTCGCCAAGCGCATGAGCAAAAAGAGCGAGGCGCCAGCTTGGCGCTTGATTATCGTTGCCGCCGACGCAAGCTGGATCTTTATCGGTCTTTACGGGCTCTCGATTTGGAAGGATGAATTCATCACCTGGCTCGGCGCCGGCAAACTGCTGAGCACTCTTGATTGGGGCAACAGCTTGCAACTGATCGGCGTTGCCTATGCCGCGGAGAACTTCATACCCGTCGAATTTCGCAAGCCCGACTGGCTGGCGCAGGCGCAGAGCCTGTTCTTCTACGCCCTCTTGCCGATGGTCTGGCTGGTGATGGCCGCAATCATCAACGGCTATGAACTTTCCGCGGCCGGTCCCCGCACCATGCCGGCACGGACCAGCGCACGGAGCTGGCGCAAATGGCTCATCGATTTTCTCGAACACTTCGTCAGCGACTATCGCTCGCGTTATGGGCCGGTCTGGACCTGCCTGAAGCTGACACTCGGCGCAGGGCTTGCAACCTTGCTCACCTTCATCGTCGCCTATCGCCTGATCGGTTGGCTTGGGGCCTGGCTTTGGTTTGCAACAACGCGCCTGCTCGGCGTCGAAGAGTTCGCGACCTGGGAGTTTGTATTCAGCATCCTGGTCGTCTTCATCGGCAGTCCCAGCGATCTCGACGGCGGCATTTTGCTCGATGCCATGCGCATCTCGCTGCTGGCAGCCATGCTCGAACGAGCCATTTCGCGGGCAAGACCTGCGGCGGCCCCTACAGCGCCGCGCGTCTTTTTGGACGCGCAAAGGTCGCTGTAGCACTTTGGATTGCTGCAGGCGTGCAATCCTATCGTCGCACCTGACGTCCGATCTTCGGCTAGCGACCAAAGGGGAAGTTCGACCCAACGCGGGCCTGACGCGTCGACGCGAACCCGTTGGGCGAGTTGCGTGATTAGACGGGAACGTAGGTCAACCTGATCACGTCATCCCGGATACCAGGCGTCAGATTCTATCCACTAACTACGCTTCCACTTGAATACGAGCGCGCCGTCGTCTGCTCCCAAAACCTCGACCACGAGCGAAAGATCGCTTGCTTTGGCCGGCACCATAAAACTTTCCGCCATTCTGACTGTGGCGCCGTTTCCGGCATTTGCAAAAGCGAAGCTCGAACAGCGCGGGCGATCCGCCACCTCGGGATACATCTCGCGCACGATTGGTTCCGTCAGCATCAAGGGCTCGAAGCGCCGCCCCTCCGCATCCACCAGCCGGACGCGGCACACACTCTGGGCCAGCTTTGCCAGTTCTTTCGGTTCGCTTTCGAATTCCGCCAGAACAACGCGCGCGTCATCAGATGGACCGGGCAGCCGTTTCAGGTCCGCAAGCTTCCATTGCCCGCCCGCATAGGGCTGGAGCACACCACTTTCGACGATGATGTCGCGCTTACCGGAAAACAAAGGCATCTCACGCATACTGTCCCAGGCGTGGACGACGATCGCCAACGGCAGCACGGCGACGAGTGCCACGAGGTAGGTCCAGAACAGGCGTCTTTCGCTCATGAACTGCCTCTCTTCATTTTGCAGCCAGCGTCCACGGCATGCTGCCGCTGCCGCGCGCAAGCGTTATCGATGGTTTGATTTCCAGCGGGGCCTTCTGGTCGAACTCGATCCAAAGCTCCTCGCCGAGAGGGGTCAGGCCAGAGCGCGCGATGAGCAGACGACCGCCGCTGATCGCCGTCTCGGGCAACTCGAACGCCACGAGCACCGGCTTGGGCAAGCCCGGCTCCAGTTGCTCGGTCGGCAGATAGCCGCGCATGGCCGAGAAGCGTTGACTAAGGGCATAGCGGATGCCGCTTGGCGACAACCATTTCGCCGACAGCAACGTCAGGCTCTCTTTTTTGGCAACCGCTGCACCTTCGATGATCAACCAGACGCCCGAGCTTGAATAATCGCGCACCCGCCCGAAGCTCTCGGTCTTGATCGCCCGCGCCAGATGCACGTTCGCGGCACCATAGGCAAAGGCATGGCTTTCCACCCGCTCACCCGCTTTGCCGCGGATCGCAATCGGCGACGTGATATCGCCATAGCCCGGCGTGTTGTGCTGCATCGCGTAGAGCACGAGAGCGCCCAGCCCGAGCAACAGGATTGTGCGCAACCCGACGATCATTGCACTGCCTCGTCCGGTTGCCCGCTTACGGCCAGTTCGACGATAGCGGCCTTGCCGTCATCAAACCATCCGGGCGCGCCATAGAGATTGTCGCGCGGCTTGTAGATCTGCTTGGCGACCGAAAGGCGCAGCGCCTTTGGGTTCGGCAAATCCTCCGGCCAATCCCAAACAGCGATGATCTTCTCCGGCATGCCAGGGTTGATATCGCTCGCGATCCATTTGTCACGGGCGAGGTAGTAGACCGGCTCGGGAAGTGTGGTCGGGGTTGGCGTCTCGATCGAGACGAGCTCCATGAACGCATTGCTTGTCGCGGCCGAGCGATTGTCGAGTTCGAGGTCAACCGTCAGGAACCGCTTGGGGTCGACAGGCTTGATTCCCGTAGGGGGGACTTCCGCCATCGAGGCATTGTTTATCGTGATAACCCAACGTCCTGTGTCGATTGGCTCGCCCTTCCTGGCAAGCTCAACGGGAGCGGGATTGGCCGCCTCATAGACTGCGGTTGCGAAGGAGACGGCCGCAGCCGCCATGCCCCCGATGCCCGTCACGAGCATCGCCAGAAGACGCCGCTTCAATTTCGACCGTCGCGCGATCGACATTGCACCTCCGCCCAGATTTGATCGCTCCTGCAACCGCAAGATAGTATGGCTCGGCCGAGAAATCAAAGTGCGGAGCCTTTTCGACCGCCCGCCAACCACTCCGGGGGGCAAAACCGAGATCATTCTTCACTTATCTTGATCTTGCGGACCTTTCCAAAACTCTTGTCTAAGGCGGGCAGCCGCCTCTCGTAGTTGACCTTGACATGGGGGGACGCACCGTGGTCGCTCTCCTTCATCAGGACGACGACCAGCCGACTGTCTGCGAGGGAGAGATGCACCTCAAACGGTTCATCCGCCTGTTTGGCGCCGATGTTAGGCCGCCATCGCCCAGTTCCGCTGGCGTAGGATGTCGGGCGATAACTGTTGGCAGTCACAACTGCCGACCAGCCCGCTTCGCTGACAACGGTAAGGACAGTGCCGTGCCGAACAACGCTGAGGCAGCCTTGGCAGCGTATGAGCGTCGCGCCTACTTCGCGCCAGAGCCCAGAAATTCCGCTATCGTCCGCCCGCACGGATTGCGCCGCTAGCAGCAAAGTACCGATCAAAACCAGTAAGCCTACAGGTCCGCTCACCGAAGCTCGTCTCCACCAATCCGTTCAGACATTTCCTATTGGTTGACTCGGGCACGAAGATCAACTTTTGCAGGCAAAAACGAATTAACGCAACCCGGTAGATTACGTTTCGATCCGCAGTTTCATTCGGTCGGCGGCAAAACAGCTACGGGAATACTCCACGGGCTTGCCGTCGAGGTCCGCATTGACCGACTGCGCCTCCAGCACGATCGCACCAGCCGAGAGTTTCAGCATCGAGAGTTCGTCGCTGTCGGCATGGCGGGCGACGATCTCGGTCGAAACGCGCACGTAGTCGTCAAGGCCGTGGGCGGCAAACGCCTTGGTTACGGAATGCCGTTGCTCGAACTCTTCCGCCATGCGGGGAAACCGGGCGGCGGGATAGTAACTTGACGAAACGGAGAGCGGACGGCCATCGCCGCTGCTGACGGTGCGCAATTCGATCACCGGTTCACCCGGCGCGATACCCAGTGCCGAGGCGATGTCGCCAAATGCCTTCAGTTCGGCATGGCCGAGCAGGCGGGTGCCGATCTCCTTCACCTGCCGGCCGAGACCCTGCGAGAAGCGGGTGCGACGCGAGATTGGATAGCTCACCCTCTCCTTGCGCTCGATCATCGTACCGCGGCCCTGGACGGCACGAACCAACCCTTCCTCGGCAAGGGCTGCCAGTGCACTCCTGACGGTGTGCCTGTTGACGCCAAACTCGCCCGCAAGCACCGTTTCGGGCGGCACCATGCCGACAGCGTCGTAGTCACCATTGCTGATCGCCAGCCGGATCCGGTCTGCGATCTGCCGCCAGAGCGCGACGCCTGTCTGCCGTTCAACCACTTTTCGCATTGCCCACTTTTCGAATTGCCATGTCACAAGCCTGTCATTTGCGGACGCTAAGGAAAAGTATAAGATGTGCACTTGTCTAGATCAATAGACATTTGAGGTGAAAATGATGGATGCGAAGCTGAAACAGGAAAGTCCGCCGGACATGGCGCGCAAGGAAGGCATGCGGCTGCTGGCCCGCGCTTCTTCGGAAGGACTCATGGCCGCCTGGGAGGCACTTGCCGACAAGCCTGATGTGTCGCCCGTGCGCGGACCGGAAACGGGCTTGGTCATGGTTCGCGGCCGCATCGGCGGCGGCGGCGATGCCTTCAATCTGGGCGAGGCGACCGTGTCGCGCGCGACGATCCGACTTTCGACCGGCGAAATCGGCCATGGCCAGTTGCTGGGCACCGACAAGCAGCGCGCCCGCCTTGCTGCAATCTTCGATGCGCTCTTCCAGCGTGAAGCCGACCGCCCGGCCGTCGAGGCGCTCTACCGCGTAATTGCTTCGCGCATCGAGACGGAAGATCGCCGCACCGCAGAGGAAACCGCCGCGACACGCGTCGACTTTTTCACCATGGTTCGCGGAGACGACTGATGGTCAGCCAATCGCAAATCTATGCCGGCGCCTTCGCCGACCCGGTCTTTTCGGCCCAATCCGTATTCAAGAGCCTGATGGACGGCTTTGCCCGCCCGGGGCAGATCATCCGTCTGGAGGCGTCGAGCGTGCCGCCAGCGCCAATGGGCGCGGCTGCCGGAGCCGTGGCCCTGACGCTGTGCGATCACGACACCGCCGTCTGGCTCACGCCCGCCCTTGGCAAATCTGCGGTACCGCAGTGGATCGCGTTCCACACTGGCGCACCGGTGACGGACACCAAAACCGATGCCCGCTTTGCCTTTGTCGAGAGGGGCGCGCCGGTTCCGGGCTTCGACCAGTTTTCGCTCGGCACGCAGGAATATCCGGATCGCTCGACGACGCTCGTCATCGAGATCGAAGCGCTGACCGGCGGCGAACCGCTGACCGGCCGCGGACCGGGTATCAAGGACGATGTCACCATTGCGGTGCGTGGCCTGCCTGAAGTCTTCCTCGACTTCTGGAGCGCCAACCGCGCAATTTTCCCGCGCGGCATCGACCTCGTGCTGACGGCAGGCGACAGCGTTCTCTGCCTGCCACGCACTTCAAGACTTTCGCGACAGGAGGCATAACCCATGTATGTTGCAGTGAAGGGCGGCGAAGCCGCCATTGCCAACGCCCATCGCCTCCTTGCCGATCGCCGCCGTGGCGACCGCACGCTCCCGTCGATCACGATCCAGCAGGTCGTCGAACAGCTTGGCCTTGCCGTCGATCGCGTCATGGCCGAGGCCTCGCTTTACGATCGGGAACTCGCAGCGCTTGCCGTGCGCCAGGCGCGCGGCGACATGATCGAAGCAATTTTCATCCTGCGCGCCTACCGCACGACGCTGCCGCGCTTCGGCTATTCCGAGCCGGTGAACACCGCGACCATGAAGGTCGAACGCCGCGTCTCGGCCACCTACAAGGACCTGCCCGGAGGACAATTGCTGGGCCCAACCTTCGACTACACCCATCGTCTGCTCGACCCCTCGTTGATCGACGACGCGGCCGTCGCGGAACCGGCCGTCAAGGAGCCGGGCGAACATGTGATGCGCGTTTCCGACATTCTCGACGGCGAAGGCCTGATCGAAGGCGATGGCCGCATGCCCGAAGGCCATGTCATGGGCGACCTCACCCGCGAGCCGATGGAATTTCCAATGGCCCGCGACCTGCGCCTGCAGGCCCTGGCACGCGGCGACGAGGGCTTTCTGCTGGCGCTCGCCTACTCGACGCAGCGCGGCTATGGCCGCACGCATCCCTTTGTCGGTGAAGTCCGCATCGGTGAAGTCGAAGTCGAATTGGACCTGCCGGAACTCGGCTTTGCCGTCTCGCTCGGCGTCATCCGCGTCACCGAGTGCCAGATGGTCAACCAGTTCATGGGATCGGCGAAACAGCCGCCGCAGTTCACCCGCGGCTATGGCCTCGTCTTCGGCCAGAGCGAACGCAAGGCCATGTCGATGTCGCTCGTCGACCGAGCGCTGCGCACCGACGAATTCAACGAAGACATCGTTGCGCCTGCGCAGGACCAGGAATTCGTGATTTCGCATGCCGACAACGTCCAGGCGACCGGTTTCGTCGAACACCTGAAGCTGCCGCACTATGTCGATTTCCAGGCTGAACTCGACCTCGTTCGGCGCATGCGCCGCGACTATGACGCTGCCCGCGCCGGCGGCCAGGACGGCATGAAGGAGGCCGCCGAATGACCGACCTTGCCACCTACAACTTTGCCTATCTGGACGAGCAAACCAAGCGGATGATCCGCCGCGCCATTCTGAAGGCGATCGCCATCCCAGGTTACCAGGTTCCCTTCGCCTCGCGCGAAATGCCGATGCCCTACGGCTGGGGCACCGGCGGCGTGCAGGTTACCGCGTCGATCCTCGGACCGAAGGACGTGCTGAAGGTCATCGACCAGGGTGCCGACGACACCACCAACGCCGTGTCGATCCGCGCCTTCTTCCAGAAGGTCGCCGATGTCGCAGTGACGACGAAGACTAAGGAAGCATCCATCATTCAGACGCGCCACCGCATTCCCGAGGAAGGTCTGAGCGAAGGCCAGACGCTGGTCTACCAGGTACCGATCCCGGAGCCCCTGCGCTTCCTCGAGCCGCGTGAGACCGAGACCCGCAAGATGCATGCGCTCGAAGAATACGGGTTGATGCATGTGAAGCTCTATGAGGACATTGCCCGCAACGGCCATATCGCCACCACCTATGCCTATCCGGTGAAGGTCGAGGGTCGCTACGTCATGGATCCCTCGCCGACGCCGAAGTTCGACAATCCGAAGATGCACATGTCGGAAGCGCTCCAGCTTTTCGGCGCCGGCCGTGAAAAGCGCATCTATGCGGTTCCGCCCTATACCGAGGTCGTCAGCCTCGATTTCGACGATCACCCGTTCGAAGTGCAGAAGTTCGACAAGCCCTGCGCCCTCTGCGGCGCCGAGAACGTCTATCTCGACGAGGTCGTGCTCGACGACAAGGGCGGACGCATGTTCGTCTGCTCCGACACCGACCATTGCGAAGACCGCCGCGACTGCGGCCACGCTGGACACATGCTTGCCCGCCAGGAGGCCGCAGAATGAGTGCCGTACCGCTTCTGAAAGTCAACGACGTCTCGAAATTCTACGGCAGCCGCATCGGATGCCGAAATGTCTCCTTCGATCTTTTCCCCGGCGAAGTGCTGGCGATCGTCGGAGAATCCGGCTCGGGCAAGACGACGCTTCTGTCCTGCCTTTCGACCCGGTTGATGCCGACATCCGGCATCGTCGAATACCATATGCGCGACGGCCAGTATCGGGATCTCGCCCGCATGGGCGAGGCCGAGCGACGCTTCCTGATGCGCACCGACTGGGGCTTCGTCCACCAGAACCCGGCCGATGGCCTCAGAATGACGGTCTCGGCCGGTGCCAATGTCGGCGAGCGCCTGATGGCCGTTGGCGACCGGCACTATGGCAACATCCGTGCCGCCGCCAGCGACTGGCTGGAACGCGTCGAGATCGGCATCGACCGCATCGACGACCAGCCCCGCGCCTTTTCGGGCGGCATGCGCCAGCGCCTGCAGATTGCCCGCAATCTCGTCACCTCCCCTCGCCTCGTCTTCATGGACGAGCCGACCGGCGGCCTTGACGTTTCGGTGCAGGCTCGCCTGCTCGATCTCGTGCGCGGGCTTGTGCACGATCTTGGCCTTGCCGCCATCATCGTCACCCACGATCTCGCTGTCGCACGGCTTTTGTCGCACCGCATGATGGTGATGAAGGACGGCGCCGTCATCGAGCAGGGGCTAACCGACCGCGTGCTCGACGATCCGCGCGAGCCCTATACCCAGCTCCTCGTCTCCTCCATCCTACAGGTATGACGCATGATCCCGAAAAGTGAAAATCGGTTTTCGATCAAGATCATGCGCAAAGGAAAGTAAGAATCATGGCTACGCCCCTTGTTGTTTCCGAAGTCGCAAAGAGCTTCACCATGCACCTGCGCGACGGCGTGCGCCTGCCCGTCGTCGCCAATGTCTCCTTCTCGGTCAAATCAGGCGAATGCGTCGTTCTCGGCGGCCCTTCGGGCGTCGGCAAGAGTTCGATCCTGAAAATGCTTTACGGCAATTACGGCGTCGATGAAGGCCAGATCCTGATGGAGCACGACGGCAAGCTGGTGAACCTCGCAACCGCCGAACCGCGCACCGTGCTTGAAGTCCGGCGCGCAACGCTCGGATATGTCAGCCAGTTCCTGCGCGTCGTGCCGCGTGTCTCGGCGCTCGATATCGTCGCCGAGCCGCTGCAGGCGCGTGGCGTCGCCATGGAAGATGCCCGCGCACGCGCCGCCGAGCTTCTGTCGAAGCTCAACCTGCCTGGGGAATTGTGGTCGTTGCCGCCCGCGACCTTCTCTGGCGGCGAGCAGCAGCGCGTCAACATCGCCCGCGGCTTCATCACCGACCACAAGATCCTGCTTCTCGATGAGCCGACGGCTTCGCTCGACGCGAAAAACCGTGCGGTGGTCGTCGAGATGATCGCCGAGAAGAAGGCGAAGGGAACGGCATTGATCGGCATCTTCCACGATGAGGAAGTCCGCGACGCGGTGGCTGACCGCATTCTCGACGTGTCAGCCTTCTCGCCGCGAAAGGCCGCCGCATGAGCCAGAAACTCGGGCTCGAGCCTTTCATCCACCCGACCGCGAGCGTCAACAACTCGACGCTCGGCCGCTATACCGAAGTCCAGGAGCGCTCGCGCCTGGAAGAGGTCGAGTTCGGCGACTACTCCTACATCATGCAGGACGGCTCGATCTGGTGCGCGACGGTCGGCAAATTCGTCAACATCGCCGCCGCCGTGCGCATCAACGCCACCAACCATCCGACCTGGCGCGCAACGCTCCATCACTTTACCTATCGCGCTCCGAACTACTGGGACGATACCGAAGTCGATCACGATCTTTTCGCCTGGCGCCGGTCGAACCGGGTGACCATCGGCCATGACGTCTGGATCGGTCACGGTGCGACGGTGCTGCCGGGCGTCAATGTTGGCAACGGTGCGGTGATTGGAGCCGGCGCTGTCGTCTCCAAGGACGTAGCACCCTTTACGATCGTCGGCGGCGTGCCGGCAAAGCTCATCCGTGATCGGTTCAATGCCGGCATTGGCGAACGGATGGATAGCCTCGCCTGGTGGGATTGGGACCATCAGCGCCTGCGCAAGGCGCTCGACGATTTCCGCGAACTGACGGCCGAGGAGTTTCTCGTTCGCTACGCCTGAGCACGCCGAGGTCAGCGCCGCAGTTAGGGCCGAAGCTGCCCCCTCGGCAGAAACGCCTCGAAAGTCCGGATTGGTGGGGGGGTGCGGACGCTAGGGAGCGTCATGCGAAGTTGGCTGTTCGCCGTCGAGCGCGCTTTCTTCAGTCCTGGATTGCAAACCAACTGATTGCAACTAGTATATATCGCCCAGAATTACAAAGCTTACCGGGGGTAAGGACAATCATTTCCACCGACAAAGAAAGCCGACAGGCATCTGCAAGTTAAACCGCAGTGCGCGATAGGGATATACACTATGCAATCGGGATAAAGCCATGCGAAGTGACGTAAACATCACATCGAATACATATTGCAGATTATGCCGTTCCTGGCGCATAAATGTCATCGGCACCGCCCTGGAAAAAAAAGTGGCGGACGTTGGTCGAATAGAGGAACTGCACTGACCTTGTGACTTTGAATTTTCTTCTCTGCCACTCACCGGAAGGAACACGGAGATGGCTGTATGAAGTTGCTCAGAGAACCTCTACTGCATTTCGCCGTCGCCGGCGCGCTCGTGTTTTGCGGCTACTCATGGCTGCATGACAAGCGGGCGGAGGACGGGGCTGAACCTGTCCGCATCGGCGAGGGCGACATCCGATGGCTGAGGCAGACGTGGTCGAGCCAATGGTTACGTGATCCGACCGCCGGCGAGTTGAAGGGAATGGTCGACGGTCTCCTGAGCGAAAGGCTTCTGGCACGCGAGGCCAAGGAGATGGGCCTCGATCAGGATGACACCATCATCCGCCGCCGCCTGGCGCAAAAACTCAAATTCATGATTGAGGACACCGCCCAACTGGCTGAGCCGACTGAGGCGGAACTGCGGAAATTCTACGCGGCCAACTCGTCGCGCTTCGAGACGCCTGGCAAGTTGTCGTTCAAGCAGGCCTACTTCAGTCCCGAGCGCCGCGTTGACGCTGCGGCAGACGCCAAGGCGGCGCTCGCCAAATTGAACGGCGGCGACGTCGAGCCGGCGGCAGGCGACCGGCTGCTCCTCGGGAACAGCTTCGACGATGCAGACGCAGCGGCTATTTCGGCCATGTTCGGTGCCGATTTCGCGCACGACGTCCTGGCACTTCAACCGGGCGGGTGGAGCGGACCGGTGAAATCCGGCTATGGCTTCCATCTGGTGTTTGTCACACAGCGCGCGGCGGCAACTCCGAAACCTTTCGAAACGGCGCGGGACGCTGTCCTCGCCGAGTGGCGCAGCGCGAAGCAAGCCGAACTTACCCGCAATTATCTCGTCGAGCTTCGCAGGAAGTATGGGGTCGAACTGGATGACGGCGTGAGCGCGACTCTGGGTTCCGAGCCCGCGTCGAAGGCGGCTGCGAAATGAGCGGGCGACCCCGCCCATCCCTGTTCGTGCGAGAGGCTTGCTCCGCAGCGAGGTTGGTTTGGCTGGTTGCACTTACAGTGGCTGCCATGCTGTTCTCGGAGGCCGCCTTCGCACATGAAGTGCGCCCCGCCTACCTCAGCATCCGGGAAGAAGCGCCGAACGAGTTGCGCGTGCTCTTCAAGACGCCCATGCAGGGCGATGCGCGGCTGGCGCTGAAAGCCTTGTTTTCCGGCAGGATCGAGATGATGAACCCGGTCGTCTCGCATCCGACCGGCGATGCGATGGTACAGACCTGGCGCATCCGAACCCTGGAGCCACTCGCCGGCCAGACGGTGCTGATCGACGGGTTGCAGAACACCATGACCGACGCCCTGGTCCACCTGGTGCTTGCCAATGGCAACACCTGGACGGCTCGGCTGACACCCGGCACGCCATCTGCGCTGATACCCGCATCGCAAAGCACCTGGGGCGTCTTTACCACCTATGTTCGTCAGGGCATCGAGCACATCGCGTTTGGCTTCGATCACCTGCTCTTCGTCGCCGCTCTGATACTGATCGTGCGCGACTGGCGCAGGCTGGTGAAGGCGGTTACCGCCTTCACCGTTGCTCACTCGATCACGTTGACCTGCGCGACGCTCGGCTGGGTGACACTACCATCGCGACCAGTCGAGGTGATGATCGCCATCAGCATCGTCATGGTGGCGGCAGAAATCGTGCGCATGGAGCGTGGCCAGACCAGCCTTGCGATCACCAGTCCATGGATGGTGGCCTTCGCCTTCGGGCTGCTGCATGGTTTCGGTTTCGCTGGCGCACTGGTCGAAATCGGTTTGCCGCAAGGCGACATTCCGCTGGCATTGGTGGCGTTTAATTTCGGGGTCGAACTTGGGCAACTGGCGTTCATCGGAGCATTGCTGACGCTGGCGCATGTTGTCCGTCGCTTTGCCGCAATGCCGCGCGGGGCAGCCGTTGCCTCGGCGTACGCGATCGGGATTGTCGCGGCATTTTGGTGCGTCCAACGGCTTGACGCCATCTTCCTGTAGGGCAGCGCAAGCCGTGAAGTTCTTACAGCTCGTTGAGTAGGAAAGATGAGAGCGAGAAGTTAACCGTCGATCGGGAGGATGTCATGCGCGTTTTGATGCCTTTGGCCGGATTGGCCTTGGTTGCGACCACGGCATTTGGTTACCCCACACTGGCACAGGAAACCATAGATAAGGGGACGCTCGATCCCAATATGGTCGACACACTCTTCCCGAAGCCGGGGTATTCGCCTTACGCCGGCAATAGGTTCCCGTCCCGTCCGCTGTTTGGCGATACGCACCTGCACACGTCTCAGTCGTTCGACGCCATCGCCTTCGGCAACTCCCTCGGACCGGAGGAAGCCTATCGCTTCGCACGCGGCGAGGAAGTCATCTCCTCGACCGGTCAGCATGCACGATTGAGCCGCCCGCTTGATTTTCTGGTCGTGTCCGATCACGCCGAGAACATGGGCACGCTGGGCGAAATCAAGACCGGAAACCCGACCTTGATGAATGATCCTGAACTGAAACGCTGGAACCAGATGATGGCAGCCGGCGGCGACCAGGCGATGAACATCTACTACGAAATCATGGCGAGCGTCGGTGGTGGAGGCAAGCATTTGCCGGCTGCGCTTCGTTCGGACGAACTGACGCGGTCGGTGTGGCAAAAGAACGTCCAGGCTGCGGAGAAATACAACGATCCCGGCACGTTTACTGTATTGATCGGCTATGAATGGTCATCCAACACCGGCGGCAACAACTTGCATCGGGTGGTCGTCTTCCGCGACGGCGCGGAAAAGACGGAGCCGATCCTGCCATTCTCGTCCTTGCAGAGCGACAATCCGGAAGACCTATGGAAGGCTCTCCAAAACTACGTGACGAAGACCGGCGGCAGCGTGCTCGCCATCCCACATAACGGCAATCTGTCGAACGGCCTGATGTTCCCGTTGATCAATCCCGTCGGAGGAAAGCCTATCACCGCGGAGTATGCGCGCACCCGCGCAAGCCTCGAGCCGCTGATGGAAGTTACCCAGATGAAAGGCGACGGGGAGACGCATACCACGCTGTCGCCGACTGACGAGTTCGCCAACTTCGAGCGGTGGGATATGGGCAACCTCGACCTGAGTGCGGCGAAAACTCCTGATATGCTGCAGTTCGAGTATGCGCGCTCGGCCCTCAAGAACGGCCTGAAACTCGAGAAAGAGCTTGGCGTGAACCCGTACAAATATGGATTGATCGGATCGACGGATTCCCACACGTCGCTCGCCGCGGTCGAAGAGAACAACTTCTTTGGCAAACTCCCTGCGGCAGAACCGAGCGCCGGCCGCGCGATACACCCAATCGCCAAGTTCGGCGACAAGGAGGTCATCGGCTGGGAAGTCGTTTCGAGCGGCTATGCTGCCGTCTGGGCGATAGAGAACACGCGTGAAGCCATCTTCGACGCAATGAAGCGTAAGGAGGTCTACGCCACCACTGGGCCGCGGATGCTGGTTCGGCTGTTTGGCGGATGGGAGTTCGCCGAGGCGGACGCCAAGACGCGAAGCCCGGCAGCGGTCGGATACGCCAAGGGTGTTCCGATGGGAGGCGACCTGCCGCCCGCGCCCGCAGGGAAAAAGGCTCCTACGTTTCTGGTGGCCGCGCTGAAGGACCCGATCGGCGCGAACCTCGACCGCTATCAGATCGTCAAGGGCTGGATGGATGCGGCGGGGCAATTGCACGAGCAAGTCTATGACGCCGCATGGTCCGGAGAACGTAAGCCTGGCATTGACGGCAAGGTGCCGCCTGTGGGAAACACGGTTGACGTCGCCGACGCCACCTGGACCAATACCATCGGCGCGCCAGAATTGATCTCGGTCTGGACCGACCCCGCCTTCGACCCGGCCCAGCGCGCCTTCTACTACGCTAGAGTGCTGGAAATTCCGACGCCGCGCTGGACGGCCTACGACGCGAAGTACTTCGGCGTCACCATGCCGTCCGAAGTGCCAATGACGTCGCAGGAGCGGGCTTACACCTCACCGATCTGGTACAATCCGGCGGGCTAGGCGAGAAGGTTGAAGAAGACTGGTCTTTGCTACGGACATCAGCGCAAGTCGCGCAAAAGTTTGCAGCGGTTTTGCGATAACGACACGCGCAAGAACAAGACAACAAAAAGGGCGCGGTTGGGAGGATCCACGCCCTTTTTGCGAGGAATGGACCGGACGGCGTTATCAGGCGTCGACGGCTTCCTTCAGAAAGTCGGCGGCGACGCGGGCGGTGAGCGCCAGCGACACGGCGCCTGCATCCGGATGGCCGATGCTCTTTTCCGCAAGCGGCCGAGCACGGCCGAGTTTCGGCGTCAGGCTGGACGTGGCGTCAGCCGCATCGCTGGCAGCCTTGGCCGCCGCCTCCCAAGCCTTGTTCAACGACTTCAGGTTTTCAAATTCCCGCTCCAACGTGTCGACGAACGGCACGAGGGCGTCGACCAAGGTCTTGTCGCCGACGCGGGCGCGCCCGAGACGGGTGACGCCGTCGAGCGCGAGCCGCGCACCTTCGATGATGGCCGCATCCGCAGGCTTGTCGTCGTCGGAAAATGCATTACTCCAGGAGCGAAGAAGCAGGCCCCAGATTGCGCCCGACGTGCCGCCCGCGCGATCGGCCCAGGCATCGCCCGCCGTTGCCAGCACACTGGCAGCGCCTGCCCCAGCAGCTACCGCAGAGTTCGCGGCCTCCTGGGCCGCCGCAGAGCCCCGGCGCATGCCCTGGCCATGGTCGCCGTCGCCGGCAAAGGCGTCGATACGGCCGAGTTCGTCTTCAGCTTGCTTCAGGGCATCGGCAACCTTGCCGATCAACCGGGCAATGCACTTACCGCTTTCCCTGGAGGCCTGCGACGCAGGCGCGAAGGTCGCGGGACCATCCTCATCGGAAATCGTATCGGTCGCCGGCTCTGCGTTGATGATCGCGCCCTTGCGCAGCACCGGTGCATCGCATGGCGCACGCCAGTAGGTTTCAAGCTCTTCGTCGAGCCAGAGCAGCGACAGCGAGCAGCCCTGCATGTCCAGGCTGGTGACGAACTCGCCGCATTCCGGATCGACGATTTCGAGGCCAGCCGCCTTCAATTCCTGTTCGACGGCGACCCAAAGAACGAAAAGCTCTTCGTACTTGGTCGAGCCCAGTCCGTTCAGCACCGGCGCGACCTTTGCCGTCCCGGCCGGACGTTCGGCCAGCAGTTTGCCGACAAGCAATTTCGCAAGCTCGGTTGCCGTTACGACCTTTTCTTCGCTGATGCCCGGCTCGCCGTGAATGCCAAGACCGAGCGCCATTTCGCCCTTCGGAACCGTGAAGAGCGGACGGTTCGCGCCCGGCAGGGTGCAGCCGCCGAAAGCGACCCCGAAGGAGACGGTGCGATCATTGGCAAGGCGGCTGACGCGCTCGACCTCGTCCAGCGACAGACCGGCTTCGGCCGCAGCGCCTGCAATCTTGAAGACCACGAGATCGCCGGCGATGCCGCGGCGCTTAGGCGCCGTTACAGCGGCAGCGCTGGCAACATCGTCAGTCACCGGCACGATGCGCACGTCGATGCCTTCGGCCCGAAGGCGTTCGGCGGCAACGCCGAAATTCAGCACGTCCCCGGCATAGTTTCCGAAACCGAGGAGAACGCCGCCGCCCTGGTCGGCATGACGGCAGACACGCGCGACGGCAGCGGTCGACGGCGAGGCAAAGACGTCACCGGCGACGGCAGCATCAGCCATGCCTGGGCCGACATAACCTGCAAAGGCCGGATAATGGCCGGAGCCACCACCGATAACGACGGCGACCTTGCCCTTCGGCACCTTGGTCGAGCGCACGACGCCGCCCTTCACCAGGCGGACATTGCGGGCATAGATGGAGCTGAAGCCGGCGAGCGCGGTTACGGCGAAATCTTCCGGTGCGTCAAAGATCGTGGTCATCGCTACTTGTTCCTTAGTCGCGAGGCAGAATGCGCCTCAGATAGTCCCGATTGGTTGCGCTGACGGAAAGGCCATCGCCACCGTAATGCTCGCAGAGGAACGGGCTCTGGAACCCGTGCGAAAGCGCCATGCGAATGGCGGAACGGTAGTTGATCACGCCGAACTCCAGCGGGGCTGGATGGGTCACGATCAGCCCCGAAGTTTCGTCCTCGGTGCGGTTGTAGTTCTTGACGTGCCAGTATTTGGCAAAGGGTGCAACCTTCGCCATCATTTCCTGCCAGTGCTCGACTGGACGATGCAGGCGGATCAGGTTGCCGAGGTCGGCGTTGATGCCGACATTCGCAAGACCGACGTCGGTAACGAAGCGCACCGCGCTATCGGCGGAACCTATGTACGTGTCTTCATACATCTCGAGCGCCAGCTCGATGCCGAGTTCTTCGGCATGGCGGCCGAGCTCGCGGATGCGCGAGACACCCTTCTGCCAGATGGCTGCGTCATCAGGGTTCTTGACGCCATCGACTGTCCAGAACCACAGCGCCTTCTTCTGCGCATCGGTCAACGGACCGAAGAACCCGAAGGAGACCGAACCTGCCCCGATCGCCGCAGCCGTATCGATGACCCGATGACCATAGGCGAGATACTCGTCGCCATGAACCGGATCGATGACGCTGCGACGCGCAGTCGAGATCCCCGGCATCGTCAGGCCGAGATCACGCGTCAATGCGACGAAGCTCTCGAGCCGTGCCGGTGACAAATCGGCAAGACGGATCCAGCTGTCGGTCGGGTCGAGCTCAGTGAAGCCGGCATCGACGACGTCATCGAGTGTCAGTGCCCATTCCTCGACCGACTGGTCCTGAACCGAGCGGCCATCCGCCAGGATGTTCGGATACTGGATCATGGCGGCCGCGATAGGCCAGGTGTCACGGTTCCATTTGCGCGGCGCGTTTGCCATGGCGTTTCCCCAATTTTTTGAAGTTTGGTGCGGCGGCTCCGTCAAGCCGCCGCGCTACCGTCGCCCTGCGATGTTGCATCATCGCCCTTGCGCTTGCGAACCAGGCCGATCAGTCCGAAGACGACAGGCGACAGCAGCATTGCCAGGCCAAGCGCCATCAACGACGAAACCAGCGCATTTGACCAGAAGATATTCAGCGATCCGCTCGACAGAAGCATCGACTGGCGGAAGGCATCCTCGGCCTTGTCGCCGAGCACCATGGCGAGAACCAGGGGCGCCAGCGGATAATCGAGCTTCTTGAAGACGTAGCCCAGCACGCCGAAGCCGATGACCATGAAGATATCGGAGACGGAATTGGCCACCTGATAGGCACCGGAGAAGATGACCGCGACGATGATCGGGCCAATGATCGAGAACGGTACGCGCAGGATCGAGGCGTAGAGCGGCACGGTGGCGAGCACCAGGATGACGGCGACGACGTTGCCGAGATACATCGAGGCAATCAGACCCCAAACGAAATCGGGCCGGTCGGTAAACAGCATCGGACCGGGCGTGAGGCCCCAGATCATCAGGCCGCCCATCATGACGGCAGCCGTGGCCGAACCGGGAACGCCGAGCGCCAGCATCGGTAACAGTGCCGAAGTGCCGGCCGAATGGTCGGCGGTCTCCGGTGCTACGATGCCGCGCGGGTCGCCCTTGCCGAACTTCGACCTGTCGCGCGCCGAACGACGGGCGACGCCATAGCTCATGAAGGAGGCTGCGGTCGGCCCGGCGGGCGTGATGCCCATCCAAATGCCGATGATGGTCGAGCGCGCGATCGTCAGCCAGTAGCGCGGGATCTCGACGAGGGTGCGGCCGATTTCGGCGAGCCTGACACGCGCCTTGATGCCTTCGAAGCGCAGGCCCTCTTCCGTCGTCAGCAACAGTTCGCCGATGCCGAAGAGGCCCATGACGGCGATCAGGAAGCTGACGCCCTTGATCAGGGTCGGGATGTCGAAGGTCAGGCGCAGATCGCCGGAGATTGTATCCATGCCGACGGATGCAAGCGCAAAACCAACCATCATCGACACGAGCGTCTTGAACGGCGATTGCGCCCCCATCGAGATGAAGCTTGCAAAGGCGAGGAAGTAGACCGCGAAATATTCGGGCGAGGAAAAGCGCAGCGCGAAATTCGCGACCCAGCCCGACAGCAGCGTGATCATCACCACGCCAGCAAGGGCACCGATGCCGGCCGAGACGAAGGCCAGCGTCAAGGCGCGGCTCGCCTGCCCTGCCTTGGCCATCGGGTAGCCGTCGAACGTTGTCGCGACCGACGAGGGTTCACCTGGAATGTTGAACAGGATGGATGTCGTCGAGCCGCCAAACAGCGCCCCCCAATACATGCAGGAGAGCAGGATGATGGCGGAGATCGGATCCATGGAGAAGGTCAGCGGCAACAGCAGCGATACGCCGTTGGGCGCGCCGAGGCCGGGCAGAACACCGACGAGAATGCCGAGCGTGACGCCGACCATCATCAGCAGGATATGATTCCAGCTGAGGATGTGGCCGAAGCCATCGATCAGAAGACCGATATTTTCCATGTCATTCCTCCCGGGGAAACTTTAGCGGTTGGGATCAATAGATCCCGAACCAGGCCTCGACCGGTCCCTTCAAAAGCGGAACCTTGAAGCCGATCTCGAATACGATGAAGAAGAAGAGCGAAACGGCAACGCCGGCCGGCAGTGCGATCCACCACTTGTAACGCCCCTGGAAGAGCATCGCGCCGGCGATATAAAGTGCGGTCCCGACATAGAGCCCGAGCCAAGCGGAGACGCCGGCAAAGGCGACAAGAGGCAAGAGGAATGAGGCAACGACGCGGGCGCGGGCACCGTCGATGAAGATATCGCCCGTGCCGCGATGCTTCACGAATGCACCGATCGCATTCGCAACGCTTCCCAGAATGATCAGAACGCCGATGTAGAAGGGAAAATAGCCGGCCTCGGGGCCGAAATCGCTCCACCCGGCGCCGACATCGGAGGCGCCATAGCAGACGGCTGCGCCAAAGATACCAGTCAACGCGGCAACGCCAAGCTCCACCGCGAAGCGGGAAAGCCCATTCGCACTGTTCTCACTCATGATCGTGACCTTTCAAACCGGTTGACGGGCGCTCCCCTTAGCGCGTCATGCTTGACGCGCGGCGCTGTCGAGGCGCCCGTCCCGATATATCGCCTGATTTAGTTGGCGAGCCAGCCTTCGCGCTTCAGAACTTCGCCGACTGCGGCGCCGTCCATCTCGATGGCGGCCTTGAAATCGTCGCCAGCGATGTAAGCGGGAGACTGCGAGGTATCGGCAAGATACTTCGCCCACTCCGGCGTTTCGGAAACCTTGCGCATCAGGTCCGCATAGAACTTGACGGCATCGGGTTCCACGCCAGCCGGCAGCCAGACGGTGCGCGGCATGGAGTAGTTGTCGATGGCAATGCCCGTCTCCTTGCAGGTCGGGATGTCGCTCCAGCCCTTGTCGCCAGCAACCTTGGCGTCGTTCGTCAGCTTGACGCTCTTGAAGACGCACAGCGGCTTGACCATGCCGGCCTGCCACTGGCCGAGGTTTTCACTCGGGTTGTTGACGTTGGCGTCGAGGTGTTCGCCGGCGAGCTGAACAGCGGCTTCACCGCCGCTCTTGAACGGGATGTAGTTGATGGTCGCGCCGGTCGCGTCGTTGATCATCGAGGTGAGGATCTGGTCGACGTCCTTCGACTGGCTTCCGCCGATCTTCAGTCCACCTTCCTTGGCCTTGGCGGCGAAGTCGGCAGCCGTTGCGTAAGACGCCTTGCCATTGACCCAGAGAATGAATTCGTCGGAAGCAAGCGCTGCAACAGGCGTCAGGTCCTCAGCCTTGTAAGGCACCTTGGCGCGGACCGGCAGCAGGTAGGCATTGTTGGTGCCGAATGCCAGCTTGTACGCGTCGCCCTTGTTGGTCGCCGTGTAGACGAAACCTTCGGCGCCGCCGGCGCTGCCCTTGTTGGTGACGACAACAGGCGCCTTCATCAGTTCGTACTTGCCGATGATCGCCTGGATCGTGCGCGCGAAGATGTCCGTGCCGCCGCCCGGGCCAGCCGTGACGACGAATTCAACCGGACGGTCGGGCTCGAAAGCCAACGCCGGAGCGGCAACGCCGAATGCGGCTGCCATAACGCATGCGATAGAAACGGATTTCTTCATATCTAGTCCTCCCGTTGAGTGAGATGCGGCGCAAGACCTCCTCCTGCGCCGGTAGTGGTTGAAAACGTGCGAATTCAGGCAGCAGCCGAAAGGGCAGCCTTTTTCTTCGCCATGCGAACGGCGAGCAGAAGCGCCTCGCGGCTTGCGCCGACATCGGCAATGCCCTTGCCGGCAATGTCATAGGCCGTGCCGTGGGCTGGGGTGCAGAGCGGGAACGGCAGGCCGCCCATCATCGTCACACCCTTGTCGAAGCCCATGAGCTTCATCGCGATCTGACCCTGATCGTGATACATCGTCAGGACGGCATTGAAGCCTTCCTTGAGTGCACGCACGAAAACGGTGTCGGCCGGGAACGGGCCATCGACGTTGTAGCCGAGCGCCCTGGCCTTCTCGACCGCCGGCTCGATGATGTCGATCTCTTCCATGCCGAAGCTGCCGCCGTCGCCGGCATGCGGGTTGAGGCCTGCAATCGCGATCTTCGCCGCTTCGTAACCGGCCTCCTTGAGGCAGACCTGGGTCAGCTCGACCTCGGCGAGAATGCCTTCGACCGAAAGGTTGTCCGCCACGTCCTTGAGCGGAATGTGCGAGGTGACACGCGCATTCCAGACCTTCTCGAGGACGTTGAATTCGCGAACCTTGCCAGTGAAGCCGAGCACGTCGGCAACGAAACGGATCTCGTCGTCATAGCCGGGATAGGCAAAGCGCATGGCCTTCTTGTTGAAGGGCGTGAAGCACACGGCCTCGGCCTTGCCGGCGTGGGCAAGCTCCAGCGCCGTGCGGAAGTTGCGCGTTGCAAACGTGCCGCCGGCGAGCGTCGCCTCGCCGCGATCGACGTCTGCCGGATCAAGATGACCGAGGTCGACGAATACGTGACGGGCGGTACCGGCCTTGTCGAGATCCTCAAGCGTCGAGGGCTCGAGATCGAGCGTCAGACCGGCAGCCTTGGCGCCTTCGTCCAGAATGCGGCGATCGCCGATCGTGATGATGTGTGCGGCCTCGCGAATATCGGGAAGGGCCAGCAGCCGCGCTGTCAGCTCGGGGCTGATGCCGGCGGGATCGCCCATGGCAAGCGCGATGACAGGACGCGCGCCGTTACCGGCAGCACCATTGGTCGTCATGTGAGATGTCCTCCACTTCATGCTTTTCGCAGGCTGTCATACGTTATTCAAAATTCTGCATCAAGTCTTTTGTATTCTGTATGCAGCATTTTCTGTTGACGATGACGAGCCCTGTCTCCATGCTTCAATCAGACAGTGCTGATTCAATCGGCACGCACGGGGAACGGATGGCCAGCACGCGGCCACAAGCGCAGAAGCAAAATGATGAACGAAATCATACCACTGGAGAGACGCGCCGACGGTGGCCCCGGCCCGATCAAGCGAACGGCTCTGCATGACACGCTTGTCAGTCATCTGCGCGACATGATCATCGAAGGTGATTTGTCACCCGGCACGCGCCTGCATGAGGGCCAGCTCGGCGAGCAGCTCGGTGTCTCGCGCACGCCCTTGCGCGAAGCCATCAAGTATCTGGCGAGCGAGGGGCTGGTCGAGCTCGTACCGAGCCGCGGCGCCGTCGTGAAACGCTTCAGCGCCAAGGACGTGCACGACATGCTGACCGTGTTGCAGACGCTGGAGGAACTTGCGGGCAAGCTCGCCTGTGAAGCGGCAAGCGACGCCGGCATTGCCGAAGTCCGCGCCCTACATGACGAAATGGTCCGTCGCTACAAGGTCGGCGACCGGCTGCAATACTACAAGCTCAACCAGCAGATTCATTCGGCGATCGTCCAGCTCGCCGAAAATGCGGCGCTCGCCGACATGCACAGCGTCTTGCAGACACGGCTGAAGCGCATCCGCTTCATCGGCCACGAAGGCCCGGAAAAATGGGCGGCCGCGGTTGCCGAGCACGATGAGATGATCGTCGCGCTCGAAGCCCGCGACAAAGCCAAGCTATCCGAAGTGCTCGGCCGCCACCTGATGAACGCCTGGGAGCGCGTACGCGCTTCGGTTTGAAGAAGCGTCGCAGTCGCGTTCTAAGCTAGCGGGCTCTTTCTTGCCCGGGGTCCTATTCTCAGGATCGACCCCAATATATTGAGCGGCCCCACGCTATTCGTCGCCCCATGTAAGCGGCGCCGGGATGACATGTTCGCGATCCAACTTGATGCGTATCCCGGATACGCATATATTGGCGAGAAAGGGGATCGGCGATGGCGTCTCGAGACAGAATGAAAAGGTACCGTGAGCGTGGTGGTGCAGCTGACCTCGTTCGAGTAGAAGTGCTGGTGCCGCGCGATAGACGCAATGATATTGTCAGCGCCGCCGCAGGCATGCGCGAAGATCACAGAAACCGTAAGGATCGTTTAGCGGAATATCTCAGTCTGGCGGCCGAGCGTTATGGCTTGCGAATATTCGACAATATCGACATCGAGAGGCTCGATGATGTCCCAAGTCGGTCACGGGTCGTAGCGAATGCGCTCATCGAAAGAGGCGACGCCCGAGCCTTTGCGATGGGAAGGAAGATGTTGTCCATACTTGACGGTGGTCACTAATGGCTCTGACCGTGCTTCAACGCAACATCATGGCGTCCATCGCCAGAAACCGCTCCGAGAGCAGCTATATGGCGGGCGGTGTGGTTCTCAACATGAACTGGCCGCGTGTGTCGGATGACATTGATATTTTCCATGATAGCGACTCGGAGATCGGTTCCGCGGCGCAGAGAGATATCGAAACGCTCAAGAACGATGGGTTTCTCGTTACTATCGACGTCAACGTATACGGCTGCGTTGAAGCGCAGGTGTTTCGCGATGGCGACAGCACGCTAATCCAATGGATGAGCGAGACCAAGTCTCGCTTCTTTCCTCTCATCCGAGATCAAGAGTGGGGCGCGCGGCTCAACCCAGCGGATCTTGCTGTCAACAAGGTCATCGCAGCCTCCACCCGAACCAAAGCCCGCGACTATATCGACCTTCTGACGATTGATTCAAATCTCTGCCCGCTTGGAGCAATCGTAATGGCGGCGTCAGGCAAGCCGCCCAACTATTCACCGGTGCGCAGCATCGATGAAATCCGCAGAAAGGGACTTTCCATTCGCGGAGAGGATTATTCGTCGATACGTGGTCTGCCCGCTGGCTGGACCGCCGCCAGCATAAGGGAGAACCTCGTCGCGATGCTAGACCGTGCAGAAAGTTACGTGCGTAACGCACCCTTGGATCTGGTCGGTATCCTCGTTGTCGATGAAAACGGCATTCCCGCAGAAACGTATCGTCTCGATGTAAGCGGCCTCGTCTACAGAAGGGCGACCTCCGAGTCTGAAGTGGTGCCGGATCTGCCAGAAGTGTCGCTTGGATGGGACAGATAGGCGCAGTGATCGTCAGCCTGAGTGCCGCAAGGACTCGAAGCTCGCAATCGCGCTGCTGGAAGCAAGCATTGCATGTGCCACCAAAGCAGTCGGCATGATTACCTCCGTCCTCGCCTCTTATGTGCTTCTCAAACCTTATGAGAAGCCAACAGGACCACAGCGTTTTACGCTTTCTCTCCACGGCAGAGACAGCTCGGTCGCGCTCAAACCTTCAGGCTGCAAAAACAGTGCTCAATCGAAGCAGTTCTGAAGTTAGCAACCAGTTTCGAACAAGAACCCTGTCGCTTTGATACTACACCGCCATCGGAAAACATCGCGTAACATTAGAATCGCATTGACTTTTAACATGGACGAAATTCACTAGTTTCGAGGCAATCGGGACAGGGAATTGGAATGGGGCGGCCAAATTCTCAAATAATGCTTGTGGCAGCAGCTGTGCTTGCTTCAAGCAACGTATTGGCTGAGCCCGTTCCTCGTCCGACCCCCGTCGCAGGCTCCGTCATCGCGCGCAGATCCGGCGAGGAAGTACGCTTCGTCGACGTTTCCAACTGGCGTTTTGTCGATCTCGCTCAAGATCTTCTTTCCGGCGACGTATTGCGCACCAACGCGACCGGTGCGCTTGCCGTTCTTTTTTCCGACCGAACCCAGATACGGCTCGGACGAAACACAGCGCTGCGCGTCAAGAAGATGGCAACCGCCGGCGACACACAACTGGAGCTTCAGACCGGTACGATTTGGGCCCGCGCCGAACGCGGCGGTCAGGGGCTTGCTGTCGATACCCCGGCAGCGACAGCCGCTGTGCGGGGAACCGACTGGACACTGACCGTTGGCGCCGACGGCAAGACGTCTCTGATCGTACTTGAGGGCATGGTCGAACTTAGTAATGCGCTTGGCAGCGTGACCGTCAGCCAAGGCGAAGGTGCGGTGGCCGCAATCGGCCAGGCTCCATCCAAGATCGTGATCGTCACGCCGAGGGATCGCGAGCAAATGCTGTTCCATCTCTCTTTGCGTGATTCGTTCATCTGGATGCCGGCATCTCCCTTACGTGTACCGGACATGCGCAATGAGCGAGAACGGATAGAGGCGGAGCCCCCGCCGTCAAGATCTGCCGAAGACTGGCTCGCGCTGTCAGAGATCTACATGTCTCTGAACGGTCGTCAGAAAGCGAAGGTCGCATTGACCGAGGCGCGTGGACGTCGGCTTGGCCGAACGCAGCAAGCACGTGCCGACCTCGTCGAGGCGTTGATCGCGGGTGCTGAGAACCGCTATAACGACGCGGCAAAGCTCTTTTCGCGTGCGGCACGCGGTCTGGACACCAAGCGGCGCGCGATAGCTGCCTATGGCGGCTACTTCGCTCGTGCGCTTGCCAACCCCGACCACGCTGAAGCACCGCCGCGCGATGCAGCGGGTGCCTATGGAGCGCTTGCCCGGGCCTGGACCAACGGGTTTCGCAACGACATCCGTTCTGCGATCGATACCCTCAAGCAAGCAGAGCGCCAGTTTCCTGACGACCCGACATTGCCCGCCGCCCGGGCGCAGTTCGCCCTGCTGCTGGATGACCGCGAGGAAGTCCGTGATGGTATCGAAAGGGCGCTGGCGATCGACCCGGAGGACCCGACCGCGCTGCAAGCCCGCTCCGATTACCGCTTTCACATCGAGAACGATCTCGATGGAGCTTTGGCAGACCTCGAGCAAGGCCTCAAGACAGCGCCCGGCTCATCGTCCATCTGGAACTCCCTCGGGCTAGTCCAGGGCGAGCGCGGCGACAATCGCGCTGCAGAGAATGCCTTCAAGCGTGCAATCGCGCTCGATCCGCAGGACCCGGTCTCACATGCCAATCTCGCTATCCTCTACCTTGTCGAAAACCGCATGGTTGAGGCGAAGAGCGAAATCGATACCGCGCTTGCCGCCGACCCGTCCTTCGATGTGACACTGGTGGCGCGCGGGCGTTATCACATGCAAACCGGCGAATTGGACAGGGCCGTCGAAGACCTGCTCGCAGGGTCTACCGCCAATCCCGCCTACTCCGGCGCCCAATTGCTGCTGGCTGGTGCTTACTACGAGAAGGGTGATCGCATCCCCGCCGCCCAGGCGCTCGATAACGCCGAGCGGCTAGACCCCAACGATCCTGTTGTCATGCAGATGCGCACCGCGATCGCCATCGACGACTATGATTCAGACGCCGCAATTCGTTATGCCCAGGAGCTGATGCGCCTCACCCGGGCGCGCGGTGGCGAGACAGCCGCGCTTGGCGCCAATCAGGATGCCGGCTCCACGCTCAACGACGCGTTTCGCCTGCAGGGACTCAATGCCTGGGGACAATACTACGGCGACGCCGTTTTTGATCCCTTTACCGGTTCGAGCTATGTCGACCAGGCTGTGCGCGGCAGCGTCAATCCGCTCTTCAACACCTATGATTTCGATGGCAGCCCTGTCGTCAACACCGCCAATCCACAAAGTTTCTCGGCCTTCTTTCAGGGCCTGCTGATAGAGCCGCACATGCTGGCGAGCCGTGAACGCACAGCCAACATCCTGCAACGGCCATTCTTCGAGGCCGCGCTCGGCGGTGGCATGATCGCTGACAAGGACGATCAAGGCTGGATCGGCGAGGCGGAACTGCGGGGTCTTACGTTTTCGCCTTTCCCGATCAGCGTCTACGGCAATGTCCAGTGGGAAGAGCCGCGAGATACAATCGATCTCGAACAGGATCTGCAACTCGATCGAGAAATGCGCCTGCTCGGCGGCAACGGTTATCTGACGGCGACGCCGACGCCAGACGACAGAATCATTGCCTATGCCAACTACGGCAAGTTCGATGACAGCCGTAGCATATTTGATATACCGGATCCTCGCGCAGCGCCGTTCAATCTGGACACAATAAACGACGACACGTCATCACGCCTGCTTTCCGGTATAGCGTGGAGCCACACCTTCGGTTACCGCAATGTCGCGAACGTTGCGTTTTTCTTCAGCGATCAGAAAACTGTCGAAAGCGAGAGGTTGGCGCTTTCCAGTACGAACCTGCCACCACCGGTCACGGCCCGCAACGAGCAACAGCAAACAACCTATGTCGCTGCAGTAAATCATCTTATTGGCGATGGCGCGATGACCTGGCGCTATGGTGTCGAGGCGGGAAAGGTCCGATCCAAGAATGCTGCCGACCTTCTGCTAACGGACCCTACAGGTCTGACACCCCCGGTATCGTTTTCGAGTTCGATTTCCGCGACCCAATCGGTGGCAAAGGCCTACATCGATGGCATCTACGAGATCACGCCGGACCTGAAAGTCGAGGGCGCACTCTTTGCGCGCTACATCGAAGACGTCAACGACGACGATATTCGCTTGGAGCCGAAGCTTGGCATCGCCTGGGCGCCGGCGGAGGGCCATTGGCTGAGGGCGGCAGCGATGCGTGACGGCTTGAACTTCGACGTGGCCACGCTCGCCCCTATCGGCGTCGTCGCCCTGCAGCCCAATCAACTGCGTTTCGGTGCCGAGGGGTATACAGACACGCTGGCGTTTCGTTGGGACGCGGAATGGCAGGACTGGCTGTTCACTGCCCTCGATTACCAACACCAGGAGGTGCGCGAGCTATCGCTCGACCTACCGCTCTCCACGTTGAGCCTCGACTACGCCAAGGTCGGGCTTGACCGCGTGGCTGCAACCGCGAACTTTGCGCTCGGTCACGGCTTTGGCCTTTCGACGACGGCCGCTCATACGAATGCCGATGTTAGAGACGACCCAGGCAATCCCACCGACGATTTGCTTTTCGTCCCGGAAAACACCGGTCAAGTGGCGCTGACCTGGGTAAGCACCGCTAATGTGAAGGCAACGATCGCCGCCAACTATGTCGGCACGCGCCCGGCCGACGGTAAGACGCTCGACGATTTCTGGACGCTCGACGCAACACTGGAATGGGAACCCTTCGACAAGCAGGTCGAGGTCAATCTGGCAGCGTTCAATCTGCTTGACGAAGAGTTCGAACTGAGCAACGGCCTACCCGGTTGGGGGCCGACGTTCAAGGGCACGGTCAAAGTGCGGTTCTGATGGCGGATCGCGACTCATCTCACCTATCGGCAGGCGTCACTGGTCAACAAGAGATGCGCCGCCCACTTGAACGCCGCATCAAGCTTCTGGCGCTTGCCGCCTTCGTCACCGCTGCGCTCGGCCTTGCCTCGGGCACCGGCGCCTGGGCGCTCAACGAGCTGCGAAGTTTCGACTATCTCTCGACCATCGGCCGTATGCCACTTCCACCAAACGGGCCGGTGATCGTGGCCATCGACGAACCGTCGATGGCCGAGATCGGTCGGCAATGGCCATGGCCACGCTCGCTGCATGCCACGCTGGTCGAGGCGCTGCGCAAGGCTGGCGCCAAGGCAATTGGTATCGACGTCATCTTTGCCGAACCTTCGTCCGACGAGGCGAACGATCACCGTCTTGCAACTGCTATGGGGCCGGATGTGGTTCTCGCCGGCGATCAGTCGCTGCTCGAAAGTCCACAAGCCGACCAGTTCATCCGTACCGAACCTCTCGCGGTCTTCACGGGAAAAGGCGCCCGAACCGGCATAGCCTCAGTCGACCTCGGCGGCGACGGCACTCTGCGCGAGATCCCGTCCTATCACGACGGTTTCGCTGCCGTGCTGGCTGAAGTTGCTGGAACGCGCTTAACGCCGCCGCCCCAGTCGGCGCTGATCCAGACCTTCGGTCCAGCACGCACCTACCCCACAGTCTCCTACTACCAGGCGCTCGCTCCTGAAAGCTTCCTGCCGGAAGGCACGTTTCGTGACCGCGTTGTCGTTGTCGGCTTGAGCTTGCAGAACGCGCCCTCGATCAACGATGGCGGAGCGGACGCCTTCGCCTCCTCCGACACCGTTCATTCGAACAGACTGGTGTCAGGGGTGGAGATGCAGGCGACGATCTACGACAACCTCGCAAACGATCTCTTCATCGACCGGGCACCTCGGTCCGCCGTCATCGCGGCAATCGCGGCGGCGGCTGTCCTCGCCGCATTATCGGTTCTGCGCATGACCGGGTGGCGCACGCTTGCATACACCGTCGCCGCGCTTACGTCGATCGTGGTATTGAGCTATGCCCTCATGCGTTTCGGCCAAGTTTTCCTGTCACCGATTGGGCCGGGCCTCGCCTTTGCCTTTGTGGCTGCTGGTCAGACGGGGCTGGACTATGCAGAAGAGCGGCGGCGGCGGCGCGAAATCACGCGCGCCTTCTCGCAATATCTGTCACCCGCACTGGTCGAACGTTTGGCGCGCGATCCGTCACATCTGAAGCTCGGTGGCGAGCGGCGTATGCTGTCTATCCTCTTTTGCGATATCCGGGGCTTTACCACTATCGCTGAGCAGATGAAGGACGACCCTGAGGGCCTGACAACGCTCGTCAACCGGCTGCTGACGCCACTGTCGGAGGCCGTGCTGAAACAGGGCGGCACCATTGATAAATATATTGGCGACTGCCTGATGGCGTTCTGGAATGCGCCACTTGACGATCCGGATCACGCTGCGCACGCCGTGCAGGCAGCGCTCGACATGCTTGCCGCGCTAGATGAAGTCAATGAGGAACTCAAGGCGGAGGCCAAGAAAGAGCAAAGTCCGCTTCAAACCCTGAGGATCGGCATCGGCATCAACACCGGCGAATGCATCGTCGGCAATATGGGCTCAGTCCGACGCTTCGACTATTCAGCACTCGGAGACGCGGTCAATCTCGCCTCACGTCTCGAAACCACGTCCAAGGACTATGGTATTTCCCTGCTTCTCGGAGAAAGCACGGCGGCACTCGTCGAAAACATCTTCCCGATCGCCGAGCTTGACCGGATCAGCGTCAAGGGACGGACGGCGGTGTCGCCTGTATTCACGGTCGCAGTCGGCGTCCATAAAGATGCACTCATACGGCATCGCGCATTCCTTGAAGCCAAGTATGACGGCAAGCTGAAGGCGCGCGACGTGATCTTCGATAAACTAAAAAGTGCCTTGCCGCCTCTCGCGCGCTACTACGAGCGCGAAAGAAGCAAACTCAATATGTCACGGTCGAAGAAAACGTGAAGCCAGCATGGGGGCTACCGGTTCAATGAAGACCGCCGACGCCAAGCAATCGCTCGACGGCGTCGTGATCGCTTGAAAGCGCCTGCGGCGTGCCCGTCCAGGCAATGCGTCCGCGCTCCAGCACGATGACCTGATCGGCGAAATCGAGCGCGCTCTGGATGCGCTGCTCGACCAGTACGATGGTCATGTCGCCGGTCTTGGCGAGTTCGGCAAAGGCCTTCATTAGTTCCTCGCAGATCACCGGGGCGAGCCCCTCAAGCGGCTCGTCCAGTAACAGGACCGACGGGCGACCGAGGATCGAACGCGCCGTCGACAACATCTGCTGCTCGCCGCCGGAAAGCTGGCTGCCGAGGTTGCGCCGCCGCTCGTGAAGCCGCGGAAACATGTCGTAGGCTTCTTGCAGTGCAGCTTTCGGCCGATCCTTGAGGCCGACGAACAGGTTTTCCTCAACGGTCAGGGTCGGAAACACGCAACGCGCCTGTGGCACGAATCCTAAGCCCTTGCGAGCGCGTGACGCGCTTGGCAGTGCTGTCACGTCAGCATCACCCATGCGAATGCGGCCGTCATAGCGTTTCGTCTGGCCGGCAAGCGTCGCCAGCAGCGTGGTCTTGCCCATGCCGTTGCGGCCGAGAACGGCCAGGCGCGCGCCCGCTGGAACCGAGAACGAAATACCTTCGAGCACCCGCGTCGGCCCATAACCGGCGGACAGGTTTTCCACCTCAAGCGGCGTGGCTGGCATTGGCATAGCTCCCCAGATAGGCTTCTCGCACCCGCGGATCCTGGGTGACATCAGACGGCGAACCGTCAAAGATAATGGCGCCAGCCGCGAGGACAACGACGCGCTTGGCAAAGCGGAAGACCAGATCCATGTCATGCTCGATCATCAGCACGGCGAGATCCGCCGGTAGATCGGCGAGCGCCTGCTCGATGCGACCGGTGTCGCTCTGCGGCACGCCGGCTGCCGGCTCGTCGAGCAGAAGAACCTTCGGCTTCAAGGCAAGCGCCACGGCGATTTCAAGCAGGCGCTGCTGGCCATAGGCGATCTCACTGACCTTGCGATGCATCAGTTCGCGAAGCCCGAGCTTGCCAAGCAGTTGCCCGACTTCATCCATCACATCAGGCATCGAGAGAAAATTGCCGAACAGACGACCGGAGCGGCCGTCGCGCTGCAGGACGGCGAGCGCCACATGCTCGGCCGGCGTCATGTCGAGAAACAGGCGCGTGACCTGGAAGGAGCGCACCAGCCCTCTCCTCACCCGGCCGATGGCATCGATACGGGTGACCGTCTCGCCGCCGAGGCGAACCTCGCCAGAATCAGGAACAAGGTTGCCCGTGACCAGATTGACGAACGTCGTCTTGCCGGCGCCGTTCGGGCCGATCAGCGCCACGCGGTCGCCCGGCGCCATACTGAGACTTACGTCATTGGTCACTGCCAGGCCGCCAAAGGCACGCTTGAGGTTTCGAACTTCAAAGATTGGCTGCATCATTTTGCCTCCCGGCGGCGGGCAACGAAGGCGGCTGCCGTTCCGTAGAGCCCCTTCGGCGCGAAGAGGACGACGGCGATCAGCAGGGCGCCGACCATCGTCAGCCAGTGGAACGGATTGGCGGCGGAAACGACGTCTTCGAAGAACATGAAGACAATAGTGCCCGTGAGCGCGCCGAAGAGCGAACCAGTTCCACCGAGAACGAGCATCACCAGGCTTTCGGCCGACATGGTGAAGGACAGGCTGTCGAGACCGACCACCTGCGTCGAGATGGCGTTGAGCGCGCCGCCGACACCGGCGACGGCCCCGGAGATGACATACATCTTCATCAGCGCGCCCTTCGGCGATGCCCCCATGGAGCGGATGCGGATCGGGTCTTCCTTGATGGCGCGACACAGCATGCCGAACGGCGAGCGCACGATCAGCCGCAGGACGGCGAAGACAAGCACTAGCAGCACGACGCCGAAGACGTAAGCCGTGCGTCCCCACAGGTCAAACTCGTAAAGACCGAGCAAAGCGCTCGGCGCGATGCCGGACAGGCCATCACTGCCGCCGGTCCAGGACGACGCCTTGTTGGCGAACTCATGGAAGAGGTGGATGAGGGCGATCGACAGCACCAGTTGCGGAAGACCGTGTGCACGCAGGATCACCGCTCCGCAGATGAGGCCGGCAACGGCGCCGGCGGCAATGCCGAAGGCGAGCATCGCGAAGGGATCATTGATGCCGTAATGCGCTGAGACAATCCCCGCGGCATAGGCACCGGCGCCGAACAGCGCCGCGTGTCCGAGCGTCGCCACCCCGCAATAGCCGGTGACGAGGTCAAGCGAGAGCACCAACAGCGCGATGGCGATGATGCGCGTCAGCAGCGCCAGATTGTTGGGAAACAGGAAGTAGCCGACAATAGCGAGCGCCAGAATGACGCCGAGACCGATCAGGTCGCCGCCGCCGAAGCGGCGCTTGCCCGCTGTCCGTGCAATCAGGTCGTTGGTGGTGGTCATGGTCATCCCTTGGCTCTCCCGGCAAGTCCGCGCGGGAAGACGCAGATGATCGCGATGACGGCCAGATAGAAGAAGAATTCGCCGAACTCGGGCATCAGGTAACGGCCGGTCGTGTCGATGCCGCCGAGCAGCAAACAGGCGACAAGCGCGCCGGGGATCGAGCCCGCACCGCCGACCGACACGACGACCAGGAAGGTCACCATGTAGCGCAGCGCATAATAGGGTTCGACCGGCAGAAGTTCGGCACCGACAACACCGCCGAAGGCGGCAAGACCAACGGCAACCGCGAAACTCACGGCATAGACGATCTCGGTGCGCACGCCGAGTGCAGCGGCCATGGCGGCATTGTCGACCGAGGCCCGCAGCTTGACGCCGAACGCCGTCCTTTCAATCGCGTACCAGAGGGCGATGGCTACGGCGAGGCCGCAAAGGATCGCAAAGAGCCGATGCGTGGCGATCGCGCGGAAACCGAGATCGAAAGAGCCCTGCAGTTGCCCCGGCAGCGGCACGGTCTTCAGCGTCGGCCCGAAGACATAGTTGGCGATACCGATGATGCAGAAGGTGATGCCGATCGTCATCAGCACCTGGGTCAGTTCCGGCGCCCCATAGATGCGACGATAGAGCAGACGCTCGATCGGGATGGCGATCACGATCGTGCCGAAGACGGCAAGCACGATGGCAAATCCATAGGCAAGGCCGAGGTCGCGCGCCGCATAGGAGGCGATGTAACCGCCGATCATGGCAAATGCGCCATGCGCAAGGTTGACGACGCGCATCAGCCCCATGGTGACGGAAAGCCCGATGGAGATGACGAAGAGCACCATGCCATAAGCAAGGGCATCGATCGCGATGCTGAAGACTGTTTGCATGGGGCTATCCGATGCCTTTCGTTATCACTGACGGCTGAGGGGCGGGACGAGACGAACCCATCCCCGGCAAACAGCCGCACGCGCGTGGTTCGTTTCCGCCTTCAACGGAGGCACCGAAACGCTCCATCTTTCCATTTCAGGTATTCCCGGATGGAAAAACGCATCGCGCCTTTCCTGGAAATGCGTCCCTATCTTATGCATTCCCTTTACGGAAAGCCGCTTCGCACTTTTCCTGGAAATGCTTTGGGACGCCCGGCTCGCTCAATTCGCCGGACGCCGGTATTTTGCGGCCAATGCGGGCGGGGCTCAATCAGCACGCACATTGCCCAAAAGCCTATTTCAGGGCCGCGAGACCGGGATCGCCCTGCTTCTCGAAGGTCTGAACTTCCTTGTTGTAGTAGGTGCCGTCGTCAGCCTTGGTTACCTCGCGCAAATAGATGTTCTGCGTGATGTGGCGCGATTCGGGATCGATGGAAACCGGCCCCCTCGGGCTCGTCCAGGAAAGACCCTTGACTGCATCGACGGCCTTCTGCGCGTCCTGCTCGCCGCCGGTCGCCTCGATCATCTTGTAGATCACATGCATGCCATCATAGGCGCCGACCGAGGGGAAGGAGAGTTCGGCCGGATTGCCGATGGCCTTTGCGGCCGCCTCGACAAAAGTCTTGTTTTCCGGACTGTCGTGCGAGACGGCGTAGTGGAACGTCGTCTGGATGCCGAGCGCCGCTTCGCCAAGCGCCGGCAGATCGGATTCCTGCGTCAGATCGCCTGGAGCAAAGAACTTGATGCCGCCGCTCTTCAGGCCGTTTTCGTTATAGGCTTTGACGAAACCAAGCGTGGTCGGGCCCGACGGCAGGAAGGCGAAGACGCCTTCGGCACCAGAGTCCTTGATGCGCTGCATGATCGGCGAGAAGTCGTTGGTGGCAAGCGGCATGCGAATGGCTTCGACGACCTGTCCACCGGCCGCCTCAAAACCGGCCTTGAAGGCATTTTCAGCATCGACACCCGGGCCGTAGTCGCTGACCACGGAGATGACCTTGGAAACGCCCGCATCCTTCGCCACCTTGGCGATCGGTGTCGAGGTCTGCCAAGTGGTAAACGAGGTACGCACCACCAGCGGGCTTTTGGTCACGATCGCCGACGTCGCCGCGTTCATGATCACCAGCGGCACGTTCGCCTGTTCCAGAAGCGGCGTGACGGCCATTGCATCGGGGGTGAAGTAGAAGCCGGCCAGATACTGCACGCCTTCCTTGACAACCAGTTCCTGGGCAAGCGCCTTCGATTGCGCCGGATCGGCCTGCGGCACGTCGCGATAGATGATCTCGATATCATCGTCGCCGACCTTGCTGCCCTTCATCGCCATATAGGCGTCGATGCCAGCCTTGAAGTTCTTGCCCTGCAGCGCGAAGGGACCGGAAAAGGGTCCAACGACGCCGATCTTGATCGTGTCCGCATAGGCAGCACCACTCAAGGCCAAGGCCGCAAGCGCGGCCAGAATTGTCCGTTTCATATTTCCTCCCTGTGGCACCGTCCACTCCCGCTGCGGCACCGTCATCACAAAGCAATCCGATTTTGATGTCCGTCAGTTTGCCATGCGAAACGGTGATGCAAAAATGAAATATGGGGTGGAAATCATAATTCAACAGTTATGTTTTGTCTTGGTTTTCGGTGAGCGTTTATTTAACTAGGCACTAGCACCGGAGACCTGGGTCCAAAGCGTGTTGAACAAAGCGCTGCCCGGCGAAGACAGCGATTTAGCGTTTAACCAAGGTGCGTACCGATTCCTCCCGGCACCGGCAGAATCTCGCCGCGTGACCAACCCTTGAATTCGCGATCTTCGGTGCGGAATACTTCTCAGGGAGCGCACTTCCACGCATGAATTCACGCAGGAAATCCGTGCTGCGGCGAAGCGAGCGCAGCTTCTACGCGATCCTGCAATAGCAGCAGTGACTTCCAGCTCCACGAGGAGAGCGATGGTCGATAGCGCACCATCTGGCGCAGCGATCAACTGGTTCGCGTTCGCAGATCGGTTCAATAAAAAAAATTGAACACTTCATTCGTTCGCACAAACTTTGGTTTGGCGGCAGTCGTTCCGACCACCTGGGAAGAAGCCTAACGCCAATGCGCGCTCGGCCCTTCATAATACCGTAATCGAACTTTCATCGTTTCATCATTCGATTTGGCAGGGAATGTCACACTCAACTGTTAGCAAGCGCTCCGGCTCATTCGTGTCGCCGATTTTGGTGACCGCCATTCTGCAAGGAGCGTTTTGCAATGAGAGACTCCGCCACCACGTTCGCACTTATCAGCCTGATGGCAACCGCCGCGTTTGGCCCTTCACCAGCAGCAGCTGAAACGACGAAATTCGAATTCTGGTACGGCCTTTCGGGTGATCTTGGAGAGCGGGTCCAGGAAGCGTGCAAGAAGTTCAACGATAGCCAGTCCGAATTCGAAATCGTCTGCACCTCGCAAAACGGATACGACACGACCCTGCAAAACACCATTGCGGCATACCGCGCCAAAAAACAGCCCGCGATCACGCAGATCTATGATGCCGGCACCCTGGACATGATGCTGTCCGGCGCGTTCGTGCCGGCCAAGAAGCTGATGGCCGACAACGGCTATACAATCGATTGGAACAATTACTTCGGCGGCATCGCCAACTATTATGCGACCGCTGGGGGCGAACTGAATTCCTTCCCCTTCAATTCCTCGACTGCAATGTTCTATTACAACGTCGATGCGTTCCAGAAGGCCGGCGTGGACTTCAAGCCCGACACCTGGGAACAGGTCGAGGAAGCGGCCCGCAAGCTGAAGGCCGCCGGCTTCGAATGCCCGCTCGCTTTCAACTTCGACACATGGCCGCTCATGGAGCAGTTTTCGGCCATTCATAACCAGCCGATCGCCACCAAGGCGAATGGTTACCAGGGGCTGGATGCCGAACTCGTCGTCAACAAGACCAAGTTCGTCGATCACGTGAAGTTCTTCAAGAAAATGGCAGACGAGAGGCTCTTCGTCGTCAAGACCAAGCAGCTTGGCATGGATACCGTCCCTGCCTTCACGTCCCAGACCTGCCAGATGATACAGACCTCGATCGCCGACCATGGCACCATCGGCAAATCCCTTCCCGAGGGCGTGAAGTGGGATGTCGCCATGTTGCCGGTATGGAAAGGCACAGAGCGTCAGAATTCGCTGGTCGGCGGCGCATCCCTTTGGGTGCTGGCTGGCCGTCCGGAAGCGGAATACAAGGGTGCAGCCGCCTTCCTCAACTACATCGCGACACCGGAAATGGCCGAGTGGTGGTCAACGGTGACGGGATACATTCCGGTAACGAAGACCGGTTTCGACGCGATGAAGTCCAACGGCTTCTACGACAAGGCGCCCTACAAGGGGCGTGAATTTGCGATCCAGAGCCTCTCGTTCACGCCGACGTCGGAAAATACCCGTGGCATTCGCCTGGGCGGCTTCACTCAGATCCGCAAGGAATTCGCAACGGCCCTCGAAGCGATCTTCATGCAGAATGCAGACGTGCAGGCCGAGCTCGACAAGACGGTCGAACGTGGCAACGCAGTGCTGCGTCGCTTCGAGAAAACCTACGCCGGTCAGACGCTGAACTAAAATCTGATCCGTCGGGAGCCTGCCTGAGCAATGGCAGGCTCCCATACCTGTTCTTACGCACGGAATTTGCACACATGGACAAGCGCGCGGCCTTTCGTAGCTGGTGGCTGCCCAGCCTATTCGCCCTGCCGCAGATCATCCTGATCCTGCTCTTTTTCTACTGGCCGGCGGTCGCGGTGTTGCGCTGGGCATTCACGCTCGAACCGCCCTTCGGTGGAACTGCGGAATTCGTCGGACTTGCCAATTTCAAGGAAGTGTTCGCCGACCCGCTCTACTGGAATTCCGTTGGGGTCAGCCTGGCGTTCGCCCTTTGCGGCACCTTGGCTACGATCTTTATCGGCCTTGTTCTTGCCCTGGCGGTTGACCGCCAGCTACCGGGTTCCGCGCCCTTCAGGTTCCTCTACATCCTGCCTTACGCGATTGCGGGACCTGCTGCCGGCATGGCCTTCCGTTTCATCCTGTCGCCAGAGCGCGGGCTGATGGCATCGGTCAACGCCGCCTTTCCGGACTTCTGGAACCCAGCCAAGTATGGCAGCCATGCCCTTATTCTCGTCATCGTCGTGTTTGCCTGGAAATGGGCGGGCTACACTTTCATCTTCCTTCTCGCAGGTCTGCAGTCTGTCCCGCGGTCGCTCATCGAGGCTGCAGCGATGGACGGCTGCGGCCCGATACGCCGCGCGGTCGACATCCAGATACCGATGCTTGCGCCCACGCTTTTCTTCCTGCTCGTGATCATGATGACCGAAGGTTTCGTCGGTGCGGACACTTACGGCATCGTCGCGCGTACGACGGATGGCGGCCCGAACCACGGCACGGATGTGATGGTCTACCGCATCGTCGAGGAGGCGTTCCGTGGACTGAACTACTCCGGCGCGTCGGCCCAGAGCCTCGTGCTCATCGGCCTCATCATGATCTTCACCTTTATCCAGTTCCGCTTCATCGAGCGCCAGGTCCATTACAAGTGAGGCAGTCATGATTCAGCGGACCCCTTTCGCAAACGCCCTCACCTATGGCGTGATGATCTTCGGCTTCCTCCTGCTGATAGGTCCCTTCATCGTCATCGTGTCGGGCGCGAGCCAAACGTTTCAGCAGGTCAACTCCATACCCTTCAGTTTCCTGCCGCAGGATCGCCTGTTTGAGAATATGAGCGCCGCCTGGACGCGGGCGAACCTCGGGACGGCGATGTTGAACAGCTTCGTGATGGCCAGCCTCGTGACTGTCGGGAAGGTCGCACTGTCAGCGTTGACTGCCTTTGCCATCGTATTCTTCCGAACCCCGCTGAAGGGCTTCTTTTTCTGGATGGTGTTCATCACGTTGATGCTGCCGCTTGAGGTGCGTGTCGTGCCCACCTACGCAGTCGCTGCCGATTTGTTTCAGCCCGTACGGCTTCTCATCTCCGCTGCGACTGGTTTCGAGGTGTCCCTCGACTGGAACCTTCTCAACTCCTACGCCGGTCTCACGCTGCCGCTAATCGCAACGGCCACCGGAACATTCCTTTACCGCCAATTCTACCTAACTCTGCCCGATGAACTGGCCGAGGCCGCGCGAATGGACGGGTCGGGCCCGGTCCGTTTTTTTATCGATATGCTCTTGCCGCTCTCGCGCACCAACATGCTCGCTCTGACCACGATCATGTTCGTCTACGGCTGGAACCAGTATCTCTGGCCGCTCCTGATGGTGACGGACCCTGCCTATAAGACCACGATGATGTCGCTGGTCGCACTCCTGCCGGCCGACAACGGCACGCCGGATTGGAACGTGACGCTCGCCGGATCGCTGATCATCATGCTGCCCCCATTGGTCGTCGTTGCCGTCTTGCAGCGCTGGTTCGTACGGGGCCTGGTGGCCACCGAAAAGTGAAACCGCTTCCCCCATCTGCAGAATAAAAGAGGTCCTCGTTCATGGCTGACATCGCAATTCGCGCCGTGCGTAAATCTTACGGCAAGACCCCCACCTTGCATGGCATCGACCTTGTTTTTGCGTCGGGAGAATTCGTGGTGATCCTCGGCCCATCAGGCTGTGGCAAATCCACGCTTCTCAGGATGATCGCGGGACTGGAGGAAATCACCGCGGGTGAGATCGCCATCAACGGACGGGTCGTTAACAGGCTTGAACCGCGCGAACGCGGTTGCGCCATGGTGTTTCAGAATTATGCCCTCTATCCACACATGACGGTCGCGGGAAACATCGGCTATGCCCTGAAAGTCGCTGGCGTACCAAAGGCAGAGCGCCTTCGCCGCATCGAGGAGACAGCCAAGATCGTCGGGCTCGCCGACTATCTCGATCGCAAACCTGCGGCCCTCTCCGGTGGCCAGCGGCAACGGGTTGCCATGGCGCGCGCGATCATCCGGGAACCGAACGTATTCCTTTTCGACGAACCGTTGTCGAATCTCGATGCCAAGCTTCGTGTCACCATGCGCGCCGAGATCCGCAAGCTCCATCAGCGCCTGTCGGCAACGTCCGTTTTCGTCACGCATGATCAGGTAGAAGCGATGACTCTCGCAGACAAGCTGGTCGTCATGAACAAGGGCGTCGTCGAACAGGTGGGCCAGCCGCTTGACATCTACCACCGCCCAGCAAGCATTTTCGTCGCCTCCTTCATCGGTTCGCCGGCGATGAACCTGTTTGACGCTCACATCAACGTCGATGACGCCTGCCTTGCGTTCAGCGGCACGAAGATGCCGATCGACAGGGCTCTTGCCACACGCTTGGGTGAAAGACGTGTGACCGTGGGCATTCGTCCGGAACAGTGTGTTGTTGCCACTGGGGCAAGAGGCATCTCGATGAAAGTGGACTTTGTAGAAGAGCTCGGAGCTGGCCGCGTCATCCACTCGGAATTGGATGGCCAGCCCTTTGCAGCCTGTGTCGATGAAGAGACGTACGTAAGGCCTGGCGACCGGATCGCGCTGGAACTGCCGCTTGCACATTTGCATGTGTTCGACCGAGAGACTGGTCGGCGTATCGAGCTTGAAGTCGAGCCTCGCAGTGGCCGCAATGCGCGGCAGGTGCTCGAAGCAGTCTGATCATCGCAACATCGAAGGAGATGGAAATGAACGAGTTCATATCCGCTATTGGCTTTTGCAACCGGACGGGCAAGGGAGATCTGTCGAGCCTTGACGCTTCTTTGCGCGAAATCGCCGATACGGGCGCGGATGCCTGCGAGATCGGGATCTATGGCGAGGAGATCATCAGCCGAGGTCGCCTCATCGAGGATCGGCTCCAGCGCGTCGCCGACATCACGCGCAAGTACCGTTTCAAGAAGCTTTCGCTGCACGGTCAGATCGTATCCAACTTCATGGATCGCCAGCATCACGATTTGCAGAAGAAGGTCGTGAGAGCGATGCTCGAGCTGTGCGATCGGCTCGGCGCGGGAATCCTTGTCCATCACTCCGGCGCGGCGCAGCTTGCCGCCGGAGAGAGCGCCGCTGATCTCGACAAGATGGAACGCGACGCACTCGCAGAGATGTCGGATATCGCAAAAGGATATGGGGTACGCATCGCGCTTGAAAACATTTTCACGACGGAAACCGGACAGTATCGGCAAACACCGAGCCAGGTCGCCGAAACAGTCCGTTCGATCGGCTCCGACAACGTCGTTGCGCTTATCGACTTCTCGCATGCCTACATCGAGGCCACGCATCGCGGGCTGGATTTTCGCGAGCAATTGCGGGCAATGGCACCGGTGGCAGGCCACCTGCATGTTCACGACAGTTTTGGGCTGCCCTACTCCATGAACCGCTTCTATCATCCAGCTGAGGCGACGGCACTAGGCATCGGAGATTTGCATCTGCCAATTGGTTGGGGCGATATTCCTTGGGATGACATCTTCGCCGAACTGATCTTCCTTCCAGACACGGCATTAATCATGGAAATAAACGCCGAGCGTTTTGCTGATCAGCAACCTGCGAGCCTGGAACGGGCAAGGCGTTTGGCTACCGTGGTGGGCCTTCGATCAGCTGCCTGACGAGTTCCGGATAGCGCGTTACCATCCATGTTGATTGGTTGTCCGGCCGCACATGTGCGGCGGGACAACTGCACCATCCCTAGAAGCGCGTTCGTCAGACGGCCCGTTTGATCGCTATTACGAACCGATACAGACCGACGCACGGCGGAACTCATTCCGGCACGCCGGCGCTTTCCGGGGCGCAGTTTCTGACTTGGCAGTGATCAGAAAGCGATACTGCTCCGCTCACTCCGAAAGCAGCACCCGCGTGAGGGCGTGTCCGACGTCGGCGAGGCCGTCGATAACGTTGAAATGATGTTTGTCCGGTTCCGCGGTCGCGGCCGTTGTTGCACCCAGTCCGGTCCAGATATTGGCGAGCAGAGCGCTCTGGCGCAAGAACTCGGCCCGTTCGCCGCCCCCGACCCAGCAGGTGATGCGGGCATTTGCCATGGGGCGCAGCAGAGCCGGGCTTTCCGAAAGCGCCTCGCTCTCGTCGATCGCAAGCCTCTCGTTCATCGTGGTTGCCATGATCGGACGCAGGTCATGAACGCCCGAGATCGAGACGACGTTTCGAATCCGCTGCTGTACATGCGGCGCCAGCGGCGCGGTCGTCGTGATCATCCGGCTGACGAGATGCCCTCCGGCCGAATGCCCGGTCAAATTCAGCGGCCCATCGACCAGCTTCGAGGCCTCGCCGATGGCCGCAGCTACCTCTTCGACGATCCCAGCGATGCGAATTTCGGGGCAAAGCGTGTACGAGGGGATGGCGACGGCGTAGCCGCTGGCAACAGCGCCGGCGGCCAAATGCGACCAAAAGCTCTTATCGAGTTGCAGCCAGTATCCACCATGCACGAAGACGACAAGGCCCTTGGCTGAGCCATCAGGGAAAAACAGGTCCATGCGGTTTCTCGTCCGCTCGCCATAGCTGAGGTCGAGTTTTGCACGCCCCGCTGCCCGAAGGGCACTGCGAAAGGCTTCGGCTGGCTTGACCCACGCTTCCGGCCATAGGTTGCCACGAGCGATATTCGAGCCATTCGCATAGGCGTCGTCCCAATCGGTAATGCGGCGTTCCAGCATCGATTTAATCCTCCTAGTTTTCTCCTCAGGCGTAGCAATCGCCTGCCAGACCGGTAAACACAATGCCATCATCCAAAAAAACTTTAGGCTTGAAATAGTTTTTGAGCGGTGCGATGCTGCCCCATGTTCAGCCGAGAAGTGGAGGTCTCGCTGTGCCTATCACGATCATTGGAGTCGTCTCAGCGACGACGCGCTTCATCGGCAACGATCCGGCGACGCCCGCAACCGGTTTGCACGGCCGGGCTCCGCACGAACGCAAGAATTATAGCCGGCTTTAAAAATGCCTGAGCAACAGGCAGGAACGGAACAGGGGATTAGCCGCCACATGCTTGGACCGACTTCACACGTCGATACGTTTACCCGTGACCATCTGCCTCCGCCGGAAGAATGGCCAGACTTCCTTCTCGAAGGCTTCAACTATCCGGACCACCTCAACGCCGCCGTCGAACTGACCGACGCCATGGTCGCCAAGGGCTTTGGCGACCACACCGCCCTGATCGGCAACGGTCGTCGGCGAACGTACAAGGAACTTTCCGACTGGACGAACAGGCTGGCCCATGCGCTTGTCGAGAATTACGGCGTCAGACCCGGCAATCGCGTGCTCATACGCTCGGCCAACAACCCCGCCATGGTCGCCTGTTGGTTGGCAGCCACCAAGGCCGGCGCCGTCGTCGTCAACACGATGCCGATGCTCAGAGCCGGAGAGCTGACCAAGATCATCGACAAGGCCGAGATCAGCCTGGCGCTCTGTGACACACGTCTGATGGACGAGATGGTCGCCTGCGCAAAGGATAGCCGCTACCTGAAACAGGTCGTCAGCTTCGACGGGACTGCAAACCACGACGCTGAACTTGACCGGATTGCACTCGACAAATCCGTCCTCTTCGAGGCGGTGCACACCGGTCGGGACGACGTGGCGCTTCTCGGTTTCACCTCGGGCACGACCGGGATCCCGAAGGCAACCATGCACTTCCATCGCGATCTGATGATGATCGCAGACGGCTACGCCAGCGAAGTCCTAGGGGTCACACCCGACGATATCTTTGTCGGCTCGCCTCCACTTGCATTCACCTTCGGCCTCGGTGGCCTTGCGATCTTTCCCTTACGCTTCGGGGCGGCAGCAACGCTTCTTGAGCACGCGACGCCCGCGAACATGGTGGAGATTATCGAGAAATACAAAGCAACGATCTCGTTCACCGCCCCTACCGCCTATCGGGCGATGATGAAGGCGATGGACAACGGCGCGGACCTTTCGTCTCTGCGGGTTGCAATTTCGGCCGGCGAGACACTGCCGGGCCCCGTCTTCGAGGAATGGACGAACAAGACTGGCAAGCCGATCCTCGACGGGATCGGCGCGACAGAGATGCTGCACATCTTCATTTCCAACCGGTTCGAGGACCGCAAGGCCGCCTCGACCGGGAAGCCCGTCGGTGGCTACGAAGCACGGATCGTCAACGACGAGATGCAGGAAGTTCCTCGCGGCACGATCGGCAAGCTTGCAGTGCGCGGCCCGACCGGCTGCCGCTACATGGCCGATCCGCGCCAGCGTGACTATGTCCGCGATGGCTGGAATCTCACGGGTGACGCCTTCTATCAGGATGAGGACGACTTCTTCCATTTCGCCGCCCGATCCGACGACATGATCATAACCGCGGGCTACAACATCGCCGGCCCAGAAGTCGAAGCGGCCTTGATCTCGCATCCGGAAGTCGTTGAGTGTGCCGTCGTCGGTGCACCCGACGCCGAGCGCGGCGAGATCGTCGAGGCCTACGTCGTGCTGTCGGCCGGCGTGTCGGCAGACGAGGCGACGATCAAGCGCTTGCAGGATCACGTGAAGGCGACGATCGCGCCCTACAAATATCCACGGTCGGTAAAATTCCTGGACAGCCTGCCGAAGACAGCCACGGGCAAGATCCAGCGGTTCCGATTGCGGTTGGAGAACTGAAATGAGCGAACCATACGATCCTTCCAAGGAAGGCGCCCAGATGTCGTTTAAGGGGCGCATGTCCTACAGCGACTACCTCATGCTGGAGAAAGTGCTGGACGCACAGGAGCCGCTCTCAAAGGCTCATGACGAGATGCTGTTCATCATTCAGCATCAGACGTCTGAACTCTGGATGAAACTCGCGCTGCACGAGATCAACGCGGCTGTCCGGTCGATCCGTGAAGACCGGCTGGAACCCGCCTTCAAGATGCTGACGCGCGTGGCGCGCATCTTCGAACAGTTGAACAGCGCCTGGGACGTGCTTCGCACGATGACGCCCAGCGAATACACGCAGTTCCGCGAGTCTCTGGGGCAGTCATCCGGCTTCCAGTCGTGGCAATACCGGGCGATCGAGTTCCTCGCCGGCAATCGCAACGTCGCCATGCTCGGACCACACACGCATCGTCCCGAGATCCTTAAAAAGCTGGAAGCGATCTTAGCCGCACCGTCGCTCTATGACGAGGCGATCCGGCTCCTGTCTCGCAAAGGGTTCGATGTCGGCGAGGAAGCAGACAGGACGGATTGGCGCGAAACGCGCACGGAAAGCGACAAGGTCTTTGCGGCCTGGCAGACGGTCTACCGCGATCCCGAGCGCTACTGGATGCTCTATGAGCTCGCCGAGAAGCTGGTCGATTTCGAGGATTACTTCCGTCGATGGCGCTTCAACCACGTCACGACGGTGGAGCGCATCATCGGCATGAAACGCGGAACCGGGGGAACATCCGGCGCGTCCTACCTCAAGAAGATGCTCGAGGTGGAACTCTTCCCAGAGCTCTGGCATGTGCGCACAGGTCTCTGATAGAACACAACTCAAAAGGGAACCTACTAGGAGGAGAACAGCATGAACCGCATTCTGGCAGCGAGCGTTTTTGGCCTCGTGCTTGCGACGTCGAGCCTTGCCTACGCCGAGCCGGTGAAAATCGGCGTCATCACCACGCTTTCGGGCGGCGGCGCCGGTCTCGGCATCGACATGCGCGACGCATTCACGCTTGCGATCAAGCAATCGGGCAACAAGGACGTCGAGCTGGTGATCGAAGACGATGCCCAGAAGCCGGAACTTGCGGTGCAGATCGCCGAGAAGATGATCCAGGGCGACAAGGTCGACCTGATGACAGGGATCATCTGGTCGAACCTCGCCATGGCCGTCGTTCCGAACGCGGTAGCACAGGACGTGATCTATCTCTCGCCCAATGCCGGCCCTTCGGCACTTGCCGGTGCGAACTGCAACCCGAACTATTTCAACGTCGCCTATCAGAACGACAACTTCCATGAGGCGATGGGACAATACGCCAACAAAGACTACAAGAACGCCTTTGTCCTGGCGCCCAACTATCCGGCCGGGAAGGACGCGCTGACCGGCTTCAAGCGCTACTACAAGGGCGACCTTGCCGGCGAGATCTATACCCAGGTCGGCCAGACGGACTATGCCGCGGAGATCGCCCAGATCCGCGCCTCCGGTGCCGATAGCGTCTATTTCTTCCTGCCCGGCGGCATGGGCATCGCTTTCATGAAGCAATATGCCCAGTCGGGCGTCGGCATCCCGGTTATGGGGCCCGGGTTCTCCTTTAGCCAGGACGTTCTGCCGGCGATCGGCGACGCGGCCCTTGGCGTCAAGAATTCGGCGACCTGGTCCAAGGATCTCGACAACGAAGCCAACAAGAAATTCGTCGAAGCCTTCAAGGCCGAGTACAAGCGCCTGCCCTCGATCTACGCGGCGCAGAGCTGGGATACGGCGAACCTGATCCTCGCAGCGCTTTCAAAGGCGAGCGTCAAGGACAAGGACGCCTTCCGTGCGGCGCTCAAGGCAGCGGATTTCAAGTCCGTGCGCGGCGAGTTCGCCTTCAACAACAACAACCACCCGATCCAGAACATCTACGTTCGCGAGGTGGTGAAGGAAGATGACGGCGTCCTGACCAACAAGATCATCGCGACTGCCTTCGAGCATCACAAGGATGCCTACGCCGAGAAGTGCGGGATGTAAGACTTGCACCCGTCGTCGCCCGGGTGCTCGGCTTTCGTGCTGACATCCGGTCGATGATCCATGCGCCCCTCACACCAAGCTTGGACCGGTCTCTTGTTCACCGCACTCCTGATCGAACAACTGCTCAACGGGCTCCAGCTCGGCGTGATGCTGTTTCTGATGGCCGCCGGCCTGACGCTGATTTTCGGCGTCATGGGTCTGATCAATCTCGCCCATGGCTCGCTCTACATGATCGGCGCCTTCGCCTGCGCCACCGTCGCAGCCGCGACCGGCTCCTTCTGGCTGGGGCTGATCGCCAGCCTCACGGCCGCCGCCGGCGTCGGTGCGATCATCGAGGTCGCCGTCATCCGCAGGCTCTACGACCGTGATCATCTCGATCAGGTGCTTGCCACCTTCGCGCTGATCCTGATCCTGTCCGAAGGTGCGCGCTGGATTTTCGGCTCGTTCCCGCTCTATCTCGATATACCGCCCCTGCTTCAGGGCGCTGTGCCGCTCCCTGGCGGCGGTCAGTATCAGCTCTATCGCCTGGCGATCATCGGCGTCGGCATCGCGGTTGCCGTCAGCCTTTATCTGCTGATCTCCAGGACCCGGCTCGGCATGCGCATCAGGGCGGGCGAGTCGGACCGCGAGATGATCGCAGCGCTCGGCGTCGATATAGGCACGCTTTACACAGTCGTCTTTGCGCTCGGCGCAGCCCTTGCGGGTCTTGCCGGCGCATTGGTCGGGGCGCTCCAGTCGGTGCAGGTCGGAATGGGCGAACCGGTGCTTATCCTCGCCTTCGTCGTCATCGTCATCGGCGGCATCGGCTCCATCAAGGGTGCGCTCGTCGGCGCTGTGATCGTCGGGGTCGTCGATACCATGGGCCGCTTCCTGCTGCCCTCGCTGCTGGCATTGACCATGCCCGCATCGCAGGCAACCACGATCGGGGCGGCGCTGGCCTCGATGCTGATCTATGTCGTCATGGCCCTCATCCTCGCCTTCAGGCCGAGCGGCCTGTTTGCCGCGCAGTCGTGAGGTCCCGATGAACCGCGAAACGACAGTCAATCTGCTTCTGGCGCTCCTCCTACTCGGCGCACCGCTTGTCGCCGTCGGCATGGGCGAGCCCTTCTATGTGACGCTTGCAACCCGCGTCGCCGTGCTGGCACTTGCCGCCGTCGGCCTCAACCTGGCGCTCGGGCTCGGCGGGCTGCTTTCCTTCGGCCATGCAGCCTTCTTCGGCCTCGGCGGCTATGTCGCGGGTATCCTTGCGACGCACGCCTTCAATGGCGAACCGCTGTTCGCCGACATTCCGGCAACCACATCGATGCCACTCATCTGGATAACGGCGGTGGTGGTCGCAGGGCTCGTTGCGTTGCCCATCGGTGCGATCAGCCTGCGCACGACAGGCGTCTATTTCATCATGATCACCCTCGCCTTCGCGCAGATGATCTACTATTTCGCGATCTCCTGGCCGGCCTATGGTGGCGAAGACGGCTTGTCGATGTCGGTGCGCAACGCCTTTCCCGGCGTCAATACCGCCAAGCCCCTGCCCTATTTCCTGGTCTGCTACGCCGCTCTGATGGCAACGCTTCTCCTGTTCCGCATCGTCGAGGGCTCGCGGTTCGGCAGCGCACTGCAGGCAGCGCGACAGAACGGAACGCGCCTTGCCGCCGTCGGCATCGCGCCCTTCAACATCCGGCTCGTCGCCTTCGCAGCCTCCGCGATGATCACCGGATTTGCCGGTGCGCTCTATGCCGATCTCAATCGCTTCGTCGGCCCTTCGATGCTGTCGTGGCACATGTCGGGCGAACTGATCGTTCTCATCATTCTCGGCGGCAAGGGCCGGCTGTTCGGGCCCGTCGCCGGCGCCATGATCTTCGTGTTCTTCGAATATGTGCTCGGCGGCATCACCGAGCGCTGGCAGTTCTTCCTCGGCCTCATCCTGCTCGGCATCGTGCTTTTTGCACGCGGAGGGCTGCTGGGCCTGCTCTCGGGAAAGCCGCGCCATGTCTGAGCCAATTCTTGAAATCCGCGACCTCAGAAAATCCTTCGGCGCGCTCAAGGCCACCGACGGGGTGAGCCTCGAGCTTCACCCGGGACAAATCCATGCGCTGATCGGTCCGAACGGCGCCGGAAAAAGCACGCTGATCCACCAGATCGCCGGCTCGCTCAAGGCCGACAGCGGGACGATCCGCTTTCTCGGTCAGGACATCAGCGGGCACGACATGGCCGCCCGTGCGAGGCTTGGACTTGCGCGCAGCTTCCAGATCTCCTCGCTGGCGCAGGAGTTCTCGGCCCTTCGCAACGTCATGCTAGCGGTGCAGGCAAGCCGTGGCAGCAGCTTTCGTTTCTTTCGCCAGGTGGTCGATGACAAGGACCTGACCGAACCGGCAATGGCGATGCTGGAGCGCGTCGACCTCGCCGCGCGCGCCCATGTACCCGCAGCCGAACTCTCGCACGGAGAACGCCGGCAGCTTGAAATCGCCATTGCGCTGGCGCTTTCGCCGAAGGCCTTCCTCTTCGACGAGCCGATGGCCGGCATGGGGCCGGAGGGCTCCAAACGGCTGACGTCTTTCCTCGATGGGTTGCGCCAGCAGGCACCGATGCTGCTTGTGGAGCACGACATGGACGCGGTCTTTGCACTGGCGGATCGGATATCCGTGCTTGTCTATGGCCGCATCATCGCGACGGGCACGGTCGAGGAAATACGCAGCGACCCGGAAGTGCGCCGCGCCTACCTGGGAGAAGCCGCGTGAGCCTGCTGGAACTGAAAGGTCTCGAAACCTTCTATGGCGCTTCCCAGGCGCTCTTCGGCGTCAATCTCGATGTGCGGGAGGGCGAAGTGGTTGCGCTCATGGGCCGCAACGGCATGGGCAAGACGACGACGATCAACTCCATCCTCGGCCTCGTGCGCCCGCGCTCAGGTGTGATCAGCTTCGCGGGCAAGGCGATCTTCGGCATGCGGCCGCACCGGATCGCCAGACTCGGCCTTGGCCTCGTGCCCGAAGGACGGCGCTGCTTCCCGAACCTCACCGTCATGGAAAACCTCGTTGCCACCGCTCGTGGCAGCGAGTGGACCTTGGAGAAGGTGGTCGCGCTCTTTCCCCGCCTCGGCGAACGGCGCGACCAATATGCCAATACGCTTTCCGGTGGCGAGCAGCAGATGCTTGCCATCGGCCGGGCGCTGATGACCAATCCCAGCCTGCTCATTCTGGACGAGGCGACCGAGGGCCTGGCGCCAGTGATCCGGCAGGACATCTGGTCGGCGATCCGTACGCTGAAGACGGCCGGCCAATCGATCCTCGTCGTCGACAAGACGCTTTCGGAATTGCTACCCCTCGCCGACCGCTGCTTCGTGCTGGAGAAGGGCGCGACGGTGTTCACGGGATCGCCGGCAGCGCTGACGCCGGCGCTTCAGGATCGCTATCTCGGCGTCTAAGCTTTCAGTCAGGCGGCGGGAATGCCGCCACCAAGCACGACGGAATAGGCCACAGCGTCGATATTGCCGCCGGAAATCACGCAGACGATGTTTCCCTTAAGGTCCGGTCGGGCGATCGCGGCGGCAAGTGAGGCGGCGCCCGCACCTTCTGCCACGATCTTGGCCTTCCTGAACAAAAGCCGCATCGCGTCTGTCACCTCAGCGGGACTGACGGCAATGGCCCCGTCGATCAGTTCGCGTGCGACCGGCCAAAGCTGCGGGACCAGCGACGGAGCGCCGATGCTCTTGATGAAGGACGGGCGGGTTTCGATCACCACAATCCGCCCCGCCTCAAGTGCGGCGCAAACCGGGGCGGCGCTGTCGTCTTCGACCGCAAAGACGCGTGCCGACCGGGAACCGGTCTTGATGGCACTGGCGACCCCGGTGGTCATGCTGCCGCCGCCATAGGGGGTCAGCACCACGTCGACATCGGGCAGGTCCTCGACGATTTCCATGCCGATCGAGCCGTTGCCGGAAAGCACCGCCTGATCGGTCACCGGATTGATCAGCAGTTCCGGCGCATCCGGCCTGTCCGCGCAGACAATGTAGTCCCACCAGGTCTCCGCGCTCACGAAGCGCACCTCCCCGCCAAGGTCGCGCACGCCCTCGATCTTGGTCTGTGGCGCTCCGCGGTACATATAGGCGACCATCGGAACACCGATGAGGCGCGCGGCCCAGGCCATGCCGTAGGCCATATTGCCGGAACTCGTGACCGCGACGCCGCCCCGCAGAGCAGCAGGGTCGCGCGACAGCACTGCATTCAGCGCCGGGCGGAGCTTGAAGGCGCCAATCGGAGAAAGCGTCTCCAGTTTCAGGAAGATTTGCCGGTCCGAAAGTCCGAGGTCGAGCCTGACCAGCGGCGTGCGCGCGACGTGGGGAGCGATGCGGCCACGCGCCTCGGCGATTTCGTCCAATGTCGGCCGGTGTGGTGCAGCGGTCATTGCGAAAGTCCCCCTGGGCGGCGCGATCTTTATCGGCGTCTCAGTGTGACGGTGCGGGCGGTATGCCGCCCGCAGCTTGTCGATGCTATCAGATCAGGTGACGGCCGCACGAACGGCAAAGCGCGCATCCTGCCATGTACCGGTGCGCAGGATCTCTTCCAGAATTTCGACCGCCTGCCAAACGTCGGCGTAGCTTACATAGAGCGGGGTGAAACCGAAACGCATCGTCGACGGCGCGCGGAAGTCGCCGATGACGTCGCGGGCGATAAGCGCCTGCATAATCTCGTAGCTGTTGGGATGGCTGAACGAAACCTGGCTTCCGCGCCTCGCGCCGTCACGTGGGCTCTCGAGCTCGAGGCCGTAGGCGCCGCATTTCGCCTCAACCAGCGTGATGAAGAGGTCGGTGAGCCGGATGCTCTTCTCACGCAACTTGGTCATGTCGACCTCGTCCCAGACGTCGAGCGCGCCCTTGAGCGCCCGAAGCGACAGGATCGGTTGCGTTCCGCAAAGGAAGCGGCGGATCCCCTCGCCGGCCGCGTAGTGCTTCTCGAAGGCAAAGGGGCGCGCATGCCCCCACCAGCCACTGAGCGGCTGGCGGGTATCGCCATGGTGACGCGTCGCGGCATAGATGAATGCTGGTGCTCCGGGACCGCCGTTCAGGTACTTGTAGGTGCAGCCGACGGCAAAATCGACATCAGCGCCCTCAAGATCGATCGGCAGCGCGCCTGCCGTATGGCAGAGATCCCAGATGATCAGCGCGCCATGCTCATGCGCCTTGCGCGTCAGCGCCGCCATGTCGCGCAGTTCGCCGGACTTGTAGTTCACGTGGTTGACCAGAACCACGGCAACGTCACTGTTGATCAGGTCTTCGATCTCGGGCGCATCGACCCCTTCGAGACGCAGCGCCGCACCCGGACGCGTCGAGACCACGCCCTCGGCCATGTAGAGGTCGGTCGGGAAACTGCTGCCTTCGCTGACGATCACCGAGCGCTCCGGCCGCAACGCCATCGCCGCATGCAGGGCCTTGTAGATGTTGATCGATGTGGTGTCGCAAACGACCGTCTGGCCGGCCGCCGCGCCAATCAGTCGGCCAACCCGGTCCCCGAGCGCAAGCGGCATCTCGAACCATCCGGCCGTGTTCCAGCTTCGGATGAGATCCTGGCCCCATTCCTCCGTCGCCGCCTTGCGGAGCTCGTCGAAGGCAGCGGTCGAAGCAACGCCGAGCGAGTTGCCGTCGAGATAGATGAGGCCCGGTGGCAGGATGAAACGATCGCGCATCGGACGTAGCACGTCGGCCGCATCCATCGCCTCGATCGCTGCAAAATCAGGAACTGCACTCATGAAGATGGTCCTTGGTTATTCACGAACGGTTTCGCGGGCGGGTGCCGGCCCGCGGCTTCGCTTGAGGCTCGGAAGAGCCAGCATGGCGAGAACGAAGAGGCCAGTCGCAAGTTTCAGATCCGGTGGTGGCATGCCGGCGGCCAGGCAGAAGGAGACGAGCTGATAGTAGACGACCGCGCCGACAAACGGGGCGGCGAGTTGGCGCAACACGCTTTGCTTTCCGACGATCGCCTCGCCGATCATCAGCGCCGCGAGCCCATTGATAAGGATGCCGAGGCCCATGTTGACGTCGGCAAAGCCCTGCGACTGCACCATCAGCGCTCCGCCTGCCGCCGAAAACGCGCCGGCAAGCCCGACGCCGCCGATCGTCGCCAGCCAGACGTTGATGCCCTGCGCTTCCGCCATGTCGGGATTGGCGCCGACGGCCCGGATCGCCGTTCCCTTCTCGGTCCTGAAGAAATGATAGAGCAGGAAGAAGACGATGAGTGCGATGAGGCCGGCGACAACGATCTTGCTTGCCGGGAAGCCCGGCTGCAGCCCTGGCACCCAGTCGAACATCGTCGGCGCCCCGAAAACCGATAGGTTCGACCGGCCCATGATGCGCAGATTGATCGAATAGAGCATCGTCATCATCAGGATGCCGGCAAGCAACGTGTGAATGCGGAATCTCAGATGGATGAACGCCGTGCAGCAGCCGGCGACAAAACCGGCGAGGAGTGCGATGGCGATCGCGGCGAGCGGCGACATGCCGGCTGCCATCAGTACACCGCAGACGCAACCGCCAAGCGGGAACGCGCCCTCGCTGGTCAGATCCGGGAAACTCAGCATGCGAAACGGGATCATGATCCCCAGCACGACGAAGGCAAGGATCAGGCTCTGGGCCAGCGTGACGGGAACGAGCGAGACGAAACTCGCGATGGTGTTTTGAATAATATCCATGATCGTCAGCTCGCCAGGAACATGCGGTCGGTTTTGACGGAGAAATGGCCGATCAGGTCCGGCACCGTCGTCTGGGCCTTGTCCTTGCCATCGATTTCGAGGCGGACGCGCCCGGCATCGAGCATGACGACCTTGTGGCCGAAATCCACGGCATGCTGCATGTTGTGCGTCACCATCAGCGTCGTCAGCTTCAAGGCTTCGACGGCGCGGATCGTTGCTTGCATGACGATGTCGGCGGTGCGCGGGTCGAGCGCCGCGGTGTGTTCGTCGAGCAACAGCAGCTCCGGCGAACCGCCGACCGCCATGATCAACGACAACGATTGCCGTTGGCCACCCGACAGTAGCTCCACGCGCGTGTCGAGACGCTTTTCGAGGCCGAGGCCCAGAAGCGACAGGCGCTCCTTGTAGGCGGTGAGCCTTGCCGCGTTCAGCCCGCGGCGCAGGGTGCGCTTGTTGCTTCGAAGCTCGGCGAGCAGCATGTTTTCGGCCACCGTCATGCTGGCGGCGGTACCGCGCATCGGGTCCTGGAACACGCGCGCAAGCCGCATGGCGCGTTTGTGCACGGGCGTCGCCGTCACGTCGTCGCCATTGATGACGATCTGGCCGCTATCGAGCGCGAGCGCCCCGGAGATGGCGTTGAGCATGCTGCTCTTGCCGGCGCCGTTCGAGCCGATGACGACGCCGAACTCGCCTGTTGCAAGGCTGAGGCTGAGGCCGTCGAGTGCGACCTTTTCGTCTGCCTGCCCCTTGTAGAAGACCTTGCGGGCCGATCTGATTTCCAGCATTGGCTCCCCCTCATAACCCATGAAGTGACGGCGCTCCCGACGCCGTCACCTATTCGCCCAAAATCAGTCGACCAGGCAGCCGCAATCGGCGAGCGATGCCGGTATTGCGATGCCGAAGGCCGCCGCCGCTTTCTTCGAGATCAGCGGCGCATGGTCCTCATAGCTCGGACGCGACGGCGCGATCGTCTTCGGGTCCTTGCCCCCAAGGATCTCCGCGGCAATCTTGCCGGCATTCATGCCGACCTGCTCGTAGTTGACGGCAAAGCTTGCCGGCACGACGCCGTCGCGCACAGCACCATCGTCGGAGTTGACGATCGGGATCTGCGCCTGGCGTGCAGCCGCCGAGACGGCGCCGATTGCCGGCTGGAGCAGGTTGGATGCGGGCGTATAGATCACGTCGGCCTTGCCGGCGAAGGAGGCAATGCGCTGCTGGATGTCGTTGACGTTGTCGACGCCAACGGCCACGACCTCAAAGCCGGCGGCCGGTGCAGCCGCCTTGATCTTGTCGAGCAGAGCCGTGTCGTTCGCCTCGCCAGGGTTGTACGGCACGCCGAAGCGCTTGGCCTCCGGAAGGAGCTTGCGGGTAAAGGCCATCACGGCAGCCACGTCCTGAAGGTCCGTCGCGCCAGTCATGCCGTCGTCACCCGCCCCCCAGGACGGAACGAGCTTCGCGGCCACCGGATCGGTGACGGCGGAAAAGACAACCGGGATACCGGATCCGGCGAGCGCCTTCTTGGCGATCTGCGAGACCGGCGTGGTGATCGTATAGATCAGTTTCGGCTGCTCGGCCTGCAGCTTGGCAATCATCTGCGGAACAAGCGAGGCGTCGAAGTTGGTGTGGCTTTCAGTGTAGACGACATCGGTGCCCTCGACGAAGCCGTTTTCAGCGAGCGCCTTCTTGAAGCCGGCGATCGATGCGCTCAATTGCGGATGTTCGCCGAAATTGGCGATGCCAATGCGGATCGGATCGGCAGCGGCCGTTCCCGCTCCCCACGCCAGCGCGCCGGCGACAACCAATCCCGAAAGCCAAGTCCTCTTGCTCATACATCCCTCCCAGAATTTGACGAGCGTTACCGCCCTCCTCGGCGGCGTGGGTGGATGATGGAGACGGTCAGACTTCTTGTCAAACAAATATATATATTTTCATCAGAGGCGCCGAACTATATATATTTGTATCGATGCGATGCGGGCGTTAAGGGAACTTGATGCAAGACCACGAACAGTCGACCAAAACCGAATTGGCCTACCGGCTGCTGCGACGCGATATTCTGGCGACGCGTCTCAAGCCTGGCGCGCCGATGAAGCTGAGCGTGCTGCGCGAAAGCTACGGAATCGGCTGGACACCTCTGCGCGAAGCGCTGTCGCGTCTGGAGGCGGAAGGCCTGGTCACGGCGATCAGCAACCGCGGCTTTGCCGTTGCTCCGGTTTCACGCGAGGAACTGGACGATCTCACACGCGCGCGCCTGGCCGTCGAGATGCCGCTGCTTCTCGAGTCGATCGAGAACGGCGACAGCGCATGGGAATCCGCCGTCGTCACCGCGCATTACCGGCTGTCCCGCTGCAAAGTCTCGGTCGAGCATTTCTCCGAAAGCGAGATCGACGAGTGGGACGAAAAGCATGCCGCCTTCCACGCAGCGCTGATCGGTGCGGCACGATCGAACTGGTTGACCCGCTTCCAGTCAACGATTTCCGATCAGCTTCGTCGCCACCACCGTTTCCTCAGCCTGGCCCCGACATTGAGGGCTGCCGCAGGGATGAGCAAGGGATACGAGGAAGCGGTCGCCGCCTTGCAAGACGCCATGGCGATCGAGCATCACACTGAGCTGATGGAGGCGGCACTTGATCGAGATTTCGAGCGCGCCAAGACGCTGATGGCCGACCACATCGGCTTTACCGTCAATGTCTATGTCCAATCCGAGGACGGTGGCCGTTCTCAATCTTCCGGGCACCCGTCGTTGCCGGGGGTTGCGTCCAAATGACGGCCCAACGCAGCCTGTCCAAGAGCCGGAAACATCTCTAATAAGGGCAAGGCGGCAGTATACGCCTGCAGCTTTGCGAAAGTGGACGTTTGGTATGATGGGTGAAGACAAGTTCGACATCTCGCCGGAATGGGTGGATGGCGAGACCAAGGCCCTCGAGGCTCCCGGCGATCACCGTGTCGAGCTCAGGCTGTGGCTGCGTCTGCTGACGTGCTCGACACTGGTCGAGAGCGAAGTCCGCCGGCGGCTCCGGGAAGAATTCGACTCCACGCTGCCACGTTTCGACCTGATGGCCCAGCTCGAGCGAGCGCCTGATGGCATGGTGCTGGGGGAAGTCTCTAAGCGCATGATGGTCTCACCCGGCAACATAACGGTTCTTGTGGAACGGCTGACCGAGAGCGGTCACATCAGCCGTACGACACTGCCGACGGATCGACGTGTACAGATCATCGCGCTGACGCCCTTCGGCCGCGCCGAATTCGAGAAGATGGCGGCAAGGCATTCCGACTGGATCTCCGACCTGTTCGCTGGACTTTCAGCGAAGGAGGGCGGTGTGTTGATGGACGAGCTTGCCAAGCTCAAGCGATCCATCGTTGCTGCGTTGGCCCGGAACACTTAAGGCACTGCGCCTTTCTTTCCGCCGTCTCCCGAGATTCTCCGAAACGGTTCGCCACTCGCGCACCGCACTCCGGACGCATGTAGCGTCGTCACATTTGCCGAAACAATTTTAAGCTTGAAATTTCTCTGGAACGAGTCCACCCTGCTCCTCGCAGTCCGGGATGACGGTCGACGACATCTGGACGGTGACACACGCAGCCGGAGCTCGGGAGGAGAACGACATGCGGATCGTCTGTATCGGTGGCGGGCCAGCCGGCCTCTATTTTGCGCTGCTGATGAAGCGCCAGCACCCGGAACACCGCATAACGGTCGTCGAGCGGAACCGCGCCTTCGACACCTTCGGGTGGGGGGTGGTCTTCTCGGATGCGACGATGCAGTCGATGCGCCAATGGGATCCGGAGACTGCCGAGGCGATCGAGGTCGCCTTCAACCACTGGGACGACATCGAACTGGTTTTCAAGGGCCGTAAGATCAGGACGACGGGCCACGGCTTCGTCGGCATCGGCCGCAAGAAGATGCTCAATATCCTCCAGAATCGCTGCCTCGAACTCGGTGTCGAACTCGCGTTCGAGCACGACGTCGAAAGCGACGAGGAATTCGCCGATGCGGACCTCATCATCGCCTCGGATGGCGTCAACTCGAGGATCCGCAATAGATACGCCGACGTTTTCCAACCCGACATGGTCGTTCGGCCAAACCGTTATGTCTGGCTCGGCACGGACAAGCGCTTCGACGCCTTCACCTTCGACTTCCAACGCACCGAACACGGCTGGTTCCAGGCGCATATCTACCGCTTCGATGAGAACACCTCGACCTTCATCGTCGAAACCACGGATGACGTCTTTCAGGCCCATGGTCTCGACCAGATGGACCAGCAGCAGTCGATTGAGTTCTGCGAAAAACTCTTTTCCGAGACGCTCGACGGCCACAGGCTGATGACCAATGCGCGCCATATGCGCGGTTCGGCCTGGCTGAACTTCGGCCGGTTGATTTGCGAGAAGTGGAGCCATTTCAACGGCAATAGCCACGTCGTACTGATGGGGGACAGCGCCCACACGGCGCATTTCGCCATCGGCTCGGGCACCAAGCTTGCGATCGACGACGCCATCGAGCTTACCCGACAATTCGATATCCTCGGCCACAACGAAGCCACCATCCCGGACGTGCTCGCGGCTTACGAGGAGGTGCGCCGGGTTGACGTCGCCCGCATCCAAAATGCGGCGCGCAACGCCATGGAGTGGTTCGAAGTCGCCGGCACGCGCTATGCCGATACGCTGGAGCCGGAGCAATTCATGTATTCGATGCTGACCCGCTCACAGCGCATCAGCCACGAGAATCTTCGCCTTCGCGACAAGGACTGGCTCGAAGGTTTCGAACGCTGGTTCGCCGAACGTGCCGGCGCCGAGCCGGCGTCGAATGGCACGGTTCCCCCGCCGATGTTCACGCCTTTCAAGCTTCGCGGCCTGACGCTCAGGAATCGCATCGTCGTTTCGCCAATGGCGATGTATTCGGCGACCGACGGCGTGCCCAACGACTTTCACCTGGTGCATCTCGGTGCGCGCGCCATGGGCGGCGCGGCCCTCGTTTTTCCTGAAATGACCTGCGTGTCGCCTGACGCCCGCATCACGCCCGGATGCTTGGGACTCTGGAACGACGAACAGACGTTGGCCTTCAAGCGCATCGTCGATTTCGTGCACCAGCAGACGCCTGCCAAGATCGGCATCCAGCTCGGGCATGCCGGAAGAAAAGGTGCGACCAAATTGGCCTGGGAGGGGATCGACCAGCCCTTGAACGAGGGCGCCTGGCCGCTCATTTCCGCGTCGGCCCTGCCTTACCTCGCGCATTCGGATACGCCGCGCGAAATGACCCGAGCCGACATGGACCGCGTCGTCGCCGACTTCGTGCAGGCGACCGGACGCGCCCGTGACCTCGGTTTCGACATCCTCGAACTGCACGTGGCGCACGGCTACCTGCTGTCGAGCTTCCTGTCGCCGCTCACCAACCTCCGCACGGACGAATATGGCGGCGACCATGCGGCCCGCGCCCGCTTTCCGCTCGAAGTGTTCCACGCGGTTCGCAAGGCGTGGCCCGAGGACCGGCCGATGTCGGTGCGCCTTTCGACGCATGACTGGCACGAAGGCGGCAACACTCCTGAGGACGCGGCGATTTTCGCCCGCCTGTTCAAGGAAGCCGGCGCCGATATGATCGACTGCTCCTCCGGTCAGGTGGTGAAGGAAGAAAAACCGGTTTACGGCCGGCTGTTCCAGACACCATTTTCCGACAAGATCCGCAACGAGATCCAGGTTCCGACCATCGCCGTCGGAGCGATTTCCGAAGCCGACCACGCCAATTCCATCATTGCGGCCGGCCGTGCCGACCTCTGCGCAATTGCGCGTCCGCATCTGGCCGACCCGTCCTTCGTCATGCACGAGGCGGCGAAGATCGGCTATGACGGGCAGCCCTGGCCAAAGCAATACCACTCCGCCCGCGCGCAATATGTGAACAATCTGGCGCGCGCCGCAACGACGGTAGGCAAGCCATGAACCGCAGACACGCCCTCGTCACGGGCGCCGGAAGCGGCATCGGCAAGGCGATCGCGCTTGCACTCGCAGCCGATGGCCATGTCGTCAGCCTTGTGGGGCGCCGCGCCGCGCCGCTCGAAGCCGTGAAAGAGGAAATCCACTCATCAGGCGGCGAAGCCCACGTCCACCATGAGTTCGATGTGACTGACCCGGCAGCGGTCGAGCAAGGCATTTCGGCTGCGATTGCGAAGAGCGGAGAGATTGCGGTTCTCGTCAACTGCGCCGGCGAGGCTCCTTCGGCGCCGTTCGAGAAAACCGATCTTTCACTCTGGCAACGGGTGCTCACGGTCAACCTGACCGGGGTGTTTCTCGTGACGCAGGCAGCCCTTGCCTCCGTGCGCCGGGCCGGCAACGGCCGGATCGTCAATGTCGCAAGCACCGCAGGCCTGACCGGCTATTCCTACGTTTCCGCCTATTGCGCATCAAAGCACGGCGTTGTCGGTCTGACGCGGGCGCTGGCACTCGAACTTGCGCGCACCGACGTCACGGTCAATGCCGTCTGCCCGGGTTTCACCGACACGCCGCTGATCGATGTGGCGCTTGAGACAATCAGCGAAAAGACTGGCCGTTCGCGCGAGGAAGCGCGCGCCAGCCTTGCCCGTTCCAATCCGCAAGGGCGCCTGGTGACGCCCGACGAGGTCGCACACACGGTCTCCTGGCTCGTGTCGGAGAAGGCAACCGCGATCACCGGCCAGGCCATCCCAGTGGCGGGCGGCGAAGTTCTCGGAGGATAGACATGACAAACCCGATGCAGGCCAAGAAGCGCGCCTTCAAAGACCATAAGGCCAAGCACTTCCTGTTCGAAACGGACGCCGACGGCCGGGTCGCCACGATCACGCTCGACCGTCCGGAAAAGAAGAACCCACTGACCTTCGAAAGTTACGAGGAGCTTTGCGATCTCTTCCGGGCGCTTGGTCGCGCCAGCGATGTGCGCGCCGTGGTGCTGACCGGCGCCAGCGACAACTTCTCCTCCGGCGGCGACGTCTTCGAGATCATCGAGCCGCTGACGCGCATGTCGATGCCGGATCTGCTTGATTTCACCCGCATGACCGGCGAGCTGGTGCGCCAGATCCGCGCCTGCCCGCAGCCCGTCATCGCTGCCGTTGACGGCATCTGCGCCGGTGCCGGCGCGATCCTGGCGATGGCCGCGGATTTCCGTGTGGCAACACCGGAGGCGAAAACGGCATTTCTGTTCACGCGTGTCGGGCTGGCCGGCGCCGACATGGGCGCCTGCGGCATCCTTCCCCGCATTATCGGCCAGGGCCGTGCCGCCGAACTGCTCTTCACCGGCCGGGTCATGACCGCGACCGAGGGCCACGCCTGGGGCTTCTACAACGCCCTCCACGAGCGTCCGTCGCTGCTTGCCGAGGCGCAGAAATTCGCACGCAGCATCGCCGACGGCCCGTGGTTCGCGCATGCTATGACCAAGAAGATGCTCGACCAGGAATGGGCGATGGGCATCGATCAGCTGATCGAAGCGGAAGCGCAGGCCCAAGCGATCTGCATGGCGACCGGCGACTTCCGCCGCGCCTTCGAGGCCTTTGCCGCCAAGGCGAAGCCGGAATTCAAAGGGAATTGAGCATGAGTTCCCATGAGACGGCTTTGCGCCCACCAACCCGCGACCATCTCGACTGGCCATTCTACGAGGATAGGCATCGCGCGCTTGCCGCCGAATTGGACGGCTTCGTTGCCGGCGGCGGTCTTGGCGAAGTCGATCACCGGGATGTGGATGCCGCCTGCAAACATCTGGTCGCAGCGCTCGGCGCTGCAGGCGTACTTCGCCATTGCGTGCCGAAGGCGTTCGGCGGTACGAGCGAAGACATCGACAGCCGATCGCTTTGCCTCATCCGCGAGACGCTCGCCTATACCGACGGGCTTGCCGACTTCGCCTTCGCCATGCAGGGGCTGGGGACTGGCGCGATCAGCCTTTCCGGCTCCGAGGCGCTGAAGCAGGCCATCCTGCCCAAGGTCGCCCGCGGCGAGTGCATCTCCGCCTTTGCGCTTTCCGAACCCGATGCGGGCTCGGATGTTGCGGCGATGGCCTGTGCGGCGCGCCGCGACGGCGACCATTTCGTGCTCGACGGCGAGAAGACCTGGATCTCGAACGGAGGCATTGCCGACGTCTACACTGTCTTTGCCCGCACCGGCGAGGCGCCCGGCACGCGTGGCATATCCGCGTTCGTGGTCTTTGCCGACACGCCGGGCTTCACGATCGCCGAGCGCATCGAGACGATTGCGCCGCATCCGCTCGCCCGGCTTCGTTTCGACAATTGCCGTATTCCGTCGTCACAGCTTCTCGGCAGCCCGGGCGAAGGCTTCAAGATCGCCATGCGCACGCTCGACATCTTCCGCCCATCCGTCGCTGCCGCCGCGATCGGCTTTGCCCGTCGCGCGCTCGACGAGGCGGTGGCACATGCGAAGAACCGCAAGATGTTTGGCGCAACGCTTGCCGACCTGCCGACCGCGCAAAGCACACTCGGTGAGATGGCAACGGCGATCGACTCCGCAGCCCTTCTGACCTGCCGCACGGCGTGGCAACGCGACGTGCAAAAGCGGCCGACGACTCGCGAGGCGGCAATGGCCAAGATGACGGCGACGGAGAATGCGCAGTGGGTCATCGACCAGGCGCTGCAGCTCTTCGGCGGTCGGGGGGTACGCGTCGGCGAGATCACGGAGCGGCTCTATCGTGAGATCCGTGCGCTGCGCATCTACGAGGGCGCGACCGAAGTTCAAAAGCTCATCATCGGCCGCGAGCTGATGAAGGGCACGGCACGATAACGGTGGCGTCACCACCTCGCTCGCCAACCACGCTTCCCTTGCATGGCCGGACGATATCCGAGCCGCACTGACGCAACATCTGGAGACAACCAATGCACACCATCCTGCAACCTGAAGGTTGGGCAAAGCCCATCGGCTATGCCAACGGCGTCGCTGCGAAGGGCCGCACTCTCTTCGTCGGCGGTCAGATCGGCTGGAACGAGCGCTCCGAGTTCGAAACCGATGATTTCGTCGAGCAGGTCCGCCAGACGCTGAAAAATGTGGTCGCGGTGCTCGCCGCCGGGGGGGCGGAGCCGCACCACATCACGACGATGACCTGGTACTTCACCGACAAGCAGGAATATATCGGTAACCTCCGCGGTATCGGCCAAGCCTACCGCGACATCATCGGCAGGAACTTCCCTGCAATGGCGGCAATGCAGGTGGTCGCGCTGGTCGAAGACCGGGCCAAGATCGAGATCCAGGCCACGGCCGTCATCCCCGATTGAGGATTGCCGACATGCCAGAGATCAGATTTTCGCAGAGCGTTTCCGCCCGTCGGGAACAAGGTGCTCTCGTCGTCACCATCGACAACCCGCCCGTCAACGCGCTGTCGGCGCATGTCAGGTCCGGCCTGATGGCTGCTTTGGATCATGCTACTGACCTTCCGACGATTACCGGTCTCGTGATCACCGGTGCGGGCAGCACGTTTATCGGCGGTGCTGATATCAAGGAGTTTGGCAAACCTCCCATGGAGCCGATGCTTCCCGAGGTGATCGATCGCATCGAGACTTTCGAAAAGCCGGTCGTCTGCTCGGTGAATGGCTCCGCCCTTGGCGGAGGCTGCGAGGTGGCGCTCGCCTGCCACGGCCGCATAGCTGGAGAAAAGGCCGCGTTCGGACTGCCCGAAGTGAAGCTCGGCATCGTTCCGGGTGCTGGCGGGACACAACGCCTGCCACGGCTGATCGGCACGATCGCGGCCATCGATCTCATCGGAACGGGGCGCACCGTCAACGTGAGCGAAGCTGTCGCACTCGGCCTTGCCGATGGCACCGCCGCGGACCCCGTAGCCGCCGCCCTTACGCTCCTGCGCGAACTGGGTTCAAAGCCGCTCCGTCGCACCGGCTTGATGGCGGTCCCGACGGTGGACGCAGCAGCCGTCAGCGCGGCGGAGGCGAAGGTCCTGGCGCGAGCCCGCGGCCAATCCGCTCCGGTCGAGGCGGTACGTCTCGTCAAGGCGGCCGGTCAAGTCGATCTGAAACAGGGATTGGCGGAAGAACGCGGCACATTCCTGCGTTTACGCGACTCCGTCGAGTCCGCTGCCCTGCGGCATGTATTCTTTGCCGAACGCGCCGCCGGCAAGGTCGAAGGGTTAGAGACAGTCTCGCCACGCAGAATCGAGACAATTGCGGTGGTCGGCGCGGGGCTGATGGGGTCCGGCATTGCGGTCTCGGCCCTGACCAGCGGCTGTCGCGTCATCGCTTTGGAGCAGACAAAGGAAGCAGCCGCCGACGCGCGCGCCCGCATTGCCGAGACACTCGACAAAACCGTCCGCTCCGGACGGATGGACGCGGATGGACGCGACGACTGCATCGCCCGATTACAGACCACCGCTGAAGCGGCAGACCTCGTCACCGCTGATCTCGTCATCGAAGCGGTGTTCGACGACCTCCAGGTCAAGATGGACTTGTTTCGCCGGCTCGACGGCATCCTTGCGCCAGGCACCATTTTGGCGACTAACACCAGCTACCTCGATCCCGACGTGATCGCCGCGGCGACGACCGATCCGTCGCGGGTGGTCGGATTGCACTTCTTCTCGCCCGCCAATGTCATGCGGCTTGTCGAAGTCGTCGATTGCGCCAAGACCGCGCCCGATGTGCTGGCGAGTGCACTCGCCTTCGTCAAACGCCTGGGCAAGTTACCCGTCGTCTGCGGCGTTACCGAGGGCTTCATCGGCAACCGCATCTTTTCCGCCTATCGTCGCGAGGCAGAGTTCATGCTCGAGGATGGCGCCGTGCCCGACGAGATCGACGCCGCCTTCGAAGCTTACGGTTTTCCGATGGGCATCTTCGCCGTCAATGACATGGCCGGGTTGGAGATCGCCTGGGCGCGCCGGAAGCGGCAGGCCGCGACGCGGGATCCTGCCGCACGTTATGTCGAGATCGCCGATAGGCTTTGCGAGGCGGGCCGTCTTGGCCGCAAGAGTGGCCGCGGCTGGTACGCCTACCCCAATGGCGAGCGCACCGTCGATCCGGAAGTGACGGCGATGATCAAGGCGGCGCGCGCCGCCAAGAACATCACGCCGCGAGCCATCACTGCCGAAGAGATCATGGGCCGGCTTTTGAAGGCGATGGTCGATGAAGGAACGGCGCTGCTGGCCGAAGGCATCGCCGCGCGCCCCGGCGACATCGATCTGGTGATGATCAACGGTTACGGCTTTCCGGCCCACAAGGGCGGGCCGATGTTTACCGCGCAGCAAGGCAAGGACCTGAAATCATGAGCGAGGCCTATATCATTGATGGCGTCCGCACGCCCATCGGCCGATACGGCGGCGCTTTGTCGGTCGCCCGTGCCGACGACCTCGCCGCGCACGTAATCCGCGAGGCGCTGGCGCGCGTCGCGTCGGTACCGGCCGAAGCGATCGATGAGGTCGTCTTCGGTTGTGCCAACCAGGCGGGCGAAGACAACCGCAACGTGGCCCGCATGGCCGCCTTGCTTGCCGGATTGCCGGACGCGGTTCCTGGCACGACAATCAACCGGCTTTGCGGCTCGGGGCTGGATGCCGTCGGTTACGCCGCACGCGCGATCCGGCTCGGCGAGGCGGAAGTCGTGATTGCCGGTGGCGTCGAAAGCATGTCGCGCGCGCCTTTCGTCATGCCGAAGGCCCAAAACGCCTTCCAACGCAGCACCGAAGTACACGACACAACGATCGGCTGGCGGTTCATCAATCCGGTCATGCAAGAACGGTACGGCATCGAGTCCATGCCGGAGACCGCTGAAAACGTTGCAGCCGAGTTTGATATCTCGCGCGCGGACCAGGACGGCTTTGCACTGCGCAGCCAGGCCCGCGCTGCGGCTGCGCAAAAGAATGGCCGCTTCGCGCGCGAAATCGCCCCCTATCCGATCAAAGGGCGCAAGGGCGAGACGACGCACGTCTTAGAGGATGAGCATCCGCGCGAGACAACGTTCGAGAAGCTCGCCAGCCTGCCGACGCCGTTCCGCACCAATGGCACCGTGACAGCCGGCAATGCATCCGGTGTCAACGACGGCGCGGCCGCACTTCTGCTTGCCTCAGGCCGCGCGGTCGAACGCTACGGCCTCACGCCACTTGCTCGCGTCGAGGGGATGGCAACGGCGGGGGTTCCTCCACGCGTCATGGGCATGGGCCCCGTCTTTTCCTCCAGAAAGCTCCTGGACCGTCTCGGCGTTGGCATCGGCGATATCGATATCCTCGAGCTCAATGAAGCCTTCGCAGCCCAGGCTCTCGCCTGCATGCGGCAGCTAGGCTTTGCAGATGATGCCGCCCACGTAAATCCCAACGGCGGCGCCATTGCCTTGGGACATCCTCTCGGCATGTCCGGTGCGCGCCTTGCGCTGACCGCAGCACTGGAACTTGAACTTCGAGGAGCAAGGCGAGCTGTCGCCACCATGTGTATTGGCGTTGGACAAGGCATCTCGATGTTACTGACGCGACCGTGATGCCGACGGATGCTCCTGCATTACGGCCTGGCGTGTCTCACGGTCTGCGCAGATCGTCAGTCCATGTTGTAGAAATAAAATCGAGAACGCCCATTCAGGCAGTTGATACCCGTGCGGCCTGGCGGCACCCTTTTTGGGTAAGCGACGTAGCCGATCTTTGTGAAAGAACGCGGTTATCGGTCGCCGCCTTCGCGTCCGAGCGAGCACGAGTTTGAGAGGGACCTAGGGCTCGGAAACTGGTTATCGTGTGGTGTTCGAAGCCATGATGGGAGCTCTTTCATTACCGTTGCGCAAAACGCCAGCATCGGACGCCGTCTAGTTACGGCCACTCCGTTGTGAAGACTATTTCTGTTCCTTTCCCTTCGACAGATACTGAGCTGTGGTGAGGTAATAGTTCCGGGCGGTGGCATTGATCTGGCGCTCGCCCAACTCGGTAAGTGCCCGGGCTTTGATCTCGTTGGCTGCTATGTCCGCAGGGTCAATGGCCAGTACATAATCGATCATCTCTGCCGCCCATTGGAACTCCTTTGCTTCGACTGCTTCCCTGGCACGGGCAATCATCTGCTCTGCCCCTCCTGTCATTTCGAGCATTTTGCGGGCACGCTCCGCAGGTGGCAGAGGGTTCAGATTGGTGGCGTTCCCATCGAACCATCCGACATAATCGGCGTAAATGCCGCGTACGGTCCAAGCGACACTGCCGTAGTACTCTTGCAGGTATGGGCTCGTTGCCAGCTCAGGAGAAAGTTTCACCTCTTGCACAAGCTCGTCCGGCGTCTTTCCCTGCATGATGCCGGCAAGGGTCTGGTCGAGGACGGTCTTGATCCCGCACCGATAGTCGGCGAGAGCCTTGCGCACCTCGTCCTTCCCGAGGATCGGACGCATGTGACCCTGGACCAGGTAGGTGGCGTTCAAGGCGAGCATCCTGTCGAGGCTGGCGATCCACTTCTCCGGGGGGCGCAGCTTAAGGCCACGAATCGGCGAAAGGTTTGGGTACGATTTGAGGAAATCGTCTCCGGGGATTAGCACGCCATTGTCGGCGATCCAGATGGCCGTGTTCTCGGGAGATTCTCCTGGCGTATGGATGAGCTGCATCCGGACTCCCGCCACCTCGATGGTCTCGCTGTCACCACTGAAGGTGCGGGTCGGCGGCAGGTAGCCCTCCCGCGTATGCGGTGTCACACGGCCGTATTCGAGCTGCGTGCCTGCGTTGATGAACAGGTTGTCGGGTAGCTTCGTGCCGAAAGCGTCGCCGCCGTCGCGCGGTCCCCTTCCGAACTCTGGACCGGATTCCACCAGCGTCTGATGGCTGTAGATTTCGGGTTTGTCAGTCCCGGCAAACACCTTCGCGCCGCCAGAATGGTCCGGGTGATTGTGGGTGTAGATGATCGCCCGGACAGGACGGACCAAGCGATCCCCAAAGGCGCCCACGATTGCCTCAGCGTCGACAGGGTTCGCGGATGTGTCGACGATAATCGAGCCCTTGTGTCCCTGGATCAGCGTGACGTTGCTTGCCGAGTAGCCAACGGCGGCGAAGACGCCGTCCGTGATTTTAATGACCTCCTTCCGGAATTCGGAGGAACTCTCTCGTAGTTGCTCACGTCCGGCAAACTCATCTTCAAAAGCGTGCGACGACAGGCCAAGAATTGAAACGACCATCAAAGCTACTCCTACCCCAGGGCTCCATGATCCTGGCATGCCTCCAGGAATGGCGGCGGCTGGCAGTCCGTAGAGCCGCTGCAGTTGCTGCTGCAAAGGGAGGTAATAGATACCACATTGGAATGGTACCTTTCATTTTGAGAATCCTCGTGTTGGTGCGCTCGCCGAAGGCGGCATAGCCGGTTTGTTCGACGAGGTTGCCATTGGCATGGGTGACCAGACGGACCGACAGGCGGTCGCGATGCAGGAAAGCCTTTTCATATTCCAGTTTGAGTGGTGATTGGTCGGTGCCACGCGTCGAGTAGCGGAGCGGGCAGACTGAGCAGGACGAAAGCCCGCAAGGGCCCCGGCCCAAATTATGGACAGCGCTTTCCCTGTCTTAAACGCCCCGTCGATTGCCCCATAGCAAGACGTGCAACTGCGGCAGCACCCGCGCATCGAACCATCTGTCGCCGGTCACTTTGTCGACCAGCCAGAGCATGCGGTTCATGACGCCATCGATGTCCACCGTCGCACTGTCGTCGTCCGGCGGTGGTGGGGTGTGGTTTCCCGGCTGCAGATAGACCGGCAGCGCCGGGTATCTCCCGGCCATATCCTTGGCATAGGCGTAGTCGTGATCATCGAAAACGACGATCTTGAGCACCGTCATCGGCCGACCGGCCGCCATCGCAAGACACTCGTCGAGTTTCTCGAAATCGGTTTCCATGCCGCTCGACGGCGGCTTCGGGCTGACGACGAGGACGTCCAGGTCGGCGAACCAGTCCCTGGCGACGCTGCCTTGCGTCTCAAGCGCAAAGCGATAGCCCTCGCCATGGCCGCGATCGATCAAGGGCCCGAGCGGCTGGATGGCGGGGTTTCCACCGGAAAGCGAGACTGTCAGCGGCACGCCGCCCGATAGCCGTCTCACCTCCATCCAGATCTCCTCGACCGACATCGGTTGCCACTGTTCGCGATACTCGCTGTCAACGGCGTGCAGCGTATCGCACCAGGAACAGCGGTAATCGCAGCCGCCTGTGCGCACGAACACCGTCGGCTGGCCGATCAACACACCCTCACCCTGGATTGTCGGCCCGAAGATCTCGCTGACGCGGATCGCAGCGCCCGTCATGGCCGATATTCCGCCCAGGTCTTCGGCGTCTCGCTGACGCGAACTGCCGACGTTTCCGGCAGTCGCTCCTTGCACCAGTCGTAGAAATGCCTCGCCAGGCACTCCGACGTCACCCGGTCGTGACCGAGCACATCATTGAGATGACGGTGGTCGAAGCTGCCGTCGATGTAGCGCTTCAGCGGGGCGAGGTCGTGATAATCCCGCACGAAGCCGTCGTCGTCGAGATCCGCGGCGGCAAGCTCGACCTCGACGATGTAGTTGTGGCCGTGCAGCCGCGCGCACTGGTGATCGGCGGGCAGATGGCTCAACTGATGCGAGGCGGAGAAGTGGAATTCCTTGGTGATGCGGTACATCAGCGAACCTCCTCTGCCGAGAAGCGGCTGGTGGCAGCGCGCCAGAAATCCGGATCGGCATACGCGGTCGGGTCATCGACACCGGCGAGATGGAAGGCTTCACGCCGCTCGACGCAGGTACCGCAGCGACCGCAATGGCGTGCGCCGCCCTTGTAGCAGGACCACGTCTCACCAAAAGGCGTGCCGTGCTTGGCGCCGTCCGTAACGATGGCGGCCTTCGGGACATTGACATAGGGTGCAAGGAGCTGAACGGTGCCATAGCCCTCCAACGCCTCGTCCTGCATTTTCTGGAACGCATCGATGAAGCCCGGCCGGCAATCTGGGTAGATGAAATGGTCGCCGCCATGGACGGCAACGGCGACGGCGTCCGCCTTTTGCGCCGAGGCGAGGCCGAAGGCGATCGCCAGCATGATGGCATTGCGGTTCGGCACCACCGTGGCCTTCATCGTCTCCTCAGCATAATGGCCATCGGGCACTTCGACATCATCGGTCAGCGCCGATCCGGTCAGGTGCTGACCAATGCCGGTGATGTCGATGATCTGGTGTGGAACGCCAAGCCGGTGGGCACAGGCAGCGGCGAAGTCGAGTTCCTTGCGATGGCGCTGGCCGTAATCGAAGGAAAGAAGGCCGACGAGCTCGTGCTCCGCCGCGATCCTGTGCGCGAGCGAAACGGAGTCCAATCCGCCGGAGCAGATGACGATAGTTCTCATAATAATGGGTCCCTTGTTTTGACCGGGTGGGCTGCGACCGGATGCGGGCCACTTCTAAGCCATTGCTGCGGTTTTGGCCAGCCCTTAGCGTCGAGTGTAGAAGTTCGAGCAAAATGTCCGAAAACCAAAAACCGACCTAAGCAATGGCTTATCATCCTATAATTTAATGAAAAAAGCGGTACACGGCTCAAATCGCGATCTGCTAACGGCTGTTCCTGTACGGCCCCAATGGCCCCGGAAGCACCTTTACGAAAGCGAGACCTACCCTTCTCGCATGTTCCATTTATCCCGAAGGCTGAAACTGTTGCCACGATTGAGCTTTGTGGCTTCTAATTCTCCCACGGTCTTGAAGGTGTGCCAGCCTGCGCCAACTAGTACCCAGTCATCTCAAGATACCCCTCGCCCGAAACGCTACCATCAAATGCGATGGGGCCTTCCCAGTACGGGGTCGATGTCGCCATCCACGACTGATCGTTCAGTGCTGTCGTTCTGATATCGAGACCTCGGGAGGGGATCCTGACCCTCCACTCGACTGGCATCGATCGACCGCCGACCTCAGCTGTCCGTAGCGGCTCGAAGACTACATCGTTTGAAGCAAGCGGTGACGTTTTCCCGTCGGCCGCGATCCAGTTCGCGGAGGTGTAGCCTTCGCCTCCGTCGCGCAAGCGAAACGCCATCACCTTTTCCCCCGAGGCAAGATGAAGCGAGAACCAGTCCCAGCCGGTCTGGTCGGAAGCCAGCGGCTGCGACGACCATTCCCTGTCGAGCCAAGCCTTTCCCGAGACATCGAGCGGCTTGCCGTCGAGCTCCACGGTGCCGCGGACCTCGTAGAACGGCTGCGAATAGTAATAACTCGCCTGGCCTGCCAGGGACTTGACCGAATAACCACGGTCTCCCTGCAGCGCCAACGGTCCCTTCGCCGGGAGCACCAGCTGGTAGGCGAAATCTTTGCCGCTCGCCCTGAGATCAAGATGGTCCAACTGGTCGTGGGCGGCACCTCCGGAGGCTTTCATCTGCCAGTCGTCGATCCACGTCTCGAACGGTTCGGGGGTGGCTCCGGCCTGTCCCACTCCGCCCCTTGCAAGCCGCTCCGCTACATAGTGGCGGTTTTCCGTGGTCATCGCGGCATGCCCGATCCAGATTTGCGGGTCGGACCAGCCGGGACGATTTCCAGGAGCAAGGGCGGAACGGAAAAGCGTCCACTGCGCGCCCATGCGTTGCCCGTCGGACGTCTCGAGGTTTGCAGTTACGTACCACCACTCGATTCTGAAGTCCGGATGGGCTCCATGATCTCTGGGGAACACCAGCGTGACTCCTCGTTGTGGTACGGCAAAGCCTTGGGCGTCCGAGCCGAGGCCCGCGAACCCTTGAGTGAGGCCCGCCGCCGGGGCCAGCAAGGTGGCAAACGCAATTAGCAGGAGCATCATCGCTTTAGCGTTCATTGGCGAAGCTCCTCAAAAGGTCTGCCGGATCGGTTGTGGCCAGCCGTCGTACCGGGATCAGCACCGATATCAGAGCGGCGGCCAAGGCGATCGCCCCGAGCCTCAGCCAGTCCAGAGGGAAAAGCACCAGCGGCAGCCGCCATCCGAAAGCCTCTACGTTGACGATCGCCAGCAGAACCCAGGCGAGTGCCAGTCCGACCGGGATGGAGACGACGAAGGTCATCAGCCAGAGGGCGATTGTCTGGACAACTTCGAAGAGCGCGAGATCGCGACGGCGTAGCCCCATTGCCCATACGGGAGCCAATTGCGGCAAGCGAACGGAAGACAGCGTCAGCAAACTGGAGAACATCGCGAATCCTGCTACAGCCAGCGTGAGGACATTCAGCGCTCCGGTGACGGCGAAGGTCTGCTCGAAGATGGCGGCGGATTGTCGTTTAAGCGACGCCTGGTCGATAATACTGCTTTCCGGCAGACCCACTTCGCGGACGAGCCGCTGCCTGAAGTCCGCGACCTGCATGGGATCCATGCGAAGCCCGTAGCGCAGTTTTGGAACCTCCGGATAGTGCCGGACAAGAGCGTTAAGCCCCACGATGACCTGGCCGTTCGGATTGCCGTAGTCCGAAAACACGCCGACCACCTTTGTCCGCCAACCGCCCGGAAGCTCAATCTCCTTTCCGGGCGCGGCTTTCCCGCCCCGCCACAACTGCTCGTTCACGAGCGCGCCCCGCCCGCTTGCGAGCTCGTCCCAGACCCCGGCAGAGCCGACAATCAGGGGCCAGTGATCCCGATAGGTGGGGTCGTCGGCGACGCCGTATATCTGCATATGTTGTCCAACGACGTCGCCCTCGATGCTCCAGATCGGCAAGATGGCCTTCGTGTGTGCGGGAAACCACTCACGCAAGCGCGCGGCCTCGCCTTCATCGCGAGCCGTGACGTAAACCTCGGCGGCTAGACGCTGGTCGAGCCATCCCAAGAACGTTTGCCGGAAGCTCGCCACCATGGTGCCGACGCCGATGTTCGCGGAAAGTGCGAGCAGGAGCGCCATAGTCGCCAAGGATAGGCCGGGCAACTGCTGTCGCGTGTCGGCCCAGAACCAGTTCGCGAGCACATTCTTGGAAAGCCGCTCCCCGGTGCTCATCGCGAACCCCAACAGGGCGGGCAGGATTAACGCCGCACCGAGCAGTAGACCCGCGAGCACAGCGAAACCGGAATACAGGCCGGTGCCGAATGAGGCCAGCCCAAGCGCGAACAGCAGTAACAACAGACCAGTGGCCGCCTGCACTGCTAGCCCGGCTGCCGACGCCCGCGCCCAGGCTCTCCGCTGCGGTACCGCAAGTATCGGCATGGTCCAAACGCGCCAGAGGCTCTGTGCCGATGACAGAATGGAGCCAAGCAACGCCATTGCCAGTCCGGCCGCCCACCACTCCGGTCTGAGGGTCAACGTTCCGGACACACTTGCTCCGTAGAGGCCTCGCAGCGTTACCGCGACCCCTGGAAGTAGCGCCGACGCCACGAAGTAGCCGATGACCACGCCTAGAACGCCGGAGATCAGCGCGAAAGCAGTGACCTCGATGAGCAACATCGTCGTGAGCCTTCGCAGCGAGATCCCCAACGACCTGAGCGTCCTGAATGTGCCGCGTCGCTGCTCGAAAGACAGTCCCGTGGCCGAATAGACGATGAAGAGGCCGACTACGAAAGCCAGGAAGCCAAACGCGGTAAGGTTCAAGTGGAAGCTGTCGGTAAGCCGTGCAACATCAGGGCGTTCACCGGCATCTCTAACAACGAGCTCGGGCGCGAGATTTCCGACGGGAGCGAGCCCGGGCTTCTGCGACGGCGTGACGACGATCCTGCTCAAAGCCGCATCGCGGTTCAGAAGACGATCGGCGACGCCGATGTCGACGAAGGCCGTGTCGTCTGGAAGATCGGCAGCGATCTTAACTGATAGGCCGTCAGTTTCCTTGAGCCGCGCGGCCGTTGCTGCCGAGACGATGATTTGTCCGGCACCGCCGACAAATTCGACGAGGTCCGACGCGTTTGAAACCTGGAATCCTTGTCCCTCCGAAGGCATCGTCAATGGATCGATACCGATTAGCCTAATGCGGCTCTGGCCGAACCTGTGATCGCCCTCGATCACGGGAGAAACGCTCCAGCCCCCCCTGCGGAGTTTCGCGTACGTTTGCGGTGAAATCCCCCCGCCGTCCCTCGCAACCAGCTGAACAAGATTACCCTGTTCGAAAACGGTCGCCGCGCGTTGATAACTTGCGCGGGCCTCCGCGTTGATCGCCTGCACGCCAGACCAGAGCGCCGTCGCGAGCGCGATCCCGAGGATCAGTGTCGCGCACTGCAGCGGCCTGTAGCGCCAGTGCGAAAGCAGAGCCCAGAAAGCGATCCGGCTCATTCGACCACCTTCCCCCCGCGAAGCAGAATTCGACGATCGAGTTTTTCGGCCAGGCGGCTGGAATGGGTCACGAGTAAGAGCGCCGTAGCGGCCGATTTGCTGAGCCTCAGCATAATATCAAGCACGACATCGGCTGTCGCCTCGTCGAGATTTCCGGTCGGTTCATCGGCTAGGATCAATGGCGGTCGCGCCGCAAGCGTCCGCCCGATGGCGACCCGCTGCTGTTGGCCGCCCGAGAGCTGTTCGGGGTAACGGCCCAGGAGTTGGCCGAGGCCGAGCTCCTCGACGAGCTCCGCTTCCCAGACGGGATCGGAGCGTCCCGCCAGCTTGGCATGGAAGGAGATGTTCGCCGCAACGTTGATACTTGGGATCAGATTGAACTGTTGAAAGACGACGCCGACCTCAGTTCGGCGGTAGAGCGCGCGACCGCTGTCGTCGAGCTGCCCGATATCACGCCCGTTGACCAAGATCGTGCCGCTGTCCGGTTTGTCCAGGCCGCCTATCAGATGAAGCAATGTGCTTTTACCGCTTCCAGACTCACCTGTAAGAGCCAGGCTCTGTGCCCTGTCGAGGTGAAGATCAACCCCCCGGAGAACGGCAGTCGGACCCTCAGCGGTGTCGTAGGATTTCGTGATGTCGGTCAGGTTCAGAATCATAGAGAGTTAATCTAGCGGCACCGACGCCGGTTACCACGCCTCACCTTGCTATTTGACTACTGGTACGGCAACAGCGACAGGCGCGGTGCATAGTTGGCGTATGAAATCCCGACGTTCTCGCGCATTTCACGGATCGTCACTACCGCACGCTCAAGCAGCCGGCGCTGTTCGAAGGCCGTCAAGCCTGCGACTTGGTTCGCCACCAAGACGAGCTCGGAGATGAAGGCGGTGGCGAGAGACATTTCTCCTCGAGGTAGCAGAGCTTCCGTTCTTCTGCATCAGACGGTTCATACGTCAGGGACCCCGTACTTGCGTGATTGCCAAGGCGCGCCGACGACGCGGCGTGCCTCGGAAGCTCTAATACCGTGTATCAGGCCATGTGAAATCCACGAATCTGCCGATCGACCGAAGATAAGCTATAATCTCGAGCTTTAACGGATCGCGGTCGTCGTATTTCTCTCCTATTCGGCGCACCTTTTCAGTTGCCGAATAGCTCTACGTGCGGGATATCAGCGGAAGTCAAGGCGGAGTTCGCTTCCGCTTAATTTACGCGACCGCCCCAGCGCTAGGAAACCATCAAAAAAGCACCCCGACAGCACTCAAAAAATCATAGCGATTTCTACAGGTTAGAGGTGCGGTCAAATTAGGCTGACATTTGGGATATTTTGCGATGGCGCAGGTCATTCTAAGCGATTGAATTTGTTGCACCAGTTAGGTCAAACGCCGTGTCTTTCTACAAGAGCCTTGCCCACCAACGAGTGCAGCCGTTGACGGCGGCAGGAGGGACGCCATTTTATCGGCAACACAAAATCAAAAATCACTTCGGCCGATTTCCGCCGCGTTTCAAAGAGGCTAACGTCTCGCCATCACCGCCTGATGGCGGTGAACTCCGGCCCCTGTCGTTGGCGACAACTGCCAAACGGTGGCGGAGTTCGGTATTGGAGGAGTTATGGAATGCTGATCGACGGAAAAGTCTTCATTGTGACCGGTGGCGGATCTGGCCTTGGTGCCGGCGTTGCACGCCTGCTCCACGGCAAGGGCGCTCGTGTCGTCCTTGCTGATATCAACGAAGACGCCGGGCGGGAGATGGCCGAGGCGCTTGGGAGCAATGCTCTTTTCGTCAAGACGGATGTCACGAGCGAGACCGATGGCGCAGCCGCAGTTTCCGCCGCCGTTGATACCTTCGGCCATCTTAATGGGCTGGTGAATTGCGCCGGCATCGCGCCGGGCGAAAGGGTACTTGGGCGCGACGGCCCTCATCGGCTCGACAGCTTTGCGCGTGCGGTCGGCATCAATCTGATCGGCACATTCAACATGATCCGCCTGGCGGCGGCGGCGATGGAAAAGGAAGCGCCCGGCGACGACGGCGAGCGTGGCGTCATCATCAACACCGCATCTGTCGCTGCCTTCGACGGGCAGGTCGGCCAGGCTGCCTATTCCGCCTCGAAGGGCGGCGTCGTCGCCATGACGCTGCCAATTGCCCGCGAACTGGCACGGCACGGCATCCGTGTCGTGGCGATCGCGCCGGGCATCTTCGAAACACCGATGATGGCCGGCATGCCACAGGAAGTACAGGACTCGCTCGGCAAGAGCGTTCCCTTCCCGCAGCGCCTCGGCAAGCCGGAGGAATTCGCGGCCCTTGTCCAGCATATCTGCGAAAACCGGATGCTGAACGGCGAAGTCATCCGCCTCGACGGAGCGCTTCGCATGGGCGCACGCTGAGACTGATATCTGAGAGCCCGGATGCGCGTTGCGTCCGGCCAAATGTGCTACTGTCTGAACAGGCAGCGTGTTTCGAACGGTATGGCATCCCTTGGACGCCGTGTTTGTCGCGCGGCGCCACAAGCATTTCCGTACAGCATCTGAAAATCAGGCGCCGGAACGCTCACCGTGCACCGCCCGCGATTGAGCCGGGGCAATGACATAGGCGCAACGGCGTGCGCCGGCGAGAATATGTTCGGTGCGCTCGACCGCGACGTCGCGACCGAGAATGTCGCGGAAGATATTGATCTCCGCACGGCAAAAGCCCTGGCAACTGGCAGCGGCGGCGCAGATCGGACAATGGTTCTCGACGAAGAGAAAAGTGCCGTCGCCCGTCTCCTCGTAGCCGGCCATGTAGCCTTCGGCGGTTCGCAGGCGCACGAGCTTCTCCACCCGATCACGCAGGCTAATGGCGCCGTCGAGCGCTGCGCGATAGCCGGTTCGCGTCTCCTCCTCGCGCGCCGCGATGACCCGATCGACCGCCGCGTCGCCGAGCGTCTGGCGGATTGTGCGCAGCAATTGCACGGTCAACTCCGCATGGGTATCGGGAAATTCCGCATGGCCCGAGGCGGTCAGCCCCCAGAACTGCGAGGGTCGGCCGACGCCCCGCGCCTCCGACCAGGAATTTACCAGCCCCTCCTCGGCCAGGCGCACGAGTTGCTGGCGCGCCGCCTCACCTGATATCGACAGGCGCTTGCCGAGTGCCGCCGCCGTCTGCGGCCCATGCAGCTTCAGCGCCAGCAGGATGCGTTCGGCCGGCGAACGTCCCTGGCTTTGATCCGGATTTAACAAGTGATCGCTTGACATATTATTGCCCGGAGATTTACAAAGAATTGTCTTGTTAAATACACGCCGGATGGATCTCGCACAAGACATTCGCTGCGTTCTATCCAGCTGAAGAGGATTTCAACCATGGCTTTCGAACTCCCCTCCCTCCCCTTTTCCACCGGCGCTTTGGCCGAAGCCGGCATGAGCGCCGAGACGTTGGAATTCCACCACGGCAAGCACCACCAGGCCTATGTCACTGCGCTCAACGGCTTCGTTGAAAAGGACCAGACCCTCGCCGGCCTTTCGCTGGAAGACATCGTTTGCCATGCCAACGGCAAGGCGGAATTGGCGCCGGTCTTCAACAATGCCGGGCAGCATTGGAACCACATTCTGTTCTGGAACAATCTCTCCCCCAAGGGCGGGCGCATTCCGGACAGTCTTGAGAAGAAGATCGTGGAGGACTTCGGCAGCGTCGCCGCCTTCAAGGACGCGTTCAAGACTGCGGCCACCAGCCAGTTCGGTTCCGGTTGGGCCTGGCTCGTGCTCGACGCCAGCGGCAAGCTCAAGGTGACGAAGACCGCCAACGGCTCAAACCCGATCGCCACCAATGAGGGCAAGGCCCTGCTCGGTCTCGATGTGTGGGAACACAGCTACTACATCGATTACCGCAATCGCCGCCCCGACTATGTCAGCAATTTCCTCGATCGGTTGGCGAACTACGAGTTCGCCGAGGCTGAGCTTAAGTCCGCCTGATCACGCCAACCGTGGTGCCGCGCCGGCGGCGCCACGCCCATGCCTCAGCCGGATTGCGCCCATGACCCAGACCGTCTCTGTCGATATCGACGCTCACGCCGAACTTGCCGTCACCAGACCTCAGTTCGCCGACACGATGGCGCGGCTGGCATCAACCATCTGCGTCGTCAGCTCCGGCAGCGGCTCCGAGTGCCAGGGCCGGACGGCGACCGCCGTCTTCTCGCTTTCCGCGAGCCCTCCGTCCATCGTCGTCTCGATCAAGGCCGACAGCGGCCTTGCGGACACCATCTCGAAGCAGGATGGGTTTGCGCTGGCGATGCTCGCACAGGGGCAGGAGCTGGTTGCCGATGCCTTCGCCGGCCGGGTCGCGGCAGCCAGTCGCTATCTCGTCGGCATCTGGGCGGATTGGCCCTCCGGCCGTCCGCGTCTTCTCGGTGCCGCCGCCGGGCTCGACTGCGTGCTCAGCGCTTCCATCCTCGTCGGCGACCACCGGCTCTTTGTCGGAACGATCATCGCCACGGAAACCGCCGCCTACGCCGACCCGCTGCTCTGGAGCGAGCGGCAATACCAGGCACTTGAGCGATCGGCGCCCTTTTCCGCCACATCTGGCGGGCGCCCATTGCCATCGGCCACCTCGTGCCCAACACTCTGAGCGGCGCGAACGGACACCCATTTGGGAGCGACCATGCGACAGGTGCTTGAAAAACTTCTGGACGACGGGCGTGATGACGCGCTCTTGCGCTTCACCCTCGGCAGCATCTGTCTGCAGGAGACGGATGCCGAGACCGCCCTTGTCCACCTCAGGCGTGCAATCGAATTCGATCCCAGCTATTCGGCCGCCTGGAAGCTCATCGGCGCGGCGATGCTGAAACTGAACCGCATCGAAGAGGCGCGGCGCATCTGGACTGAGGGGCGATCCGTGGCCGAGAAAAAGGGCGACCTGCAGGTGGCGCGCGAGATCACCGTCTTCCTCAAGCGGCTGGACAAGCAGTGTGCGGCCGCGAACAAAGGCTCGCCCTAACGGCTCAAAGCATGTCGCGCAAAAGTGGCGATACCGACATGCGCAAAACAAGAACCTGAAGCGCAGTCGCGACTTCTAGGGATTGCGATGCGCTAGGCGTCAGGCGGAGCCAAGCCGCCTGATATTGCCGGCAAGCTCGGCTGCTAGACGCAACGCCGCTGCGGTTGCCCCCGCCATCTGCGGCATGATCAGCCATTCGAGCGTCCAGGCAGCACCGGAGCGCTCCTGCTCGTGCACCAGCGCATGATGGATGCCGGAAAGCTGCGTCGCATTGAACCGAGCAAGCGCCACCAGAACCTCGGCGGCAACCGGGTTCTGCTTGTGCGGCATCGCCGAAGATCCACCGCCACCGGCAAGTTCGATTTCATCGCCCTGCTGCGCCATCAGCGCGACGTCCTGCCCGAATTTGCCGAGGCTGCCGGTGACGAGCGACAGCGCGTTGGCAAAGTCGGCAACTTCGGAACGCTGGCTGTGCCACTGCGGAAAGTCGGCAAGCGCCAGTTCCTCGGCCAGCGTGGCGCGAACATCGTCGGCCCTGTCTTTCAGCTTGTCGAGCGTGCCTGCCGCACCGCCGAACTGGACCGCAAAGAGGTCGCGATCCATCGCCTGCAGCCGATCCTTGTGATCGAGCAACGGTTCGATCCAGGTGCGCAAGCGATCGGATACCGTGATTGGTATAGCCGCCTGCATGCGCGTGCGGCCCATCAGCATCCGCTCGCCCCATTGATCGTCACATTCCTCCAGCACCGAAACGACATCGCCAAGACGAGTGCCGAAGAGTTCGGCAACAGCCTTCATGCGCAGCATCAAGCTCGTATCGATGACGTCCTGGCTGGTCGCGCCAAAATGCACATGCGTTGCAGCCTCACCACCGACGGCCGCACGCAACTGTCGAACAAGTTCAGGAACGACGACGCCGTCGACAGCCATGGCCCGCCTGAGCGCTGCGACATCGGGAGAAAACCCGCGACAGGCCTCGGTGATGCGGTCGGCAGCACTTTCCGGGATGACGCCATGGATCGCTTCCGCGCGCGCCAGCGCCGCCTCGAAGGAGAGCATCGCATGAATGTCGGCGGCAGTCGAAAACTCGGCGGCGACCGCCTCGTCGCCCAGAAGGCCGGAGAGATAGGGATGATCGAAAGCGGAATAGGTCATGGTCCCCCCGATTGATGTCGCGATGCCCGCTCGCGCTTGAACGGAATGCCACGGTCTGCCTTGCGCCGTCCATGCAGCAAGATGCAACGGATCGGCCTCTCGCGTGACATTCCGGCTTCAGATGTCGAGGAAGACCGTTTCCTTCTCACCCTGCAGGTGAATGTCGAAGACATAACTAGGGGCGCTGCCGGTCGCGACAAGCGTCGCGACGCGATGGCGATGCTCGACGCGCAAAAGCAAGGGATCGGCGGCGTTCGCCTCGGCTTCATCGGGGAAATACATCCGTGTGTGCAATCCGATATTAATGCCGCGCGCGACGATCCAGAATGTGATGTGCGGCGCCATCGGCCGGCCGTCCTTGAAGGGCACGGGCCCCGGCTTGATCGTGTCGAAACGGAAGACGCCGTCTTCTGCACCGGTCGGACACCGTCCCCAGCCGGAGAAGCTCGGATCCGCCGCGCCGCGCATTTCCGACGGCGAATTGTAGAGCCCTGCCGCATCTGCCTGCCAGATTTCCACCAGCGCATCCCGAAGCGGCGTCCCCGTACCATCGAGCACCCGGCCGCTGACGGTGATGCGTTCGCCGAGCGTGCGTTCGCTCACCATCGTTGTGCCGAGGTCGGCGTCATAGACGCCGCCAATGCCGCAGAAATTCGGCGTGAGGCCGATATGCACATAGGGACCGGCTGTCTGCGACGCCGTTTCCTTGAAATAGCCGAGCGCCTGGACCATCAATTGCCCTCCATGCGGTTTTCAAACAGCGTCGAGCGACGACCGCGCAAGACGATATCGAACTTGTAGGCCCGCGCGTCCATCGGGATGGTGTTTGCCCAATCGAGCGGCGCGATCAGTTGCTCGATCGCACGGCGATCGGCGATCGTGTTGACGATCGGACACTTCCAGATCATCGGATCGCCCTCGAAATACATCTGGGTGATCAACCGCTGGGCAAAGCCGTGGCCGAAAACCGAGAAATGGATATGGGCAGGGCGCCAGTCGTTGACACCATTCGGCCAGGGATAAGGCCCGGGCTTGATCGTGCGGAAGGAATAGAAGCCTTCCTCATCGGTGATCGTGCGGCCGCAGCCGCCAAAATTCGGATCGAGCGCTGCGAGATAGCTTTCCTTCTTGTGGCGATAGCGCCCGCCGGCATTTGCCTGCCAGAATTCAAGAAGAGCGCCGGGAACAGACCGGCCGCGTTCGTCGAGTACGCGCCCATGAACGATGATGCGCTCGCCGATCGCGCTTTCGCCCGGCTTGGCGAAGTTGTGGATGAGATCGTTGTCGAGTTCGCCCAGAATCGAATGACCGAAGACCGGGCCGGTGATTTCGGAAATGGTGCCGTCGAGAGACAAAAGCGCCTTCTGCGGCGAGCGCAGCACGGAGGTCTTGTAGCCTGGCGTCAGCGCCGGCGCATGCCAGTTCCTGTCGCGGGGAAAAAAGGCGCCGGTCTCCGGCTTCCGGTTGGCTCTATCGGACATCTCGTTGCTCCCGTCAGGCCGCCTTGCCGGCGTCCATTTCCGCAAAGACCTGTTTGACGATCTTGATTGCGTGGTTCGCCGCCGGAACGCCGGCATAGATCGCCACATGCAACAGCGCCTCGCAGACATCGTCACGGCTGGCGCCGGTATTGGCGGTCGCACGCACATGCATGGCAACCTCTTCGTCCTGGCCAAGTGCTGCCAGAAGCGCGATGGTCACGATCGAGCGCTCGCGTTTCGTCCAGGTCGGTCGCGACCAGACGTGTCCCCAGGCCGCCTCGGTGATCAGTTCCTGGAACGGCCGGTCGAAATCGGTCGAGGCCGATTGCGCACGGTCCACGTGGTTGTCGCCAAGGACGGCCCGCCGCGTCGCCATGCCCTGGCGATAGCGGTCGGAGGGCGCGAAGGCATCACTCATGGCTGTTGTCTCCATGCGTTACAATCTCGAAAAAGGCGCGCAATACCGCAGTCAATGCCTCCGGCTTTTCAACGCAAGGGATATGCCCGGCATCGCGGATAACCTCGTAGCGGGCGCCGGCAATAAGGCGAGCCGTGCTAAGCACCACATCCGGCGGCGTCGATCCGTCCTGGTCGCCGACGACGCAAAGGACGGGCACGGCGATGCGCCCGGCCGCTTCGGTATAATCGGCATCGCGGATCGCACCGCAGGTGGCGGCATAGCCCGTTACCGACTGGCGGATCAGCATGTTGCGGTAGCCTATCAACGCTGCATTTTCAGGGCGTCGGAACTCAGGCGTAAACCAGCGTTCAAGGATGCCGTCGGCGATCGCCTCAATGCCATGGACTTCGATGGCCGCGATGCGCTGCGCCCACAGTTCCGGCGTGCCGATCTTGTGCGCGGTATCGCAGAGAACGAGGGCCCGCACGAGATCCGGCCGCCGCTGATAGAGCGACTGGGCGATCAATCCGCCGACCGAGAGGCCGCACACGATCGCTTGGCTGACCGAGAGCATGTCGAGCAGGCCGGCAAGGTCATTGGCGTGGTCTTCGATCGCGTAAGGGAGCGGACCGATATCGGAGAGACCGTGGCCGCGCTTGTCGTAGAGAACGATCGCATAGTCGCCGGCAAGGCGGACGATGACATCACGCCAGATGCGAAAGTCGGTGCCCAACGAATTGGCAAAGACCAGCACCGGCCGCTCGGCCGTGGCGCCGATGACCTGATAGTGGATTGTGATGTCGTTAATGCGAGCAAACTGCACGGCGCTTCTCCTCTGCAACCAAATTGTCTGTTTAATCTGGTTAGGTAAAATGATATTTCACGGCATTCCATTAACTCAAGAGTTATGAATTCCATGGTCGACGCCCGGGTCAAGTTTCGTCATCTGCAGACTTTTGTCGAGGTCGCAAGGCAGAAGAGCGTCATGAAGGCGGCCGAACTTCTGCATGTCAGCCAGCCGGCTGTTACCAAGACGATCCGCGAGCTGGAGGAGGTTCTGGGCGTTGCCGTTTTCGAGCGCGAGGGACGCGGCATCAAGATCACCCGCTATGGCGAGGTCTTTCTTCGCCATGCCGGTGCGGCACTGACGGCACTGCGCCAGGGCCTCGATTCGGTCTCGCAGGAGCGCTCCGGTGATGGCGTACCGGTGCGCATCGGAGCATTACCGACAGTCTCGACACGGATCATGCCGAAGGCGATGTCGCTTTTCCTGAAGGAAGATACAGGCGCACGGATCAAGATCGTCACCGGCGAAAATGCCGTGCTTCTCGAACAGTTGCGGGTCGGCGATCTCGACCTCGTCGTCGGCAGGCTGGCGGCACCGGAAAAGATGACCGGCTTTTCCTTCGAGCACCTCTATTCCGAACAGGTGGTTTTTGCCGTTCGCGCAGGTCATCCCTTGCTTTCCGGCGCGCAATCGGCCTTCGCTCATCTCGGCGACTACCCGGTGCTGATGCCGACGCGTGCCTCCATCATCCGCCCCTTCGTCGAACACTTCCTGATTGCCAACGGCATACCGGGCCTGCCGAACCAGATCGAAACGGTCTCCGACGCCTTCGGCCGCGCCTTCGTGCGCGCCAGCGACGCGATCTGGATCATTTCGGCGGGTGTCGTTGCCAGCGACATCGAGGATGGCACACTTGCGGTCCTGCCGATCGACACCAGCGAGACAAAGGGCCCGGTTGGCCTGACGATGCGCGCGGACTCCATTCCGTCGCTGCCACTTTCCATCCTGATGCAGACCATCCGCGAGGCGGCAGCGGCTATCGCGCCGAAAGCCTGACGGTCGTCCGGTAACGGATACCGAGCCACCTTTACAAAACCTCCTCGTCAGCAGAGATTGCGGCCCTCATCCGTTCACCGAAACCACCATGCGATCGATCCAATGCAGCTCGAAATCTTCGCCGGACACCACATTGCCGACATGCTGGACTGGTTCCCGACTGCCGAAGCGCTCATTCAATGGGGCGGGCCCGGGCTCCGCTTTCCGCTTGATGAGACGCAGCTCGAGGAGATGCAGGCTTCGACATCCGGGGATGCACCGACGCGCTGGATGTTTGCCGGCATTGTCGACGACAATCTGGCCGGTCACGCCCAGGTCGCGCTCGACTGGGAAAATGGCGTCGGTCGGCTCAGCCGCGTGGCGATCAATCCGCGGCTTCGTGGCCAAGGCCTCGCCCATCCGTTCCTCCAGCGCATCATCGCGCGCTTCTTCGCAGACGCCCGCTTCGAGCGACTGGAACTCAACGTCTATACCTTCAACACGGCCGCAATCCGCACCTATCTGAAGCTCGGTTTTATCGAGGAAGGCGTTCGGCGGTCGTCGGCCAGGGTTGGCGATATCAGGTGGGACACCGCCATTTACGGCATGCTGCGCAGCGATCTCGCGGCGAACAACCTGGCTTAGAACGGCAGCCCGACATAATTTTCGGCAAGCGCTGTCGAGGCGGCGCGCGAATGGGTGAGATAGTCGAGTTCCGCCTCCTGGATCTTCTGGTCGAAATCGCCGGTATCCGGGAAACGGTGAAGCATCGTGGTCATCCACCAGGAAAAGCGCACGGCCTTCCACACTCTCGCTAGGGCATGCGTCGAATAGGCCTCGACCCCGGCATTCGAGCGGTCCTGGTAATGTTCCAGCAGCCCTTCGAAGAGGTAGTGCACGTCACTTGCCGCAAGGTTCAAACCTTTGGCACCGGTCGGCGGCACAATATGCGCGGCGTCGCCAACCAGGAACAGCCGCCCGAAACGCATCGGCTCGGCGACGAAGGAGCGGAGCGGCGCGATCGATTTTTCAAACGACGCGCCGGTGACCAACGCCTCGGCATGGTGCGCCGGCAATCGCCGCCTGAGTTCGTCCCAGAAGCGCTGATCCGTCCAATCCTCGATCTTCTCGTCGAGCGCGCATTGCACGTAATAGCGGCTGCGGGTCTGCGAGCGCATCGAGCAAAGGGCAAACCCACGCGGATGGTTGGCGTAGATCAGTTCATGGCTGACCGGCGGGACATCGGCAAGAATGCCGAGCCAGCCGAAGGGGTAGACTTTTTCGAAGGTGCGGATCGCCTTTTCAGGAACCGACTTGCGGCTGATCCCGTGAAAGCCGTCGCAACCGGCGATGAAATCGCAATCGAGACGGTGATTTATGCCGTCCAGTTCATAGGTGACGGATGGATTGTGGCCATCGAAATCATGCGGCTCGACATTTGCCGCAGTGTAGATCGACGGTGCGCCGGTGAGCGCGCGCTCTTCCATCAGGTCGCGCGTCAGTTCCGTCTGGCCATAGACCATCACGCGCTTGCCGCCGGTCAGGTCGTAGAGGTCGATGCGATGATCCCGGCCATCGAAGGCGAGCGAAAAGCCGTCATGCGGCAGGCCCTCGGCATGCATGCGCTTGCCGGCCTTCGCAAGGTCCATCAGGTTGACCGTTCCCTCTTCCAGAACACCGGCCCGCACCCGGCCAAGAATGTAGTCCTTGCTCACGCGATCGAGGATGACGTTGTCGATGCCGGCACCAGTCAGCAATTGCCCGAGCAGAAGGCCCGATGGACCTGACCCGATGATGACGACCTGTGTGCGCATGCATTCCTCCCAAAACTGACTTTTGACAAGACTCTGCTCGGGAGAGCCACCAGGCTCAATGGACATTTCGGTCAGGAAATTGCACTAATCGAACATCACCAACGGATGCGGTCGATGAAAAGGACGGTTCCAACCTACCAGCTTTACGGCGAACAATCGCTGGAACGGCCGGATTTCTGGCTGCATTGTGAGACGATCCCGTCGCGCAGCAGCCAGCATCATTGGGAGATCGGGCTGCATCGCCATGAGAGTTTCTTTCAGATCCTGTACATTGCCGGCGGATCAGGAGACGCGGTGTTCGGCGACACGGCGCACCCCATTCGCCCACCGGTGATGATCACCGTGCCGCCGGCGATCAGCCATGGCTTCCGCTTTTCCCGTGACATCGACGGGTTCGTGTTCACGGTCCTCGCAACGCATCTCAGGGTATCGCCCGGCGAGCGCAGCCGCCTCGGCGCCTGGATGGCGACGCCGCGTCTCACCCGCCTCGACGGCGGCGACGACAGCCGGTATGTGGCATTGACCCTTGCCCGGCTGGGTGCGGAGTGGGAAGCCAACCGGAGCCACCGCACCGATCTGCTCGACGCCTATCTAACGTCGGCGTTGACACTGGGCGCCCGCCTCGATGAAGCGCAACCCGTCGAGGACGACGCCGCCGACACGGAAAACGAGCAACGCGTCGAACTTTTCATCAGCCTCGTCCAGCAACATCATCGCACGCACAAGCCTGCAGCGTTCTACGCACGCGAGATCGGCCTATCGCCGACGCATCTCAACCGTATCGCCCGCAGCATCACCGGCCAAAGCGCCCACGAGATCATCGCACGCAAGCTGACGGACGAAGCACGGCGCGAGCTCGTCTTCACCCGCGGCAGCGTGCAGGAGATCAGCTTCCGGCTCGGCTTCGCCGATCCCGCTTATTTCTCTCGCTTCTTCCTGCGTCAGACCGGCATGACACCCAGAGCCTGGCGTCTTTCCGAGCGCACGAAGCTCGGCGCGTAAGCGCCCAGCCAGAGTGCCTACCGGACTGCATACGATTGCCGCCGCTACAGAAATCGCCCCGGCAGCGACGGCCGGCGCATGACGAGCGACGCCACCGTCGCCAGCAGCATGATGATGCCGAGCAGGAAGAAGGCGTCGGCGTAGCTCATTGTATAGGCCTCTCGCTGCACGACCCTGGCGACCATTGCCGTCGCCTGGCCCACCGCATCCTGTTCGCCTGGCGCCCGTGGCCGAAGGGTGCGCGCGAGCGCCTCCATGCGAGAGAGTGCTTCGGGGTTGCCGCTGTGCACATGAAGACCGATCAGGTTGGAATGGACCTGCTCCTGCACGCGAACGACCGTCGCAACAAGCGCCATGCCGACGGCCGACCCGACCGTCCTGACGATATGCACGAGCGAAGCGATCCAGGGTATTTCCTGAAACTGGATGTCTTCGGTGATCAGCACCATGGTCGGCACCGCCAGCAGCGGCGCCCCGAGCGCCTGCAGCATCACCGGCAACAGGAAATCGCCGGCCGCCCAGACACTGCTGAGATTGACCGCCATCAGGATGCCGCCGCCGGTCAGGATCCCGCCTACGGCCAAGAGATTGCGCGGGTCGACCCTGTAGCAGAGCCAGGCGACGACGGGCGTCAGCAGCAATTGCGGGATAACCGCATTGAGAAACAGCCCGCCGCTTTCGAGCGCCCGGTAGCCCTGAACGCGGATCAGATATTGCGGGATCAGGAAGGCGGATGACATGATGGCGAGCCTGACGGCAAACATCATCAGCAATCCGAGCCCGACATTGCGCCGCCAAAGCAGCTTCGGACTGACGACAGGCTTCGGATGCAGCACGGCGTGGATGAAGTAGGCGCCGATCAGGAACACGCCGGCCAGAAGCAACCCGACGATCGGGCCCGAGTGCAGCCAGTCCAGCCTGTTGCCCTGGTCGAGCGCCGTTACCAACGCCGCCAGACCAAGCGAAAGTGCCAGGAGCCCAAAACCGTCCACCTTGCGGAAACGCATATATTTGATCGGCTCGTGCGCCAGGCCATAACCGGCGGCAAAGACTGTCAGCGCGCCGGGGACGGCATTGAGCCAGAAGAGGAACTGCCAGGACAGGCGATCGGTCACCCAGGCCTCGAGCGAGACCGAAAGGCTGGGTGTGACAGTCGAAATCAACGCATAGAGCGACAGACCATACAGGCGCTGCTGCTGCGGCAAGTGGCGCATGATGACGGCATAAGCCATCGGAATGAGGATGCCGGCGCTCAGTCCCCTCAGCGCCTGCAATGTCAAAAGCACCTGCAGGTTCGGGCTGAGCGGAACGGCGAGCGAAAAGATTGAAAACAACCCCGCGCCGATGATGACCCCGCGCGTCGGCGAGAGAATGCCGCGCAGCCAGACTGCGGCCGGGATCGCGGTGACCTCGGCGACGATATAGGCCGTCGTGATCCAAGACGCTTCGTCGAAGCCGAGACCGAGTGCGCCTCTGATATCCGCCAGCCCGATTTCTGTCAGGCGCGAATTGAGGATCGAGGTAAAGGTGCCGAGAAGCACGGCTCCGATCGCCACGATGGTTTTCACGCTTGGCAACGGCACGCCAGGCTTTGCGATCGCAACGGATGTCATCGTCAGCCCTCCCCGTCCTCAGAGCTTCGCGGGCGTATCGGTGTGAATGGTCGACACGACCGACATGCCGGGCCGCAACTGCTGGCGCAGCCCCTCGGGCACATCGGTCAGCGCTATCTTCACCGCGATGCGCTGGGCGACCTTGGTGAAGTTGCCGGTGGCGTTGTCGGCAGGCAACAGGGCGAATTCCGAACCGCTCGCGGGCGAGATCTGCTCTATGCGGCCGGCAAGGCGTTCGCCCGGAAACATATCGACGGCGATCGTGACGGCCTGGCCGACCCGGACTTTGCCGAGTTGCGTTTCCTTGTAGTTCGCCACCACATAGACATTCGGCAGCGGAACGACGGAGATCACGCGCGTCCCAGCCGACACATACTGGCCGGCACGCACACTGCTCACATTGACGACGCCGTCGGTCGGCGCGATGACCTTGGTATAGCCAAGTTCGATTTCGGCAAGCTGAAGCTCGGCGCGCCGACTGGCAAGCTCGGCCGATGCCTGTTCGCGCTGCGTGCCCAACACGTCCAACTGCTGCCGCTCGGCATCGACTTCGGCCTGCTTCTCGATCATCTGGGCTTCGAAGCGGCGGATGGCGGCAAGCGCCTCTTCCAGCCTCTGGCCGGTCGACCAGCCGTCGCGGGCGAGTGTCTTCTGCCGACCATGCTCGGCGGCCGCGCGATCGCGGTCTGCGGCCGTCGCCTGAATGCTCGCTTGCGCCTGCGCGATGATGCGGTGCTGCAACCGCACGCGGCTATCGACATTGCGGATCGCCTCTTCGGCCGCCGATACGGCAGCCCGCACACGGCTGACCTTTGCCAGATATTCGGCAGGATCGATTTCGGCCAGGATATCGCCGGCGTGCACGCGCTCGAAGTCCCTGACGAGAACGGCGCGAACATGTCCGCCGATCTGCGTGCTAACCGGCGTTATGTCGGCGCGCAGATAGGCGTTGTCAGTCGATTGGTCGGTGAAACCGGCCACCCACTGCCCCCAGCCGAGCGGTATCACCGTGGCAAGACCTATGCCCATGACGATGACGGCGGCGCGCGTAAGGGCGAGATAGCTCCGCTTGCGGCGCTGCTTTTTCGTTTGCCTCGGCTCTTCGCTCTGCGACCGGCCGGTTGCTGGGGTCTGCATCGGAGCCGTTCGCTTGTCCTGAACGGGAAGTTCCGTGACGACTGCGTTCATTGCCGTAAATCCTTTGGGTCCGTTGGACCAGATCAAGATTTCGACAATATGAGCCCTGAGCGGCAATGAATGAAATGATCATTGAGCATGTGAGAAATGAGTGCCATTCATGCAGATCAAAGATACCGGCGTCATTCTTCGACGCCATAGCGCCTGGCGCTTTCGATCAGTTCATTGCGCAGCCATTGCACCGACGGATGTGCGCCCATGGTGCGATGTGACAGCATGGAGATCTGAAACGCCGGCGCCTGGTAGGGCGGCTCCCGCCAGGTCAGGTCGAGTGCCTTGGCGGCGCGCTTGGCAAATTGCAGCGGCGTGAAGGCGAGCATATCGGTCGCAGCCACCAGCGAGGGCACGGCCAAAATGTGAGAAACGGTGGCTCCGACCTTGCGTACCAGGCCTTCGGCACCAAGCAGGGCCTCAATATGACGCGGATTGCTGGTGATATAGGCGCGTTCCAGCCCGCCTTGATCGATTGTCGCGCCAGCACCCGCCTGGATCTGGTCGGAGATCAGAATGTCGATCTGCGGATAGAGCGAAAGTTCGCGCAGGCCGAAGGCGCCCCTGGCGGCGGGATGATCCCGGCGCATCAGCCAGACGCTTTGGTCCGAAAACAGCGGTTCGCTGACGAAGCGCGAGGGCGTCTTGCCGAAAACGCCGATGGCGACATGGATTGTTCCGCGATCGAGTTCCTCGGTGATGTTCATTTCACTGAGCGCGCGCACGCGGCAGCGGGCGTTCGGCGCCGCCTTGCGCATGCGCGACATCAAATCCGGGACAATCGTTGCGGTGATGTAGTCCGAAGTCGAGATCGAAAACTCGACCTCGGACGTTGCCGGATTGAAAACCGGCTCGGACAACGCAGCCTCGATCTGAACGAGGGCCGGTTTGAACGCTTGCGCCAATTCGGCCGCCCGGGGCGTCGGGTGCATGCCGTCGAAGCCGCGGATGAACAGTTCGTCGCCGATGATCTCGCGCAGTCGCGCCAAGGCATGGCTGACAGCCGATTGCGTCAGATGCAGGCGCTCGGCTGCCCGGGTGACGCCACGCTCGTCCAGCACCGCATTGAAGATCCGCACGAGATTGAGATCGAGATTATGAACGTCACGCATATTCGACATGGCCCTGATTCATTTGATTAATGTAGCCGGGCTTCGCATATCCCGCCAGTCAGATGCGCGCCGCCGCGGCCATCGGGCTGGAGCGCGAACCCACGGGAAGGTGTGAAATGATGATCCAGGAAGACGCGCGGCAATGGCCTTGCCGGAATGAAACGCTCGGTACCACTTTGAAGCCCGGTCAGAGAATGCTTGCAGATGCCATCCTGTACCTGGCTTCGGTGAGCCTTTTATGGTGGATGGGAATCCCATTGAATTGAGCGAGATTGCGCCACGCGCGACAGTCCACGCAAGAGAAGGGACCGAGTGGGACAATGCACGACATCACTGCTGGATCCGCAGCTCCACCCCTCTGAGCCTTTGCCTGTGAGGCGCCGGATCGCTGGGGCCATTATTGGCCTTTTGATCTTGCGATCGTACACCCATGGCCGTTTAATGTGAGAAACCTAGCTGGCACCCACCTGGCTGAGGAGAGCCCGCGCTCATGAAGCCAATGAACGAAAAGCACCTCGCGGTTCTGCGCAGGCACATGGTCGAGGTGATTGCAATCTATGCCGACCTTGAAAGCGAAGAACTCGGCAAGGCGGCGTTCGATGAACGGGTGATGGCAGCGATGCTCCAGGTGCCCCGGCATCTCTTTGTGCCCGCACCGGCTGCGCCCTTTGCCTATCAGGACATGCCGCTGCCGATCGGCTTCGATAAAACCGTGTCGCAGCCCTTCATGGTCGCTCTCATGATCGATCTCCTTGATCCCCAACCGCATGAGGCAGTGCTCGAGATCGGCACCGGCTTGGGCTACCAAGCCGCAATCCTCGCGGAGCTCGCCGGGCAGGTTTGGAGCGTTGAAATCATCGAGGAATTTGCAAGCCATGCCGAGGCTCTCCTCCGAAGCCTCGGCATCTCAAATGTCGGCATTCGTATCGGCGATGGGTCTGGCGGTTGGCCCGAACGCGCGCCATTCGACAAGATCCTGGTTACGGCGGCGGCCGAGGAGGCGCCGCCGGCCTTGCTCGAGCAGCTCAAGCCAATGGGCCGTTTGGTTCTTCCTATGGGCTCTGAACAACAGTTTCTGACTGTCATTGACAAGGATTCGGCGGGACGACTCGAGACGCGGCAATTCATCCCGGTTCGGTTCGGCCGGCTCGAGACGGTCTGATGCCCGCGTTGCCATCTGGCAAAATAGACCCTCACATTCTATTCCGAGGATCGTTTACCACGCCCATGCAGACGCTCGGCTGATTGACAAAAATCCTGATGTGAGCGGATTTGACCCGAAAGCCAGCATCATTGCCTGCACGAAGTTTGCCAGGGGTTTCAGGTGGGTGTTGCCGTGCGTGCGGGTGGAGTTGAAACAGCAGAACCATACTGGGTATTGTTCTGCCGGTCGATGAAATCGAGTGCCGCGACCGGAATGGATCCGATCGATACATTGTGCGACCTGATGTTCAGAACAAGCGCTTTCGCAGGTTTGAGGAATAAGGCGATGTAACGCGTCGCCTGCGAGGTTGGGGTGGCCCGCCCTTTTGCGACCGTCAGTGCCTCAGGCCCACTCACCACGTGATCGTCTCAGCAATCGCCGCACAGTCACTAGTCAGCGCCGCCTTATTGCCGCCAGCTGACCGCTATCACCGATCATCGCGCGGTTTGTCAGAAGCTGACGCGCGCGCCGATTTTGGCACCGGCCGACTGCGAGCCGTCACCTTCGATGTTGAACAGCAGCGAGAAGTCGAGGTCCCAGTTGTCGTTGTTGGAAAGTGCAAGCCCGGCCTCGACCCGTCCGAACAGACCTTCGCCATCGAGCGAGGCAAAGCCGACATCCGCGCCGACCGTTGGCGACAGGGTCAACCCGTTTTCCAGCTCAAGCGTCCGCTCGACGTCGAACCCCACGCTAAAGCGCGCCTGTTCCTCGATGAAGCCCTTTAGATCGATCGTCTCGCCGATCGCGTTCTTCACGGTGTAATCGTCAGTCTTCTCGTTGAAATAGACGGCTCTGAGTTTCGGCGTCAGAACTGTGAGCTCGTCGAGCTGCCATTCGCCGGTGAGCTTCACATCCGCCATCCAGCGGCTGGTGTCGAAGCTGCCGCCGAAGATGCCGGTATCTATGTCGTTCGACGAGCCGCCATAGAGCAGGTTGGCGTCGAGGAAGACGCCCTGCCCAATTTCGAACGAGGCATAGGGGCCGGCGAGCCAGCCATTGCCGGTCAGTTCGGCGTCCTCCGCCGTCGGATCCGTCATGTAGTCGTAGTGGAAGGACAGGCCGACCAAAGCACGGTCGTTGATGAGATAGTCGGCACCAACTGAGAACAGCGCGAAATTGCCCCATTTGTCGCTTTTGTCATCTTCATCCTTGTGGAACAGGAAGCTACCGTTCACCCAGATGTCAAAGAGCTGGTCAGTCTTCACGAAGGTTTGGCCGGCTGCAGCCGCATCGGCTGCATCACGTGCTGCCTGGATCTGGGCGAGGCTGGAGGAGAAGCCGAGCCGTGCGCCCTTGTCCGTGGGCGTTACAGCCGTCGTCACCGGATCGGTACTCGCCGCAGCCCGACGTCGATCGAGAAGGCCCGGCACCTGGACCGTCGACGAAAGCAGGTTCTGCCGTGTGCGGACGAAGTCGCGCACGAGGCCGTCGATCTCTTCTCCGACTGCCACGCGATCGAGCGCAATCCGATAGGTTACGTGGCCGACATTGGAGGAGCCGAACGCGCTGTGCAGCGTGTAACCAACAACCGCAGAGCCGGAATAGGATGGGTTGGGCGTGAACTTGAGATAGTAGCCGACCGGTGTGAAGCTGCCTGCGGCCGCAAGTTCCCCCTCGACGATTTCTGCTTTGCCGGCAATCGGAGGCTCGACCGAGGCGATTGCGGCGTTGATGAACGGGCCACCGGTCGCGCCGCTGTTGAGGTAAACGTTGTTCGGCGCCGAACCCGCTGGAACGTCGATGACGAAGTCCGGCGCGGTGACAGAGCGTCCGTTCAGCTTCAGCGTATAGGTGGCCGATCCGCTGGCGCCGCGGCTGTCGGTCACCGCGATGGTGAAGCGGTAGGTGTCGGGCGTCGCGTCGCTGGCGAGTGGCCCGGTCAATTCCCCGGTGGAGACGTTGAGAACCATGCCTTTCGGCAGGTCGCCGCTCTTGACGCTGTAGACCAGAGCGCCAACGCCGCCGGTCGCCGAAATGCGCGAAGAATAGGCTTCGCCGACCATCGCGTCTGGCAGCGCACCGGCAGACGGGCTGAAGACAAAATTGCTGGGTAGGATAGAAAGCGAGTAGTTCGCCTGGCCTGTGGCGCCGCTCGCGTCCGTTGCCGTCACGGTGAAGCGGAAGTCGCCGTCAGCGGACGGCTTTCCGGAAATGCGGCCGCTTGACGCATCCAGCATGAGACCGCCAGGCAAGGCGCCTGATGTCACGGCGTAGGTAAACCCACCAACGCCGCCGCTTGCAGAAATCGACGTGTCCGAATAGGCGACGCCAAGAGTGCCGGATGAAAGCGTCGCGCCGGTAGCCGGCGTCAAAACTACCGGCACCGCTGCGACCGTGATCGAATAACTCGCATTGGCAGAGCCGCTAGTCGCCGCCGTCGCCGTCACCGTGAAGTTCGCGGTGCCGATCGCGCCGACCGTCGGCGTGCCTGATATCGCGCCGTTCGACGCATTCAGGCTCAGGCCCACCGGCAGCGATCCGGCGGTCACCGTATAGCTGATCGTACCAACACCGCCGCTCGCCGAGATCGACGTATCCGAGTAGGCAACGCCGACCGTTCCGGCTGACAGCACCGTGCCGGTTGCCGGGGTCAACACCAGCGTCGGGGCCCAGATTGCGATGGAGTAGCTTGCAGAGACGGAACCGGTTACTGCCGCCGTTGCCGTTACCGTGAAGGTCGCCGTACCGAGCGCGCCCGCCGTCGGCGTGCCTGATATCGCGCCGCTCGACGCATTGAGGCTCAGGCCTGCCGGCAGCGATCCGGCGGTCACCGTATAGCTGATCGTACCAACACCGCCGCTCGCCGAGATCGACGTATCCGAATAGGACGAGCCGGCGGTGCCGGCCGAAAGCGCCGTGCCGGTAGCCGGCGTCAGCACCAGAGCCGGCGCTCCAATGGCGATCGAGTAATTGGCCGAAGCCGAACCGCTGGTCGCCGCGGTTGCCGTCACGGTGAAACTCGTCGTGCCGAAACCGGCCGCCGTCGGTGTGCCTGATATCGCGCCGGTGGCCGCATCAAGAGCAAGGCCCGCCGGAAGAGCGCCTGATGTCACCGCATAGCTGAACGTGCCGACACCGCCGCTCGCGGAGATNTGATATCGCGCCGGTGGCCGCATCAAGAGCAAGGCCCGCCGGAAGAGCGCCTGATGTCACCGCATAGCTGAACGTGCCGACACCGCCGCTCGCGGAGATTGAGGTGTCCGAGTAGGACGAGCCCACCGTGCCACCGGAAAGCGCTGTGCCGGTTGCCGGCGTCAGCACCACGGGCGGAGCACCAACTGTGATCGTGTAGCCGGTCGAGGCGGAGCCCGCGGTTGCAGCCGTCGCCGTGACCGTGAAATTCGCCGTGCCGAGTGCCGCTGCCGTCGGCGTGCCGGTGATGGCACCTGTTGTCGCATCGATGGTCAAGCCCGCCGGCAACGTACCCGCCGTCACCGCATAGCTGATCGTACCCACGCCGCCGCTCGCGGAGATCGACGTGTCTGAATAGGTCGAACCGACGATCCCGGCCACCAATGCGCCGCTTGCCGGGGTCAACACCACCGGCGGGGCCGCGATGGTGATCGAGTAGTTGGCCGCAGCCGAGCCGCTCGTCGCCGCCGTTGCCGTAACCGAGAAATTCGCCGTGCCGAGTGCTGCAACCGTCGGTGTGCCGGCAATCGCGCCGGTCGCCGTGTCGATGCTCAGGCCCGCCGGAAGCGAGCCGGCGGTCACCGCATAAGTGAATGTGCCTACACCGCCGCTCGCCGAGATCGCGGTCTCCGAGTAGGAGATCCCCACCGTTCCACCCGACAGCGCAGCGCCGCTCGCCGGCATCAGCACCACGGCCGACGCTCCCACCACAATCGTGTAGCTGGCCGACGCGGTACCGCTGGTTGCCGCCGTCGCTGTCAGCGTGAAACTCGCCTGGCCGAGCGCTGCATCAGTCGGCGTGCCGGTGATCGCGCCGGTCGATGCGTTGAGCATGAGGCCGGGAGGTAGGGATCCAGCGGTCACCGCAAAGCCGATCGCACCTGCGCCGCCGCTTGCCGAGACCGAGGTGTCCGAATAGGATGAACCGACCGTGCCGGCCGAAAGCGCCGTGCCGCTTGCCGGCGTCAGCACCACCGGCGGCGCCCCCACCACGATCGTGTAGTTCGCCGAGGCAGAACCTGCCGTGGCCGCTGTCGCCGTCACCGTGAAGTTCGCCGTGCCGAAGCCGGCCGTCGTCGGCGTGCCTGATATCGCACCGGTTGCCGGATCAATGGCGAGGCCCGCCGGAAGGGCGCCGGTCGTTACAGTGTAGCTGAACGCACCCACACCGCCGCTCGCGGAGATCGACGTACCCGAATAGGACAACCCGACCATGGCGCCCGAAAGCGCCGTACCGCTTGCTGGCGTTAGCACCACGGGTGGCGCCACCACCGTGATCGAATAGCTCGCCGAGGCCGTGCCGCTCGTCGCAGCAGTCACAGTCACCGTGAAATTCGCGGTGCCGAGTGCCGCTGCCGTCGGTGTGCCTGATATCGCGCCGGTGGCCGCATCAAGAGCAAGGCCCGCCGGAAGAGCGCCTGATGTCACCGCATAGCTGAACGTGCCGACACCAGCCCACCGTGCCACCGGAAAGCGCTGTGCCGGTTGCCGGCGTCAGCACCACGGGCGGAGCTCCAACCACAATCGAGTAGGTCGCCGATGCAGAACCCGCCGTTGCCGCCGTCGCCGTCACCGTGAAATTCGCTGTACCGAACGCACCGGCAGTTGGCGTGCCGCTGATCGCGCCGGTCGACGCATTCAGAGTGAGGCCATCGGGAAGCGCTCCGCTGCTAACCACATAGGTGAACGCACCCACACCGCCGCTTGCCGAAATCGTCTGCGAGTAGGCAGAACCGACGGTGCCGGCCATCAGAGCCGTTGTGGCCGGCGTCACCACCACCGGCGGTGCTCCGATCACGATCGTATAGTTGGCCGTAGCCGAGCCGCTGGTCGCGGCCGTCGCCGTCACCGCGAAATTCGCCGTACCGAACCCGCCCGCCGTCGGCGTGCCGTTGATTGCACCGGTCGATGCATTCAGGGTGAGGCCCGCGGGCAGACCGCCAGCGGTCACCGAATAGGTGATCGCGCCCGCGCCGCCGGTCGCCGAAATCGATGCGTCGGAATAGGCCGAGCCAACGGTTCCCGCCGTTAGCGTCGTACCATCTGACGGCGTCAGCACCACCGGCGTCGCGGCCACCGTGATGGAATAGCTGGCCGAAGCCGAGCCCGCGGTTGCGCCGGTTGCCGTCACCGTGAAGTTGAAAGTGCCGAACCCGCCCGCCGTCGGCGTGCCACTGATCGCACCGGTTGACGGGTTCAGGGCGAGGCCTGCAGGAAGAACACCTGATGTCACGGCGTAACTGATCGTCCCCAACCCACCGCTCGCCGAAATTGACACACCCGGATACACAACGCCAACCGTGCCGCCCGCCAAGGCGCCGCTCGCCGGTGTCAGCACCACAGGCGGTGCTACGATCGCGATCGAGTAGCTAGCCGAAGCGGAACCGGTGGTCGCGGCCGTCGCCGTCACCGTGAAGTTCGCCGTGCCGAACCCGCCCGCCGTCGGCGTCCCGCTGATCGCACCGGTCGATGTATTCATGGAAAGACCCGCCGGCAGCGAGCCGGCCGTAATTGCATAGGTGATCGTCCCGACACCGCCGCTCGCCGAGATCGAGGTGTTAGAGTAGGACACCCCCACGGTACCGCCGGTCAAAGCGCCGCTCGCCGGCGTCAGCACCACCGGCGGAGCTGACACCGTGATCGAGTAGCTGGCCGAAGCCGAACCGGAAGTCGCAGCCGTCGCCGTCACAGTGAAATTCGCGGTTCCAATCGCGCCCACTGTAGGCGTGCCGGTGATCGCGCCAGTCGATCCATTGATGCCGAGGCCTGCCGGCAGTGCGCCGGCGGTCACCGCGTAGGTGATTGTGCCAGACCCCCCGCTCGCCGAGATCGATGCGTTGGAATAGGAGGTTCCCACCACGCCGGCCGAAAGCGCTGTGCCGCTTGCCGGCGTCAGCGACAACGGCGGGAAGGCAATCACGGTGACCGTAACGTTCTGCGTGATGAAGTGCACCCCGCCGGTCGAGATGGTGGTGCTGTCCTGGACCTTCAGGTTGAAGGTCGAACTGCCAACCGCAGATGGCGTGCCGGTCAGGAGACCGCTGGTCGAGAGCGTAAGCCCGGGGGGCAGGCTGCCGCTGTCGCGGGTATAGGTGTAGCCGGGAGTGCCGCCGCTTGCAGAAAACTGGACGCTATAGGCCGTACCGACACCACCGTCCGGCAGAGCATCCGGTGTTACGTCGATGGTAGGCGGGGCGATGAGGACGCTGTAGGCTTTATCGAGCGTATTGGCCGTCGGCGTCGTCGAATCGACAACACGGACGGTAAAATTGTAGGGACCCGAGCCGGTCGGCGTACCGGAGATGATACCGGAGGAGGAAAGGGAGAGGCCGGGCGGCAGATTGCTGCCTGCGACGAGCGAATAGGTATAGGGGCCGGTTCCGCCGCTCGTGCTGAGCGCCTGATTATAGGACGTGCCGATCACCGGCGTGGCAACGCTCGAGGGCGTGACCGTCAGCGGGGAGGTCGACGGATTGATCGTGATGTTGAATGTAATCGGCGTCGCGAAATCATCCTTGACGATGAACGTGTCGGATGTCGCACCGTCGCCGTTGTTAGTGTAGATGAGCGCCGAAGTGTTCGACGGCATTCCGAAGGTCAGGCTGCCGTGGGACGGGGATATGTTGGCCGGCGAAATAAAGCCGAAATCCGCGCAGGTAAAGGTTGCCGTACCGCCCGAGCTTATAGTTGCCGTCTGCGGTGAAATACAGGCCGCCTGAGCCGCTGATATCGGCCACAGCGCCGCCAGGCAGGCAAACATCACCAAAGCAAGGAGGTGGGCCACGTTCGTGCGATATCCGCACACCAGGTTTGCCCAACCAAACGATTTCTGCGCCATTGTTCCGCCCTTGTGCGCACGGCACGTCACATGGACGCAAGTCCATCGTCACGATCAGTCCGTTCACCGCCTCACCCAGTGACATGTATTTTCGAGTCACACAACCCAGCATCGTGCGACTTTAGCGAGAAACTCGTTCAAAAAGTTTGTCAAACCGCCCTTCCCAAGATGCTCGTTATGAGAGAGAGTGCGCCGCAGGATAAATCCAGAGTCGTCGAATTTTATCGGGATGGGGGCAACCATGAGCGAACCTTTTGTGGGGCAGATCATGATGAGCGGGTTCGGCTTTGCGCCGCGCGGTTTTGCACTGTGCAACGGCCAGATTTTGGGGATCAATCAGAACCAGGCCCTGTTCTCCTTGCTGGGGACGTACTACGGCGGCAACGGCTCAACCACCTTTGCCCTGCCGAATCTGCAGGGGCGAACGCCTGCAGCGGCCGGTCCGTCCGCCGACCCCAGCTGGAACCCGACACCCTATGAAATCGGAGAGGCCGGTGGCATTGAAGCTGTGACCCTCATGCAGCAGCAGATTCCTGCCCACCAACATCAGGGCAACGGGACGACTGCGGAGGCCAATCAGCGCAACCCGACGAACACGCTTTACGGTACCACCTCCCTGCCGATCTATGCGCCATCAGGCGAAGCGCAGGTTGTGCTGGCGCCCCAGAGCGTCGCGTCGGCGGGCGGCGGACAGCCGCACTCCAATATGCAGCCATTCAACGTCATCAGTTTCTGCATTGCGTTACAGGGCGTATACCCGCCCCGCAATTGAACCTAGCCGCCGGAGGATAACAATGGGCACTCCCTATATCGGGGAAATTCGGATGTTTGGCTTTTCCCGCGTGCCGACCGGCTGGCAGGCCTGCGATGGTTCGCTGCTGTCAATCGCGGAATATGACACACTGTACATGCTGCTTGGCACCACCTATGGCGGCGACGGCCAGAATACGTTCGGCGTGCCCGACCTTCGCGGTCGCGTGCCCCTGCATCAGGGCACCGGCCAAGGACTGAGCACGCGCTTGCCCGGCCAACTTGGCGGCACCGAAACCGTGACCCTTCTCGCGACCCAGCTGCCGCCGCACAACCATCCGATGTTTGCGACAACGACAGCAGCCAGCGCGACCGCGATCGGAACGAACGCCGAACTCGGCGCACTCTCGGGCAACACGATGTATGCCACTGATGTCACTGGCCTTAATGGGTTCAATACGTCCCCGAACTCGACCGGGCCCACCGGACAAACCCAACCCCACGACAATATGATGCCGACCTTGACGGTGCAATTCTGCATCTCGCTATACGGTGTCTTTCCGTCGCAAAGCTGATGCAGCCCCCATTGCACGATAAGGGAATAGAAATGTCAGAGCCTTTCATTGGTGAAATCCAGCTTTTTGGCTTCAATTTCGCGCCCCGCAATTGGGCGCTTTGTAATGGCGCGACGCTTGCAATTCAGCAGAACACGGCATTGTTTTCATTACTGGGCGTAGCTTACGGCGGCAATGGCAGTTCCACTTTTCAATTGCCAAACTTTTCCGGCCGCGCCGGCTTCACTCAGGGCATGGCACCGGGGCTCTCGCAACACACGCTCGGCGAGGTTGTCGGCGAAAACAACGTCACACTGAGCACGTCGGAAATGCCGGCGCATACGCACGGGTTCACGATCTACAACCAGACCGACATGGCAAAACGGGCAAGCGCACCTTCTGCCGGCAACGCGTTGACCGTGCCCATCGAGAGCTCGGTCACGGCAAAGGACGCTCAGCCGAATGCCCAATTCGCGTCAAATATGATCGGCTTGGCGGGCAACAACCTGCCGCATGAAAACCGACAGCCTTATCTTGCCGTGAACTTCTGCATTGCCCTTAACGGCACCTTCCCGTCGTTCGGGTGATGTTGCCAGCCGACATTGCCACGATCGGATTTCCGGCACGCCTCGATCCGCCTCGCCTGCCGGTCGCGGGCATGTCCTTGCGCCACGCCACATCCGAGGATTTTCCGTTTCTGCTACAGCTCTACCGGTCGTTTCGAGCGGAGGAACTGGCGGCGGTGCCTTGGTCAATCGAACAGAAACACGCCTTTCTCCAACAGCAGTTCCTGTTCCAGCATCGCCACTACATGGCGACGTTTCCCGACACAGATTTTCTCGTTGTCGAGATCGGAGGCGAGCCAGCCGGCCGCGTCTATCTTGATGCGAAGAAGGAGCGTTGGCTCATCGTCGATATCGGTGTTTTGCCGCAATGGCGCCGTCAAGGCCACGGAACCACGCTGTTGGCGGCCATTCAGCACGAGGCGACGGTGTCCGATTGCGAGGCCGTCGTCCTGCACGTCGAGCAGCATAACTTCCGGGCGCAGGCTCTCTACCATCGTCTTGGTTTTCGAGCCGAGGAGAATGGTGGTTCTCACGTCCAGATGGAATGGTCTTGCTGCAACCTCGCCGAGACTGGGCGTCTCTGACCGCCTTTCACCTCATCAATTGAATACGGCCTGGTAGACGATGCCCTGCTTGTCCCTGGCGACCGGTACGAGGAAGATCTCCAGCGCGCCGAGCGACGCATTCCTCAGGCGGTAGATCTGCTGCGGCAGGACGATCGCCGAACTGCTGCGGAACACCAGGGAAAAAGGCGCGCGCCGCATGCCAGGCAGGATCTGTGTTGTGCCCGGAGAAGCTTCCGCCAAGGTCAGCGGCACGGTGCTCTCGCCAAGAGACAGATCAAACGCCTGGCCGACACAACCCGCAAAATTTTGAAGCGTCAGAAGTTCCATGCGCTGTTCTCCCCGATGATTCCCGCTTAGGTCGATAGCTGTACACCTACAGCATTGCGGTTGAGCGCAAAAGACTTCGGGCATCTCGAGTTCTTTCGCTGAAAGCGACCGCCAGCGTTCCCCTTGTACATTCAGCGAATTTTCAGCACAGAACAAGAACATCGGCTTCTGTTCCCTTCGTTTCGTTTGGTGGGTGTCGCGCGCCAATATCCTTGTCGACAAATTGCCTACATAGAAAATATATAAAATCGACAGTTGGGTTTTGGCCTCGTACATTGGCAAAAACCTCAAAGATTCTGACATAGGAGCCGACATGCCTTTGCCATCCCGCCCTGCCTCGATCTCCGCTACGGAAAAACATGCGCGACTGGGAAGATTGCGCGAAAACATGGAAGCTGCCGGTTTCTCAGCCGTTCTGATAGGAGCGACAGAAAGCCTTCGCTATTTCACTGGCCTTGTCTGGCATCAAAGCGAACGTCTCCTCGGTGCGCTGGTGACACCCACGACACTTACTTACATCGTTCCGGGTTTCGAGCGCAGTCGCGTGGAAACACTGCCGCACCTGCCTGGCGAAATCGCCACTTGGGAGGAAGAGGAAAGCCCCGCTCGGCTCATTGCTTCACTGCTTGCAGCCACTGATAAGCTCGCGCTCGACGATGCGCTGCCGCTGTTTGCCTATCATGAGCTCGTCAGGAATCTCGGCGTTGATCGCATCGGTGATGGTGCTCGTTTGATCCGTGATCTCAGGCTCTGCAAGTCAGCAGCCGAAATCGCGCTGATCCAGTACGCGATGGATCTCACCCTCGAGGTTCACAAACGCGCGCACGTCATGATGGAGCCGGGTATACGGGCCTCCGATGTCGTGCGCTATATCGATGAACAACATCGCGCGCTCGGCGCCTCCGGTGGCTCGACCTTTTGTATCGTATCATTCGGAACCGCCACATCCCTGCCTCATGGGGCAGATGGCGACCAGGTGCTTGAGAAGGGACAGGCGATCCTCGTCGATACGGGAACACGCATCGACGGCTATCACTCGGACCTCACCCGCACCTACATGCTGGACGAGGCGGACGCAGAGTTTGAGCGCGTCTGGTCGATCGAGCGCGAGGCACAACAGGCGGTCTTCGAAGCCGCGCAGATCGGCGTGGAGGCTCGCATGCTGGATGAGGCGGCCCGAGCGGTGCTCGTGCGCGAGGGCCTTGGTCCGGATTATAGATTACCGGGCCTACCCCATCGGGCCGGTCATGGTCTGGGCCTCGAGATCCACGAAGAACCTTACATCGTGCGCGGTAACGGCACGCGCCTTCGTGCCGGCATGTGCTTCTCCAACGAACCGATGATCGTCGTACCAGGTCAGTTCGGTATCCGGCTCGAAGACCACATATTCATGTCTGACACTGGACCGCGCTGGTTCACGCAACCCGCCACCGGCCCAACTCAGCCTTTTGCTTGAACGACATGACTACGCTCGGGGGCATGATGCCATCAGTCCAGGCGATGAAGCCTGTGATGAACTGACTGACTGGCCGATGATAGAGCACTTGCGGCGGTCCAGCCTGTTTAATGAAGCAGCACGCTTAGCCGAGGCGCGGACAGCCGGGCCGGTTAGCAAATGCGACTGTCACGAACCGCCCGCGCCGTTCGCCATCGATGACGATTTGTCTGCGTGTCACGGTCTGAATTTCCGGATCACGTAGTCCAAGTCTCGATGCACGACGAAGCGCTTGCCGCTCGCTACAGCCGGGCCGCTCGTACTCGTCCTCGTAGTATCGACGGTCCAGATCTCTATCGCGCAGCTCAGGACGTCCGTCCGGGCCGATGTAGAGGTCGAGGGACTGCGCCGACGACGTGGATGAAACGGCTGAGAGGGCGCCGACCGAGAGCAGGCCTGCCGCCAAAAGATTATGAATGGACTTTTGCATGTCCGCCTCCTCAATAGAGTTCAGTTGAGCCTATTGAGAACTGAACGACAAAGGCCAGGTAAGGTTCCCCAGCATCAACGGCGGTTGCCGCGCTCGTCCTTTGTATGACAATCGTGAAGGCGGCAACCATTGGACGTTTCAGTATCGCTCTATCGCGATCGCTTCGGTTGGCATCAACGCCTTTCTTCTGCCTTTCCCGCACTTAATTCTTAGATGAACAAAAACGCCGGCACGAAATGACCACCCCGCAGACAGCCCCAATCGGACCGAGGTTCAGCCGCATTCTCACTTTTAACTGGCCACGACCGGCTGTCGCATTGGAGAGGGCTATAGATGCCGCTCAAACCGGCCGACGATCGCGCCGGTGCGTAGGCGCTCAAACAGAGCGGCGAACCCACGCAGATACAAATCGCGCTGCGCCACTCCCCAAGTTCGCTGGGTGTAGCGGCCGATTTCCTTCACATCCTCACGAGCAAGCGGCGTGATCGCAAATTCAGGCATGCGCCGTTTCCTGGTCGAGTTCATCGAGAATCGCGGTCAGATCAAAGGGGACACAAGCGCCCGCGTCGGCCTGACGCCAGGCAGGATCCAGCGCCTCGCGCAGTTGCTGCAGCTTCGCCGCATCCGATTCTTCCCCCGCAATCTTGAGACGCAGCGCCTCGCGGATCACCTCCGAGGCATTGTTGTAGAGGCCCGACGCCACCTTATCGCGGACATATTCATCGAGCTTTTCGGTCAAAGAGATATGCATGTGTGCATCCTTTCGCCACCCAATCCTACAAGGATTGACAATCTTTATGAACGATCAGGGTGCATCGATCAGTTCACGTGCCCAGCAGGACCAGCACCAGGACGACGAGAGGACGGCATGCTTCGGAGAGTTGCCCCCGCCCCTGCGCCCCCATCGGCAACTCGGAGCGCAGCGAACGAGAGAGTTGATTCTCGACGTGTTCCACAACCGCCGCTTTGATGCCGATAACCTGACTCTCCGCGACCGTCGTGTCGCTGCCAGAGCGTCCCTTCTTCGCATTGATGTTTCGTGCGGATTGATTTCCCTTGCCTGGAAGAGCCATGGGTGACGGGTTTCAGGTTTAGATTTGACACATGTTGGCCAAGGAAGGCTGGTGTCTTCACCAGCAGGAGCATCTGATGATCGCAGAACTCTTCGATAGAAACAGGATTTGGTCAGAAGAGAGAAGAGCCTTGAAAGCCGACGCGAGCGTTTGTCGGAACTGCAGCGGCAGAGTATCTATGGATCGGGTGTTCCGATAGCAGCGTGCGGCCAACGTCATCGCCGGCCTGGAGTCTGGCGAGGTGTTCCTGCACCGCAACGTCGCCAACTTGATCGATCCGACTGACCCATGTTGTCCATCGTGGAATATGCTTTCAATTGCTTGGCGTTAAACCATCATCATATGCGGTTACTACGGTTGCGGCGGCATTCGCGCAGTTGTCAGCGGTGAAGCACTCGTTGCCCATTTGAAGTGCGACCCGACACCCTCTTCGCCTCGATAGGTCGTCACACTGGTAGTCAGTGCGCCTATTCACGTGTCAGAAAATGGAGGTTGCCGCCCAGATCGGAAACGACGAGCCGCCGCTCGTCCCAGACGAGGACGGACACCGGTCGTGTCAAGGCGTCGAGAATGATCTTTCGGCTGCCCGTCATTGTGTCGAGTCTGAGCAAACGACCGCTGCCTTTCCGGAAACCTTCCGGCTGATCGTAGATACCATGTTCGAGAACAAGCATCGCTCCATCATTGTCGAAGGCGATAGCAACGGGCGCATTCAGGCCATCGACGTCAAGTCGCGGATTTGACGCGCCACCGGTTTCGGGGATCGATACGATCTTTCCAGCACCGGCAAGGAAAGGAAAGCCGCCGAACAGCGCGACATAAAGGCGTCGGTCGCGCAGCCCGATCCCGGTCGGCACAGCATCGACTTCATAGCTGTTCCCGGTTGCGAACTCTGTCGGCGAAAGATCCTGCAGTGCCGTCGCCGCCTCGGCCATACGGCGGAACGTCATGATCGTGTTCTTCTGCCCATCCGTTTGCACCCGTTCGACACTGTTTCGCGCGGCATCGATCACGTAGTAGACGCCGTTCGCCAAGATGAAGTCGAACGGATTCCAGAAATCGCTGCTGATGACGCGGACCGCGCCAGCCCCATCGATCGCAATGAGGGCGTGGTCATATGGGCCTGCGTCGGAGTTGGCCGGCGTCCACCCTTGGGCGACAACAAGGACGTCGCCGGCACGCACGACACGATAGGGACCGGTTGGGTCGCCGATCACATCGAGGCCATGCGAAAAGACCGGACCGAATGCGACGAGCTTACCATCTAAGTCGCCGCGATAAAGCCGGCCGCTGGCCAGATCGGTGACGAGCAGAGCCTCGCCGTCGCGGGACATACCGGCGAACGCGGCGCCCGGCAGGTTAACGGTCTCTAGCCGGTAGCCGGGTGCGACTGCCGGCTCTGCGCTGGCGCCGACTGCCAGGAACAGAAGACTGGCAACGATTGTCAAGCCGCGGAGCGAATGCATCGGAAGCCACCATTGGCTGAGAAACGAAATTCCGGATTGTAGGCGAGGCGATAGGTCGTCGTAAGGTGGCGTGCATCGCTGTTCCAGGAGCCACCGCGAAGCACGCGGTATAGCCCCGTAACGTTTGCCGCAGCCCCACCGTCATAGGGCGCGTAAACATCGCTGGTCCACTCCCAGACATTGCCGACAAGATTGAGGACGCCATCGCTGCTTGCACCATCGGCGAAGGATTCTGCTGGCGCGGTCATCGGATAACCGTCGCGCGCGTCGCCGGAGCAGCAGATATCCGCGCCGGAATTTGCCCGCACCAAGTCCCCAGAGGCCGTGCCCCACGGAAATGCGCTGCCCGTCGTTCCGCGTGCCGCTCTCTCGTATTGTTGCTCCGACGGCAGCGCCAACCCGTAGTGACTGCAAAAAGCATCGGCGTCTCCCCAACTCACCCCGACGACCGGCCGGTCGTCCAATCCCAGAACCGGGTGATTTGCGTAGAAGGCGGGGCGGTGACCGGTCTGATCGATGAAGCGTCCGTATTGTCGGTTCGTGATCTCGGTACGGTTGATCGCAAAGGCCCGCCCCCACAGAACGCGGCGCGGGTGTTCATTTTCGGGGCCGTCGTCACGACCGAAGACGAACGCGCCGGCAGGGATCTCGATCAGCGGATTGCCGTCGATGGGACCGGCATCGGCGGCGGCCGCGGCGAATGCCACTGTGATTGCAATCGCCGCCGTCCAGATGTCAGAAGTCGACACGGTATTGTGTCCCTCCATCGAACAGAAAGACGCGATCTGTCGCAACCTTCACGCCGATCCGCTGATCAATCTGGCCAGCGAAGTTCTTGTCGGCGCGCAAAGTCATCAGTTGGCCGCCTAACTGCAGGCTTACAAGCGTGTTCTCGCCCGTGAGCTCCACCGAATAGATCGGCGCAACCAGATTGACGTCGGCATCCTCGGCTCCGGCCGCATGGACGTCCTCTGGACGCACACCGAGAACGGCGGAAGAGATGTTTGCCCGCCCAAGACCCGCCACCCTTAGGCCGGCCCTAACGAACACGCCGTTTGTCACCTCCCCGGGGATCAGATTCATCGGCGGCGAGCCGATAAATCCGGCAACGAAGAGGGTGCGCGGATCGTTGTAGATTTCCCTCGGCGTTCCGAGCTGCTCGATCACGCCCTTGTTCATCACGGCCACGCGGTGGGCGAGTGTCATCGCCTCTATCTGATCGTGGGTGACATAGATCGTCGTGACCTGCAGTTCATGCTGGAGATGCTTCAGCTCGGCGCGCATTTGAGTACGAAGCTTGGCGTCGAGATTGGAAAGCGGCTCGTCCATCAGAAAAACACGTGGCGTGCGGACGATGGCGCGGGCGAGTGCCACGCGCTGGCGCTGACCGCCGGAGAGTTCCTTCGGCAGACGCGACAACATCGTGTCGAGTTCAACGCGCCGCGCGACCTCGGCTATTCGTCGCTTGTATTCGGCTGGGGGCACTTTGCGGATCTTCAGTGGATAGCCGATATTGTCCTCGACACTGAGGTGCGGATACAAGGCATATGACTGGAAGACCATCGCGACGTCGCGATATTTTGGAAGGACGCCATTGATGCGTTCCGCATCGATGTAGATATCGCCCGATGTCGCCTCCTCGAGACCGGCAACCATGCGCATCGTCGTCGTCTTGCCGCAACCGGAGGGGCCGAGCAGGACGAGAAACTCCTTGTCCCGGACCTCTAGATTGAAGTCGGCGACCGCGATGAATTCGCCGAACTTCTTGGAGACATTGGTGAACGTGACGGACGCCATGGTCTCACCCCTTGACGGCCCCGAGAGACAGCCCCCGGACAAGATGCTTCTGAACGATGAAAGCGAAGATGACGATCGGCACGCAGGCCATGAACCCGGCGGCGCTGATTTCCCCCCAATAGGTCTTGTACTGCGTCACCCGCCCGGCGATGCCGATCGGAAGCGTCTGCGACTGCTCGGTGAGCGTGATGATCAGGGAAAGCAGGAACTCGTTCCACGAGATGATCAGGCAGAAGATGGCCGTCGCCGCGAGCCCTGGACGCGCGAGCGGCAAAGCGACATGCAGGAATGCGCCCCAGCGCGTGTCCCCGTCGACGATCGCGGCCTCTTCCAGTTCGACCGGCAGGTCCTGGAAATAACTCTTCATCATCCACGTCGCGAACGGCAGGTTGAAGGCGGTATAGGCGACGATGAGCGCCGACTTCGTGTTGAGCATGTCGAAGTAGTTGAAAAACAGGTACAGCGGAATGATGCTGACGATAGGAGGCATCATGCGCGTCGAGAGGATCCAGAACGAAATCTGCTTTCGCCACTGCCACGGATAGCTGAAGCGCGCCAAGGCATAGCCAGCCATCGTGCCAAAGCCTACGGAAATGATCGTGGTTCCGGCCGCAACGAGCAAGCTGTTCAATGCGTAGCGCAGGAACGGCCGCTGGATGAACGCTTCGTCGTAGTGCTTCAATGTCGGGTTGCGCGGCAGCCATTCGGGCGGTACTGCGAAGATGTCGATGTCGAACTTGAACGAATTCGCCGCGATCCAATAAACGGGAAACAGCGTCAAGATCAGCGCGATGAGGATCGCCAGATAGGCGGATAGTCTGAGAAGCATCTCCCGGACCCGGCTGCGTGTTCTTATCGTCGCCATCGTCGCCTCACTCCGCCAGCCGCATGCGCTTCATGAACCAGGTGCTCAGCGCGATCGTCACGAACAGCACGAAGAGCGAGATCGCCGCAGCGTAGCCGGGATCGGCGAAGCGGTAGGCGACCTGATAGATGTATAGACTCAAGACCTTCGTTCGGTCTGCCGGACCTCCCCCCGTCAGGATGAAGACCAGGTCGAAAAGGCGCAGCGCATCCATGACGCGCAGGAGCAAGGCAATGGCGATGACCGGCTTCAGGAAGGGCAGCGTCAGATCCCAGAACTGCCGCCATGACGAGGCGCCGTCGAGCGCTGCGGCCTCGTAGGGTTCGACCGGCAGGCTTGCCAGCCCCGCCAACATCAGAAGAAAAATGAAGGGCGTCCACTGCCAAACATCGGCAACGATGATCGAAAACATCGCGAGGTTCACGTCGCCCGCCCAGGCTTGCAGTGGAAGACCGAGACGGAACATGATTTCGTTGAGGACGCCAAACTGTGGCTCGTAGATGATCTTCCAGGTGATCGCGACGGCGACCGGCGGCAGCATCATGGGGATCATCAGGACGGTTTTGAGAAAGGCTAGTCGGCGGATGAATTTATCGAGGAGCAGCGCCAGGCCGAGACCGAGGAGGAATTCGGTCGTCACTGCCACGACTGTAAAGACAGTCGTGTTCCAGAGTGCGACGTGAAATTGCGTGTCGGAAAGCAGTCGAGCAAAATTGTCGGTGCCGACGAACTCCCAGGGCAGATCGGGGTTCGGGCTGATTTTGTGAACCGCGGCATAGAACATATAGAGGCTGGGAAAGATCGTCAGCCCGAGCAATATGAGGACCGTTGGCGCAAGCATGAGGATCCGCAAATGGCGCTCTGCCCAACGCTCCAGACCGCCGCCCATGCGAAGCGGCGTGGTCAATGTGCCTTGATCGGGCGTCAACATCTCCCTCCCGTGAACAGCTTGTCCATACGCACCTCAAACCCCGCGAGCGCTACGGGTAATTGCCGTCACCACCATGGGAGCGGGGCCCAAAAACCCCGCTCCGCGCAGATCGCATCGCCGCCTATTTAAGGCCCGTAATCTCTTCGACTGCTGCCTGTGAGCTCTTCAGCGCCTCCTCTGGCGTAATCGTGCCTGCGACGGCCTTGGAAAGCTCTATACCGAAGGCATTCTCGATCTCCGGCCACTTCGGATGGCGTGGACGAGGCGTCGAGGCCTGGATCGCCTCCATCAACACCGGATAGTGTCGGAACTGTTCCTGCGAGGTCAGTTCCGGATCGGCAAAGACCGAGGCTCGGACAGGCGGATTGCCGCGGGTGGCGGAAATCTTGATCTGCTCAGCCGAGGTCGCCCAGACCATGAAGTCGAAGGCCTCCTGTTTATTCTTGGAGGCCGACATGATGCCCATGGTCCAATGGCCGATTTCGGAGCTGCCCGGTTTCGTGCCCGCCGGAATTGGGGCGTAGGAAATCTTGCCAACCATCTTCGACTGGCTCGGATCCTCAAAGGTCGCAACCCAGTTCGGCCAGTTGATAGACGAGGCGGCGGCACCAGCAGCAAGCGCCGTACCCACTTCGTTGGCATTGTAGCTCTCGATCCCCTTTGGAGAAACGTCGCGGAGCGCCATGAACATCTTCATCGCGGCCGCGCCTTCCGGCGTATCGATCGTCACCTTCGTGCGATCCTCGTTAAACATATTGGCGCCGTAGGACCAGAAGATCGGCATGAAGTCGGCCACGACCGGGTTACCCTGGCCGCCCCGGAAGACATAACCGAAATAGCGACCTCCGCCGTTCTTGGTTAGGGTCTGGCTCGCCTTCAATACGTCATCCCAGGTCTTGGGAGCCTCGACGCCAGCTTCCTTGTACTTGGCGGCGTCATAGAAGAACATCTGGGCGTTTCCCACATAGGGCAGGCACACATAAGGTCCCGTATTGTAAGGGGTGCGACAGATCGCCAGCGACTTCGACAGGAAGTCGTTGTCCGGGCCTTCCATGCCCGCATTCTTGAAGTATGGCGTCAAATCCTCGAGGTGTCCGTTCTCGGCGAAAAACGGAATCCACGGGTCATCCATCAAGATGATGTCGAACACGCCGGATTTGGTTGCCCCCGCATTGGCGCCCTGTTCGAACACATTGGCATAAGGCGCCTGCACGATCTCCACCTTCGTGCCCTTCATCTTCGAGTAGTCGTCGGCAGCAGCCCTAAGGCCGTCACCCTCGCTGCTCGATGGCACGAGGACTGTGAAATCGGCCCATGCGACCCCGTTGATCGCCAGCGCGGACGCCGCGGCAGCTAAGACGAGAAACAGTTTGCGAACCATCGTACACCTCCCATTCCGAGTTGATATCCAAAGGCCGCTTTTTCGTAGGGGGCCCTACCCTATCCGGTACGGCGGAGATGCGAGCTCGACGCCCATGCGAACAGACACGCGACAACTTGAAACGCCGTCCGGCATCTCCTCGAGCCGGCGCTGCTCCCAAAGCCGATTTTACCACATCAGGAGCATTATTTTGAGAGTCTGTATTAGCATTCGCTACTATTGCATATTGCGTGATCACAATTCTCAATTCCCGAACACCGTCGTATGTTCGCCCACGTCGGAATGTGATCTCAATTGATAGGAATGTAGGGACTGTGCCGGCCGAAATCCGGATCATAATATGTCCGCAGCATTCCCGGCGGCCTCAAAAACGCGATAGATTGGCTTGGTCTCCGGTGAGGCGGTGGTCGGATTCGTTATCTCTGCCCACATCAAAGGTGATTCCGCGCACTTCACGCTCACGTTCAAACGCTGGACGGGAGTTCCACCATCACGGTTTCAGATGGGCCGGGAATGAAAATCGATCATTAGATCGCTAGAACAGCACAGATTGTGCGCATCCCCGAGGCCTCGTCTGAGGCCATGGCAGATCCTGCCCGAATTGGAGCCGCCGATGCTGGGGGCCTCAGGCTGTAGCAGACCCGGGCAGTTCAGCTCCCGATGGGGACGATACATCACTGCTGGTCGACGAAGTGACCGCAGTAGTAGTCGTCGATCCGGGTTCGAGCGAACCACGCTACCCAGGCTTGTGGCAAAGTCGATCGAGCACGTCGCGAAGCGCAGTCGCGGCTTCATCTCGCTCGCCAGCAGACATCAACTCGGGTTCCGCTTCTAGTCTGAGATGCGGCAGCTCGGTTCGAACGGCGCTGCGTGCGGCGACCAGATTGGTCTTCAGATCGAGGACACGATATGTGGCGACGGGATAGGCGATACCCCTGATCTGGACATGCCCCAGCTCGACACAAGCGATTGTGTCCTTCACTTGCGCAAAGGTCTCATAGGAAATGAGCACTGCCCCCGCCGGCGCCTCCTGCTCGAGGCGCGAGGCGAGATTCACGGCGCCGCCGATTATCGTGTAGTCCATCCGATCTTCACTGCCGAAGTTGCCGACCGTGCAGTAGTCGGTATGAATGCCGATGCGGCATCGTAGCGGCGTTTCAATGCCGATGTCGCGCCAGATTTCTGAAAGTTCGCTCATCCGTTTCTGCATGGCGAGAGCCATCTCAACACAGGCGAGCGCGTCCTCCTTGACGCCGCGGGTCTCCGGGTCCCCGAAAAACATCAGGATCGCGTCGCCGACATACTTGTCGATGGTGGCGCCGTGTTCCAAAGCAATTTTCGACATTTCCGTCAGGTAGTGATTGAGGAGCTGGGTGAGATCCTCGGACTCCATCTTGTCGGTGGTCTCGGTAAAGCCGGCAATGTCCGAGAAGCATATCGTCAGCTTCTTCCGCTGGCTGGCGATCCTGACGTCCTGACGGCCGGTGAATATCGAGTTGTATACTTGTGGTGCCAGATACTTCGCCAGCTTGCTCGACAGCGCCTCGAGGGCTGCGGATTTCTCCGCGAGGTTCTCCTCCCGCTTTTTCAACTCCGTGATGTCCGAGTAAACGGCCACCGTGCCGCCGCCTGTGATGCGGCGCTCGCCTATCATTATCCATCGCTCGTCACTTCGCCGCTGCACCCACGGTTCACCAGGATTGCGGTGCCGGGAGAGCCGCTCGGCGACCCATTCCTCGAGGCGCCCCTCGGCATCCTTGATGTAGCCGCGCTCGGCGGACCGGCGGATGATGTGCTCGAATGTGGTGCCGGGCGTCAATTCGATCGCAACATCGCTGTAGAGCAGTTCGCGGTAGCGGCTGTTGCTGAGAACGAGCCGGTCCTCCACGTCATAGAGAGCGAACCCCTCCGAGATGCTCTCGATGGCATCTACGAGCCGTTGGCGTGCTTCAGCAACCTCGCGCAGATTCTTTTCCTCGATCTCGACAGCCGTGTCCCGGAACAGCCTGAGCGCCTCAGCCATGCGGCCGATTTCGTCGTGGCCCGCGGCAGGCAATGGCGCACAAAGATTGCCGTCGGCGATCGCGAGCATGCCCTGGCTCACGCTTCCCAGACGGGCGAGAAGACTGCGGTCGACATAGAGCCAGACAATCAGAATCGAACTCAACAGGCTGAGAACGGCCGAGCCAAGGACAACGCCGGTGCCGTAGCGCTGGACGACCGCGGCCTCGAGACCGGACGAGGAGATCTCACGGTTTGCCGCAGCGACAAGGCGATCGACAGCAGCGGTGAGACTGCGGGACAGCCGATTGTTTTCGGCCAGAAGTTTTTCGCCCTCAGCCAGGACGGCAAACTCGTCCTGTCTAGCCTTCGGTATGCTGTTGCCACCATCGATCAGCGCCTTGAACTCGCCCACCCGCTGTTGGAAGCGGGACCGTAGCTTCTCGTCGATCTCGGCTGAAACCGTTTCGAGGACGGCGAGCGACCGGCGCAGCGGAAAGAGCATCAATGCAAGATCGCCTGGCGTCGGCGCGTTCGCCAACTTAACCAGCGCGTCGTTGACGGCGGATATCTCCTGGTGTGCCCTCTGCTGGGGGATGTAGCCCTTAATCGCCTCGACCAGGTCGGAAGTCGCCGCCGCGCGTCGGTCTGAGGCGAGCGACGCGTCGGCCGCGACAGTTCTCCATTGCGCAAGCTTGGAATTCATCACCAGGATGCCAGCCGCCAGAAGGCGTTGGCCTGCAATTGTCGTAGCCGATAAGCGACGTAACAACTCCTCCTTGCGCGCGACTACGGTGAGCTTGGCGGCGACAAGGTCGTCGAGTGCGTCGAGGTTTCGCCGCAGACCAAGCACCGCCGCCTCGATCTCGGCCACCGCCGCCGTGCCAAGCGTGCCCCCCTTGAGCGCGGCAAGCAGTTCCTCTAGGCGCGCCATCTCGACCCCGATCGCAGCCGAGACCTCGTTGTGCCGTACCTTGCTCGTTGAATTCAGTACAGACGGAGCAGTTGCCGCGACCCGCTCGGCTTGACGCGACAGTTGGAGGGACGCCAGCGCCGACGGCACCCGATCCTTTGTTATGCTGTCGACAACCTCGCCTACCTGGAGGAAGGCATAAAGAGCAGCTGCCGTCGCGAGCACCGCGAAGGTGCTGATGCCGAAGAAAGCCAGCAACAGGCGGCCGCGTATGCCTAGGCGTTCAAGCATCGCGGCGACACTTAATCTGAAGTGACGCGGCGGCGTGTGGCGGGCTGCTATTCAACCGGCACATACTCTCCACCCCGCCAGACGTACCACACCCAGCTTTGGTTCGTGAGGTCGCCCTTGTCGTCGAAATCGACCGGGCCGAGCACAGTGTCGAACTCCTGTCCGCGCAGTGTCGCGATGACCGCCGGCAGTTCGAGCGAGGCTGCCTTATCGACCGCTTGCGCCCAGAGTTGGACGGCAGCGTAGCTCAGCAGTGTGTAACCTGCGGGCTCGAAGTTTTCGGCACGGAACCGCTCCACCACCGGGGCAGCTTCGGGGTTTCGCCGCGGGTCCGCGGAGAACGTAAAGAGGGTCCCCTCGGCTCCCGGGCCGGCGATCAGCGCAAACTCTTCGGTAGCCAGGGCGTCGCCGGAGATGACCTGAAGCGCGTAGGCGCGGTCGCGTGCAGCGCGTACAATCAACGCAACCTCGGCATGATACCCGCCGACATACAAAACGGCGATACCAGCGGCCTGTAACGCAGCGATCTCCGCCGAATAGTCGTTCTTAGCAGGCGTGTATGCGTCGTAGACAGCTTCGGTTACGCCCCGCTTGTTCAACTGCTTTCTTGTCTCACCGGCGAGACCCATACCATAGGTCGTGCCGTCGTGAAGGATCGCGATTTTCTTTTCGCCCCATTCATCGGCCAGGTAGTTGCCGGCCACGATCCCCTGCTTATCGTCGCGACCTATGACTCGAAAAACGTTGTCACGGCCCTGTTCGGTCAACAGCGGATTGGTCGATCCTGGTGAAATCTGCAGAACCGCCGCCTCCTCATAGATCTTTGATGCCGGGATCGAGGCGCCGGAGCAGTAATGTCCGACGACGAACACCACTCCGTCAGCCACCAGTTTCTTGGCTGCCGCCACGGCCTGCTCGGGATCGCAGAAATCGTCGACGTTGATGACGCGCACCTGCTGGCCAAGGACGCCGCCCGCCGCATTGATGTCGGCTACGGCCATCTCTGCCCCACGCTGACCCTGCTCGCCGATCCACGCGAGCCGTCCGGTCATCGCGGCCGAAACCCCGATCACTACCTCCGCCTGCGCGGGGCAGATGTAGATAGCCGCAAGCGCGGCAACAGCTATGGTGACCACGCGGTGCATCACTGTACCCCTAACGTTAGCTTACGCTAATCAAGTCGATGCCGACAGTCCTTTGCGTAAGTGCGGATACCTCGGCCGGTTCCGCAACAGCCTTGCCTCGCGTCAGCGTCGTCGGGCCGCCCGCGCAGAATGCTTTCTTGGCTGAAACAGTCGCAGCACTGCATGCCGAGCTCGGCAAGGAAGGACTGGCGCGGCCTCACCGGGTACTTCGACGCACCATCGCTTAAAAGTGCACTCAGATTGGCCGTGAGAGCCAGCAATCGCCCACGTCAGCGAAAGAGCAAAAAAGGCCGTTACGGGTGATACTCTCGTCCTGTTGCTGGCGACCTGCGCCAGTAACCGCCTGATTGATCTGCGCGATCAGGCAGGTGGACGTAGACAATCGGAAATCGCCGGCCTGCGTGTGGAGGATTTGACCGACGAGGAGCCAGTTTTTGCCGATCGCAAAGGCAAAAATTCCCTTCCCCTGCCGTGTTTGACGATCCATCTTGGCCGCACGCTGAATTGAGCGAGACCCGCCCCAGGCGACCGTCCGCCGAAGAGAACGATTGGAGTGAGACAATGAACGGCACGATCACCGACAATGTCGCGGCATCACGCTTCGAGCTTGCTGTCGGCGATGAGCTTGCCGTTGCCTATTACCGCAACGAAGACGGCCGGGTCGTTCTTACCCACACGGAGGTTCCACAGGCACTTTCCGGGCAAGGCATCGGCACACGGCTGGCGCGTGGGGTCTTCGAGACGCTCCGCCAAAGACAAGCTCGCATTATCGCCAAATGCCCGTTCATGGCCGCCTTCGCGGTAAAGCATCCGGAATATAGCGCGATGCTCGATGGATGAGTTCGGTGCGGCAAGTTGCCGACGGCCTCAGGCAAATGGTGTGATCCCCGCCGTCCGCGTCCGGCGTTCCGTGCTCAAGGGCGGCGGTATGTTCGACTTTGCCAATACGGCTTTCCCCCGAAGGGAAAGCCGTATTGATACGTGAAACTGCTTCCGTCAGAGGCTTGCGCCGACTTCCCGAAGCTCCTTCAGAACCGGCGCCTTCGGCAGCCAGATCTCGTCATAGGCGGCGATGATCTCGGCGGTGTTCTGCAGGTCTATATCGACGATCTTGATACCGGTATTCTTGAAGTTCTGCAGGAGGGTGGCTTCCTTTGCGACGGTCGCGTCGATCTGTTTGTCGAGCTCCTCGCGGGTAAGGCGGGCGATGAGTTCGCGATCCGCTTCGGGAACGCCCTTCCATATGCGGCCGGAAGCCAGCGCGACACAGGGCATGAAGATGGCGTTCATGCGCAGCATGGTCTTGGCGACCTTGTCATATCGCTGGTTCCAGGAGAGATCCAGGTCGGCTTCAAGTCCGTCCACCTGCCCGTTGGACATAGCGTCAAACACCTGCGGCGTCGGGATTGGCGTCGGCGCTGCGCCGAGCAGCTGATAGAAGTCACGGTAGGCCGGCGTCGTGTTGATACGCAGCTTCATACCCTTGATATCTTCAATGCCGCCGGTTTCCTGGCCGGTGAAGACGACGCGCAGGGTGGTGATGCCGTAACCAAGTCCAATCGTGCCGGTTTGGGCAGGCAGTACGTCCAGCAGCTTGATTGCGGCAGGGTGACGAACGAGCGCAGCGACCTTCTCGGTGCTCTTGACGAGCCACGGCGCATTGATGGCCGCGATCTGGGGAATGCGCGAGCCGAGTTCCGCGGTCATGATCCAGCCGAGATCCAACGCACCGGACTGCATCTGCTGCAGCATGGCGCCTTCGTTGCCGAGCTGGTTCGAAGGGAAGACCTGGATCGCGAGGCGCCCGTTTGTTTCTTCGGCCAGACGCTTGCCGACGGCTTCAGCCGCAAGGTTCCAGGGGTGGCCCGGTGGCGTGGTGATGCCGAGACGATAGATCTTTGCAGTCTGTGCACGCAGAATCGACGGCGCGGACATCCCCATCGCGGCTCCCAGCGAGACGCTCTTCATCAAAGTACGACGCGTAATGTTCATTGCAGGTTCCCTCTGTTGTGAGTTTGTGGGCTAGGAGAAGTAGGTCGACAGTGCCGGGAAGATCGAAAGCAGCACGAGGATGACGCAGCAGATCAGGAAAAACGGCAGCGTTACGATGAACATCTTGCCGGGCTTCGCCCCCGTTACTGCGGCGGCAATGAAGAAATTCAAGCCGACCGGCGGGGACAGAAAGCCGAGGACCAGGTTGATCACGGCGACGACGCCGAAATGCACCGGATCGATGCCGTAGACTTCCGTCGCGATCGGCAGCAGGATCGGAACGGTCATGATCAGCCCCGGCGCGCCATCGATGACCGTGCCGATGACGAGCAGGATCACATTGACCAGCAGCATAAACGTCACCGGGTCTTTCGCGATCGTCTGGATCCATTCCGCCACGTGCTGGGGAACCATTCCGTAGACGAGAACCCAGGAAAAGACGGCAGCCGCAGCGATCAGGAACAGAATGCCGGCCGACAGGACCCCTGCCTTGACGAACATCTCGGGAAGCTGCTTCAGGCGGAGATCGCCGGTCACGAAACGCCCGACGAGGATTGCGGCAACCACGCCCATGGCCGCGGCTTCGGTCGGATTAGCAAGCCCGGTCACGATCGATCCCACGATGATCAGCGGGATGATCAGTGTCGGCGCGGCCTTCAGCGTGATGGTCACACGCTCGCTCATCGGCAGGCTGGTGCCGCGCGGGTAGTTGTAGACGTATCCCATAAGCGCGATCACCACACAAAAGGCGATGGTAAGAATGACGCCGGGAATGATACCGGCGGCCAGCATGGTTCCGACGGGAACCTGCGCGATGACGCTGTAGACGACGAACATGATGGAAGGGGGAATGATCGGCCCCAGCATGCCGGCATAGGCGGTCAGACCGGCAGCGAAGGTCTTGTCATAGCCCTTCTTTTCCATTTCCGGGACGATCATCTGCGACATCAGCGCAACCTGGGCCGCGGCCGAGCCGAGAATGGACGCCACGAACATGTTTGCGAGCAGGTTCACATAGGCAAGGCCGCCCTTGAGCGCGCCGACGAATGCCATGGCCATGTCGATGATACGCCGCGTGATGCCGCCGCCGTTCATGATCTCGCCGATGAGAATGAACAGCGGAATGGCGATCAAGCCGTAGCTGTCGAGACCCATGAACATTTGGGTGGGAAAGGAGACGAACAGGACCGTATTGTCGCTTTGCCAGATATACGCCGCCGCCGTGAGGCAAAGCACAATGGAGATCGGCAGGCCGACTAGCATGAGGGCAACGAATGCGCCGAAGGTAAACATCAGGCGGCTCCTTCTGCAGTCGTCAGCGAGACCTGTACGCGTTTGCGCGCGATGCCGAGGTCTTCAAGCAGGTTTGCAGCATTGTGGACGATGAGCGTGAGAGCGAAGATCGGCAGAATCAGGTTGACGATCCAGGTCGGCCATTCCAGCGTCTGGGTTCGCTCGGTGTAGAGGAAGTTGAACGTTTCGGCGGCAAAAGCCTGAGCGTCGAAACCGTGGGAAGCGATGCCCAGCGGATCCAGCCAGATCCAGCACACCACCGCAAAGCCGGTCGCAAAAGTCAGCGATATTGCGGTGGAAAAGGCGCGCAGCCGCGCGACCCATTTGGGTGACAGTTGATCCGACAGAAGCGTGACGGCGAAATCGATCCGCAGCCGCGTCATGACCGAAGCCCCGATAAAGCCAAGCCAGATCATGGAGAAGATCGAGGCCTCGTCGATCCAGTAGATTGGCACTTTGGCGAATCGGGTGACGACATTCACCAAAATCAGCGCCAGCAGCACCGTTATGAAAATCCCGGCCAGGAACTTCTCACCGCGCAGGAGCGCCTGGGACAATCCTGTTATTTTCTCCGCCCAGAGCGGTTGGTTTCGTGGCTCCCCGGTCGATGACATCGCACGCCTCCTCCTACTGCATACTTCTTGTATTTATAAAGTATACATGGTCGCGCTTTGTCAACCGCTTTTCAAGCCGGCTAAGAAAGTCGGCACTGCTCGGTGACCGTCGTTACCTATTCTGCTGCAGGTCACGCCTCAGGTCGGGAAAGCGCCTCAAGGCGGTAACACTTATTGGCTGTGGGAAAGCTGCCAAGGCTAACGTTGGCCTGACGGTAGAGAACGTCGACGATCTGATAGCGGATCTCAAAGGCGACGATGGATACCAATTTCCCCGGGGTCGTCCGGTCCAGGGAAGCCAATCTGGTAGCGCACCGCGAAGCGGAGCTTTATACGGCTGCTCTCCGTCGAGTTGTTTGGTTTGGAGTAGTCGTCGTCACCGCATCGATCAGCTTTGCGCGGTGCTTGAGAAAGTCGTCCCCTGATAGAAACCGACACTCTCGTTGAAGCCTCCCCATTGAACTTGCGCCTCGGGAAGTCCCCAAGGAGCATTCAAGTGATGCGGCTCGTCGATTGATGGCGGGCAAGAGCCCGCGTAGAGCAGCCGTGACAATACTTCACGTCAGGTGGCTGCGCCTTTAGCCGGAGCGGACAGCAGCTCCTGTTGTCTCGCTACCCCGATTAGCCATTTGTGAAATTTTTGCCCGAACGGCTTTTCGAGAGCCGTCCGGTCCCAGGCTAAGTAGTAGCTTTCGGACAGTTGCATGCGAATGTCGAAGGGAACCATCAAGGCGCCGGAGGCAACCTCATCCAGTACCATCGAAACCTGTGCGAGAACGAATCCCCTACCGTTCACCGCCGCGTCAATGGCGCTGCTCGACAAGGCAAAGGAAAGGCCAGAGAACGTTTGGCGGCCATCGGCATGCACCAAGGAGGCCCAGTCCCTCCATTGCGGCGAAGCCTTGTAATCCGCCTCCCATTCCACGTTTAGCAGCGGGAATTTGAGAATGGCCTGCGGACTGTCGAGGACACGGTTGGCGATCAACGCGGGCGAACAGACCGGTACGACCCAGTCGGTGAACAGATTTGCAACATGCTCGTGCGCATAGGCGCGCCGGCCGTAGGTAATGCGGAAGTCCACCTGCTCGATACCGATGCGGGGCTCTTGCTCCTGGCCGAGAATGCGCACACTGGATTCCGGACAGAGGGACTGCCAGTCGAAAATCTTGCGACCGACCCACCTGTTGGCGACCGAGGTCAAGGCACTGAGGACGATCCCGGTCTCGTTCCTGGCGCGCGTGAGAATATTGGCGGCATGGGAGAGCTGCTGAAAGCCTTTCGCGACTTCCCGGTAATACAGCCGCCCCCATGACGACAATTCGACCCGCCGCCCACGTCGCTCCAAAAGCGTGAGCCCAAGACATTGCTCCAGGTTTCGTACCAGTTGGCTGACGGCGCCGGGCGTTACACCGAGATCCTCCGCAGCGGCGCTGACCGAGCCACATCGTCCGATCGCCTCAAAGGCTTGCAGGCCGCGCAAGGACGGGTTCGACATCGTTAGGCACTCCTCGGACAGGTCGCTCAATTTAGAAAATCTAAAAAAGAACGCAGGAGCTGGCAACTTGTTGGCACAAAAAAAACGGCGGACATTCGCTTAACAAAACGCAAGGAGAGCGAAATGTTTCTCAAGAATGCCTGGTACGTCGCAGCCTGGGACCAAGAAGTCGGCCGCGAGCTGAAATCCGTCACGATCCTCGGCGAACACATCGTTCTTTACCGCAAGCAGGATGGCCATGCCGCCGCGCTAGAGGATGCCTGTCCCCATCGGAAGCTGCCGCTGTCCATGGGCCGCATCAAAGGTGACGACGTGGAATGCGGCTATCACGGCCTGACCTTCGATTGTTCGGGCTCCTGCACGCGGGTTCCGGGCGCCGAGCGCATTCCGCATGTCGCCAAGGTGCGATCTTACCCAGTCCACGAGCGCTACGGCCTGCTTTGGATCTGGATGGGCGATGCCGAGAAGGCGGATCCGAAGGAAATCTTCGAAGTCGAGTATTTCGGCAATCCCGCCTGGGGAATCAATCGCGGCGAGTCCATGACGCTCAACTGCAATTACCTCTACATGACGGACAACCTGCTCGACCCGTCACATGTCGCCTGGGTCCATCAGTCGTCCTTCGCCAGCTCGGCCTGTGAGGAAACGCCGCTCGAGACGACCGTGAAGGACGACGGCGTCACCGTCTGGCGCTGGATGATCGATTCCGAACCGGCCCCGTTCTACGCGCCTTTCCTGCAATTCGAGGGCAACACCGACCGCAAGCAGCACTACGAGGTGCGCTATCCGAGCAACGCGATCATTAAGGCCATCTTCGCGCCGGCCCACACCGGCGGGGAAGGCCGCGTCCTGCCAGAAAACACCTTCCTCATGGACAGCTACAACTTCATGACGCCGGTCGATGAAAACCGGACCAAATACTATTGGTTCCAGATGCGCAACTTCGCGCCGGACGACGCCAAGGTTTCCGAGAGATTCGCAAAATCCGTACGGGGCGCCTTCGAAGAGGATCGCGTCGTGCTGGAGGCGGTCCATCACGCAATGGCCAACATGCAGACACCGAACCTCGACCTGAAGATCGACGTCGGCCCGATGCGCTTTCGCCGCAAGCTGGCCCAGATGATTGCCGCCGAGGCGAAAGCCGACACGACCAGCGAAGCGGCTGAATAAGGATCAATCCGGATGCTCGATGCCGCGGCCTCGCGCTTTCGCCCCTTCGAAGTTGTCTCGAAGGTGCGCGAAAGCACCACGATCACGTCTTTCCGCCTTGCCCCTCTCGAACGGCAGCACTGGCGGCCGTTCGAGGCGGGACAGTTCCTGACGATGCGCGTTCCCGACCGCAAGGGTGGCCATGTCCTGCGCAACTATACGGTCTCCTCGTCCCCGCGCGAGGAAGGCACGTACCGGATAACCGTGAAGCGTGAGGCCGCACCGTCGCAGGACGTGCCGGATGGCCTGAGCTCCTGCTGGCTCCATGACGAGATCGAGCCCGGCGCCGTCGTCGAGATTGACCCGCCGCGCGGTGCCTTTAAGCTCGACAGCGCGAGTTCGGGGCCTGTCGTGCTTCTTTCTGGCGGCGTCGGGCTGACACCGACGGTCTCGATGCTGAATGTGCTGGCAAGGGAAAGCGACCGCCCCGTCTGGTTCATCCACGCCTGCGACAGCGCGGCCGTTCATGCGTTGCGAGAGGAAGTCGAGCAACTCGCCGCCCAGCGGTCCGGCATCGCCGTACACTTCTGCTACCGTTTCGCCGAGACCGGCGATCTCGCGGTCGCCCGGTGCCACTCGACGGGTTTCCTGACGCGCACCACGCTTCAGAGCCTTCTGCCGCTCGACGACTACGATATCTACATGTGCGGGCCACCGCCCTTCATGCGGGCCATCTACGGCATTCTGACTGGTCTCGGAGTGAGGAAGGAACGCATCGCCTACGAATTCTTCGGGCCGGCGAGCCTGTTGTCGGAGGCCGGGCAGATGACGGCGCGGCCCGCGATGGCGCGCGCCGCCGAGCCAGCCACCGAGGGGGACGGCCCACGCATCGTGCTCCAGAAGTCGGGGCGCAGCCTTGCCTGGGACGGGACGAGCGAATCCATCCTTGCCTTCCTGGAGGCACGGGGCATCGAGCCTGAATTCTCCTGCAGGGCGGGGGTTTGCGGGACTTGCGAACAGGGTCTCGTCTCAGGCGAGGTCGACTATTTCGAGGAGCCGCTCGACGCGATGCCGGACGACCGGGTGCTGTTGTGCTGCACCAGGCCGAAATCCTCGATCGTGCTCGATCTCTGACGCGCTCAGAACAAGAGGCTGCGGCCTGAACCAGGGTGTCCAATCCCCGAAGGAGGATCCGTGACGAAACCGCTCCATACCGAAATCCCGCTCAATCCGCATGTAGCAGGCCTGCCGCCGTACAATGCCGGCATGAGCATCGCCGCCGCACAAAAGCACAGCGGTCGGCAGGACATCGCTGCCCTTGCCAGCAATGAAAACCCGGATGGCTGTTCGCCGGATGTCGCGGCGGCGCTCGCCAACCTCAATCCGTCGCGCTACAGCGACCCGGCCTGCACGGTGCTGCGGGCGGTGCTCAGCCATAAGCTCGGCGTTCCCGCTGAACGCATCGTGGCCGGTAACGGCTCGGAGGAGATGATCGCCGCGGTCTGTCGCGCCGTGCTGCGTCCCGGTGCCCTCGCGGCGACAGTCTGTCCCGGTTTTGGGCTGCACGAGATCGAGGCGCTGGCCAATGGCGCCAAGGTCGTGAAGGTCGGCATGCGGACAGATCTGAACTTCGACATACCGGCGATCGTCGCCATGCTCGAGCGGGCGCCGGTGATTTTCTTCCTCTCCTCCCCCTCCAATCCGGTCGGCCCGGCGCTCGACCGCGAAAGCCTGGAGCGCATTCTCGCGGCGGTCACGCCGCAGACGCTTCTCGTTCTAGACGAGGCCTATTTCGAGTTCACGGACGAAGACATGCCTGACGGCCTCGCCGCGCTCTCGGCCACGGGCCTGTCCTGGGTCGTATTGCGAACCTTTTCCAAGGCCTACGGCCTTGCCGGCCTGCGTGTCGGTTATGCTGTGATGTCCGATGCGCGGCTCGCGCGCGCCGTGACCGCGGCCAAGACACCGTTCAACGTCAATGCTGCCGCGCAGGTCGCAGCCGTCGCCGCACTGGCGGACGAGGCATGGATGCGCTCTTCGGTTGCCGCATTGAAACGCGAGCGGGCACGTGTGGCCGATGCCGTTGCCGCCATGGGGCTTTCGGTGGCCCGATCGCAGACGAACTTCCTGTTCATCGACGTCGGCTGGGACAGCCGGGCGGCGCTGAATCACTTCCTGTCGAAGGGCATCATCGTCAAGCCGTGGAAAGAAGAGGGTTACGAGGCCTTCATCCGTGTGACGATCGGCACGCCCTCGGAAAACGACCGCTTTCTCGACGCGCTTCGCGCCCTCGCCAAGCGTGAAGGATGAGGAGACGCCTGCGACGTCCCCTCCAATCCGACACACAAGAAGGGGTCGGGCCGCGACCCCACGGGAACGAACAATGAGCGCAAACGCACGTCAGCACAAAGCAAACCGGGAGCCCCCTCGCATGTCCCCTTCAACGCCATCCGGTCTTTTCGCCGGCGATTTCTCGGCCCTGCGCGCCCGGTTTCTCTCCGCCGCGCGCACCGCTGGGGCTAGTGTCGTCGAATACCTGCATCCGCTGCACGGACCGAACGGCGAGCGTCTGGCGACCGACGTTGCCTATCTTGGACGCGATGATGCCAAGAAGCTCCTGGTGTTGATCTCCGGCACCCATGGCGTCGAGGGTCCTTTCGGCTCGGCCTGCCAGACTGCCTGGCTTTCACAAAATTCGCCCTGGCAGCTCCCCGACGACACCGCGGTCCTAGCCATCCACCTCATCAACCCTTGGGGCACGGCCTGGACGCGCCGGGTGAACGAAGACAACGTCGACCTAAACCGCAACTTCATCGACTGGCTGAAGAGCCCGCCGAAAAACGAACGCTATGCCGCCCTGCACGATGCCCTCGTCTGTCGCGCCTGGGAGGGGCCAGAGCGTGATGCCGCAGCGGACGCCTACGAGACCGCGAAACAACGGCTCGGCGGCTATGCCGGCATCGCCCCGATCGTTGAAGCCGGCCAGTACGACTTTCCGAATGGCCTGTTCTATGGCGGCGACGGTCCCGTCTGGTCCAACCGGACGCTCATCGAGATCCTGTCGACGTTCGCGCAGCAGGCCACCGAGGTCGTCGTCTTCGACCTGCACACGGGCGCGGGCCCTTACGGCTATCCTGCCCTCCTCTCCGTTGCTGAGAACGAGCACGACGGTTTGGATTGGGGGCGGCGCATCTTCGGTCCGACGCTCTCGGTCGTCATCACCGGCGAAAATGCGACGACCGATACCGGCATTGCCGCAACGGCTACCGGCTATGTGTCAGCCGCGGTGCGACATGCGCTGCCGAAGGCGCGCGTCCTGCCGTTGGTGGTCGAATGCGGAACCCTCGATGGCGCCACGGTCGCGGATGCGGTTCAGGCGGACAACTGGCTTCACTTGTTCAGCAAGATCGATACCCCGCTCGGCAGCAGGATCAAGGAAACCCTGCGCGCCGCCTTCATTCCGGAGGACGCTGACTGGCAGCGCACTTGTCTTGCCGCTTCGCTGCGCCATTTCGACCGTGCCTTCGCAGACCTCAAGTCGGTCGGCGGCGCAGGTGCCGAAAAGCCGGTTCCTGCGGCGCCGGCCGTCACCGTCGTCGCCCACCCGGAAGCTAGCGGTCCAAGGCTTGACGAAAGGCCGGCGATCGAAGTGCACGACATCCACAAGCGCTTCGGTCCCCTCCCCGTGCTCAACGGCGTCAACATCTCCGCGCAACCGGGCGAGGTCGTGTCGATGATCGGCTCCTCCGGTTCGGGAAAGAGCACGTTCCTGCGCTGCATCAATTTGCTCGAACAGCCAAACGACGGGCGCATCGTTATCGATGGCGAGGAAATCCGCATGAAGAAGACGTCGGACGGCAGCGCCGCGCCGGCCGACATGCGGCAGGTCGAGCGCATCCGCTCACGCGTCGGCATGGTGTTCCAGAACTTCAATCTCTGGCCGCACATGACAGTTCTCGAAAACATCATCGAGGCGCCGCGGCATGTCCTGAAGGAAGAGCGGCAGGCGGCTGTCGACCATGCCCATGCGCTCCTGAAGAAAGTCGGCCTCTCCGACAAGCACGACCAGTATCCAGGCCAGCTGTCGGGCGGTCAGCAGCAGCGCGCCGCCATCGCCCGAACGCTCGCCATGCGCCCCAAGCTCATCCTCCTCGACGAGCCGACCTCCGCGCTCGATCCCGAGCTTGTCGGCGAGGTGCTGCGCGTGATCCGGCAACTGGCCGAAGAAGGAAATACGATGATCCTCGTGACGCACGAAATGCAGTTCGCGCGCGAGGTCTCGCACAAGATCCTCTTCCTCCATCAGGGAAAGGTGGAGGAGGAGGGTGCCCCGGCGGAGGTCTTCACCAACCCGCGCTCCGAACGCATGCGCCAGTTCCTGGCCCGTACGCTCTGACATTCCTGCGCCATCACCCGTCCGGGGATCTCTCCGGACGAGACCCAACAAGAAAGCTCAACATGGGGAACCAAAACATGAAGCTCAAAAGTCTATTGCTCGCCACGTTCTTCGCCGCCGGTCTCGCCGCGGCCCAGGCCGCCGAGGGCGAATTGTCGATCGGGACGGAAGGCGAGTATCCGCCATGGAGCATGGCAGACTCCGCCGGTAACGTGACGGGTTTCGACGCCGATGTCGGGACCCTGCTCTGCGCCAAGCTGAAGATGAAGTGCCATTTCGTCGTGCAGGCCTTTGACGGTCTCATTCCGGCGCTCAAAGCCAAACGTTTCGACATCATCATTTCCGGCATGTCGATCACGGCTGAACGCAAGAAGCAGATCAACTTCTCGGTCGGCTATGCGGAACTCGCAAACATGTTCGTGGTGAAGAAGGATTCCGATCTCGCCGGCATCAAGGACATCGATGCGCTGCTGAAATCGCTCGACGGCCGCACGGTCGGCGTCCAGGCCGGCACGACCCATGCCCATTTCGTGGAAAAGCGCGCCTCCTCCGCCGTCCTGAAGACCTACGACACGCTCGACCAGATGCAGATCGATCTCGCCAGCGGCCGCGTCGAGGCCGCCTTCGCCGATGCCTCCGCCCTTCAGGATTTCCTGGCGCGCCCGGATGGCAAGGACTTCCAGTTCGTCGATGTGAAGGTGCTCAGCACTTTCGATCCGACGCTTGGCGAAGGCATCGGCGTCGGCATTTCGCAGGAGAATACCGAGCTGAAGGCCCGCATCGACGAGGCGCTCTGCGAGTTGGTCGCTGACGGCTCGATCGGCAATACGAGCCAGACCTGGTTCAAGACGGACATCTCCCGTCCCTGCCAGTAACACCAACACGACGTCTCCCGGGTGAGGAAAGGCCGTCAGGTCGATCCTTCTTCGGGGGGCTTCATCCGACAGGACAATGCGAAGGTTGGGCGGGTTCGATGGAACTTGGATTATGGCAGGTATGGGACGGCGGCTGGATCTCCGCAATCCTGCGCGGCGCGGCGATCACCGTCGCCCTTGGGGTCACGAGCATGGCCTTCGGCATCGTCATCGGCGTTGCCTGCGGCCTGATGAAATGGGCGCGGCTGTTTCCGCTCACGCTTGTCGTGGACGTCTACACGTCGATCGTGCGCGGCGTCCCGGAACTCCTGATCATCTATCTCCTCTTCTTTTCCTCCGTGGAATTCGTAGCCCAGGTCGCCGCGGCGTTTGGCTATGAAGGTCTGGCTGGCAACGGCTACGCCTTCACCATCGCAGTCGTTGCAATCGCAGCCATATCGGGGGCCTATTCGACGGAGGTCGTGCGGGGGGCTCTGGCTGCCATACCGGCCGGACATATCGAAGCGGCGCGGGCGCTTGGGATTCCAGGCAGGCGCATCTTCCGCCGCATTATCGCCCCACAGATGCTGCGGATCGCGGTACCGGGTATGAACAATGTCTGGCAGACCACGATCAAAGACACCGCGCTTGTCTCCGTGGTCGGTTTGCAGGAACTGATGCGCGCGGCCTTCGTCGGGGCGGGTTCGACCCGCCATCCCTTCATCTTTTATCTCATCGCCGCTGTCGTCTACCTCGCAATCACGCTGATCAGCCAGGGTGGTTTCGATTGGATCGAACGCCTTCTGCGTCCCCGTACGAGGAAATAGGCCATGGATTTCGAACTCGTTCGCCTCGCAGTTCCGACCCTTGCCAAGGGGCTGTGGCTCACCGCTGTCCTGACGGTCACTTCGATCGTCATCGGCTTCAATCTCGGTCTGGCGCTTGCGGTCATGCGCCTGTCGAAAAACACGGCTCTGAGCAGTTTTGCCAAAAGCTACAGCACCGTTTTCCGCGGCACGCCGCTACTGGTCCAGCTCTTTCTCTTCTACTACGGCCTCGGCCAGCTTTCCTTCGTGCGCGACAACCCCATGCTCTGGTGGATCGTCGGCGATGGCGCCCATTGCGCTGTTATGGCGCTGGCACTCAACACGGCGGCCTATACGTCGGAAATCCTGCGCGGCGGCCTCATGTCCATTCCCGGAGGGCTCGTCGAAGCCGCTCAGGCCTGCGGCATGTCGCGGCTCCTGCGCTTTCGCCGGATCACGTTTCCCCTCGCCATCAGGCAAGCGCTGCCGGCCTACGGCAACGAGCTTGTGCTCGTCGTCAAGGGTACGAGCCTCGCCTCCACCATCACCGTCCTGGAGATCACCGGCCATGCAAAGCGGCTGATGAGCCAGACCTATGCAATCCTCGAAATATTCGCCATCGCCGGTGTGCTCTATCTCCTGATCAATCTGGTGCTGATCACGCTCGTACGGCTCCTGGAAGCCCATCTTACGCGCTACCTGCCCCGATAGGCCTACTGCCTGAAATGGCCGAAAACGTTAAAAGGAAAGAGAAATGTCCATGGATGTACGCGCCGCCGTCGCCGTTCAGGCCGGCAAGCCGCTGGAAGTGATGACCGTTCAGCTCGAAGGCCCGCGGGCCGGCGAGGTGCTGATCGAGGTCAAGGCGACCGGCATCTGCCACACCGACGATTTCACGCTTTCCGGCGCCGACCCCGAAGGTCTGTTCCCGGCGATCCTCGGCCATGANCTGATCGAGGTCAAGGCGACCGGCATCTGCCACACCGACGATTTCACGCTTTCCGGCGCCGACCCCGAAGGTCTGTTCCCGGCGATCCTCGGCCATGAGGGTGCCGGCGTCGTCGTTGATGTCGGCCCGGGCGTGACCTCGGTCAAGAAGGGCGACCATGTCATCCCGCTCTATACGCCGGAATGCCGCTCCTGCCCGTCGTGCCTGTCGCGCAAGACCAACCTGTGCACGGCGATCCGCTCGACCCAGGGCCAGGGCCTGATGCCGGATGGCACCTCGCGCTTTTCGATCGGCAAGGACAAGATCCATCACTATATGGGCTGCTCCACCTTNATCCGCTCGACCCAGGGCCAGGGCCTGATGCCGGATGGCACCTCGCGCTTTTCGATCGGCAAGGACAAGATCCATCACTATATGGGCTGCTCCACCTTCGCCAATTACACCGTGCTGCCGGAGATCGCGCTGGCCAAGGTCAATCCCGACGCGCCGTTCGACAAGATCTGCTACATCGGCTGTGGCGTCACCACCGGCATCGGCGCGGTGATCAACACGGCCAAGGTCGAGATGGGTGCGACCGCGATCGTCTTCGGCCTCGGCGGCATCGGCCTCAATGTCATCCAGGGGCTCAGGCTTGCCGGCGCCGACATGATCATCGGCGTCGATCTCAACAACGACAAGAAAGCCTGGGGCGAACGCTTCGGCATGACCCACTTCGTCAATCCGAAGGAGGTTGGCGACGATATCGTGCCCTACCTCGTCAACATGACGAAGCGCGGGGCCGACCAGATCGGCGGTGCCGATTATACCTTCGATTGCACCGGCAACACCAAGGTGATGCGCCAGGCGCTCGAAGCCTCGCATCGTGGCTGGGGCAAGTCGGTGGTCATCGGCGTTGCCGGCGCTGGCCAGGAGATCTCCACCCGTCCGTTCCAGCTCGTCACCGGCCGCAGCTGGATGGGTACCGCCTTTGGCGGCGCCCGCGGCCGCACCGATGTGCCGAAGATCGTCGACTGGTACATGGAGGGCAAGATCGAGATCGATCCGATGATCACCCACACGATGCCGCTCGAAGACATCAACAAGGGCTTCGAACTGATGCATTCCGGCGAAAGCATCCGCAGCGTCGTGGTATACTGAGCGCGGGTTCAAGACCGCATCACGAATGCAATCCGTTCATCACATCGCCAAGCGTCCGCCCGGCGATGCCAATGATCTGCCGGGCATACCGCGCCGGCCATGAAGGAGGAGAAGCCCATGCCAAGCGTTGCGATACATCCATCCCTCGATTCCGGTTTCCAGGCGACCGATGCAGCCTTCTCGGGCGGCACACTTGTGTGCAACTGCGCGAGCAACCCTGTGAAGATCCGGATCAGGGGCGACATTGCCCATAACCATGCATGCGGCTGTACCAAGTGCTGGAAGCCCGATGGTGCTGTCTTCTCGGTCGTCGCCGTCGCGCCGACGGACAATGTCGAGATACTCGAAAACGGCGACAAGCTCGCTGTCGTGGACCCGACCGCTCTTATTCTGCGCCACGCCTGCAAGGACTGCGGCGTGCACATGTACGGCCCGGTCGAACGCGACCATCCGTTCAAGGGGCTTTCCTTCTTGCATCCTGAGCGGTTCCAGGAAACGGGCTGGGCGAAGCCGGGGTTTGCGGCTTTCGTGTCTTCGATCATCGAAAGCGGATACGATCCGGCAAAGATGGATGGCGTACGTGCCCGCCTGCGAGAGCTTGGTATTGAGCCCTATGACTGCCTCAACCCTGAGCTCATGGACTTCATCGCCACCTGGACGGCAAAGAAGAGTGGCGCGCTCAAAACCGAAACTGCCTGAACAAGTCTGCCGCAGACATCTCACCGTTCTCGACATCCACCAACAGGTAACATCGAATGGATCGCCTACAGCCCGAATTCAAAGACGAAATTCGTAGAATTGTTGGTGACGAAAATCTCAAGGACGGGGAGGCCATTGCCACGGTCGACCACGGAGTTGCACCTGAAAATCTCGGGGCAGGCGCCGTGGTCTACCCGAGAACGACCGATGAGGTTGCCGCCGTCGTCAAATGTTGCCTCGCCAACGGGATCTCGCTCGTCACCCAGGGAGGACGAACCGGGCTCGTAGGCGGGGCGATGTCTCGGCCGGGCGAACTGGTGCTTTCAACCGCCCGCCTCAATCGAATCCTGGATATTTCACCAATCGAGCGGGTTGCGGTCGTGGAGGCCGGCGTGACACTGCAAGCGCTGCAAGTGGCGGCCGCGGAGCATCGACTTGAAACAGGGATCGATTTGCCATCGCGCGGTTCGGCAACGATCGGAGGTATGGCCTCGACGAATGCCGGGGGTATTGCAGCCTTTCGGTTTGGGGTCATGCGGCATCGCATTCTTGGCCTGGAGGCCGTGCTCGCGGATGGCTCGATCTATTCCGATCTTACACGGGTCGTGAAAAACGCGGCCGGCTATGATCTGAAACATCTCTTTGTGGGAGCCGAAGGAACACTCGGCATCATAACGCGTATTGCCGTCAAGCTTGAGCCCCAGCCCTTTGCCACGGCCACTGTCCTCTTCGGTTTACCGTCAGTTGATGCAGCGCTCGAGACAGTTCGTCGAGGTCTCGACGCCGAGTACGGTCAACTACGCGCTGCGGAAGCGATCTGGAACACCTATTTCCGTCTGACATCCGGCCATCATCGTTGGTCTGTCTCGGACTACAATGCCGAGCATCCGGTCAACCTGCTGGTTTCACTAAGCGGGGCCGAGGAGGGAGCGTTGCAATCGGAACTGGGACGTATCTATGAAGACGTCATCGAGGATCACCCCGACGCCTCAGCCGTCATTGCATCCTCAGGTGCGCAGGAGATGGATCTTTGGCGACTGCGCGAAGACACGGACCTCATCTACCGAAAGCATCCGAGCGCACCATCCTACGATGTCTCGGTTCCTCTATCGCAAGTCGGGTCTTATCTTAATCGCTGTCTTGCAGATCTCAGGGGACTGGATGCCACGTTCGATCCCTACGTGTTCGGCCATCTTGCTGACGGAAATCTCCATATCGTCCTCAACGCGGCTGGCAGTGACATTGCAGGCGAAAAGGCGAAAGCCATTGAGAAGGTGCTCTACAGGGACATAGTTACGATCGGCGGGTCATTCTCTGCCGAGCATGGGATCGGCACCAAGAGAGTGGGGTCACTGTCAGCCACATCGAACCCGGTCAAGCTGGCGCTGATGCATCGGGTCAAGGACACGCTCGATGCGTCCGCGATCCTCAATCCGGGAAAGGTGTTGCCCCGGCAACCGACCCTTCGGCGACGGGTTCACGCCACCCGATAGATCTGCGCCACCCCCCACCCCCGGAAAGGCCTTCGAGCTCATCAGCTTGAGAAGCGTCGGCGCGGCGATTTCGGAGAATAGCGGCAGGCCTTTGCTCAGCGCCGCGATGGGCTCACGCCCGCAATTCACGATCGAGCGGCCTTCGTGATCCCGCGTTTTGCTTCCATTGCCTGCGGCGAACTTTCCGCGGCACCCAATTGCTGCAACCTCCAACTTCACCTACATTGACCAAGTGGTAAAAAAGACGTGTTCCAAAACGCGCAATCAACCAGAGGGGAATTTAATGCATAGCAATTCCTTCAATTCCGCCATTTCCAGAAGAACCCTGATGAAAGTTGCTGGCGCATCCGCCGTGGTGGCCGCGGCGGGTCTGCCGAGCCGTCTGTTTGCTGCGGACCCGATAAAGGTGGCGGCCATCTATACCGTCCCGGTCGAGCAGCAGTGGGTCAGCCGTATCCACAAGGCAGCTAATGCCGCCAAGGAGCGCGGCGACATCGAATATGTCTATTCTGAAAACACCGCGAACAACGATTACGAGCGCGTCATGCGCGAATATTGCGAGGCCGGCCACAAGCTGATCCTGGGCGAGGTCTTCGGCGTCGAGGATGCCGCCCGCGCCGTCGCCAAAGACTATCCTGACGTCGCCTTCCTGATGGGCTCGAGCTTCAAGCCCGATGCCGCCGTGCCGAACTTTTCGGTTTTCGACAACTATATCCAGGACGCATCCTATCTGTCCGGCCTGGTCGCCGGCGCAATGACCAAGTCCAAGAACATCGGCATGGTGGGAGGCTATCCGATCCCGGAGGTCAACCGGCTGATGAACGCGTTCATGGCTGGCGTGAATGAAGTGGCCCCGGACACCAAGTTCCAGGTCGCCTTCATCGGCTCGTGGTTCGATCCGCCCAAGGCCAAGGAGACCGCATTCGCCCAGATCGATGGCGGTGCGGACCTTCTATATGCCGAGCGTTTCGGCGTGTCCGACGCCGCCAAGGAGAAGAAAGTCCTGGCCATTGGCAATGTCATCGATACCCAGGCGGACTATCCGGACACCGTTGTCGCCTCCGCGCTGTGGCATTTCGAACCGACACTCGACAAGGCTATCGCCGAAGTGAAGGCCGGCACTTTCAAGGCCGACGACTACGGCGTCTATTCCTTCATGAAGAACGGCGGCTGTTCGCTCGCGCCTCTCGGCACCTTCGACAGCAAGGTTCCGGACGACATCAAGGCCAAGGTCGCGGAGAAGGAAAAGATGATCAAGGATGGCTCGTTCGCCGTCGAGATCAACGACGCCGAGCCAAAATCGAGCTAGCCCTCTTCTCCTTCCGTTCATGGGAGAGGTGGTTGGCAATGCCGGACGAGGGATTACCCTTCGCCGGCAGCGACCATTCCCTCCCTGGACGGGAAAGGAAGCCTCCCCCGCAACGCCACTTCCGGTCACCGATGTGTCAAGCAATCCCGCCCTTCGTCTTTCACGCATCAGCAAGCGTTTCGGCCCGCTCCGAGCCAACGAGGCCATTTCCTTCGACCTGAAGCGGGGCGAAGTCATCGCGCTTCTCGGGGAGAACGGCGCCGGCAAGACGACGCTGATGAACATTCTCTTCGGCCACTACATCGCAGACGAAGGAACCGTAGAGGCCTTTGGCAAGCCGCTTCCGCCGGGAGATCCGCGCGCAGCCCTCGATGCCGGCATCGGCATGGTCCACCAGCACTTCACTCTCGCCGACAACATGACGGTGCAGGAAAACATCGCGCTTGGCACGCAGGGCCTCTGGCGCATGCGGCTCGACCGGGCCGCAGCGCGGCGGCGCATCGCGCAACTGTCTACCGATTTCGGCCTCGCCGTCGATCCCGCGGCCACCGTCTCCACCCTTTCGGTCGGCGAACGCCAGCGCGTCGAGATCCTGAAGGCCCTTTATCGCGAAGCCCGCATTCTCATCCTGGACGAGCCGACGGCTGTTCTGACCCCCGCCGAGACCGACGCATTGTTCCGGACGCTGAAACTGCTCGTCGCCAAAGGCCTGTCGATCATCTTCATCTCCCACAAGTTGCACGAAGTGATGGCTGTCAGCGATCGTGTACTGGTTCTGCGCTCCGGCCAGCTCGTCGGCGAGCGCGAGACAGGCTCGACCGATCGCAAAGAACTGGCCTCCCTCATGGTTGGCCAGGAGGTCAAGCCGGCGGAGGTCAGCCCGGTGAAACTGGGCGCACCGCTGCTGGCGCTCGAGGGCGTCTCAACAGCGCCGTATAACGGAGCCGGCCTCGATAAGGTGTCGCTCACGCTGACAGCTGGTGAAATCACCGGCCTTGCCGGCGTTGCCGGCAATGGTCAGGCTGTCCTTGCCGGCCTCATCGCCGGCATCCGGCGTCCAACCGGCGGCAGCATTTCCATCGCCGGGCAGGAAGTCGCTGACTGGTCGCCGCGCGCTGCGCTCGCCCATGGCGTGGCCCGCATCCCGGAAGACCGCCACGCTATCGGCAGCATCGGCGACATGAGTGTGGCGGAGAACGTCATCGCCGAACGCTACCGGAGCCCGCGGTTCAACCGCATGGGCTTCCTGAACTGGAAAGCCGCCGGCCGCTTCGCCGAGAAACTCATTGCCGACTACGACGTCAAATGCCCCTCGCCCGAGGCCCGCATACGCCTGCTCTCGGGCGGCAATATGCAGAAGCTCATCCTCGGCCGGGCCCTTGATCCCGACCCGGCGGTCATCCTTGCAAGCCAGCCGACCCGCGGCCTCGATGTCGGCGCCGTCGCCTATGTTCACCGCATGTTGCTTGAAGCGCGGGAAAGGGGCGCGGCGATATTGCTGATTTCGGAGGACCTTGAGGAAATCCTGGCATTGTCCGACCGCATCATCGTCATGTCCAAGGGGCGCTTATCGACGCCGTCTTCGCGCGGTGAACGCAGCATTCGGGAACTGGGGGAGCTGATGGCAGGCCACAGCGGGGAGCCTAGCGATCATGCGGCTTGAGCCGAAGCCCGCACCGTCATTGACGGTCACCTTGCTGTTTCCGCTGGCAGCCATCGCCACCACGCTGCTGCTGACGTCGATGCTGGTTCTTGCCGCTGGCGCTTCGCCACTGTCCGTCTTCTATCTTGTGGCCAAGGGTGCGGCCGGCTCGCAGTTCGCGCTCATGGAAACCTTGACCCGCGCGACGCCGCTGATCTTCACGGGCTTGGCGATCGCCGTCGCCTTCCGGGCCAAGCTCTGGAACATCGGCGCAGAAGCGCAACTCTACATCGGGGGCGTCGTCACCGTGGTGCTGGGAACCGGCGCGCTGCCGCTACCTTCGGTCATTCTGATCCCGGTGATCATGGCCGCAGTCATGGCCGCAGGCGCAATGCTTCTGCTTGGCCCGGCCGTGCTGAAGACCCGCTTCGGCGTCGATGAGGTGGTCACCACGCTGCTGCTCAACTTCATCGTCCTGTTGTTCGTGTCGATGCTGCTTGAAGGTGTGCTCAAGGATCCGATGGGGCTCGGCTGGCCGCAATCGCAGAAGGTGATCGCCGAAGCGCAATTGCCACGCCTCATCCAGGGCAAGCGCCTGCACTATGGTTTCGTCATTGCCCTTGCTTCGGCCGTTCTCGTCTGGGTCGTCATGAAAAAGACGGTTCTCGGCTACGAAATGCGCGCCGTCGGCCTCAATGCCGAGGGCGCACGCTTTGTCGGCATTCTGGTCAACCGCACGCTCATGAAGACGGCGCTGCTTTCGGGCGGGTTGGCCGCACTTGCCGGCTTTTCAGAAGTCTCGGGGCTCAAGGGCAACCTGACGCTCGACCTGTCGCCGGGCTACGGCTACTCCGGCATCGTCGTCGCGATGCTGGCCATGCTCAACCCGCTCGGCGTCATCGCATCGGCCATCTTCGTCGCCGGCATTTTCGTCGGCGCCGATGCCATGAGCCGTGCGGCCAAGGTGCCGAGTTACATAGCCGACGTCATGGTCGCCACCTCGCTGCTGACGATGGTTGTCGCGATCCTTCTGACGCGATTCCGGATAAGGTGGAGGTGACATGGACGCGCTTGAGATCCTCTTCACCGCCTCCTTCTGGGTCGCCGCCATCCGCATAGCATCGCCGCTGATCTTCGCAACCATGGGCGAGTTGATCTGCGAGCGCGCGGGCGTCCTCAACCTCGGCATCGAGGGGATCATGACGGCAGGCGCCTTCGCCGGCTGGTTCACCGTCTATTCTGGCGGCGATCTTTGGGCCGGCGTGCTGGTCGCTGCCCTGGTCGGTGCCATGTTCGGCTTGCTGCACGCCACGCTCACGGTACCGCTCGGCCTGTCGCAACACGTCGTCGGCATCGGCGTTACGCTGCTTGCTACAAGCCTTACCTATTTCACCTATCGTCTTGCGCTGCCCGAGGTGACGTCGCCGCCCAAGATCGAGCCGTTCCAGCCCTTGCCGATCCCGGGCCTGTCCAGCATTCCTGTCGTTGGTGAGGCGCTGTTTACCCAGACGCCGCTGACCTATCTCGCATTCGTGTCGGTCGCAGCCGTCGCCTGGATCCTCTATCGCACCCCCATTGGCCTTGCCGTTCGCGCTGCGGGTGAAAACCCGTCGGCGGTCGAGGCGCAAGGCATTTCGGTCACCGGCATACGCATGGGCGCCGTCGCCGTCGGCAGCGCGCTGATGGCGGTCGGCGGCGCCTTTCTCACCATCTCGGCCTTCAATTCCTTCTTCTTCCAGATGATCAATGGGCGCGGCTGGATTTGCATCGCGCTGGTCGTCTTCGGCTCCTGGCGACCAGGAAAGGCGCTGATCGGCGCCATCCTGTTTGCCGCATTCGATGCCTATCAGGTTCGCCTGCAGCAGATATCGGGCGGTATCGTGCCCTATCAGGTTTTCCTGATGATGCCCTATGCGCTGTCGATCCTGGCGCTGATCCTGGTCGCACGCCGCGCCACCTATCCCAAAGCTTTGATGATCCCGTACCAGAAAGGCGAAAGATGAGTTTCGACCTGATCGTAAAGGGCGGCACGCTGCCCGATGGAACCGTCGCCGATATCGGCATCAAGGGCGACAGGATCGCCGCGATCGAGCCCCGTATCGATGCCGGGGCCGGTCGTGTCGTCGATGCCTCGGGCAACCTCGTCAGCCAGCCCTTTGTGGATCCGCATTTCCATATGGACGCAACGCTGTCCTACGGCCTGCCGCGTATCAATGCCTCAGGCACGCTGCTCGAAGGCATCGCGCTGTGGGGCGAACTCAAGCCGCTCCTGACCCACGAGGCCGTCAAGGAACGCGCGCTGGCCTATTGCGACTGGGCGGTCTCGATGGGCCTCCTCGCCATCCGCACCCATGTCGATACCTGCGACGACCGCCTTCTTGCGGTGGAAGCGCTGCTCGAGGTCAAGAAGGAGATCGCGCCCTATATCGATCTCCAGCTCGTCGCCTTCCCGCAGGACGGGCTCTACCGCTCGGCGAATGCGCGCGAGAACACCATCCGCGCCCTCGACATGGGCGTCGACATCGTCGGCGGCATCCCGCATTTCGAGCGGACCATGTCCGACGGCACGCGTTCCGTTACCGAACTTTGCGAGATCGCGGCCGAGCGCGGCCTGATGGTCGACCTGCATTGCGACGAGACCGACGATCCTCTGTCGCGCCATATCGAGCAGCTTGCCTATGAGACCCAGAGGCTCGGCCTGCAAGGCCGGGTGGCTGGCTCGCACCTTACCTCAATGCATTCGATGGACAACTACTACGTCTCGAAACTGCTGCCGCTGATTGCGGAAGCCGGTGTCTCGGCGATCCCCAATCCACTGATCAACATCATGCTGCAGGGGCGGCACGATACCTATCCCAAGCGGCGTGGCCTGACGCGAGTGCCCGAAATGCTGAAGGCCGGCATCCGCACCGGCTGGGGTCAGGATTGCGTGCTCGATCCCTGGTACTCCCTCGGCACGGCCGACATGCTCGACGTCGCCTTCATGGGATTGCACGTCGCCCAGATGTCCTCGCCCGCGGACATGCGCACCTGTTTCGACATGGTGACCAAGGTCAATGCCGAGATCATGGGACTCGATCATCTCGGCCTAGCCGTCGGCAAATTGGCAAGCCTCGTTGTGCTCGATGCGGGCAACCCCATCGAGGCGGTGCGGCTGCGCGCCGAGCGGCTCTGTGTCGTGGCGAAGGGCAAGGTCGTGGCTGAACGCGAGAAGCGCGATACGGCCCTGTCCATCAAGGGCCGTCCGGCGACCATCAACCGCCGCCACATCGTGCCACCGCAGCCACGTTGAACGGACTGGACGAGAACAGAACGGGAGGGGCCGAATACCCCAGAGAGCGTCATCCGGTTCATCGAGAAAATTTCCGCGAGTGACGGGCTGATCATTTCGAGCCCTGAATATGTTCGCAGCATTCCCTGCAGCCTCAAAAACCCGATCGATTGGCTGCTCGGGCCGGCATCAGTGCGCTTATCTATCCCTTTACGTATCCAAAGCCTTCAACGATCTTTTCATCCCGGACGCGCAAATTGTCTAACGCCGCTTCGCCAGCACAGATCGAGACAGCACAACCGCGAGGCCGATCAGAATTGTCGCGACGATGAAGAGGAAGGCCGCTGCCGCAATCGCCGGGCTGATGTTCTCGCGGATACTGGAAAACATCTGCCGGGCCAGCGTACGCTGGTTGGGACCGGCGACAAAGAGCGTCAGCACAACCTCGTCCAGCGAGGTGGCGAAGGCCAGCACCGCGCCGGAGAGCACGCCGGGCATGGCGAGCGGCAGGGTCACGCGGCGGAAGACTGTTGCGGGCGAAGCGCCGAGGCTTTGTGCGGCGAGTTCCACGCGTTCGTCGATGCCGGCAAGCGCGCCGATGACGCTGACCACGACGAAGGGCACGGCGACGACAGTGTGGGCGATGATCACGCCGGCATAGCTGTTCGTCAGGCCGAAACCCGCAAGTAGCACCTGCATGCCGACACCGAGCACGACAGCGGGCACCACCATGGGCAGTAGAAAAAGCGTGCGTATTGACCCGCGGAAGAAGAGGAGGCGGTTGCGCAGGCCGAGCGAGGCGGCGGTGCCAAGCACGGTGGCGAGCAGCGTCGTGCCCGTCCCGATGATCAGGCTGTTAAAGATCGCCCGCCGCCAGGCATCTGCCGTGAACAATTCCTCGAACCAGCGCAGCGACCAGGACGGGATCGGGTAGGTGAGGATGACGCTCGAGGTGAAGGCGAGCGGCAGGATGGCGATGAGAGGCGCGACGAGAAAGAGGATCGTCAGCGAGGCGAAAACGAACTTGGTGAGCTTCATCGGCATGACCTAGCGCCTCCCCGGCTCGTCAGTGGAGAGCCGCGCATAAACGCTATAGAGCAGCAGCGTCGCGACAAGCAGCACGACGCCAAGCGCCCCGGCCATGCCCCAGTTCGCAGAACCTGTGGCGTAGAAGGCGATGATCGAGCTGATCATCTGGTCACCCGGCCCGCCAATCAGTGCCGGCGTGATGTAGTAGCCGATCGCAGAAATGAAGACGAGCAGGCTGCCGGAAGCGACGCCGCGCAGGCTCAGCGGCAGCAGCACGCGCAGGAACGCGCGCCAGGGCGGCGCTCCGAGCGAGGCGGCCGCCGGCATCAGATTCTTCGGGATGGTAATAAGCACCGAATAGATTGGCAGCACCATGAAAGGCAGCAGCACATGGGTCATGGCGATGATGACGCCGGTGCGATTGAAGATCAACGGCAGCGGCGCATCGATCAGGCCGAGCGTTTGCAGAAGGTCGTTGATCAACCCTTTTTCCTGCAACAGGATGAACCAGGCGGCGGTGCGGACCAGAAGCGAGGTCCAGAGCGGTAGCAGCACAGCAGCCAGCATCAGGTCGCGCTTCCAGCCGGTCAGCGAAGCCGCGATCATCGCATAGGGGAAGCCGATACCGGCGCAGGCGAAGGTGACAAGTGCGGCGATCCAGAAGGTGCGCACGAGGATAACCCGGTTGACGGACCGGTCGGCTGGGAGTTGCTCGATATCGCCGGCGGCATTGCGGCCGAGATCGACTGCGGCGAGCAGGTTGCGATCGGTGAGCGGCGCGAGCGCATCGGCGATGGCCAGCCAGAATTCCGGTTTCTCCCAACGCTTGTCGATGGAGACGAGGTCGGCGGGCGGGTTCGCCGTGTCGTCGAGCGCGCTGGTCGTCTTGGACATGAGCGTGCGGAAGCCGGAACGTGCGCTGTTGAGGCGGCGGACCATATCGCCGAGCGCCTGGTCGTCATCGACGGCCTTCAGGTCCTCCATCAGCGCCGTCTGCATGGGCATGGTCGGCGGCGACTTTCGATCCCAATCCGTCAGCACTTCGGCGCTGCGCGGAAGCAGGCGCAGCACGGCTGGATCCGACACCGCCTGCGACATCATGCTGAACAGCGGCCAGACGAAGAAGCCGATTAGGAAGAGAAGCAGCGGCGCAAGAAGAACGAGCGACCGCCCGGTCCGGGACGAGACTGCACTCATGGCGCGATGACCCGGCAATCGCCGGCTGAAAAGGCCGCATAGACCTTGGTGCCCGGCGGGAATTCGCGTGACCGGCGACCGAGCTTGGCGATCAGCGGTTGCGCTGCGTTCTGTAACTGCACACGCAGATGATCGCCCTGATAGACGGAATCGGTCACTTCCGTTTCCAGGCAATTGCGCGCTTCGCCGCGCGTTTCGCTGAGATCGACCCGCTCCGGCCGGATAGAGAGAAAGACGGGTTGGCCGGAGGCGACGCTGCCGGAAACGGCCGAAACGATATGCGCGCCGGACCGCAGGCGCACGGTCGCCTCCTGCCCCTGCACCGCCTCGACGACACCCTCGACCAGATTGGTCTCGCCGATAAATTCCGCGACGAAGCGCGTCGCCGGTTCGTCATAGACCTGCCGCGGCGTGCCAATCTGCTCAATCTTACCCTTGTTGAAGACGGCGACGCGGTCCGACATGGTCAGCGCCTCCGACTGGTCATGTGTGACGAAGACAATCGTTACGCCAAGGCGGCGGTGCAGGTCGCGAATGTCGAGCTGCATTTGCTCGCGCAACTGCTTGTCGAGCGCGCCGAGCGGCTCGTCCATCAGCACGACGCGCGGCTCGAAGACCAGCGCGCGGGAAAGCGCCACACGCTGTTGCTGCCCCCCGGAGAGTTGCGAAGGCCGGCGGTCGGCGAAGGCCGACAGCTGCACCATGTCCAGCGCCCGCGCCACGCGCTCGGCGATCTCCGCCTTGCCCAGCCTACGCATCTGCAACGGGAAGGCCACGTTCTCGCCGACCGACATATGCGGGAACAAAGCATAACTCTGGAAGACGACCCCCATGTCCCGCTTGTGGGTCGGCACGTCGTTGATCGCCGTCCCGTCCAGCAGGATATTGCCGGAGGTCGGCTGCTCGAAACCAGCCAGCATCATCAGGAGCGTCGTCTTGCCGGAGCCGGAGGGACCGAGCAGGCTTACGAACTCGCCCTTGCCAATGCCGAGAGCCAGGTTTTCAACCACGCAGAGCGGGCCGTAGAATTTGGTGATGCGGTCAAATCGAATGAATTCGGCCACGGAAGACTCCATCGCTAGAGGCGAAGGATGCGCCATCCGGAAAACCCGTGAGAACGCATCCGGCCAGGCAGGAAGGGCGCCCGTCGGAGCGCCCTTCGCGGCGAATGTTCTTACTGGGCCAGCCAGGCGTTGAAGCGCTGCGTCAGCGTTTCGGCATTGTCGATCCAGAAGTCCACATTCAGCGAGATCGACTCCGTCATGTTCGCCGGATCGGTCGGCAGGTCCTTGGCGAATTCCGCCGGAACCTTGGCTGCAGCTTCCTTGTTCGGCAGGCCGTAGGCGACGAATTCCGGCAGCTTCGCCTGATGTTCGGGCAGGCTTGCGAAGGCAATGAAGTCCTGTGCGGCGTCCTTGTTTTCCGCATCCTTCAGCACCACCCAGCTATCGACGGCGTAGATGCTGCCCGGCCAGACGACCTTGAAGTTCTTGCCTTCCGTGCGGTTGATGCCAGTGATGCGGCCGTTATAGGCCGACGTCATCGCCACTTCGCCAGAGGCGAGGAACTGCAGCGGCTGGGCGCCCGATTCCCACCAAACGATGTGCGGCTTCAGCTCGTCGAGCTTCTTAAATGCGCGCTCGACCCCTTCGTCGGTCCCAAGCACGTCGTACAGCTCGTCCTTAGAGACGCCATCGGCGAGCAGCGCGAATTCGAGCGTATATTTCGGGCCTTTTCGCAGCGAGCGCTTGCCGGGGAATTTTTCGACATTCCAGAAGTCCGCCCAGGAGGCCGGGCCTTCCTTCAGCTTATCACCGTCATAGGCGATCGCCGTCGACCAGACGATGGCGCCGACACCACAGTCATCGACCGCAGAATCGAGGAACTTGTCCTTGCCGCCCATCTTGTCCCAGTCGATCTTTTCATAGAGTCCGTCGGCACAGCCGAGCGCCAACTCTTCGGCTTCCACCTGCACGGCATCCCAGTTCGGCGCGCCGGCCTTGACCTTCGACTGGATGACGCCGATGCCGCCGTCCCAGGCTTCGTCGAGCACCGGCTTGCCGGTCTTTTCGGCGAAGGGCTTGAAATAGATGTTGCGCTGCGCGTCCTGATAGTTGCCGCCCCAGGAGACGACGGTCAGGTCCCGTGCGAATGCCGGTGCGGCAAGGCTTGCGGACAGCACGACGACGGCGGACGCCAGAACACCCGCTTGAAAGATAGTCTTCATTGCACTCCCCTTTTCTTCGTTTGTGAAGGAACCGCCGTCAGCCTCCGGCCCCCGTTGACGATCTCATGCGGACTGCTGACCCGTCCCTTTGGCGTATTGCGATGATTACAGCCTTTCCGGTCGTCGCGCCCTTTCTCCCCGGGCGTTTGTCCGACCGTATGATGCACTCCGGTCCTTGTCGGTCAGCGGGGATTTTCCCCAGTCGACCATCGTTAGACGTGTTGACCTCCGTTGATGTGAATTTCCGCGCCGTTGATGTAGGACGATGGCTCGGTGCAGAGGAAATAGATGGTCTCCGCGACCTCGCGCGGTTCGCCCAGTCTTCGCATCGGCACTTCCGCCGCCACCAGTTCATCCGTTCCGGGCGACAGGATCGACGTTTCGATCTCGCCCGGGGCGATGGCATTCGCCCTGACCCCGCGTTGGCCGAATTCGTGCGCCATTTCACGGGTCAGCGAGGCAAGCGCCGCCTTGGACGCCGCATAGGCAACGCCTGCGAAGGGGTGGACGCGCGAGCCGGCGATCGACGTAACATTGACGATCGAGCCCTTCGCCGCTTCCAGTTCCGGCATGAGTGCGCGGGCGATCAAAGCGGTCGAGATAAGATTGACGTTGAGCACCTGCGTCCAGACATCGGCATCCGTATCCAGCACACCGAGGCGGCTCTTGCCCGGCCCCTTCGGCGAAATGCCGGCATTATTGACGAGCGCGTGCAGCCGGCCGTTCGGCAGGCGCTCGCGCACCGTCGCTGCCAGGCGGTCGATCTGCGTGAGATCCGCGAGGTCGGCCTGGATATGGCTTTCGCGGGCGGAGGGCCAGGCGCATTCCTCGGAAAAGGATTGACGGGAAACGGTGAGAATGCGCCAGCCCTTCGACTGGAAGAGCTTGACCGTCGCATGACCGATCCCGCGGCTCGCACCCGTCAGCAACATGTAGCGGCATTCTTCGGTCATGGGAGCGTTCTCTGTTGATGCTTGATACATCGTAATAGGCCGCCCATGAATTGCAAGCCTCCTCTTCCAAGTGATGTCAGGCCCAGCGCGCCTCCCGCTCCGTTCCCCGTTCGATGCGCTCGAGGATCGGCTTGCCGCCGAGCAGGATATCGTCGACGATCGCCATCGAGGCGGCGGCGGAATCGTGCCGTTTCAGGGCTTCGACGACCGGGTAGTGATGGTCGATCATCGCACGTCCACCCTCTATATAGGCATCGGAAATGTGCGGCCCCATCTGCAGCCAGAGCCGCCGCAGGATGCCGTTCAGCACCGGCAGCCCAGCGATCTGCGGCAACAGGAAGTGGAAGGCTTGGTTGAGTTGCGTGCCCTTCAGCCGGTCGCCAGCCTCGATTGCCTGTTCATTTTCGCGCAAGATGCGTTCCAATGCCTCGATATCCGTGCTCGTCGCCACCTGGGCGGCGGTTTCCGCCGCCAATCCCTCCAGCCGGACACGGATTGCGCGGATCTCGCGGTAGCGGTTTTCGCTCAAACCCGGGATGCGGATGTCGCGCGGCGAGCGGAAGGTGATCGCCTCGTCATTGGCAAGCCGAAGGATGGCGTCGCGGATCGGTGTGACGCTCGTGCCGAATTGTTCCGCCAGATCACGGATCTTCAGCCGGTCGCCGGGCTGGAACCGTCCCTGGATCAGGGCATCGCACAACGCACCATAAACGGCGCTGTTGAGGTTCTCATGATCCAGTGACGTAAATTGAGGCATGGAACTGGTCCGCAAAATCGAATAACAAGATACTTGATGCATCTTTTTCGGCGTGTTTCAAGTATGACATGTCGCGGACATCTTCCGCCAAACGGCTTGCGGCGGCAATTTAGTCGGCACCGTGGTCAGCAGACGGCAGGGACAATCGAAGGAAATGCGGGCAACCCCACCAACGGAGCAAGCATGACGGAGCCATCGCCCACCGCCAAGAAGGCCGATTCCATGTCGGCGACGTGGAGTGCGACATCGCTTGCCGATGCCGAGGCCGCGGTGACGCAGGTCTATGGCATGGGCGGCACGATCAGGCGGTTTTCCAGCGAAAGGGACGAGACCTTTCTTTTCACCCGCTCGGACGAAACGGACTTCATCCTCAAGATTGCCAATCCCGCCGAGGACCCGGCCGCGCTGGAATTCCAGGACGGTGCGCTCCTGCATCTGGAGGCTGCCGCCCCCGCCGTACCGGTGCCGCGGCTCATACTCACGAAAAGCGGAGAGCCTAGCCACACGCTTTCCACCGCCGATGGCCCGCGCATCATGCGCCTGCTCACTTTCCTGCGGGGAGAATTGCAGTACCGCACACCCGCCTCCGAGGCGCAGAGCCGCAACGTCGGCCGGGCGCTTGCGGAACTCGGGCTCGGCCTTGAGAACTATGACGGACGCCCGCCGGCGGGAAAGCTGATGTGGGACATTTCCCACACGCTCGATCTCACTGCCGTCCTCGACCATGTCGCGCCCGAACGCCGGGCGCAGGCGGAGGCGGTGCTGGCGGAGTTCGAGCGGGCGCTTCCCGCCATCACCAATCTCAAGCGGCGGCAGATCATCCACAACGACTTCAACCCGCACAATGTCTTGCTCGATCCGGCCGCACCCACCGCAGTCGTCGGCATCATCGATTTCGGCGACATGGTCCATGCGCCACTCATCAACGATCTTGCCGTCGCGCTTTCCTATCATCTGGCGACGGAAAACTGGGCGGCGCGCACCAGTTCCTTCCTGGAGGGGTTCCTTTCGGCACGTGCGTTGGAGCCTGCCGAAATTGAACTTCTACCGGTGTTGACCCGGTCGCGGCTGGCGATGTCTCTCATCATCGCCGAATGGCGCTCCGCACGCTTCCCGGAAAACCGCGACTATATTTTGCGCAACCACGCCACCGCCTGGCGGGGGCTTCAAAACATATCCGATTTGACGCCGGCCGGGCTGAAAAGGCTCGTGCCCAACTTTTCCGAGGCCTGATCATGTCGATGGTAAATGCTTTCTCGCGCGAAGATTTCGAACGGCTCGACGAAGCCGAACGGGCGCTGATCGCGCGCCGTGAAAAAGTGCTCGGTCCCGCCTACCGCCTCTTCTATGAAAAACCGCTGCATCTCGTGCGCGGTGAAGGCGTCTTTCTCTATGACGCGGCCGGCGAACGATATCTCGATGCCTACAACAACGTCGCCTCGCTCGGCCATTGCCACCCGCGCGTGGTGGAGGCGATCACCAGGCAAACCGCCGTGCTGAACACCCACACGCGCTACCTGCACGAAGGCATCGTCGACTATGCAGAGGCGCTGACGGCCACCTTCCCCGAGGCGCTCAGCCAGGTCATGTTCACCTGTACCGGCAGCGAGGCGAATGACCTTGCGGTGCGCATCGCCCGCTTCGTCACCGGCGGCACAGGCATCATCGCAACGGAGCTTGCCTATCACGGTCTCACAAGCGCCGTCGCGGAATTCTCGCCGTCCCTCGGCGAAGCCGTTACGCTGGGGCCGCATGTGCGCACCGTGCCCGCCCCGGACAGCTACCGCCATTCCGCCGAAGAGATAGCGGAAAAGTTCGGCCGCGACGTGCGCGCGGCGATTGCTGACTTGAAGCGCCACGGCATTAAGCCGGCCATGCTGATCACCGACACGATCTTTTCGAGCGACGGTATTTTCGAGGGGCCGAAAGGTTTTCTGAAGCCGGCCGTCGACGCCATCCATGAGGCCGGCGGTCTCTTCGTGGCCGATGAAGTACAGCCCGGCTTCGGCCGCACCGGCGAGGCGATGTGGGGCTTCGAACGCCACGGCGTCGCGCCCGATATGGTGACGATCGGCAAGCCGATGGGCAACGGCTACCCGATGGCCGGCATCGTCCTGCGCCCGGAGGTCATTGCCGAGTTCGGTCCTCGGGCGCGCTATTTCAACACGTTCGGCGGCAATCCAGTCGCGGCCGCCGCCGGCAAAGCCGTGCTGGACACGATCCGCACTGAAGGCCTGCAGCAGAATGCGCTGGTGGTTGGTCGCCACCTGATGGATAGGGTGAAAAGCCTCTCAGCTACGCACCCGGCGATCGGCGACGTGCGCGGGTCTGGGCTCTTCATCGGCGTCGAGATCATCGCGGACTCGGCCACAAAGCGTCCTGACGCGGCCCTGTCGACACGCATCGTCAACGGCCTGCGCGAGCGGCGCATCCTGATCAGCGCCTCGGGTCCCAATGCTAACGTTCTGAAGATCCGCCCTCCCCTCGTCTTCTCCCGCGAGAACGCCGACATGCTGGTTGACGCACTCGGCGACGTGCTGAGGACGCTCTGAAAGAATCGAAGCTGTCCTGCAAGGCCGGGTGGCCGGAGCGGCGTGGCCTGACGCGAGTGACCGAGATGCTGATGGCCCGCATCCGCACCGGCTGGGGTCAGATTGCGTGCTGGTGGCGTTATACTAAATTCGCAATATCAGTATAACACCACTCCCATCGGAGTCTCCGACTGTTATACTAACTTTCGCGATTCAGTATAACGGGGCAAATATGCGGCAGATCGACCTGATGTATCGCACGATGACCGCTGAACTCGGTCAACGTTTGCTCGACGCCAGCTTCTCGGCCGATTTCCCGGTCGAAGGCCGCTTCGTGCCGGTCACGGTCAAAGCCCGCAAATACTGGTATTTCGACCAGCCAGGCGAAGGCGAGGGCCACCGGCAGAAACGCCGGTATGTTGGACCGACCGATGATCCCGAAATCAACAGGCGGGTAAAGGACTTCCGCGCGATCAAGGATGACGTCAAGGCCCGCCGTAAGCTGGTCACCACCCTCGTTCGCGAGGCTGGATTACCAGCTCCCGAACCGTTTTCCGGCGATGTCGTCGAGGCGCTGGCCCAGGCTGGCATTTTCCGCTTGCGGGCCTGCTTGGTAGGAACGGTAGCGTTCTCGACCTATGCGGGCCATCTTGGCGTCCGTCTTCCTGCCGCCTCGATGATGACGGGTGTTGCTGATTTCGCCCAGGACTACGCGATCAGCTCCGAAGTAGGGGATTCGTTTCCGCCTATTCTTGAAATCCTACAAGGCGTCGATCCGACCTTCCGGCCGATCCCGCACCGCTCAGGGTCAACCCGATCAACGGCATTCAAGAACCGGGCGAGCTACAATGTGGAATTCTTGACCGGAAATAGGGGTAGTGATGACTATCAAGATCAACCGGCCGACATGCCCGCCCTGGGTGGGGCAAGCGCCGATCCGCTGCGGTTTTTGGATTTCCTCATTTATGAGCCCGTGCGAGCCGTCCTGCTACACAAAAGCGGTATCTCCGTGATCGTCCCGGCTCCGGAGCGCTATGCTGTTCACAAGCTGATTGTGGCCTCCCGACGCGTAGTCGATACGATTGGGGCTGCAAAGCGCGACAAAGACTTGAGGCAAGCGGTATTGCTCTTCGATGCGCTCGATGCTTCCAACCGTCTCGGCGAGCTGTCGGACGCTCTCAAGGAAGCCTGGGAAAGGGGAGAGGCCTGGCGCCATGCGATCCGGGCCGGAATGGGGTACATGTCCCGAGGGGATAGAGCTGCCACGGCCGCCTTGTTCCATGAACTGGGTGTCGATTACGAAGCGGAGTAGCACTCCGAAACATCATCAAGAGTATTATCGACGATCGTGAAGTCGGCACCCGGTGATGTCAGGGCCGCCAGAGATTCCGGTCCAGGTGCGACCATTTACCTCTGCAGTCGCGGTTTGGCTCTTCTCCCGGCGACCCGCACCCTGGCCAGTCCCACGGTCGCCCACCGAGCCGGACGTCTCACTGACCGCTGGACCATGGCTTGGAATACTGGCATCGTCGGCCGCGTATCGGTCCAGAAGAGCTGCGATCATCTTAGAGGGAGTGGCCGTGGAAGCCGGACATGACACCAGCGAGCTTGAAATGGTCGTCTTGATGACGCCCGACATGGCCAACTTCAGCGGCAAGGTCCATGGCGGCGCCCTGCTCAATCTTCTCGACCGCGTCGCGTTTTCCTGCGCCTCGCGCTATTCGCAGGAATATGCGGTGACCTTGTCAGTGGACCAGGTCGTCTTCCGGCAGCCGATCCATGTCGGCGAACTCGTGACCTTTCGCGCCTCGATCAATCAGGCCGGGCGGACCTCGATGGAAGTCGGGATCCGCGTCGAAGCCGAAAACATCCGCACCGGCGAGCGCAGGCACACGAACTCCTGCTATTTCACTATGGTGGCCGTCGATGCCGAGGGGCGTCCGACCGCGGTTCCGACTTACAATCCCGTGACCAGCATCCGAAAGCGACGCCAGCGCGCGGCGGAGGTGCGGAAAAACCTGCGGCGGGAGTTCGAGGCCCGCTTTCAAGCTGCTGGCTCGCCCACCGAAGCCTGATCGCCGCAATCCGTTTGCTCGCATGGCGGCTTCGCCCGGCGCCGGAGCCAAGGTCAATTTTTGCAACAAGGCCTCGCAAGGACCATTCCTGTGTTTGGCCCGGCGGCTTGATAGTGTATCTTTCACCGGCCGGAGCTAAATGGCCAAGGGGAGCGGTTCGCCACCTGCCCGGCGCATGGAGGGCGGCGTTGTTGGCCCTTAAGCCTGTTGAAGCCCATACATGCATTCGGCGCCTTTGCGGCGTGAATCCCGCGCAAATGTGCTGTGAGCATGCCCCCGCGTTCTGAAAAGCCACAATGACGCGTTCAAAACCATCGCGCCGCGTTCTGCATCTGGCGCCATTTTCGTGAACAAGCGAAGCCACCTATCAACGCCTGCTGCCACGGGAACCAACACCGTCGTTGCGGGCTCGGGATAACGGAGATTCAAATGTCCACATCCGAGACGGGACTTCAGTTTACAGAGGGCGTCGCCAACGGCGAGGTCCGGTATGATCTGGAGGATTTCATCCGCGCATCCGGCATTCCGCCGCTCGAAGCCCACGAAATGTTTACGAAATACGGGCCTTACAAGTCGGACCTCGACCCTTTGATCAAGGCGCGGGCCGAACAGCATATGGACCTGATGAAATAGCATCAGCTGCGTTGCCCGCCGGCAGATCGCGGCGGGCAACGCAGAATACATTTTCCCGGCAATATCCAAAGCCACGCCCGGCCGTCAGTCAGCGGAATAACGCTGCTCAAGCCAAGGGTCGCCACGCATGTGGTAGCCATTGCGCTCCCAGAAACCGGCCTCGTCGCCGGCTCGAAAATCGATGCGCGTCAGCCACTTTGCGCTCTTCCAGAAATAGAGATGCGGCACGACAAGCCGCATCGGCCCGCCATGGGTGCGGCTGATCGGCTTGCCCTCCCAATCGGTCGCAAGGATCGCGTGTTCCGAGGCAAAATCGGCGAGCGGCAGATTGGTCGTATAACCATCGTAGCTCGTCAGCATCACATGAGACGCTTCAGGCTTCGGCATGACCAGGTCGAGCAGGTCGTGCGTCAAGACCCCTTGCCAGCGATTGTCGTAGCGCGACCAGGTGGTGACGCAATGGATGTCGGAGAGGCTGTCGCTCTGCGGCAATGCCTTGAACGCTATCCAATCCAGCGACAGGCGCTGTTCGACGAGGCCGGTCACATCCAGCCGCCAGCGCTCCACGCCGATCGCGGGCTGCTGCCCGAGGTCCAGCACCGGCCAATCCCGAACAAGGTGCTGGCCCGGCGGCAATCGTTCGTCCTCAGGCCGGGCTGCGCGCCCGGTGAGGAACTTGCCGGCCGCCGCCCAACGCCGCTTCGTCGTCGTCAGCTTGGTTTCCGTTGGGGGTTCTTCGTCGGTCATCGGGTGCTCCTCCGGTCCGCGCGGATTAGAAGACCCGTCGCGGTTTCCGTCAAGCATCAGAGACGGGAGCTGTCTCTAGCGCAGCACGATCCGCAAGGCAGCCTGCGTCTCCCTCAGGAGCGGCAGATAGCGTTCGACCATTTCAGCAGCCGGCACATGTGCGGCCGGCGCGCCGATGTTGAGTGCCGCGACGATCTGGTTGCGATCGTTTTGAAGCGGAACGGCGATGGAGCAAAGACCGATTTCCAGCTCCTGGTCGATGATCGCATAGCCTTGGTGACGCACGCGGCCGATTTCGGCCATCAGCTCTTCCGTGTCGGTTCTCGTATGAGGTGTGTTTGCCTTGAGATCCGAGCGGGCGAGCACGTCCCTCGCCTGCTGTTCCGGCAAGGCGGCGAGCCACACGCGCCCCATTGATGCGCAATAGGCAGGAAGCCTGGAGCCCGGCATCAGGCTGATCGACATCACCCGCCTTTGCGAGGCGCGCGCGATATAGACAATCTCAGTGCCGTCGAGAACCGAGGCGGAAGCGCTTTGACCTGCCCGCTCCGAGAGCTGGTCGAGATAGGGCTGGACGATCGTCGGCAGAGGTGTCGCCGAGAGGTAGGCGTGGCCGAGCCGCAGGATTTTCGGGGTCAGCGAAAAGAACTTCCCGTCATAGTCGGCGTAGCCGAGCTGCGAGAGCGTCAGCAGCGAGCGGCGCACGGTCGCCCGGTCCAGACCAGTAATCTTCGCCGCCTCGGTGATCGTCAGCTTCTGCTGTGTCTCACCAAAAGCCTCGATGACGGTCAGCCCGCGGGCAAAACCGCTGACGAAATCGGTTTCTCTCATCAGTCATCCTCGATTTACCGGCAATTAATTTGTGCGATATACGAACAAATGTCAAATATCGCACAAAATATTTGACGCTCACTGTTTTTGAGAGCCTATTTCGGGCCAATACAGGCAAGAGGAGCTTGTCGGCCCGCACTCCATGGACCGCGAAAGACGACGCGCCAGCTCTTCCCACAGCCTGCAGACAACCATGCGCCCGCCGATTGGCGGCAACGCTCAAATCAGAAGAGAGGAAACATGGCGAAGATCGTTTCGCTCGCCGAGGCCATCGGCGACAATGTCAGGGATGGCGACACCGTTGCCATGGAGGGTTTCACCCATCTGATCCCCTATGCTGCCGGACATGAAGTGATCCGCCAGGGTCGCAAGAACCTGTTTCTCGTGCGCATGACGCCGGACATCCTCTATGATCAGCTGATCGGCGTGGGTGCTGCCCGCGGCATGAAATTCTCCTGGGGCGGCAATCCCGGTGTCGGCTCGCTTCACCGCTTCCGCGACGCAGTCGAAAACCAGTGGCCGCGGCCGCTCGAAATCGAAGAACACTCTCATGCGGCCATGGCCAACGCTTATGAGGCGGGTGCGGCGAACCTGCCGTTTGCGATGCTGCGTGGCTACATCGGCGCCGACCTTCCGAAGGTGAACGCGAACATCAAGCAGATCACCTGCCCCTTCACGTCCGAAGTGCTGGCCGCCGTTCCGGCGATCCGGCCGGATGTGACGATCATCCACGCCCAGCGGGCCGATAGGAAGGGCAACGTGCTCATCGAAGGCATCGTCGGCGTGCAGAAAGAGGCGGTGCTTGCAGCCAAGCGCTCGATCGTCACGGTTGAGGAAATCGTCGACGAGCTTGCGCCACCGTCGCCCAACTCGGTCGTGTTGCCCACCTGGGCAGTAACGGCGGTCAGCCATGTGCCGGGCGGCGCCTTCCCGTCCTACGCCCACGGCTACTATCCGCGCTCGAACGCTTTCTACATCGGCTGGGACGAGATCGCCCGCGACCGCGAGAGTTTTACCGCATGGATCAAGGAGAACGTGCTCGACGCAGGGCCTGAAGATTTTGCACGACACGCCGGCAGGAAGCCGGCGAAGGCCGCTTGAGGAGGCGACGATGACGGATTTCACCCCAAACGAGATGATGACCATCGCAGCCTCGCGCGAACTTTCCAACGACGACGTCTGCTTCGTCGGCATCGGTGCGCCATCGGCCGCCTGCAACGTGGCGCGGTTGACCCACGCCCCCGACATTACGCTCATCTACGAAAGCGGAACCGTCGGCACCAAGCCGGATGTTCTCCCCTTGTCGATCGGAGACGGCGAGCTTTGCGATACCGCCCTCTTCACCGTCTCGGTGCCGGAGATGTTTCGCTACTGGCTGCAGGGCGGCCGCATTACCACCGGGTTTCTCGGCGGCGCGCAGATCGACAAGTTCGCCAACCTTAACACCACGGTCGTCGGTCCCTATGACCATCCGAAGGTCCGGCTGCCGGGCGGCGGCGGCGCTCCGGAGATCGCGTCGAATTGCGGCCGCATCTTCATCACCATGGCGCTCTCCAAGCGCGGCTTCGTCGAAAAGCTGCCCTTCATCACCTCGATGGGTCATGGCGAAGGCGGCGATCATCGCGAACGGCTCGGCATGAAGACCAAGGGACCCACTCGCATCATCACCGATCTCTGCATTCTGGAGCCCGATCCGGTGACCAAGGAACTAACTGTTGTTTCGATCCATCACGGCGTCACACGTGACCAGATCGTCGACAATTGCGGCTGGCCGATCAAATTCGCCGGAGAGGTCATCGAGACGCCGGTGCCGACTGAGATCGAACTGGCGACGCTTCGCGACATCAACGCGCGCACGAAGAAGGCCCACCAGGGCAACAAGGAGGTCGCGTAAATGGCCGATGCTTATATCTGCGATTATATCCGCACGCCGATCGGCCGCTTCGGCGGCGCGCTCTCGTCAGTCAGGACAGACGACCTCGGCGCCATTCCGCTGAAGGCGCTGATCGAACGCAACCCTTCGCTCGATTGGGAAGCGGTCGATGACGTCATCTTCGGCTGCGCCAATCAGGCAGGCGAAGACAACCGCAACGTCGCGCGCATGTCGCTGCTTCTGGCCGGGTTGCCGGCGAGCGTGACCGGCACCACGATCAACCGCCTCTGCGGTTCGGGCATGGATGCCGTCATCGCTGCCGCACGTGCCATCAAAGCGGGCGAAGCCGAATTGATGATTGCCGGCGGCGTCGAGAGCATGTCGCGGGCTCCCTTCGTGATGCCGAAAGCGGAGAGCGCATTTTCGCGCAATGCCGAGATCTATGACACCACCATCGGCTGGCGGTTCGTCAACCCGCTGATGAAGAAGCAATATGGCGTCGATTCCATGCCGGAGACCGGCGAAAACGTCGCCGAAGATTTCAAGGTAAGTCGAGAAGACCAGGACGCCTTTGCGCTGCGCAGCCAGGCGAAGGCGGCAGCCGCGCAAGCCAACGGTCGCCTGGCGAAGGAAATCGTCGGCGTCACCATTCCGCAGCGCAAGGGCGACCCGACTGTCGTCGAAAGAGACGAACATCCCCGCGCCACGACGATGGAGGCACTTGCCAAGCTCGGCACGCCCTTCAAGAAGGAGGGGGGCACGGTCACCGCCGGCAATGCGTCGGGCGTTAATGATGGCGCGGCGGCGTTGATCATTGCCTCCGAGGCGGCGGTCAGGAGATACGGCCTCAGACCTATCGCCCGTATCCTCGGCGGGGCCACCGCCGGCGTTGAACCGCGCATCATGGGTTTCGGCCCGGCCCCGGCCTCGAAGAAATTGATGGCGCGTCTTCGCCTGGCGCAGGAACAGTTCGATGTCATCGAGCTCAACGAAGCCTTTGCCTCGCAGGGACTAGCGACGCTGCGCGATCTCGGCATTGCCGACGACGACGGCCGCGTCAACCGCAATGGCGGCGCCATTGCCCTTGGCCATCCGCTCGGCATGTCCGGCGCCCGCATTACAGGGACGGCCGCGCTTGAGCTCGCGGAAACCGGCGGACGTTATGCACTGTCAACCATGTGCATCGGCGTCGGCCAGGGCATCGCCGTGGCGCTCGAGCGCGTCTAAAGCACTCCGCGGTTTTGCGGTAACGCATGCTCGGTAAGCGCATCTGAAAGCCAGATAGGGAGCCGTTCATTGACGGCTCCCCTTTTTTATTCACACGGTTTCTTCGTCGCGCTGGGCCACGAAGATCAGCACCAGCAGGATGGTGATGAAGAAGCGGAAGGCGTCGGGAACGCCGTTCCATTGTTTCGACATCCACATGCCGAACCATTCACCGCCGACCGACATGAAGCCGACCTGCCAGACGAGGAAGCCGAGCGTCAGGCCGGCGATCGCCACCGTCTTCGCCCGGTTGAATTCGCGGGCGCCACCGTTGAGGTTAGTGGCGAGCCTGTAGGCACCGAGCCAGCAAAGCAGCGCCGTCAACGTTTCCGCCGCGATGATCACGACATAAAACAGGTTGTGAAGCACCGGACTGGTGATGGCGCGATATTTGATCGCCGCGTCGGGAAAGATCGTATCCATCATCATCACATGCTGAACGAAGGCGAAGTTCGTTGCGTAGTCGGTGATGTTGCCGAAGGCGACGAGCGTTGAAAACAAGGCGATTGCAGCAACGGCTGCGGTTTTGGCAATCCGAATGATCTTCATGGTCTGGTACTCCTGTCCACTGCCGGCACGCCCAAGATCCGGGCCGAATCTTACCGGCATCAGTCCAGCCATAGCCCACCAGCAAAGTTGATCGAGGCCGCGAGGCGTCTCTTCCACAACTTGCAGTGTGACGAATATGCACTTCGCAAAAGGTGCCGGCAAACGCGTCGCGCGCTCCCTGCCCATGGGCAGTCTTGACTCTCGTGCCGGGTTGCTACATAACCAAATCGTTCTAAAACTATTTGGTTATACAAATGACTCCATCCGAACGCCTCGACGCTACCTTTTCCGCCCTTGCTGACCCGACACGGCGGGCGATCCTTGCCCGTCTGGCCCTGGGCGAAGCATCCGTCCTCGAACTTGCAGAGCCCTTCGCCATGAGCCAGCCGGCCGTGTCGAAGCACCTGAAGGTGCTGGAGCGCGCCGGGCTGGTTTCGCGCAGCCGCGATGCACAGCGCCGTCCCTGCCGCATCGAGATCGATCCGCTCACTGAGGCAGCCGACTGGCTGGAGGAATATCGCAAGCTTTGGCAAGCGAATTTTGCCCGCCTCGACACCCTGCTTGAGGAGCTGAAAGCCGAGGCTGCATCACAGGCGTCGGCCGCACTCCCCACCAATTTCACCACGAAGGAGGAATGACATGAATGCTGCATCCAACAAACTTGTTGTCACGGCGCATGGCGACCGGGAAATCCGCATCGTCCGCAGCTTTGACGCGCCGCGCCGGCTGGTCTTCGACGCCTTCACCAAACCGGCGCTCGTCAAGCGCTGGCTGACCGGCCCGGACGGCTGGTCGCTGCCCGTTTGCGAGATTGATTTGAGACCTGGCGGGACCTTCCGTTACGTCTGGAAAAGCGCCGAAGGTGTCGAGATGGGCATGGGCGGAACCTATCGCGAGATCCAAGCGCCGGACCGGATCCTGCACGAGGAACTCTTTGACGAGGACTGGACCGGCGGCCAAACCCAAGTGACGACCCACTTCGTCGAGGAGGGTGGGCGCACCACGGTGACGACGGCTGTTATCTACTCCTCGACGGAGACCCGCGATGCCGTCCTCAAGTCGCCGATGGAGAGCGGCATTGCCATCGGCTATGACCGCCTCGAAGGAATCCTGGCCTCCGAACCGGCCGAATAGTCATGGAATGACCGTGGGCGGAGCGATCCGCCCACGGTCCAATTCTCATTCCGTCCAGATGGCGACGTCGACGGGACCGAGCTTGCGGGCACCGACATGGAAGGTAGCGCCAGCGCCAGCCGGCACGTCCGCCGCTTCCTTGCCGTAGTTGAAGGCGAAGTTGAGCTTGCCGCGACGGGTGATGCGCAAATCGCCGAGATCGGCGAGCGCTTCGACCGAAGCCCAGCCAAGGGCGTCATTGATCACCTTTTTCAGCAGGTCGCCACGGGCGGCCGCCGCCATGTAACGCGCCTTGTCGTTGCCGACGAGTGCCGGCGCGCCATTGCGGTATTCCCCTTCGAAGGTCGCCAGCACCGCCTCGCTGGTGCGCACGGTCTCGCGCCAGATGCCGGCCGGATAGGTCTCGTTGCCGTAAAGCACGGTCTCGCTATGAAATTCCGGCAGGGATTCAACGCGAGCGACACTGACGTCGACAAGTGCTGCGAGCGGTCCCGGCGGCAATCCCTCGGGAATGTGCATGTCCTCAGTCTTGCTGCCGCTGCGCGGTCCGAACAAGACCCTGGCTTGCGACGCGACCAGCTTCTCGACAAAGGCCTGATTGGCGATGACAAGGTCTGGCGCCAGCACCAGCTGGTAGCCGTCGAGATCGGAATGCTGGCCGATGAAATCGACGTCGACGCCAAGGCGGGAAACGGTCGAATACCAGTCGAGCGCCGTCGCCGAGGCTGAATAGGTCCGGCTCTGCGGCAGGGCGCGCGTCGCCCAGCGCGAATTGTAGTCGAGCAGGATCGCGACCTTGGCCTTGCCGCGTGCCTCGCCTTTCGGCAGCCGCTTCATCTCTTCTGCGACCTGAGCCACCTCGAGATAGCCTTGGTCGGGCTCGCTGTTGGGAAGCAAGAGGCCGGCATGGAACTGCTCCTGCGCAAACGGCACCTGCCGCCAGCGGAAATAAGAAACCATGTCGACGCCATGCGCATAGGCAAGCCAGGTCCAGAGCCGAACCATGCCATCGGCCGGCGACTGGTTGTGCGCCGCCCAATTGACCGGACCGGGCTGCTGTTCCATCACCCAGACGCGTCCACGGCCGACGGCCCGGTAGAGATCGTGGTTGAAGGCAGGCTGGTCCGGATCGCCGACACGCAGGTAGCGTCCCTTGTCCTCCGGTGAAAGACGACCGTTCAACAGCCCACCCATCGGGTAAACGTCCCAGGACGCGATATCGATGTCTTCGCCGACCTTGTAGTGGTCGAAGTCGGTGTTCTGCGACATGAAATTGTGCGTCACCGGACGACCCGGCGAGTGCTTGCGGATGATGTCGACTTGCGCCTTGTTGAAGCTCTTCACCTGGTCGGACGAGAAGCGGATGAAGTCGACGATATGGGTCGGGCTCGGCTCTTCGACGAGGTTGTTCGGCAGTTCGACTTCGTCGAAGCTGTTATAGTTCATCGCCCAGAACGCCGTGCCCCAGGCGCGGTTCAGTTCGTCGGTCGTGCCGTAGCGCTCGGCGAGCCAAAGCCGAAACGCCCGCTCGGCCTCGCCGGAATAGCTGTAGATCGTGTCATGGTCGCCATATTCGTTGTCCGTCTGCCAGGCATGGACGAAGGCGTTCTTGCCGTAACGTTCGGCCATGGCCTCCGAGATGCGTGCGGCCTCGATGCGGTAGCTGCGACTGGAGAAGCAATAGTGGCGCCGGGCACCGAACTTGCGCACCACGCCGTTCACGTCGACCGGCAGGATATCCGGGTGACGATCGATCAGCCACTTCGGCGGTGCGGCGGTCGGCGTGCCCAAGATGACCTTGAGACCGGCGCGGCCGAGCACGTCGATCGCGTCATCAAGCCACTCCCAATGAAATTCACCCGATCTGGGTTCGATCTTGGCCCAGGCGAATTCGCCGATGCGCACCCAGGCAAGCCCGAGTTCGACCATGCGGCGGGCGTCCTCTTCCCATTTCTCGCGCGGCCATTGCTCCGGATAGTAGCAGACGCCGAGTTCGAGCATGTCGGTCTCCTGCTGGTCGGCGTTGAAACGGTTCGGTCTCGTCAGGGGCATATGCAAGATCGGGTCCTTCGTCATGCTCTCGGCCGGCTTCACCCGGCACTTTGTCTTCGATGCGAGCGCTCTCCGGGATATAAACGTTTATATCATCAGGCGCAGTCGTGTGGTCGTCGGGTCGTTGTTCGTCTTCAGCGGTTTGGGGTCAAACGGTCGTCGCAGCGCTCGATCAGCTTCGGCATCAAAAGCGTCTGAAGCGCCTCCGGCGGCACGCCTTCCATCCGGCGAAGGATGTAGGTCCCGAGCAGGCTGCTCGGCTCGCTGATCGGCAGGTAATAGGTGGTGATCGGTGGTGCGAAATACTGGCTGACGTTCAGGTCGTCGGTGGCGTTGATGACGGCGTCGCGGCCATGCACGAGGCCGCGCTCGTGGAAACCGGAGAAGGCGCCGAGCGCGGAGGCCTCGTTGGCACAGATATAGGCGGTCGGCGGATTGGAGAGATCCGCCATCGTCAGCACGTTTTCCCGCCCGAAGGCCGGCGTCAACCGCCCATGTGCGACCAGAGCCGGGTCGAACGGCAGGCCGGCAACCTCGAGCGCGCGCCTGTAGCTTTCAAACCGGGTTATGCCGTAGCTCAGATCCGACAACGGGTTGAGCAGCGCGATACGGCGATGGCCGCGGTCGACCAGTCTCGCCATCGAAACCCGGATCATCTGCTCGTTGTCGGCATCGACATAGGCATGCGGCGCGTTGTGCACGCTGGTGCCATAGGTGACGAAGGGAAAGTCGGCCGCCTGCATCGTGCGGATGCGCGGATCGTCGGCGCGCGTGCCCGAGATGATGATGCCGTCGGCCTTCTTCAGCGACACGATCTGCTGGATGACGGCCTGGCTTTCCTCGAAATTCCTGACCGCATAGAGCGAGACCCGGTACGGGCTGTCTTCCAGCGCCCAGGAAATGCCGCTCAAGAGCTGGGCGTATTCCACGCCTTCCCACTCGTTCTGCTTCGGGCCGGGCGCCGTCATGATCGCCGCGACCTGATAGGTCTTGCCAGTGCGCAACTGCACGCCGTGCATGTTCAGTTCGTAGCCGACGCGCTCGGCCGCTTCGATCACGATCGCGCGCGTCTCCGGGCGAACCTGAGGCGAATGCTTCAGGGCCTTCGAAACGGTGGCAATCGACAGCCCCGTTTCCTGCGCAATGGTCTTGATCGTTGGTCTTTGCATGGCGTCTCGGCTCGTCATGGATTGTCGTCGCTGAGCGATGCCGCCAGCAGGAGATAGACTGCGGATGTCCAGGCGAATGCCCGATCGCGAAGGCCCCTCCCCGACCGCGCATCGAAGTTTTCGGCCATACCGCTTTTGCTGGCAAGTGAACAGAACTTTTCCGCGATTTCGCGCGTTAGCTCAATCTCCCCTTGCCGACGAAGGCCATCCCAGAGAAGAAGCGTCGTCGGCGCCCAGATCGGGCCACGCCAATAGCCATCGTCCTCGTAGAACGAGCTTTTCGGGCTCTCGGTCGCCGGCCCCCAGGCGGTGATGAAGCCGCCGGAGACCAGATGCGCAACAAGCTTTTCGCGCATTTCCGCGGGCAGACGCGTGCCGAGCAACAGCGGCATGAACTGGATCAGGTTTTCGCCCGGCAAGATGCGGTCCGGTACGCCCGCAAGCCGGGCGCCAAACGTTGCGCCGGTCCAGAGGCGCGCGAACAGCAACGCCTGCAAGGCATCCGCCTTGGCGTTCCATTCCGCAGCACGCGCAGGATCGCTCTCGAGCAACGTCGCAAGCGTCTCGCAAGCGAGAATGAGGAATACCGGCAGATCAGGCGAGATGACCGGGCCACCTTCGGCAAAGAAGGTCGCATTGTCCCAGCCACTATCGTTGCCATGGAAATAGCTCGGCAGCGACGTTGCGTCCGTGCGCGCATAGGTCAGCCAGTAGTCGACCTGCCGGCCGATTGCGTCGCGCAGATAGCTCTTGCGCTCCGCCGTCAGGAAATCCGGGTGCCTAGCCGCGATAAGCGACACCGCCCAGCCATGGACCGGCGGCTTGGTGAAGGCGAAGAGCACGTCACGATCATTGATGTAATCGGGCAGGAGACCGGAGCCGTCCTGATGGTCGAAGATCGCTGCGAGCTGGTCAAAGGCGAGGTCCGCATCGACGGCCGCCACACCCAGTGCCGAAAAGGCGTTGTCCCAACTCCAGATGTTGATCATGTGGTTCTTGGACATGTAGATCGCCGGCCGTGTCAGCTGCCCGCCAACCGGCACGCCGTTTGCCCACAGCAGATAGCTTGCCAGCCGATGCGCCGCGTCCTGACCGTGCGCGCCCCTCGGCACCTTGCCGTACCACTTTTCGAACTCGACAGTGACGTCGGAAAGGGCGTCCGCGAAGCAATCAAGCGGCGCTGTCGGCGGCACGGTGCGGAAGAAGTCGACATTGCCCTCGAAAATGCCTGTGCCCGTGAATGCGAAGGAAACGTCGGCCGAGTGGTCGCGCTGCCAGGCGCCCGACACGTCAAGGGTGCCAGACACAGCCCGCGGGATGAATTTCACGTTCTCGACGGCTGCCACGAGGCAATCGACGCCGGTGGGCGTGCGATAGACGTAATCGTAGCGCGATCCTTCCAGGTGAAAGCGCACGCCGGCATTCTGGCCGCGGACATGTAGCCGCTCGCCCTCGCCGATAACAAAAGTCAGCGATCCGGCATTGATGCGGGCAACCAGCCGCTCCGGCGTCAACTCAAAGGTTGCCTGCGCCGGCTTGCCCATTGCATCGAGGAACTCGACGCGGCAAAGGCGACCGAGCGAGGGCCGTTCGTCACCGCCGGCAACAAAGCGCAGATAGAGAGCACGCGCGCCGTCGCCACCCGGCACCTTCATCATCGACAGCGTCAGAAACCGTCCTTTTCGGCTGAAGGGGATATGATCGATATCGAACAGCATCGTTTACCCCTTCACCGACGAGCCGACCGCACCATCCATGATGTAGCGCTGGGCGACGAAGAACAGTGCCAGCGGCGGCAGGCAGAGGATCACCGTGATCGCGGCAATCGAGGTCACGTCGACTTCATGCAGGCCCTTGAACATCGAAAGGCCGAGCGTCAGCGTGTATTTCGACTGGTCGTTCAAGAAAATCAGCGGACCAAGATAGTCGTTCCACGCGTTCATGAAGTGGAAGGTACCGACCAGCACCAGGGCCGGCATCATCAGCGGCAGATGGATGCGCCAATAGATGTCGAAGGCGTTGGCGCCATCCATGCGCGCCGCTTCGTCGATCTCCATAGGCACGGTCATGATGTACTGGCGAAGCAGGAAGACGAAGAAGGCGTCGGCGAAATAGGCCGGCACGATCAGCGGCTTCAGCGTGTTGATCCAGCCCAGCATGTTGAATTCCATGTAGAGCGGAATCATCTTCACGTCCCACGGGATCATCATGGTGGCGAGCAGCACGATGAACAGCGGGTCGCGGCCAGGGAAGCGGAAGCGGGCAAAGCCATAGGCAACCAGCGAGCTCGAGATCAGCTGCCCGATGGTCGAAAACACGACGACGATGACCGAGTTGGTCAGGTAGGTGCCGAAGGGCTGCTTGTTCCAGGCGGCGGCAAAATTCTCCCAGTGCCATTCCGACGGCCAGAAGACCGGCGGGAACTGGTAGAGATCGGCGGTGCTTTTGATCGCCGTCATGAAGGTCCAGTAGAACGGCGCGATAAACAGGGCCGAGAGCAGGATCAGCGCGGAATAGAGCAGCGTCTTACGCATGGCCTTCTCCATCGTTCTGGCGGACTTCGCCTTCGTAGTAGACCCAGGCGGCCGACCAGCGCATCACGCCGAGGCTGAGCGCCAGAACGATGATGAACATCACCCAGGAGCCGGCGGCGGCATAACCCATGTCGAAATATTTGAAGGCGTTGTCGTAGATATACATAGCAAAGAAATAGGTGGAGCCGAGCGGGCCGCCTTTGGTCAGGAGGAGCGCGATGGTCAACTGTTGGAAGGCCGAGATGATCGAGGTGATGAAGGTAAAAAGCAGCATCGGCCCGAGCATCGGCAGGGTGATGAACAGCATCTGGGCCCAGCCGGGAACGCCCGAGACGGTGGCCGCCTCGTAAAGCTCCTTCGGAATGGCTTTGAGGCCGGTCAGAAGGATCAGCATGGTGCCGCCGAGACCCCAGAGGCTGGCGATGATAATCGCGACGATCGCGAGATTCGGATCGCCGAGCCAGTTCGGCCCGTGGATGCCGACGAGCGACAGCATGAAGTTCAAAAGGCCGTATTCCTTGCTGTAGATCCAGCTCCAGATCGTCACCAGCGCGACGCCGGAAATGACGCTCGGCAGATAGAAGGCGGTGCGGAAGAAGCCGCTGGCAAAGGTGATGTTGTGCAGCATCATCGCCAAGAGGAACGACATGACGATGTTGAACGGCACGTAGATCGCCGCGAACTTCACCGTGATCCAGAGGCTCTCCCAGAACTGCGGATCGTCGAACAGCATCGATTTATAGTTGTCGAGACCGACAAAGGCCCGCTCACCGACCACCGGCCAGTCATAGAAGCTCATCGTCAGGGAGAAGACGAGCGGCCCGAGCGTGAAGAACAGGAACCCGAGGATCCACGGGGAGATGAACAGATAGGGCGCTGCGTAGCGCGCGATGGCTGAGCGCTTGCGCCTTGCCACCTTGGGCTCTGCCCCGGCATAGGTCATATCCATCCCCCGTACTCCCTTTGCTTACTTGATCAACCGCTTGGAACGGCTGACGGCATCGTCCAGATGCTGCTTGGCGTTGCCCTCGTCGATCATGGTTGCTTCGATGGCGCGCGCGAGATTGTCCTGCACCTTGCCCCAGTTGGCGTTCTTCAGGAACGCGTGGGTTTCGGTGTTCGAGGTCGCGAGAATGTCGAAGAACGGCTTGTAGATCGGATCGGTGGTCATGCCCTTTTCTTCGGCAACGCTGGTGCGGACCGGCAGGTCGTTGATCCGCATGGCAACGGCTTCCGGCGAGGAGAAGAACTTGACGAACTCCCAGGCGAGGTCAGCGTGTGCTGCGTCCTTGGCGATCGAGATCGCCGAGACGCCGAGCGCCGAATGGGCGGTCTTGTCGCCGAACTTCGGCAACGGCGCCACGCCATACTTGATGCCCGAGGAGTCGATGCCTGCCTTCGACCACATTGCGCTCTGGAACATGGCGATCTTGCCGCCCTTGAACAGCGTGCTGCCCGAGGTGTCGTCGCCGAGGTTGAGCGTGATCGCTTCCTGCGTCTTGGCCATATCGCCGAACATGTCGAGCACTTGGGCCGCCGCATCGCTGTTCATGTAGCCGTCGATCTGCTTGCCATCGTCGGAGATGTACTTGGTGCCGTTCGACCAGAGGAACTGCTCGAAGTCGTAAGGGTCGGGCTTGGCGTCGACGGCAAAGCCGTAGACCTTGTTCTTCTCGTCACGGAACTTGGCGGCCTTGGCGCGCAGATCGTCCCAGGTCCAGCCATCCTTCGGCTCTTCGACGCCGGCCTTGGCGAACATGTCCTTGTTGTAGAAGACGACCTGGGTCGTGAAGCCCGACGGCATGCCGTAGGTCTTGCCTTCGACGCGCGTGGTGTTCATCAGGCCCTTAGGGAAATCGTCCGGCTTCACCTCGGCTGCGTCGCGCGCGATCAGATCGTCGAGCGGCATCAGCGAGGTGTAGTACTGCGGGAAATTCCACATATACATGACGTCTGGTGGGCTGCCGGCGCCGAAGGCGGCGATCAGCTTCTGGTCGTAACCATCGGCATAGGGCTCGACTTGCACCTTCACGCCCGGGTGCTTTTCCTCGAACTTCTTGGCGATCGCCTGCTGGATCGCCAGGCTCTCATCCGTGTCCCAGGTGGCAAAGCGCAAGGTTTCTTCCGCGCGGGCCGTGGCAACTCCAGCCATGGCCAAGACCATGAGCGAGCCGATGAGCGATTTCGTCCTGTTCTGCATGCTTCTCCTCCTCATTCGGGTCACGCGACCCTTTTGCTTTTTTCCTGATTGATCAGCATCTGCGTCTCGGGATCGAGCGCCCGCGCGATCGCCTTGCCGTCGGCATCGAACAGATGGCAATGCTCAGCGGGGATGCGCAGATGGATGCGCTCGCGGTTGGCAACCGGATGCGTGCCGCGCACGACGGCGGTCATGTCGGAGCCATTCTCAAGGCCGATGTGAACATGGCTTTCGGTGCCGAGCCGCTCGACCAGGCGGACGTCGCCGATCAGGTGCGCTTCCTCAGGCGAAACCAGCTCAAGCTTGTCCGGGCGGATGCCGATCGTCACCGGCTTGTCCTTGGCGACGACGGTGGATGACAACGTTCCGAGCGTCAGGTCCCGAACCAGACCACCGCCGGAAAGCGTCAATTCGGAACGGTCCTGGCGGACCAGGTTCGCGGTGACGAAATTCATCCGCGGCGAGCCGATAAAGCCGGCAACGAAGAGGTTCGCCGGCTGATAGAAGAGTTCGAGCGGCGTGCCGAACTGGCTGACCTTGCCTTTGTCGAGCACGACGACGCGATCGGAAAGCGTCATCGCCTCGACCTGATCATGGGTGACATAGATCATCGTGACGCCAAGGCGCTCGTGGAGTGCTGCAAGCTCGACGCGCATGGTCACACGCAGGCCGGCATCAAGGTTCGACAGCGGCTCATCGAGCAGGAACAGCTTCGGCTCGCGAACAATCGCGCGGCCGATGGCAACACGCTGGCGCTGGCCGCCGGAGAGTTGGCGGGGCTTGCGGTGCAACAGTTCGGAGATGCGCAGGATGTCGGCAGCGTTGTTGACGCGGCGATCGATCTCGTCGCGCTTCATGCCGTTCAGCGCCAGGCCGAAGGACAGGTTCTTGCGCACGTTCATGTGTGGATAGAGCGCGTAATTCTGGAAGACCATGGCGATATCGCGCTTGGCCGAGCGCAGATCGGTGATATCGCGATCGCCGAGGCGGATCGAACCGGAATCGAGCTCCTCAAGACCGGCGATCGAACGCAGGAGCGTGCTCTTACCGCAACCGGACGGCCCGAGAAAGCACACGAACTCGCCATCGGCGATATCGAGATTGATGCCCTTCAAGACTTCGAGCGAACCAAAGCCTTTGCGCAGATTTTCAATACGGATAGCTGCCAACGGGCCCTCCCCTGATGGCGAACATTGTGGCAGCCGGCTTAACGCTTACCTTACCACATGTTCGTATTAAACGTTTATATGCACGATAAAAACGTTTAACTTTGTTGTAAAGCGAAAAAATCGGTGCTTGAGAAATTGCTGTGGGCGATAAAGGGCACAAAACCGATACGGCCGGTTCATGACCGGCCGTATCGTTTCTTGATCAATGGTTTAGGCGTCCGAGCGTCTCGTCGAGCGCATTGAGGAAATGGTCGCAATCCTCGGCGCTGAACGGCGCCGGCGGCTTCACCTTCAGCACGTTGTGGTGCGGCCCCTCGCTGCTGAGCAATATCCGATGCTTGCGTTTCATTTCAGCGATGACGAAGTCGAGCTCGCTTGCGGCCGGTTCCTGGGTCTCGCGGCTGCGCACCAATTCGATGCCGTTGAAGAGACCGTAGCCGCGCACGTCACCGATGATGGCATGGCGCTTGGCCAGCGCACGGGCACCGTCCATCAACCGGTCGCCGACAACACGGCAGTGGTGCATCAACCGTTCGTCGCGAATGACGTCCAGCACCGCAAGGCCGATCTCGGCCGAAACCGGATTGCCGCCGAAGGTGTTGAAGTACTCCATGCCGTTGGCAAAGGAGGCGGCGATCGCCTCGGTGGTGACGACGGCGGCCATCGGGTGTCCGTTGCCGATCGGCTTGCCCATCGTGGCGATATCCGGGATCACACCTTGCGTCTGGTGCGCCCACATATGGCTGCCAACGCGGCCGAAGCCGACCTGCACTTCGTCGGCCAGGCACAGGCCGCCGGCGGCACGCACATGGGCATAGGCCTCATGCAGATAGCCTTCCGGCAATGTCAGCTGCCCGCCCGTTCCGAGAATACCCTCGCTGAAGAACAGCGCCGGGCGGCGGCCGTTTGCGGCAAGCGCCAGCACCTGGTTGCGCACATCCTCGGCATATTTGCGGCCTGCATCGAGGTCGCCATAGCGATAGCGGCCGCGATAGAGATCGGGCATTTCCGCGACCTGGACATGGGCGGGGCGGCCCTCTCCGCCCTTGCCGGCAAACTTGTAGGGGCTGACGTCGATCATGCTCGACAGATGGCCGTGATAGGCATGATCGACGGTGATGACGTCGCGGTTTCCGGTGTAGGCACGCGCCAGCCTGAGCGCCAGGTCGTTGGCCTCGCTGCCGGAATTGACGAAGAAGCAGACGTTGAGTGGGTCGGGGAACTGCGCGGCCAGCCGCCGCGAATATTCGACCAGCGAATCGTGCAGATAGCGCGAATTGGTGTTGAGCTTCTCCATCTGCATCTGCGCCGCCTTGACGACGCGCGGATGGCAATGGCCGACGTGGCAGACATTGTTTACCATATCGAGCCAGCGCGTGCCGTCCTCGTCGATCAGATGAGCGCCCTCGCCGCCGACGATCTTCAGCGGCGCTGTGCTATAGGCGATACTGAGCGAACGCCCGATGCGCCGGTGACGTTCACGCACCAGAAAATCCTTGTCGCGGGCGACGATCACCGAAGCCGGCACAGGCAGCCCAAGCACAACGCTCGGATCGGGGCTGACCTCGCGCCAGACCTGCCATTGATCACGCACGCCGACGCCGAACATGCGGCCCTCCAGCCCCAGATGGTCGGTCACCAGCTGGAAATGCAGATGCGGCGCCCAGTTGCCGTTTTCTTGGGTGGCACCAAGGCTCGCAAAGCTTTCGCCCGTGGCGATCGGTTGGCCGACCGTCAACTTCGCCATCGTCTCGCGCGACAGATGGCCGTAAAGCGTCCAGAAGATATCCCCGGCATCGGTGACATGTTCCAGCAGGACGGTCGGGCCGAAGCCGAAGGCGACGGCATCGTCATGAAGGAAAGCGACCTTGCCAGCGAACGGTGCATGCACCGGTTCCAATGCCGGCGCGAAGATATCGACGCCAAGATGGACTGAACGGCGCTCACCGGCGGTTGCCGTTTCGTAGGCGTCGCCCTGATAGATCGCGCGATCCTCGCCGTAAAGGCCGATGCCATAGTCGGCATTCTGCTCGCGAATACGCGCGGCGATCAGCGCCTCTGCCGCCGTGGCATCCAGTGCCGCCCACTGTGCCGCTTCGGGACTGGAGGCGGAGAGATCGAAGACGGCGACCTTGGGCTTGGCGACGGACGGCTTGACGATGGCGGAAAAGTCATGGGCGTTCTGCTCCAGCCAGCGCACGACGGACGCCGCATGCGCGATCGGCGCAAAGCCGCAGGCGTCGCGGATGCGGGCGATCGCAATCGCGCGGTTCTCGCGTTCGAGCCGTTGAAGCTCACGCCAGACGTCTTCCTGGCTGACAAGCAGGTAGGTGTTTTCAGGGTTGTCGCGGATCTGCTTGGCCGCCATGCACATGCTGACGGCATAGCGGGTGCGAACGAGATCGAAGATCAAGGCCGTCTCGGCCTCGCTGATCGGGTTCGCTCGGTGATAGGCGCCCGCGAGCGCTGCGATGGTGCCGACCGCATCCGCCGTGCCGATCAGCGCATAGGCGGCAGCGACAGCGATCTCGACGACGCGCCACGTTTCGACCATATCGCCGAAATCCAGCAATCCGCTGACGCGTCCCTCGTGGTCCAAAAGCACATTGTAGTCGTTGGCGTCGTTATGGATGACCTGTCGCAGGCAGCTTTCGAGGCTTGGCCGGACGGACGACGCGAACCGTTCGAGGATGGCGCGAACCGCTTCCCGCTTGTCGTCGCCGTCGATCAGACCCACGTGGTTCAGATGCATATCGGCACGGCCGATATCCCAGGCATAGACGCGTTTCGTGCCGGCATGGGCAAAGCCCTTGAGGCTTTGGTCGAGCTGGCCGAGCAGGTGCCCGAGCGTTTCCGCGCTCGTCAGACCGCGGGACGCGGATTTCACCCAGATATCGCCGGGTAGCCAGGTCAGGAGCCGCGCGGTGCGCTCGCCGCGCACCATCGCTTTCACGGTTGACGCGCCGGCGCGACCGGGCACTGGCCGCGAGACCGGCAGATCGACTGCCGTTTTTGCGAGGTGGTCGAGCACCGCGACTTGCATGTCGAGTTCATCGGCATCGCCTGGCGCGTGCAGCTTCAGGAGATATTGCTCGCCGTCTTGCGCGCGAACGCGATAGTTGAGGTCGTGCTCGCCCGGCAGCGGCGAGATATCCCCTTCGATGCCATAGGTCTCGATGAGCAGCGCCCGGATTGCCGCCAGTTCCTGCTCAGCCTTCAAGTCTTCCTGTGCCATGCCTGCTGCTTGTCCCGTCACCATGAAATCCGTCGTCCGTCGTAGCTGCAGAAGCTGCCGCTGTCGGCCATGTCCGCTTCGTCGATAATCGCTTTCAGCCCAGCGGCACTTGTTGCCACCGGAACATTTGCCTCGCCGCCACCCATGTCGGTCCTGACCCAGCCGGGATGCAGCGACAGGACGGTGATGCCGTCCTTGCGAAAATCCTGTGCCAGCTTCACCGTCGCCATGTTCAACGCCGCCTTCGAGCAGCGATAGGCATAGTCGCCGTCATCATCGTCCAGCGTGCCTTCGGCAAGCGAGCCGGCACGACTGCTGATGTTGGCGATAACACAGCGTTCACCGGCCAGAAGGTTCGCATGCAGCGCACGTGCCAGGAGCAAAGGTGCGAGCGCGTTGACGCGCATCACCTCGAGGAAATCATCGCTGTCCAGCGTCGCAAGCCCACCCGTGTCGCCGCGGATGCCGGCATTGTTGATCAGAACGTCGATGGCCACACCTTCGAGCGCTCTGCCAAGGGCCATGATCGAAGCGGGGTCGGAGACATCAAGCGATTGCGCTTCAATGGCACCTTCGAAAGACGCTTCCCCTCGGACGCAGGCAATGACCCGCCAGCCGTCGGCCGCATAGAGTGCCGCGAGCTCGCGCCCGAGACCTCGCGAGGCACCGGTGATCAGCACGGTGCGTCGTACCTCCGTTTTATCGATGCTTGATGTCATATTTTCTCTCGACCATGTTCACGAGGCTGGCTGCAGCAAGCGTCAGGAAGATGTAGAAGATCGCGGCGGAGTTATAGGGCGCGAAAGGCAGGAAGCTTGCCGACTGGAACTCGCGCATGCGCTGGGTGATGTCGCGGATCGACAGGATCGACAGCAGCGAGGTGTCTTTGAGGATCGCGATCAGTTCGTTGCCGAGCGGCGGAATGATGATCCTGAAGGCCTGCGGCAGGATGACGAGGCGCGCTGTCTGCCAGCGATTGAGGCCGATGCTGCGCGCCGCCTCGACCTGGCCGACCGGTATGGCGTTGATGCCGGAACGGAAGATTTCCGCGAGGTAGGCCGAATAGGCAAGCGCCATGGCGACGATGCCGCGCACCAGATTGGGTGGGTCGAGCACGCCTTGCGTCGCGTCCTTCAACGCGCCGCTGAGCGGCAACCCGACATAGAGCACGATGACCAGCATCGGAATGCCGCGAATGGTATCGACGATGAATTCGGAGCCGACCGCCAGCGGGTGGCGCTGGTGCAGGTAGCCGCCGAAGGTCAGAAGCCCGAGGATAATCGCCAGCACCGCAACCGTAATGCCGGTTGCGCGATCGCGGTCGTTGAGCGCTTCGGTCTTCCAGAGCACCGGCAGATCGGCAGGCGCCGAGGCGGCCGGCAGCAGGGCGGCGCTGACCCCTTCGTTCTTGGCCATGGAAGCGAGTGCTTCGGTCGGGCCGACAAAGGTGCGAACCGGCGTTTCCGTCTGCGGCGCGCCGTCATACTGGCCGAACCGCACCGCACCGATCAGACCCGCCGGCGTGTTGGTGACGATGCCGACCTTGCCCTCGAGCGAACCGGCAAGCACGTAGGTGTCACGCGGCTGCAGCAGGAACCAGGCGGCGACGAGCGCCAGAACCAGGGTCGCGACCGCAAAATAGAGGCTGGTGCGCACCGTCGAGCGCAATTGCAGGAGGCCGACCCAGACGAGACCAAGCACTGCCGCCAGGATGTAGGCGGCAATCGCGGCGCGAATGGTGGTCGCCACCCCCGCCGCAAAGGCGATGTGCGCGAAGAAGAGAACGAAAACCAGCCCGGCGCCGTTGACGACGCCGAGGATCCAGCGCCCGACACGTCTGAACGGACTGTCCAGAGGCTCGCCGCCACGTGCGCCTGCAAAAAACAGCCCGAGACCGAGGGTGCTCGACACCAGATATCCCGGGAACAGCCAGGACTCGACACCACGAAGCCAGAGATCGGCGGCCTCAGTCAATTGGCGCGGCGTCACGCCCTTGACGATCAGGTCCGATTTGAACGCATCGACGCCGTTTGCCACGACCGAGGCGATGAAGGGGTGAATGTTATGCCCGAGCAGCAGGACGACGGCGGCGCCGAGGTTCAGTACGGCCGCGGCCACCGCCCACTTCGGACGGCTCGCCTTGGCCCGCGAGAACAGGAGCACGCAAAGGCCCGCCGAAAAAGCGATCGCCAGCGCGAGAAAGCCGGGCACGAAGGCAGACGAGCCGTTCTCGACGCCGAGAATGGCGCGAAGCGACCGCTGGTAGTCTCCGGAGGATACGAAAAGATAGATGATGAATGGCAGCGCGGTCAGGATGATGAGATTGCTCGGACGCACGCTTCTCAGGAACGACATTCATTCCTCCGGGGTATTGCTGTTGAAAAGGCTAGCCCCCGGAGCGGCCGCCTCGGCGCTCCGGGGAAATTGCGGAGGGCTTATTTCAGGCCCCAGTATTTGTTGACCAGCTGGTCGAGCGTGCCATCGTCCTTGATCATCTTCAGGCCCTCGTTGAAGGCCGCGACATTCTCGTCGCCCTTGCGGAAGACGAGGCCGAGCGGATCGGATTCCAGATCCTTGATCGCCACCACCAGTTCGCCGGCAAATTCGCGCTCGTAAGCCGCCGCATTCGCGCCATTGATGACGACGCCGTCGACGTCCTTGTTCTTGAGCGCGATGATGGCGGCGCTGAAGGTGTCATAGGCGGCAACGTTCTCCTTACCGACCACACCTTCGGCAACCTGAGCGTCGGTGGTATTGGCCTGGGCGGAGAGCTTTCTGCCGGCCTCCTTGAAGCGATCGAGCGTGATGTCCTGGTCTTCAACGCGCATCAGCACCGCCTGGCTGTTGACGATATAGGGGTCGGAGAAGTCCATCGCCTTCTTGCGTTCATCGGTGATCGAGACGCCGGAGGCGACGAGATCGAAATTGCCCTGATCGAGAGCGGCAAAGATGCCGTCCCAACCGGTGGTGATGAACTCGGCCTGGCAGTTGATCTTGGCACAGACCGCATTGACCACATCGACGTCGAAGCCAACGATCTGGCCGCTGGCCGGATCGACGCTTTCCATCGGCGGCGAGGTGGTGTCGGATCCAACCTTGAGCAATTTTCCGCCGAGATCGGCAGCGTGGGACACACTTGCGGAAAGAGCCGCAAATGTCAGGGCAATAATCAGTTTTTTCATGGTTCTCCTCCTTGGATGATGAATGTTCATGCCAGCCTGCCGCCGAGATTGTCCGGCTGCCTTTCGATCAGGGTTGGCCTGAAGACCTGCCGGAGCGCCTTCGGGTCCTCACCCTCCATGCGCTTCAGCAGGAACTGCCCGAGCGTCCGTCCGAGGACCTCGATCGGTTGATAGAAGGTGGTGATCGGCGGCGTGAAATAGGCGCTGACGTTGATGTCGTCATAGGCGATCACGTCGACATCGACGCCAACCTGCCGCCCGAGACTGCCGAGACCGGAAAGGACGCCGAGCGTCGTCGATTCGTTGATGCAGACGAAGGCAGTCGGCGGCTCCGCCACCTGCAAAAGGTCGATCACGCTCTGCCGGCCAAAATGGGTCGAAAGATCGCCTTCGACAACGAGATCGGCAGAGGCGGTAACGCCGGCTTCGCGGAAGGCGCGGGCAAACCCGTCCAGCCTGTCCAACGCATAGGAGAGCCGACGCTCCGGGTTGACGAGCGCGATGCGGCGATGGCCGCCGGCAAGCAAGCGGGCGGTGGCAGCGTGGGCTGCCCACTCGTTGTCGATATCGACATGGGCGTAATCCAGATCCTTGCGGCAACGCCCCATCGAGACAAATGGGAAATGGTGGTCGACCAGCAGATCGATGCGCGGGTCGTCGGCAAGAATGCCGGAAAAGATCAATCCGTCGGCCAGACCCTGATCGACGATGCGGCGCGCCGTTTCCGCGCCGTCGGCAGCATCGCGGATGACATGCACGGACATGCGGTAGTCCGTACCATCCAGCGCCTGGCTGACGCCGCTCAAAATCTGGGTATATTCGACGCCGTCCCACTCGTAATCGCGTGCCGCGGTAACCGGCATCAGCACTGCCGCCTGAAAGCTCTTTCCGGTGCGAAGCGCCATGCCGCGCGCATTGGCCTGATAGCCGACTTCGCGCGCCGCCTTGAAGATGAGATCGCGGGTAACAGGCGCAACGACAGGCGAATCCCTGAGCGCTTTCGAGATCGTCGCGATGGAATAGCCAGTGATCTCGGCCAGTGTCTTGATCGTCGGCACCGGTGTACGCCGGGTTCTGTGCATATGCGCCGCCATGCACCCTCCCAGGCCGTTGGCTCACTCTGAACATATGCGTAACAGTCAATAAAAACGTTTTCAAGAAAAATAAAAACGTTTTTATTATCATATGGGGAGAAGTTCGACGTCAAAGAAATTACTACCAAGACTGCCTAATGGGCCAGGAAGGTGTGCTTTGCGCCGGAGCGGAACCCAAAGGACTTGCGGATCAACACCCGCCGAAGACTACAGCGCCGCGCGTCTTACTTAGACGCGCAAAGGTCGCTGTAGCACTTTGAATTGCTTCATGTTTTTATCCTTAAATCGAATAGGATTTAAGGAATCTGGCAGTAGACCTCTGCGCCAGGTAAAATCCCGCAAATGAAAAAGGCCGCGAAGCATTCCCTTCGCGGCCTTGTTCATCGATATTCAGAGTAGAGACGCACGACACATCACACTGCGCCGTGCGGGCGCCTTCTCAATCCATGTCGTCGCTATCAGGCGCAATCGCATGGTCACGATTGCCATGGATGATCTCACGCTTGCCGACATGGTTGGCAGCGCCGACAAGGCCTTCCTTCTCCATGCGCTCGACGAGCGAAGCGGCACGGTTGTAGCCGATGCCCAGACGCCGCTGGATGTAGGAGGTCGAGCACTTCTTGTCGCGCAGCACCACCTTGACGGCCTGGTCGTAGAGTTCGTTGCCGTCCTCCGAGGCCATCGCCGTCTTGTCGAAGACAGCGCCCTGCTCTTCCGCGGGCTCCTCTTCCTCTTCGTCCGCGGTAACGGTCTCGAGGTATTCGGGCCTGCCTTGCGTCTTCAGGTGGGCGACGACGTGCTCCACTTCCTGGTCCGAAACGAACGGTCCATGGACACGGGCGATCCGCCCGCCGCCCTGCATGTGCAGCATGTCGCCCTGGCCGAGCAGCTGTTCGGCCCCCTGTTCGCCAAGGATGGTGCGGCTGTCGATCTTCGACGTCACCTGGAAGGAGATACGGGTCGGGAAGTTGGCCTTGATCGTGCCGGTGATGACGTCGACCGAGGGGCGCTGCGTCGCCATGATCAGGTGGATACCGGCAGCACGCGCCATCTGCGCCAGCCGCTGGATAGCACCTTCGATCTCCTTGCCGGCGACCATCATCAGGTCGGCCATCTCGTCGACGATGACGACGATATAGGGCATCGGCGCCAGATCCATTTCCTGCTGCTCGAACAGCGCCTCGCCGGTGCCCTTCTCGAAGCCGGCCTGGACCGTGCACATCACCGGCTCGCCCTTTTCGCGGGCAGCGGCAGCACGCTGGTTATAGCCGTCGATATTGCGAACGCCGAGGCGCGACATCTTGCGATAGCGGTCCTCCATCTCGCGCACCGCCCATTTCAGCGCCATGACGGCCTTCTTCGGATCGGTGACGACGGGGGTCAGCAGATGCGGGATGCCGTCATAGACGGAGAGTTCGAGCATCTTCGGATCGACCATGATCAGGCGGCACTCTTCCGGCTTCAACCGATAGAGCAGCGACAGGATCATGGTATTGATCGCCACCGACTTGCCCGAACCGGTGGTGCCGGCAACGAGCAGATGCGGCATCTTGGCGAGTTCTGCAATGACGGGCTCGCCACCGATCGTCTTGCCGAGGCAAAGCGCCAGCTTGCAGTTCGTCTTGCGGAAATCGACGGATTCGATCAGCTCGCGGAAATAGACCGTCTCGCGCGTCGCATTCGGCAGTTCGATGCCGATGACGTTGCGGCCGGGCACAACAGCGACACGGGCTGATAGTGCCGACATCGAGCGGGCGATGTCGTCGGCCAGGTTGATCACCCGCGAGGATTTGACGCCGGGCGCCGGTTCAAATTCGTAAAGCGTGACAACCGGCCCTGGCCGGACATGGATGATCTCGCCACGCACGCCGAAATCTTCGAGCACGCTTTCGAGCAGCCCGGCATTCTGTTCGAGCTGCTCCTGCGACATGAAGAAGCCGCGGCCTTCCGGCGGTTCCTGCAACAGGTCTTCGGCCGGAAATTCATAGCCGTCGGCGTGCGCGAAACGCTCGGTCGCGCCGATCGGCGGCAGAAGCGAAGGTGCGCGCGAGACCTGGGCGGGCATGGTGATAGCCGCCTTTGAGACTGTCGCAACGGTGCGAACAGGCTCTTCCTCGGCCATAAGCGATGTGATCTCGGCCGGTTCGACCGCAACAGGTGGAACGGATGCGATTTCCGACGGCACGATCATCGGCTCCGGCGCATCGCGCGCGGGGTCGATCGCTACGGGTTCTGCCAGTGCGGGCACAACGGCGGCAGGCACCGATGGCACCTCAGCTGCCGGGCGGCATTCGACAACGCGGAACAGCGACGTGATCGCCGTCGGCGGCATGCGCTTGATTTCGACTGCCTTGACGGGAATTGGGGCCGGTGCCGGTGCCGGCATCGACACGACAGCGGCGGGCGTGAAGGAAGCGGGCACCGCTGTGTCGACGAATGGCTTCGGCTGCACAATGGCTGCCTCTGCCGGGCCGTCATCCAGGGTGGAGGGGCCAAACTCGAAGAAGGCGAAGTCCGACAGAAACGACAGACGCGTGTCGGCCGGGGCTTCTACTGCCCCCGCTGGCTCGACTATCTGCGTCGGTTCAACGGGTGCAGCCAGCATTGCGATCGCCACAGGCGCCTCGTTCGCGGACTGGGCCGGCAGGCTCGGCCCGATTGCAGAGCCAGCAACGGTAGCGTTGGGCGCCAGGTTGGCCGCGCCTGCCTTTGGCGCCGACGACCAATGCGGCAGCTGGCTCGTGAGAACGCGCAGCAGCTCGGAGGGGCTGTAGGAAGGCAGGGCCTGCTCAGGCACGGGTGCGGGCATACGCACGGGAACGACATCGACCATGTCCGGCGATCCGACGGGGGCGACGGCTTCGATGGCCGCAGACGCTGCTTCCACGGGCTCTGCCGCGGCGACGACATTTTCGCTTGAGGCAATCTGTTCCTCAGATGCGACATCGCTGTCGCTGTCCGAAGGCGCGCGGCGCTTGGTAAACTCCCGTTCCGGCGTGCGGGTGAACCGCACGTTCGGCGCCAGGAAGAAGTGGCTCTCCCACGTTGAATCGCCGTAGTGGCCAGCGATCTCCGACAGGGTCGGCAGCGGCTCGTCGGTCGACGTCGTCACCTGGGCCGGCGCATAGGCCGTGCCCTGGCCATAGAGCCGGGCAGCGCGGCCGACATGCGCCGTCGCGTCCGATTGCTGGTTGGCTGGTTTGCGAGGCGCGGCAGGCGCCTCGTACAACTGGTAGGGATCGACTGGATCCACGTCATGGGTGGGCATATCGCTCAACGCACCGTCCTGCGGATCGTCATAGTAATCCGCCTGGTTTGCATCATGCAAAGCTGCCTGAGAGAAGTTTGTCCTGGGAATACGCATGGGTCCTGGAAGAGCTAGAGACATCGCCGAGGGGCCTGCTAAGCGATAGAAAATGAAGGTTAACAAGTCCCTTCCAAAGGCCGCTTGAAAGACATCAGGCGCGCCGTTCAACCCGGCAAAACGACCGATGAAACGGCCGCAATCCCCATCCCGCTCAAGGGCATCGCGCCATTCTGTCGCTGGCAGAACCTGGCCGAAAATATTTCTTCCGGATTGTCATTTTGGCACGTCGCGGCGCAGCAGGGGCAACCGCTTCGGTCGGAGATACGGACCATAACGAATCGGGCCGGCGTGACCTTGTCACGCCGGCCCGAGAATGACCGCCATAGGCTCGGCAAATTCCCGAGCGATCAGCTCCGGCGCGCAGCGACGAAAGCCGCGTGATGCCTGGCCAGAAGCTCGATCGCTTCATCGACAAACGCCGGGCTGACATTGGCCGAAAACTCGATCCGTGCACTCTTTCCGTCTCGTCTCAGCTTGGCAAAGGCCTGGCCGTTCTCGTCGGTGAGAACCTCGGGTTTGGCCGGATCCTGCCTTTCGGTACGCGACAGACGCGCAAAGACGAACTGGAAGCGCTGGTCGCTGTCGGCCTCGAGGAAACGCCTCAGACCAATCTCTTCCTGCGCCTTCTGCAGCGCCTGCTCGCCCTCAAGCAGGCCGCCGATCGCCATCCAGCGTTCGCGACCGACCTTGGGCGCCGGACCGATTGCCCGTGCGATTGCCATCGGAACGCTTTCGGCGACCTGGATCAGCCGCGACAGCTCGCTCTTCTGGACGGCGAGCGCATCGCCGATCACCTTTCGATCAAAGCCGCGCTCGGCCAGGGCCGAGGCAAACAGCGCCCGCTCGATAAAAGACAGGTTGCGGCGTTCGGCGTTTTCCTTGCCCTGCGCCAATACAAGTTCGTCGTCGGTCAAGGACCGGACGATGGCCTTGACCTTGATGCCGAGGCTGCGGACGGCGTTCAGCCGGCGGTGGCCATAGGCAGTTTGATAGCGGCCCTGCTTTTCCGGGTGCGGGCGCACGAGGATCGGCGACTGCTGGCCGTTTTCGCGGATGCTGTCGCCAAGCGCCAGGAAGTCCGGATCGTCGAGCTCACCATCGGTCAGGCGGTCGCCGACGAACGAGGCGTCGACCAGATCCGGATCAAGTTCGACAACGCGCTCGCCCTGATGCAGCGCCTCGCGCAGCGATCGCGCCTCTTCTGCCTCGCGGGTGATGCTGCCAAGCGAAAGGCCCATGGCCTTGATGGCGCCCGAGGCCGCACGCGGTGTATCGGCAGCAGGTGCGGCAGGCGTCAGCGTCTTTATCTCAGCGGAGCTCGTCGCATTGGGTTCGGCGCCAGGCGCAGGCGCTACGTTTCCGGAAAAGAGTGCGCGCAGTTCGTTCTTGCGGTTGCCAGCCATGTATTTTAGCGCCCCCAGGCCGCATGAATGAGAGCTTCGATCTCGCCGTTGACGGAATTCAAGGATTCGATCGCGCGGTCGTAGGTCGCGCGGGTGAAATTCTCGCGACCCACTTCGTACAGCGTCTGCTTCGTCAGACCGGCATCGGAAACGGCGGTCGACTTGACCATCGCCGAGGTCAGGACACGGTCTCCGAACAGCGAGCGCATGAAACCGACGATCTGCGCCTGCGGCCCGTCGTTCGGCTCGAAGCGGGTGACGAGATAGCGCAGGAAGTCGAAGTTGAGTTCGCCGCCCGCCTCGCGCACGACGCTCAGGAGGTCCGAGGTCATGTAGAGAAACTGGTTCATCGACGCGACGTCGAGCATCTGCGGATGCACGGTGACGAGAACCGACGTCGAGGCGCAAAGCGCCGACAGCGTGAGATAACCGAGCTGCGGCGGGCAGTCGATGACGACGACATCGTAATCGTCGGCAACGCTTGCCAGTGCCGACTGCACCCGTGCGAAGAACAGCGGGCCGGCATCGGAGCCGCTATGGCGGGCGCTGAGTGCCTGCGGCGTCGTATGCTCGAATTCCTGCAGTTCCAGATTGCCCGGCACCAGGTCGAGCCCGTCGAAATAGGTCGGACGGATAATGTCCTTCAGCGGCCGCGCTTCGGCGTCGTAGCGGATGGCGCCGTAGAGCGTGTCGTTGCCGGTGAGGTCCAGCTCCGGCTGGTAGCCGAAGAGCGCCGAAAGCGACGCCTGCGGGTCAAGGTCGACGGCGAGAACCCGGTGGCCGGTCATGGCGAGGTATTGCGCGATATGGACCGACGAAGTGGTCTTGCCGGAACCGCCCTTGAAGTTGGTGACGGAAATGACCTGCAGGTGCTCGCCGCGCTCGCGGTCACGCCACTTCAGGTAGCTGCGCGCCTTGGCGGCATTGCCCTTGGCAAGTGCCTGCTCGGCAAGGTGGCGGCGAAGCGCGTTGATGTCGGACAGCGAATAGGAGCGGCGACCGCCGGTGCCGGTATCGGGTTGAGGCCCCTCGCCCGCAAGCGACAGCTGGCGCAGGTAACCGTCGGAAACGCCGATCAGCTTGGCCGCCTCGCCTGAGGTGAAGCTGCGAAGCGTCTTCATCGCCGTTGGCGGAAACAGCCGCTCGCGCATCGCCTTCAGCTGTTCGGAAAGGGCGCGCGCATCGGCCGCGATCGCTTCGTCGGCTGGCTGGCGGGCGTGGGAAGGGTCCGTCCCGGATCGCGTCTGTGTTACCGTCATGTCCATTCCCGCCATGCTCCTTGCGCGCTTTCCCGCACCATTGACACCGGGATGCACTAACAGAGATTTAATTCAGATACGCCTAAACGGCACATATTCACAAAATTCCGTAACAGAGATGCCGCAGACAATGATTCGCGTCAAGGCATCGAGCCGAGTTCGAACATCCCGGCCGGCAAGATCCTGCACGCTTGCGAGACGGAAGAGACAAAAAGGCCGCCGGCCCAAGGGCGGCGGCTCGTCGTGACGTCGCGTGAACGCGATTGCCGTCGAAGGATCAGAGCTTGGGACCGATATGATCGGGGATCGGGCACTGGTAGGGCTTGCCTTCGGTCTTTTCCCGCCACTCGGCCTTTGCCTGCGCCAGCAGTTCCGGATCGAGGATGAGATCGAGACCGGTCGTCGCCAACGACTTGGCCGCGTGGGCGAAAGCCTTGTGTGCCGCGGGGCTCTTGCCTTGCGCTACCACCTGCCAGGTGTGCGGCGCGGTGCCGATCGCCCAGGCGGGCGCCCAGCATTGCGCCGTCGGCGTCACCCAGCTGACATCGCCGACATCGGTGGATCCGGCGCGAAAATGCGACTGACCCTCGAAATCGCGCAAGCCCAGATGGAGACCACTCGATCCGTCCATCCGGCTGTTGGAGAAGACGTCGCCCTTGATCTGGTAAAGTCGGATGCTGCTGGCGATCGCCTCCGGAGTCATGGTCTTTTGGATATCGCGGGCAAATTCAAGGTCTGCCTCATCGAAGGGAACCGGTCCGAGCGCGACCATGTTCTGGTGGATCGCCGTTTCAAGCGTGATGTTCGGCAACAGATTGGTGGCGGCGCGATCGAAGACGATCTCGACCTCCGTCTCCGTCATCATCGCAGCGCCCCTGGCGACCTTGTCGATGCGGGCAGCCAGCGCAAGCGCCTCAGGCATTTGCGGCGCACGCACAAGATAGAGCGCTTCGGCGCGCGCCTGGACGACGTTTGCCGCCTTGCCGCCGGCGTCGGTGATTGCATAATGCACGCGGCAATCCTGCGGCATGTGCTCGCGCAGGAAGTTGACGCCGATATTCATCAGTTCCAGCGCATCGAGGGCGCTGCGTCCAAGATGGGCGCCGTTCGAGGCATGGGCGGCGACCCCCTTGAAACGATAGTAGATTTCAAGGACGGCGAGATTGTTGGTCGAGCGCACGCCATTGAAGGGTGCTGGATGCCAGGTGAGTGCGGCATCGACATCGGCAAAGGCGCTGGCGCGCGCCATGAAAGTCTTGCCCGAGCCGCCCTCTTCGCCGGGGCAACCATAGTAGCGAACGGTGCCCGGCAGATTGTTCTCGCGGAGATAACGGGCAAGCGCGACTGCTGCCAGCAGCGAGCCGGTGCCGAGCAGATTATGCCCGCAGCCGTGTCCAGTGCCGCCGTCTTCAAGCGGCTTTGCCTCGACCACCCCGGCGATCTGGCTCAAGCCCGCAAGCGCGTCGAATTCGCCGAGAAGGGCAATGACCGGGCCACCCGCGCCGGCTTCACCGGTAAAGGCGGTTTCGATATCGGCCGTTCCCCGCGTGATGCGAAACCCGTGCTTTTCCAGCATCGCGATTTGCGTTGCCGCCGACTGGTGCTCGCGAAAGCTCAGTTCGGCATAGTCCCAGATCGCGTCGCTCATGGCAGTGAATTCGGGCTTCAGCTCTTCGACGATATCAGCAAGAGCGGCGACGACGGATGGCTGGGGCATGGATATTCCTCTTGCGGGCAACATGGGGGCCGGCCGCATTGGCATTTCTGTCTTCAGATGGAGGGCGGCGGCATGGCTGCCGCCACCTGATATGGTGTCTGGCCGGGCCGCGACTTAGTCGTCGAGCGTGACTTCCCAAAGCCGGGTGTTCGACTGCCACACGGGCTCGCCGTGCAGCTTCTTCGTCGCACCCCAGATGTCGACCATGTCGTACATGAAGATGCCGGGGACCTCCTCGAGCATCAGCTTGTGGAACTCATCGAAAATCGCCTGGCGCTTTGCCTGGTCGGCCTCGACATAGGCGGACTTCATCAGCTCGATTGCCTTGGGGTTATCCCACATCAGCGACGCGTTCTTGTCCTTGTTGCCGACATAGAAGCTATACATCAGCGCCGGATCGAGGCGGGGTGCGACCGATTGCGAGATCACCTGGTAGTTGCCGGAACGGCGACGGTCGACCTGGGTCGCATAGTCGAGCACTTCGATCTGCACGTTAAGCCCGACTTGCTGCATCATCGCCTGGGCGACGACGGCGGCCGGGAAGCTCGGCACGTTGCCGCGCTTGTTGGCGATGATGGTGATCGGCTCGCCCTTGTAGCCGGCGTCCGCCAGGTCCTTCTTGGCCTTTTCCAGGTCCATCGGAAACTTCGTCTTCTGCGCGTCCGAATAGAAGATCGAGTCTGCCGACACCATCGAGGTATTGGTTTCGCCCGTACCGTTCGAGACGGCAGCAACCAGTTGGTCGAGATCAAGCGCTTCGGCCATGGCGCGACGCACGGCCACGTTGCTCAGAACCTTGTCGCGGGTCTGGAAGTAAAGCAGGTTCTTGCCGTTGTTGCGCTTGACGATCAACTGCATCGTCTCGCTGTCCTTGAACTCCGAAATCAGGTCGGCGGACACCTCGGCCGTATCCAGCGCGCCCGACAGCAGACCGGTTTTCACCGTCGATGCATCGGGGATGACCATGAACTTGATGCCGTCGACCAGCGGCCGTTTGGAGCCGACCATGCCGTCCGGCTTGCCGTCATTGGCAGGCGAGACATAGGCTTCGTTCTTTTCGAGACGGACATACTCGCCCTTCTTCCACTCGGCCCACTTGAACGGCCCGGTACCGATGGGAGCAACGAAGGCGCCGTCGGCGCCGACAGACTCCCTGGCGATGATGCCGGTATAGCCGCATTCCGGACGCGCCATCAGGCCGAGAAAGACCGCCGACGGTTTTTCGATCGTCATCGTTATCGTGGCCTGATCGACGGCCGTGACGGCCGATACCTTGATCGTCTTGCTGCCGTCGAAATCGCCGGCGCAGGTCCACTTGGTGTCCGCGGCCATGTAGCGGTTCCAGTTCCATACGACGTCGTCGGCCGTGACCGCATTGCCGTTGTGGAATTTCACGTCGTCGCGCAGCTTGAACGTATAGGTCAGGCCATCGGGAGACACTTCGAAGCTCTTGGCGACGAGCGGCTTTACCTCGCCGTTCTCGGCGTAGCCGACGAGACCTTCGACGATGTGAAAGATTACGGAATCGGTGTTGCCGTCGCGGTTGACGCCCGGGACGTTGCTGCGGATATCGGAGCTCTGCGCGACCACAAGGTCACGCGCTTCGGCAAAGCCGACGGCGCTCATCAGGATGGTGCCGGCAAGGAAGATTTTGTTCATGGTTCCACTCTTCTCCAGTTGTTTCTTGTTGGTTTGTTGCGGTTGATTTCGGCTCAAAACGCGTCCCAGCAGGCCTGCGACAGCTGGCCGATGGTTTCGAGCGCAATTGTGTAGCCAGGCGTGCCATCGGCCATCACTTGCGGCACGGCGTCGGTGAAGACGGCGATGCCGTAGAGCGGCCGACTGTTGCGATAGACGAGACCTGCGTCCATGCGACCGCGCTTGCCGCGCCCGGACTTGCTGGCGACGACGGCATCGAAAGGCAGGCGCGAACGGATGCCGTAGCGCAGCACCTGGTTCTTCAGCGTCTGCAGCGCAAAGCGGCAGAGGTCGACCGAAGTGCCGAGGCGTGCAGCAGCGGCCTCATCGTCCTGTGCCGCCAGGATCAGTTCGAGCAGCAATATCTGGTCACCAGCCGTCGTCGTCGTCACCTCGCCGAGCGAATGGTCCGGCTTCAGGCCAAGCGGCGGGATCAGAAAACGGTGGTGAGTGCCGGCCATGCCGATCGCCTTGCAGTAGCTGTCGACCTCTTCCAGCGTCAGCCGCTCCAGCACCATCTTGGTGCAGACATTGTCGCTCAAGACCATCATCCCGACGATGGCGTCGCGCAGCGGGATGACGATGCCAGGCGTCATGTAGCGGAACATGCCGCTCGCAACCTCATGCTTCAGCCGCTCCTCGTAGGTGATGGGCGTGTCGAGATCGAGCCGGCCCTCGTGCGCTGCCTTCAGCGCCGCCATCATGATCGACGTCTTGCGGGTGCTGGCCGAAGGCGTCTCCTCGTTTTCGCCCCGTCCGATCGTCTCGCCGGTCTGAAGGTTGCGAACGAGGAAGCGGGTGATGAATGGCTGGGCGTCGGCGATGGCATTAAGCCGTTCGGCTGTCGTGGCGGTTTTGATCGCTACGGTCATGTCAGGCCTCCAGGCGCCATTTGAGGGTGACGCCACCCGTGTGATTGAGATCGAGCGCGGGGATCGCCGAAAGCAGTTTGCGCGTATAGGCTTCCTGTGGCTGGTCGAAGATCCGGTCGCGATCGCCCTGCTCGACGATGCGGCCGTCCTGCATGACGATCACCCGGTCGGCGACCTGCTCGACGACGCCGAGGTCATGGCTGATGAACAGGCAGGAAAACCCGTAGCGCTTCTGCAGATCGGAGAAGAGTTCGAGCACCTGCGCACGCACCGTCACGTCGAGCGCCGAGACCGGTTCGTCGGCGATGAGGAACTTCGGCCGCCGGGCAATCGCCCGGGCAATGGCGACGCGCTGGCGCTGACCACCGGAAAGCTCATGCGGATAGCGGCTGGCGAAATCGCCGCTAAGACCAACTTCTTCGAGCGTTTCGAGCGCGCGCTTGCGCTTGGCCGCACCCTCGAGATCGGGCACCAGCCGGAGCGCTTCTTCGACCAGCGCCTGGATGGTCATGCGCGGGTCGAGCGAAGAGTAGGGATCCTGGAAGACCATCTGGCAGTTCAGCCGATAATCACGCCAGTCAGCGCTGCGCTCGCGCCCCTGGAAGAGGATCTCGCCTTCGGTCTGCTGGACGAGACCGGCGATCGTACGCCCAAGCGTCGTCTTGCCCGAGCCGGAGCCGCCGACAAGGGCGACGACTTCGCCGACATGGATGTCGACGCTGACGCCGTGAAGCGCGCGCTTCGGCGCCTGCTTGCGGAAGAGCCCTTTGCGGCCGGGATATTCCACCACGATGTTGCGGGCCGACACCATCGGCGTGCGGGACATGTCGAGCTCGCGCGGTGCCGCCCGAAACGGCAGCGAAGACAGGAGCTTGCGGGTATAGGGATGCTCCGGTGCGCTCAGAATGTCCTCGGTCGTGCCCTGTTCGACGATCACGCCTTTTTCCATGACGACGAAGCGATTGGTGTAGCGCGCCACCATCGGCAGGTCGTGGCTGATCAGGAGAACGGCCGTGCCTTCCGCCTTGGTCAGTTCGACCATCAGCTCCATGACGTCACGTTGCACCACGGCGTCAAGCGCGGTCGTCGGCTCGTCGGCAATCAGCAGGGCCGGCTTCAGCAGCATCACCGAGGCAAGCATGATGCGCTGGCGCATGCCGCCGGAAAACTCGTGCGGATAGGCGGCAAGCGCCCGCTCCGGCTCGCGCAGACCGACGCGCTTCAGCATGTCGAGTATCGCAGCCCGACGCTCGTCGGCACTCTTCTTCGTATGCAGGATCAGGCCTTCTTCGAGCTGCCTGCCGATGGTCATCGACGGGTTGAGCGAGGTCATCGGCTCCTGGAACACGACGCCGATCTCGCCGCCGCGCAACTGCCGGAGGTCGCGATCTTTCATCGACAGGACATCCCGTCCGCGGTAACTGATCGTGCCGCCGGCATGGCGCACGGCAGGCGGGATCAACCCGATGATGGCGCGGGTCGCGAGCGTCTTGCCGGAACCGGATTCGCCGACGATGCCGACGATTTCGCCGGCGCCGACGTCGAAGCTGACATCCTTGACCACCTGGTTGCCGTTATGGGCGACAGCCAGCGACAGGTCGCGAACGCTGAGTAGGGAACTGCCGATCATTTCAGGCCTCGCATGCGGGGGTCGAGCTTGTCGCGGAGCGCGTCGCCGAGAAGGTTGATGCCGAGTAGCGTCAGCGCGATGCAAAGGCCGGGGAAGAAACCGAGCCAGACGGCCTGTTCGATGAACGGGCGGCCCGCAGCCAGCATGTTGCCCCAGGTCGGCGCCGGTGGCGGCACGCCAAGGCCGAGAAACGACAACGCGCTTTCCGACAGGATTGCCCAGCCGAACATCGAGGTCGCCAGCACGGTAATCGGTGCCAGGCAGTTCGGCAGGATGTGGCGCAGCATGGTGTAGATTTCGGCATTGCCCATGACGCGCGAGGCTTCGATGAATTCGCGTTCGCGCAGCGACAAGACGGCGCCGCGCACCACACGCGCCATCGACGGCGTGTAGGCGATGCCAAGCGCGAAAATGATGCCGTACTGGTTAGCCCCGAAGACCGCGAGCAGCCCGAGCGCCAGCAGGATGCCTGGAAAGGCGAGCAGTGCGTTGTTGACGGCCATGATGACGCCATCGACCCAGCCGCGGGCATAGCCGCTGATGAGGCCGATCAGGGTGCCGCAGACGACCGCGAAGGCGACCGTCAGACATCCGATCCAGACGCTGGCGCGGGCACCGATCATCAACCGGCTGGCAACGTCGCGTCCGAACTCGTCGGTGCCGAGCCAATGGGCGGCACCGGGGGCGGCCAGACGCGAAGTGAAGCCCAGCGCGCTGGGATCGTAGGGCGTCCAGAACACGCCGATCAGCGCGGTGATGACCAGAGCGGCGATCAGTCCGCCGCCGATGACGCCGTTGAAAGTGAGCTTTCTCATTCTGCCACCACCCGCGGATCGAAGAGAGGATAGAGGAGGTCGACCACGAGGTTGACGACGACATAGGAGAAGGCGACGAGCAACAGGCAGCCCTGGATCACCGGGTAGTCGCGCTGGAAGATGCTATCGACCATCAGACGGCCGAGGCCGGGGATGGTAAAGACCGTCTCGATGACCGCGATACCGCCGAGCAGATTGCCGAGGATCAGGCCGATCATCGTCCAGGTTGGGCCGAACGCATTCTTGAACGCATGCTTCCAGAGGACGGCGCTTTCCGACAGTCCCTTGGCCCGTGCATGGGTGACGTAATCAAGCCGGAGAACCTCGAGCGTCGAGGCGCGCGCCATGCGGATGATCACGCCCATTTCGTGGATGACCAGCGTCATGACGGGCAGGACGAGGTAGAGAAGGCCCGCCGTCCAGTTTTCCGAGATCGGCACGTAACCGAGCACCGGCAGCCAGCCGAGCTTCAGGCCGAAGGCAAGCAGCAATAGCAGGCCGAGCCAGAAGGTCGGGATGGACAGAAGCACGGTGGCCGTGCCGACCAGCGCCAGGTCCGTCAGGCTGTTCTGCCGCCAGGCGGCGATGACGCCGGCGGGAACGGCGATCAGGCTCGCGAGGAACACGGCGATGACGACGATCTCGGCGCTCACCATGAAGCGGCTCAGCACCAGATGAAGCACCGGCTCGTCGGTGACGATCGAGCGGCCGAAGTCGCCGGACAGGATGTTGCCGGCCCAGATGACGAACTGCTCGGGAATGCTTCGGTCAAGGCCGAGCACGCTGCGCATTTCGGCAATCTGCTGCGGCTCGGCCATATCGCCGAGCATCAGCGCGGCCGGATCGCCGGGAATGAGACGGATGAGCGTGAAGACGGCAACCGAGACAATGACGATCGTCGGTATCGCCATCACGAGACGATTGAGTATGAACTTGATCATGGGTTCCCCGTACTGAGAACAGCCTGGCGCGACATCGCGATTCGGCCCTCCTGCCGGCTTTTCTTGACACGACTATGATCGAATGGAAAAAACCGCGCAATATTATGAGGAATCGTCATAGCTCTATGACGAAGGGATGACATGGGAGCTGCCAAAGGGGCCGATAACGTGCGGCATCATGCGCTGGGCGGAAGTCGCGCTTGCAGTCGGGGAGCATTGCCCTGCGATGCCGACGCAAAAAGACAGTCAGCGATGGACTTTAAATCACCAACGGATGTTGAAACCGATCTCGAGATCGGGAAACAGGTGGCCGCCGCGCTTGCCCGTGGCGCTGATGGCTGAGGCGATGCCGACCATGAGCACGCCGAAGACGATGCCGGCAAACACAAACCGAACTGTCATGGCGGCCGGTTGGCGCTTCTTCTGCGTTGCCTGCAACATCATCCGCGACCGTATCCTTGCATCACTTTCGAGCACGACCAGACGAAATCACTGGTGTCATTGCCCGATGACGTGAAACGCCACGCGCATCGGCCGGCATTTACGGGAGTAATTCCCGCAAGCTGGGGTCGCTTTGGCTCGACGCTTGGCTCTTCAAAGCGCCTTCGGGAATCACGTTTAAGGTATGACGCAACGTCCGGCTCAAGCGGAGTTTTGGGCTGATATCGAGGGTCGCATCCTTTGGACGCATTGCCCGAGGGTCGGTGCCGTGACGGGCCGATGGATGTGCCGGGCACAATCTCTGCGGGACACCGACGTCAACGCCGAAGAGATCGCGTCGGCCGGCGATTAGAGCAGCTGAAGGTGATCGGCGAGCTCGCGGGCCGCGGCACCGCCTGCCCGGTTCGCACCGATGGTGGAAGCCGACGGGCCGTAACCGACGAGATGGATCCTCGGGTCTTTTGCCACCTGTGTCGCAAGCCGGCCGGTCATCAGGATGCCGCCATCGGCATTGCGCAGTTGCAGCGGCGCCAGGTGATCGAGCGCGCTTCGAAAGCCGGTACTCCAGAGAATGACGTCGACTTGCTGCTCGCGACCATCCGGCCAGCGCACGCCATGCTCGGTGATTTCGGCAAACATTGGCTGGCGCTCGAGTGCGCCGCGTGCGCGTGCGGCAAGGATCGCCGGCGTCACCGGAATACCGGTCACGGAGACGACCGAGCCCGGCGGCAGACCGCGGCGTACGCGTTCCTCGACCATGGCAACGGCAGCGCGTCCGACCTCGGGGGTAAACGGCTCTTCACGGAAGGCCGGCTCCTCGCGCGTGACCCATGTGGTCGATGTCACCTTGGATATTTCATCGAGCAGCTGGATCGCGGAGATGCCGCCGCCGACGACCAGCACGTGCTGCCCGGCAAACTGCCCGGCGGTCTGGTAGTCCTTGGTGTGCAGCTGACGCCCCCTGAAGAGATCCGATCCCGGATAGGGTGGAATGTAGGGAGACTCCCAGGTGCCGGTGGCGTTGATGATGCCGCGGGCGGCATAGACGCCGGCGTCGGTCTCGACCCTGAAACGCTCGCCCCGCTCGCAAACGACCTTGACGGCAACCGGTCGGTGCACGGGAAGGTCGAATGCCTTCTCATAGGCGCCGTAATACTGCGGGACGGCGACGGAAGCGTGGACTTCGCCCATGCTGGTATCGACGGCGTCGGCGAATTTCATGCCGGGAAGATCGTGAATGCCATTGACGGTGCTCAGCGTCAGCGACGGCCAGCGAAACTGCCAGGCGCCGCCCGGCTGTGGCGATCGGTCGACAACGACATATTGCATCTGAGGCGATAGCCCGAACCGGCTCAGATGATAAGCCGAAGACAGACCCGCCTGTCCGGCACCGATGACGACGATGTCGATCTTGCGGGCGACGCGCGCATGCGTCTCGGCCTCGCTGGCGGGGGCAAAGGCGTTCTGGATGTCCATCATCACGCAGCCAAGACCGAAGGCTGATCACTGCTCATCAGATCATCCACGGCGGCGACTTTCAGCCAATCGCCGCGGCAAAGATCGCGGCCAGTTTCTCGATGCCGGCCTGATCGTCCCGGTCGAAACGCGCCGGTTTAGGACTATCGAGGTCGATGACACCGATCACCCGGCCATGGCGTCGGACGGGAACCACGAGTTCGGAGCGGGATGCCGCATCGCAGGCGATATGGCCAGGAAAGGCGTGCACGTCTTCGACCAGGATCGACTGCCCCTCCTTTACGGCCGTGCCGCAGACGCCGCGGCCGACAGGAATGCGCACGCAGGCTGGCTTGCCCTGAAATGGCCCGAGCACCAGTTCGTCATCGGAATCGAGAAAGTAGAAGCCGGCCCAATTGAGATCGGGCATCGTCTGATACATCAGCGCCGAGGTGTTTGCGGCGTTCGCGATCATATTGGGCTCGCCATGCAGCAGCGCTTCGAGTTGCTGCGCCAACTCCCGATAGAATTCGGTCTTGTCGCCTGTGTCGATTATGGTCGCCTGGAACATGATCTCTTTCACTCACTCATCGTATGGACTGGCAATGTAGTGTCGCGCCCGACGTTTGCCAATTGCAGCGCGTCCGCGCCGACGGCGAAACGGAGCGCTGGCGGAAAACGGTTCGACAAACGCGACCCGACGCCGATGTCCGGATTCAAGCCCTCACGGCTCTTGTGAAGTGGCGACCTGTCGCTTCAGGCAATCGATCATCGCCTGAGCCGCAATCGACAGCGGCACGCCGGCGGCGGTTGCGACGCCGAAATCCTGCGTCAGGTGCGGCGTAAAGCTCCTGATTTCAATCGGCAGATGCCGATGCAGGTTGGCGAAAAAACTGCTGATGATCGCAACGCCAAGATCATGGGCGGCATAGGCGCAGGCCGAGCTGTTGCTGTGCGTCTCGATCTTGACCTTTTGCGGCACGCCCGCCTTTCGAAAGATCTCGTCGAGCATGACCCGGGTCGGCCGCCGGCGACCGATCAGGATCAGCGGTATGCCCCTGAGTTCCTTCGGGGTGACGTGGTCGAGCGCCGTCAGCGGATGGCTCTTCGCCATGACGCAGACGCTGACGCCGCCCGCCACCGGCTGCATTTCGAGGCTGGCGCTCAGTTGCCCCTCGTAGCGCAGGAAGCCGAAATCGATGATGCGCTGTTCGACAAGGCGGGCAATCGCCACGGTCGTATCGAAGAAGGTTTCCACACGCACGCCGGGGAAATCCTTGGCATAGTCCGCCAGCATCGCCGGGGCGAAGCTTTCGGACATGCTGTTCGGCAGGCCGATGCGCACGACTTCCGGGCCGACGGCGCCGCTGCGAAGATCCTGGGCGAGATTGGTGAAACGATCGATCCCGAGCAGAATATGCTCGGCATCTTCGGATAGCTTTAGCGCCTCGGGCGTCGGGATCAGCCGGCCCTTGTCGCGCGCAAACAGCGTCAGCGACAGGTCCTCTTCCAGTTGCTGCAGCAGACGGCTGACACCGGACTGGCTGAGCCCCATGGTTTTCGCCGCCGCGATCGTCGAGCCGGTGGCAAGCAGGGTGCGCAGCACTTCCAATTGTCGAAAATTCATGCCGGCTCCGCATCCATCCCATTGCCATCTTCTCCGTGTTTACGAAAAGGCGGACAATCTAGGAAGCCGTATTCGACGGCAGCGGCACGCGTGCGATTACTCCGCGTGGGCAGAACAACTGATGCGCAAGGCCAGGATGGACCGTAGGATATGGAGGTGGTGGGTGCCGAAGAGCACGCGTGCGCTCTCCGGCTTGTTCAGGCTGTCTCGTCGTCGATCAGACGTCGACGCGTAGCGATGGTTTGAAGCGCTCGGCAAAGACCTCGATCGAGCCGCTGCCATAACGACGCAACTGACGTTTGGTCAGAACGGACATGACGCGCGCCGCCGTTGAAAACGTCATTTTATCGAGCGGACCGTCGCCAATCCAGGGTTTGCTTAGTCGATCGGTGACGATGCCGATCATGTTTGCAGGCATGATATCCGTGCAAGGTTTCATCCAGTCGAAGACGACCCTGATCGGCAGCAATTTGCCTTCAAACGAAACCACGGGTTCAGGCATCCCCTCGCCCCAATCATCATAGGCCTCAAGGGCATCTCGAAAGAGATTTTGCAGGATGATGGAGGCATGCCCTTCATGAAGAGCGGGCAGCAAATTCGTCATTTGTGTCTCCTTCAGTGGTTAAGGCCGGGAAACGCGAATGGCCAATACTGTCAGCATGTATTTGTCATCGTGCCGTGTGGCCGGTACTTTGACGACCACACAATCGATAGACTGCGGGCCATGGCGAAATGCAGAAGCGCGACAATGGTTCCAAGCGACCGGCAACTTTTTTTGAAATTTTTTGAGGACGGCGGTTTTGGAACTGCACCCGCTACGCCCGGTCGACAGCCAATTCGTGCTCCATATCGCTGTATCGGCTTGAAAGGGCCGACCATTCGTCAGAACATCAGGAACGAAAAACTAATATCCATATATTCCATAGAATATACGATCTTACCTGAAATCGCCAGATAATTCACAGATATGCGCCACTATCGAAATGGAGCGATCACATGGGAACGATCTCGCAGCTTTCCGAGAAGACGAAGCTCCCGGCATACCGGATCGGAAGCGAGGAGGAGGCGCTGGAAATCGCGCGCGAACTCGCGGGCGAATTTGCCAAACGATCAAACGAGCGGGATACCGACCGGATCCTGCCTTTCGATGAGCTCGACACCCTTGCCCAATCCGGTCTCCTCGCAATCACCGTGCCCTCCGACTATGACGGCATCGACGTTTCCAACGCGGTGCTGGCGGAAATCACCGCCATCCTGTCCGAAGCCGACAGTTCGATCGGCCAGATCCCGCAAAACCATTTCTATATTCTCGAAGCGCTGCGCACCGACGGCACGGAAGAGCAGAAGAAGTTTTTCTTCGCACGGGCTCTTGCCGGCGACCGCTTCGGCAATGCGCTTTCCGAAAAGGACACAAAAACCGTCGGCGACTACGCAACGCGCCTGACGCCTGATGGTCTTGGCTACCGCCTCAACGGCCGCAAGTTTTATTCGACCGGCGTGCTCTTTGCCGAATGGATTGTCGTGTTCGCGCTCGACCCGGGCGAAAAACTCACCATGTCTTTCCTGCCGCGGGGTGCCGATGGCCTGCAGGTCATCGACGACTGGGACGGCTTCGGGCAGCGCACCACCGGCAGCGGCACGACGGTGCTGCAGAATGTATACGTCACGGCCGACGCGGTGGTGCGCCATCATCGCGGCTTCGAACGTCGGACGACGATCGGCTCGGTCGGCCAGATCATCCACGCCGGCATCGATCTCGGCATCGCGCGCGCCGCCTTCGCCGAGACGCTCGGCTTCGTGCGCAACCGGGCACGACCCTGGATGGATAGCGGCATCGAACGGGCAGCGGACGATCCACTGACAATCGCCCGCATCGGACAACTCGCAATCCGCCTTGAGGCGGCGACCGCCATCGTCGAGCGTGCCGGCAAGAAGGTCGACATCGCCCAGATCAACGGCACCGATGAGGGCATCATCGAGGCGACGTTGGCGGTCGCCGCCGCCAAAGTGCTGACAACAGAAATCGCACTCGAAGCCACCAACACACTCTTCGAACTCGCCGGCACGTCGTCCACCCGCATCGGACTCAATCTCGACCGCCACTGGCGCAACGCCCGCACCCACACGCTGCATGATCCCGTGCGCTGGAAGTATCACGTCGTCGGCAACTATCATCTGAACGGCGTCGCCCCACCGAAGAACGGGGCACTCTGACCCCTGCCCTGATGCCGCCCTTCCCCGGAAGGTCGGCACCGATCTCCCGAGCGATTGCAGCTTTCCACGAGGTGACGGATATGAGCCGCGAAATCCGGCTGAATGCCTTCGACATGAACTGTGTCGGCCATCAATCGCCAGGGCTTTGGACGCATCCGCGCGACCAGTCGTGGCGTTACAAGGATCTCGACTACTGGGTGCATCTGGCAAAGACGCTTGAACGCGGCAAGTTCGACGGGTTGTTCATTGCCGATGTGCTCGGCGTCTATGACGTGCTGAACGGCAATGTAGAGGCGGCGCTCCGGCATTCCGCCCAGGTTCCCGTCAACGACGGCGCACGCGACTGAGCATCTGGGCTTCGGGCTGACGGCCTCGCTGTCGTTCGAACATCCCTACACCTTTGCACGGCGGATCTCGACGCTCGACCATCTGACGAAGGGCCGCGTCGGCTGGAACATCGTCACCTCCTATCTTAACAGCGGTGCGCTCAATATCGGCCAGGCGCAGCAGACACGGCACGATGATCGCTACGACATCGCGGAAGAATATCTCGAGGTCTGCTACAAGCTTTGGGAAGGCAGTTGGGAAAACGACGCGGTCGTGCGCGACCGGGCAAGCGGCATCTTCACCGATCCGGACAAGGTGCATGCGATCAACCACCAAGGGCGGCATTTCACCGTGCCGGGCATCCATCTCAGCGAACCGTCGCCGCAGCGCACGCCCGTTCTCTACCAGGCAGGCGCCTCCAGCCGCGGCAAGGATTTTGCCGGCACCCATGCCGAGTGCGTCTTCGTCGCAGCCCCCTCGAAAACCGTTCTGAAGCGATACGTCGCGAATGTGCGCGAGGCGGCCGAGCGTGCGGGGCGCAATCCGCGCGACCTCCTCACATTCAATCTCCAAACCGTGATCCTCGGCGAAACCGATGCGGAGGCGAAGAAGAAGTTCGATGAGTATCGCAGCCATGTTTCCTATGAAGCCGCGCTGGCGCTAATCTCCGGATGGACCGGCATCGATTTCGGCCAGTTCGCGCCGGACGAACCGCTCCGCCACCGATATACCAATGCGGTCCAATCTGCGGTCGAGACCTTTACGACGATCGATCCCGATAAGGTCTGGACCGTACGCGAAATGGCCGAGTGGGTCGGTATCGGCGGCTTCGGCCCCGTCTTCGTCGGCTCACCGCAAACGGTCGCAGATCTGCTGCAGGAGTGGGTCGAAGACACGGATGTCGATGGCTTCAACCTTGCCTATGCCGTCACGCCCGAAACCTTCGAGGATGCGGTCGATCTGCTGGTCCCGGAGTTGCAGAAGCGCGGCGTCTACAAGACCAGCTATCGCGAAGGCACGCTGCGGGAAAAGCTGTTCAGCGCCGGCCCACGGCTCTCAGCACCCCATCCCCGCGCAGGCTATCGGGAACTCACCGGAAACGCGCAGGCGATCGCGGCTTCCGCATAGGGGCATACTCGGCAGAAATTGCTCGATGGCTGGGGGCGCTCGGATCCTCGGTGCGCGCAAGAGTATAACTATGCATACGTGGCAGTCGTACGCCTCTCGCCGTCATCCTCGGGCTTCACCCGAGGAATCGATGCGCCCATCGCGAGAAACGCGATCTGACCGCCACGGCTCGAGGCAGATGGATGCTCGGGTCAAGCCCGAGCATGACGGAAAGACAGACAGACGCCGATCAAAGCCAGCGCCTTGCTCGTCAGCGGGCCGGACCCTGTCAGCAGCCCAAGCGCCCGGAAGGATCCGAGCGCGTTCCATCGGTGCCAGTGCCCGATGGTCCGTCCACCGGGCCCCGACCTCTCGAGGTCAGCTGTATAGGCTCACAGGCGGGATTCGGCCATTCAAAGCAAAGTCGCCGACCTCGCGGGCCTTGTAGAAAACAGGGTCGTGCAGCGTGTGGGTGCGAACGTTGCGCCAGTAGCGATCGAAGCCATAATGTGCTGCCGTGGCACGCGCACCCATCAGTTCAAAAACCTTCGTCGTCACATCGAGCGCCACATGGGTGGCGTTGACCTTGGCGGCATAGGCTTCAAGCGCTGCTTCCCCGCGCTCGCGCTCCGTCACCGACCGCCCTTTCGACAACGCAGCCTCGACAACGCCCACCGCAACGTCGGCCAAAGCGACGGATGCTTTCAAGGTAGCCTGCAACTCGCCGACGCGTTCGAGAATGTAGGGGTCGTCGCTGGCACGAGCCACGCCTGAGGTGATCCAGGGTCGCGTGGTGGTTCTGACATAGTCGATTGCGGCGGCGAGCGCGCCTTCCGCCGTTCCGAGATAGAAATTGACAAACACCAGCTGGATCAGCGGCGTGTTGAACGTCGCCTGCACCGCAGGCGGATCGGACGGGTCGGCAAGCGGCAGGATGAAATCACGCTCGTAGACGGGAAAGTCTCGAAACTCGACGCTGCCGCTGTCGGACAGGCGCTGGCCGATATTGTCCCAATCGTCATGGGCGACATAACCCGGCCGGTCCGTCGGCACGACGAAATTGGCGATCTTGCCCTCGAACTCAGCGTTGACATTGATGCGGTCGGAAACGTGCGCGCCGGTCGAAAACGTCTTGCGACCGTTGAGCACATAGTGGCCACCGCGCCGCTCAAGGACCAGCCCGGGATCGCGCGGATTGACGGCTGCGCCCCAATAGAGCTGCCGCTCGACTGTTTCGGCGCCGAGAACCCAGGCCTGGTTCGGATCGGCGGCCGCCCAGTAGACATACTGGCTGTTGACATAGTGATAGCCGAGCAATTGGCCGATCGAGCTTTCGCCGCGCGATATGATCCGGACGAGACGCAAGCCGTCCACCCAGCTCAAGCCCGCGCCGCCAACTTCAGGCGCATGCAATGCCGTCAGCAGCCCCGCCTGACGCAGCGCTTCGATTTCGTCGCGGGGCGGCAGGCCCAGGCGATCGAGTTCAGCGCCGCGTCGGGCGAGCTTGCCCGACAGTTCGCTCGCCTTCGCAAACAGAAGCTGGCGCTTTTCTTCCTGTTCGGTATTGGCCGGTTCGGGTTCCCGGAGGAAATGCACGTTGCTCATTCGCCTCTCTCCATTGGTTGAGGCGAAATAGTGCATTTATTCTATAGACACTAACAGAAACGGGATTTCAACTCGCAGGCGCCAGCGGGAAAGTCCTACCCGCCGCTGCCGAGAAGACGGCCGTTGACCTCAAGACGGTCAGCCGACTTCAACATCTCTGAGCGCCACGATCTCGGTGGCGTTGTCGTTGGCTGCAAACTGTTCGAGCGTCATATTGTCGAGGATCGACGCAACGGCATCACGCACGTCGCTCATCGATTTGCGCACATGACAGTTGACCGGATCGGAACAGTCGTCACAGGCTTCGAACGCCGTGCGGCTCGCACAGCGGATCGGCGCCAACGGCCCGTCCAGCGTGCGGATGACCTGGCCGATGCGAATATCGGACGCCGGTCTGGAAAGCGAATAGCCGCCGCCCGGCCCCTTTTTCGAGCGCAGGATCCCGGCATTGCGAAGCTCGAGCAGGATCGCATCGAGGAACTTCTTCGGAATATTGTTGCGGGTGGCGATTTCAGTGATGAAGGCGGTTTCGCCGGGCTCCAGTTGAGCCAGGTCGACAAGAGCCTTCAGCCCGTATTTACCCTTCTTGGTCAACATTGCACTTCGCTTTCCTGAACACAAAGGCCGCCACAAGTCCGTTCCGCACCGACGTTGGTATCACCGGATGCAACGGGTTGTGACGGCCGCACTGTTTTCGCTTAAGATGCCATACACCGAAACCGGGTCACTCTCAAGAAATTACGTAAGTTTCTGCATAGATTTTGTGAATTTTATTGTCGAATCTAAGGCGGAGCAGCAATGATTTGCTCATCTGGCCCGACGCCTCTTCGCTGGTGATTGCCGCCGGCAAAATTCCGGGCCCGCCGTCATCGATTATGGTGACGAGACCGTTCCGCTTCAGACCGTGAGATGACGCCGCGCCTCGACCGTGTCCAGCGTCTCCGGCGGCCCCTCATGCACCACGGCACCGCGATCCATGATGTAGACGTGGTCCGCGAGCTCGCGGCAGAAATCGAGATATTGCTCGACCAACAGGATCGCCATGCCGGTCGAATCGCGGAGATAGCGGATCGCCCGGCCGATATCCTTGATGATCGACGGCTGGATGCCCTCGGTCGGCTCGTCGAGCACGAGGATGCGCGGACGGGTGACGAGCGCCCGGCCGATCGCCAATTGCTGCTGTTGGCCACCGGAGAGATCGCCGCCTCGGCGCCCGAGCATCGAGCGAAGCACGGGAAACAGGTTGAAGACATCCTCCGGTATCGAACGATCGCCGCGTTTGACCGGCGCGTAACCAGTTTCGAGGTTCTCCTTCACACTCAGCAGCGGAAAGATCTCGCGCCCCTGCGGCACATAGCCGATGCCCTCCTTGGCGCGGCGATAGGGCGCCATGCCGCCGAGCGCCACGCCATTGAAGGCGATCGCCCCGGCACTGACCGGATGCTGCCCGGTGATGGCGCGAAGCAGGCTCGACTTGCCGACGCCGTTGCGGCCAAGCACGCAAGTGATCTTGCCCATCTCGGCACCGATCGAGACGTTGCGCAGCGCCTGGGCGGCGCCATAGTGGAGATTGACGTTTTCGACGCTCAGCATGAAGGCGTCCTTTCCTTGGGCGGTTGGCAAGCGACCGGTGTCAGCGGCCGAGATAGTTTTCGATCACCTTCGGATCGCTGCTGACGAAATCGATCGAGCCTTCGGCCAGCACCGAGCCTTCGGCGAGACACGTCACCTTGACGCCGAGCTCGCGGATGAAGCCCATGTCGTGCTCGACGACGACGACCGAGCGTGTCCTCGCGATCTCCTTGAGCAGGATTGCCGTTTCGGCCGTCTCCGCGTCGGTCATGCCGGCCACAGGCTCGTCGACCAGCAGCAGTTCCGGCTCCTGCGCCAGCAGCATGCCGATCTCCAGCCATTGCTTCTGGCCATGCGACAGGTTGGCGGCAAGATCGTCGCGCCGGGCGCTGAGCCGGATGGTCGTAAGGATCTCATCTATCCGCGCCTTGTCGTCCGCCGTCTGACGATAGAACAGCGTCGGGAAGACGCCGCGGCTGCGATTGAGCGCCAGTTCCAGATTGTCCCAGATGGTGTGGCTTTCAAAGACCGTCGGTTTCTGGAACTTGCGGCCGATACCAAGGCTGGCGATTTCGGCTTCATCGCGTTTGGTCAGGTCGATATCGCCCTTGAAGAACACCTGCCCCTCGTCCGGGCGGGTCTTGCCGGTGATGATGTCCATCATCGTCGTCTTGCCGGCGCCGTTCGGGCCGATGATGGCGCGAAGCTCGCCCGGCTCGATCACGAAGGAGAGCGAATTGAGCGCCTTGAACCCGTCGAAGGAGACCGAGACGCCATCGAGATAGAGCAGGCTTTTCGGTTTCGTCTGGCTGATCGTCTGGTTCATGCCAATCACTCCGCTGCCATCGGTTCAGCGACAAGGTTGTCGCGCGCGCTCTCGGCATCTGCCGCGCGGCGGTGAGCCTTGCGGCGGGTAAGATAAGCGCTCGCGGTCCCAATCACGCCTTTTGGCAGGAACAGCGTGACCAGGACGAACAGCCCGCCAAGCGCAAACAGCCAGAACTCCGGAAAGGCTGCGGTGAAGATGCTCTTGCCGCCATTGACCAGGATCGCGCCGACGATCGGGCCGATCAGCGTCCCGCGTCCGCCGACCGCGGTCCAGATGACCACCTCGATGGAGTTGCCGGGCTCGAACTCGCCGGGATTGATGATGCCGACCTGCGGCACGTAAAGCGCGCCGGCAATGCCCGCCATCATCGCCGAGACGGTGAAGGCGAAGAGCTTGATGTGTTCGACGCGATAACCGAGAAAGCGCGTGCGGCTTTCCGCATCCCGCACGGCGACCAGCACCTTGCCGTATTTCGAGCGCACGATCGCCGCCGTCAGCACCAGGCACAGGGCAAGCGTCACCGCGGATGCCGAAAAAAGTGCGGCGCGTGTACCGTCAGCCTGGATGTTGAAGCCGAGGATATCCTTGAAGTCGGTGAGGCCGTTGTTGCCGCCGAAACCCATGTCGTTGCGGAAGAAGGCAAGCAGCAGCGCATAGGTCATCGCCTGGGTGATGATCGACAGATAGACGCCGTTGACCCGCGAGCGGAAGGCGAACCAGCCGAAGACGAAGGCAAGCAGTCCGGGCACCACCACCACCATCAGTGCCGCGAACCAGAACATGTCGAAGCCCTGCCAGAACCAGGGCAGCTCCTTCCAGTTGAGAAACACCATGAAATCCGGCAGCAAAGGATTGCCATAGGAGCCGCGCGCGCCGATCTGGCGCATCAGGTACATGCCCATGGCATAGCCGCCGAGCGCGAAGAACGCGGCGTGACCGAGCGAGAGGATGCCGCAGAAACCCCATACGAGATCGAGCGCCAGCGCCAGAAGCGCGTAGGTCAGATATTTGCCGAACAGCGAGACCAGATAGGTCGGCACGTGCAGCGGGTGATCCGGCGCCGTCAGCAGGTTGAGGGCGGGAATGGCAATGGCAAAAGCCAGAAGTAGCGCCACAACCGTGACGATGCTGCGATCGAGCGACTTGAGCAGAAACGAGGTGATCATGCCTCCACCGCCCTTCCCTTGAGTGCGAAGAGGCCGCGCGGCTTCTTCTGGATGAAGAGGATGATGAGCACCAGAACGAGGATCTTACCGAGAACGGCGCCCGCATAGGGCTCGAGGAACTTGTTGAGGATGCCGAGCGAGAAGGCGCCGACGAGCGTTCCCCAGAGATTGCCGACACCGCCGAAGACGACGACCATGAAGCTGTCGATGATATAGCCCTGGCCGAGATTGGGCGAAACATTGTCGATCTGCGACAGCGCCACGCCGGCCATGCCGGCGATGCCGGACCCGAGAGCAAAGGTCAGAGCGTCGACCAGGGGCGTGCGGATGCCCATGGACGACGCCATGCGGCGGTTCTGCGTCACGGCCCGCATCCTCAGCCCCATCGACGTTCGCTTCAGCAGGAACAGAAGGGCTGCAAAGACGGCGAGCGCAAAGACGATGATCCAGAGCCGGTTCCAGGTGATCGTCAAGCCGCCGAGATCAAAGGCGCCGGCCATCCAGGAGGGATTGCCGACTTCGCGGTTGGTCGGCCCGAAGATCGAGCGAACCGCTTGCTGCAGGATCAGCGAGATCCCCCAGGTGGCCAGCAGCGTTTCGAGCGGCCGACCATAGAGAAAGCGGATGACGCTGCGCTCGATGGCAAGGCCGATGATCCCGGTGACGAGAAAGGCGAGCGGCAGGGCGATCGCCAGCGACCAGTCGAAGAGAGCGGGATAGGAGGTGCGAATGACGTCCTGGACCAGGAATGTCGTATAGGCGCCGAGCATGACCATCTCGCCATGCGCCATGTTGATGATGCCCATCACGCCGAAGGTAATGGCAAGACCGATTGCCGCGAGCAGCAGCACCGAACCGAGCGACAACCCGTACCAGACGTTCTGGCCGGCGTTCCAGAATGCTTGCGCCTGTTCGATGCGCTGCAGCGCGGCCTCGATATCCGGTTTCAGGCTCACGTCCGCCGATGAGCGCGCTGAGGTCAGCGCGCCAAGCGCCTCGCGGCCACCGCCTTCTGCCAGCGTCTTGATCGCCGCACGCTTGTCGTCGTCGGAACGGTCGGAAACCAGAAGCGTCACCGCGCGCGCCTCGTCGAGCGCCTTGCGCACCGTTGCGTCCTTTTCCGCGGCGAGTGCCGTCTCGATCGCCTCGAGCGCGTCGGCATTCGGCGTCTGCCGCATGGATTGCGCCGCCTTCAACCTTGCGCCCGTATCGGCGCTGAAAAGCGTCAGTCCACCGAGCGCGCCTCGAACGGCGCGCCGGACGGCGTTGTTGACCTTGATTTTCTGCAGCTCGCCCTTCGGCACTTCGCCGACATCAGAGCCATCAAGCGGATTGACTAGAACAAGACTCGCGCCCTTCTCCGTCGTGAGGAAGACCCCGCCGTCGGTCTTTCGCGCATAGAGATTGCCCTCCCCAAGTGCCTCGAGAACCGGGATGACACGTGGATCGCCGCTCTTGGCAAGCGCGGCAATGCGATCATCGAGCTCGGCCAGCTTGGCCGTTCCGAGCGCACTGACGAGCGCGCCGAGATCGTCCGCGGCGCGCGAGCCCGTGACATGGGCTGAAACCAGCAGGCAGAGGGTGATCAACAGGGTTTGCAGAATGCGATACATCGCCCTCTCGCTTGGGTCTCGCTCGTCTGTGGCAGCGCCAGGCAGGCGCGGCCACCGCGGCATGGAATTTCGAGATCCCTTCGCCCAACGGGAGCATTGGGCGAAGGGTATGCCTGCCTATGATTTCGTCATTCAAAGGGGAGCGAGGCGTTGGCCACGACCCGGAAACTATCGTTTGGTGATGAAATCAGGAGCCCTTGCCGCCGCATTTGCCCGTGGCGACGTTGAAGTTGCCGCAGGACATCGGCGCGCGCCAATCGGCGATCAGGTCCTTGGAGTCAGGCAGGTAATCGGACCATTCGTCACCAACCACGAGACCGGGCGTTTCCCAAACCGTCTCGAACTGGCCGTCGCTCTGGATTTCACCGATCAGCACCGGTTTGGTGATGTGGTGGTTCGGCATCATCGTCGAATAGCCGCCGGAGAGATTGGGCACGGATACGCCGATCATGGCGTCAAGCACTGCGTCGGTGTCGGTCGTTCCGGCCTTCTCGACCGCCTTGAGCCACATGTTGAAGCCGATATAGTGGGCTTCCATCGGGTCGTTGGTGACGCGTTTGTCGTTCTTGGTGTAGCCCTTCCAGGTCTTGATGAACTCGGCATTGGCAGGCGTATCGACCGACTGGAAGTAGTTCCAGGCGGCGAGATGGCCGACGAGCGGGGCCGTATCGAGACCGGCGAGTTCCTCTTCGCCAACGGAGAAGGCGACAACCGGGATATCCTCGGCCTTCACGCCCTGGTTCGCCAGTTCCTTGTAGAACGGCACGTTTGCGTCGCCGTTGATCGTCGAGACGACCGCCGTCTTCTTGCCGGCAGAACCGAATTTCTTGATATCGGACACGATCGTCTGCCAGTCGGAATGACCGAACGGCGTGTAGTTGATCATGATGTCCTCGGGCTTCACGCCCTTGGAGATGAGATAGGCCTCGAGGATCTTGTTGGTCGTGCGCGGATAGACGTAGTCGGTGCCCGCCAGAACCCAGCGCTCGACGCTTTCGTTTTCCATCAGGTAGTCGACCGCCGGAACGGCCTGCTGGTTCGGCGCGGCACCGGTGTAAAAGACGTTGCGCTGGCTTTCCTCACCCTCGTACTGCACCGGGTAGAAGAGGATCGAATTCAGCTCTTCGAACACGGGCAGGACGGATTTGCGCGAGACTGACGTCCAGCAGCCGAACACGGCCGAAACCTTGTCGACGGAAACGAGTTCGCGCGCCTTTTCGGCAAAGAGCGGCCAGTCTGACGCCGGGTCGACGACGACCGCTTCCAACTTCTTGCCGAGCAGGCCGCCCTTCTTGTTCTGCTCGTCGATGAGCATGAGCATGGCGTCCTTCAGCGTCGTCTCGGAGATCGCCATCGTTCCCGACAGCGAATGCAGAATGCCGACCTTGATCGTGTCGTCGGCCGCAAAGGCGCCGTTGAATGCCGTCGTCGACAGGATCGTTGCCAGGAAAGCGCCGGTGACGCGTGCCTTGATATTCATCTGATTGAACCCCTCTCGTTCTGATCGCCGCAACGAGGCTTCGTACCTTTTGACCGTTGCTTGAGGGATCATCCGCCAGTCGTGCTGCACTGCACATACGTCATTCTACGTAGGTCGAGGGGGCAAAGAGGAAGCTGCCGCGATATGGGCGATCCGGAGTTCACGCCGCGGTGCAGGAATTGTGCAAAGGCCATGACGTTGAAATCAACGTGCCAGTCTGGCCGCAGGATGGCTTTTCCGGCTATTGAAACATCGAAGGCCGACTGGCCATCAACAGCAGCTCAACACAGGTGAGAGATCATGAAAGCACGTATCAAGTGGGTTGAAGAGCGAACATTCGTCGGCGAGTCCGGAAGCGGTCACAAGATCGTCCTCGGAACGGCATCCGGTTCGGAAGGGCGGACGCCGGGCCCAAGCCCGATGGAGCTGATGTTGATCGGAGCCGGCGGTTGCTCGGCCTACGACGTGGTTCATATTCTCGAAAAGGGTCGCGAGCCGGTCGAAGATTGCTCCGTGGAGCTCGACGCCGACCGCGCCGAAGAAGACCCGCGCGTCTTTACCCGCATCCATATGCACTTCGTGGTCAAGGGGCGTGGCCTCTCGGAAAAGAAGGTCGAGCGCGCGGTCGCCCTCTCGCTTGAAAAATACTGCTCGGCGTCAGCCATGCTCGCCAAGTCCGCGAGGATTACCCATGATTTTGTCGTCGTCGACACATCAGCTGTGAGCGGATGATCCTTTCACACTTGCTTTCGCCATCTCCGCATTGCATAAATTTCACGCACGGAATGTGCGTGCCGTGAAAATAGGCACATATGTGTCGGCAATGCGAGAGATGACGAGGCAACATGGCGGCACGCCAGCGCATCATTCCCGTTCGACGCGAATACAATCGCTGGGTCGCCGACCAGACGCTTGAAGACTATGCGCTGCGCTTCACCGCCAAGAGTGCGCGGCGCTTTTCCTCCGAGCGCATCTCTCAGACGGCGATCGGGGCGATCTCGTTCCTGGCGCTGGAGGCGATCGGTGGCGCGATCACCATGTCCTACGGCACGACCAACGCCATCGTCGCCATCCTGATCGCCAGCCTGATGATCCTGACGGTCGGCCTGCCGATCAGCCGTTACGCGATCCGCCACGGCGTCGACATCGACCTTCTGACCCGAGGCGCCAGCTTCGGCTACATCGGCTCGACCCTCACCTCGCTGATTTATGCGAGCTTCACCTTCATCCTCTTTGCGATCGAGGCCTCGATCATGTCGGGTGCGCTCGAGCTGGCGCTCGGCATACCGCTTTGGGTCGGCTACATCGTCAGCGCGGTCGTCGTCATTCCGCTCGTCACCCATGGGGTGCGGCTCATCAGCAAGTTCCAGCTGATCACCCAGCCTTTCTGGATCGTGCTCAATATCCTGCCCTTTATCTTCATCGCCTTTGCGGACTGGGAGAAGGTCGGCACCTGGCTTGCCTATGCCGGCATGCATCATGCATCCGGTCCACCGGGCACGCTCGCGCCCTTCGACCTCATCGAGTTCGGCGCCGCCTCGGCGGTGATCTTTGCGCTGATGGCGCAGATCGGCGAGCAAGTCGACTTCCTGCGCTTCCTGCCGCCCGACGGCCAGCGCAAGCTGCATCACCGCGTCGCCATCTTCCTGGCCGGCTCCGGCTGGGTGCTCGTCGGGGCACCGAAGCTTCTGGCCGGTTCGTTCCTTGTCGTGCTGGCGCTTTCCTCCGGCGTTCCGTCGACGCGGGCGGCGGACCCGGCGCAGATGTACTACACCGCCTTCGGCTACATGATCCCGTCTGAGACCGCCGCCCTCCTCTTGATGGTCGCCTTCGTGGTCGTTTCGCAGTTGAAGATCAACGTCATGAACGCCTATGCCGGGTCACTTGCCTGGTCCAACTTCTTCTCGCGCCTCACCCACAGCCATCCCGGCCGCGTCGTCTGGCTGGTGTTCAACGTGGCGATCGCGCTGCTTCTGATGGAACTCGGCATCTACAAGCTCCTTGAGGAAACGCTCGGCGTCTTCTCGATCGTCGCCATGGCCTGGCTTTGCACCATTTCGGCCGATCTCTTCGTCAACAAGCCACTCGGCCTCTCGCCACCCGGCATCGAATTCAAGCGCGCCCATCTCTACGATATCAACCCGGTCGGCCTCGGTGCCATGGCGCTTTCGGCGACGATCGCGCTGGCGGCGCATTTCGGTGCCTTTGGCGCCATTGCCGCATCGCTTGCGCCCTATATTGCGCTGATTGTCGCCTTCATCGCCTCGCCGCTGATCGCCTGGGCGACCGGGGGCAAATATTACCTCGCCCGAAAGCCGAGACGAAGCTGGGCGAGCGAAAGCGAGATCACCTGCTCGATCTGCGAGCATCCCTTCGAGCCGGAGGATATGGCTTGGTGCCCGGCCTACGCTGCGCCCATCTGTTCGCTCTGCTGTTCTCTCGACAGCCGCTGCCATGACATGTGCAAGCCGAAGGCGCGCTTCAATGCGCAGGTGGCAACGGTCGCGAACGCGCTTCTACCCGAAGAGGTAACGGCGAAGCTCACGACGCGGCTCGGGCGCTACGCCATTTCGGCGGCGCTCTCGATCGCAGGCATCGGCCTGATCCTGGCGATGATCGCGCATCAGACCGGCAACGCTTCGCCCGAGACGGCGACCGTCATCGAGCGCACCATCGCCGTTGTCTTCTTCGTCTTTGCCGTGCTCGCCGGTATCGTTTGCTGGTTCTATGTGCTCGCCCACGACAGCCGCGTCGTCGCCGAAGAAGAATCGTCACGGCAGAACACGCTGCTGCTGAAGGAAATCGCCGCACACAAGAAGACCGATGCCGCCCTGCAGCAGGCAAAGGAGACCGCCGAGGCGGCCAACCGCGCCAAGAGCCGCTACGTTGTCGGCCTCAGCCATGAGCTGCGCACACCGCTCAACGCCGTACTCGGCTACGCACAGGTGCTTGAGCGCGATGAAACGATCCCACCGGCCCGACAGGGCGCGATCAAGGTGATCAAGCGCAGCGCCGATCATCTCTCCGGCCTCATCGACGGACTTCTCGACATCTCGAAGATCGAGGCCGGCAAGCTGCAGGTCTATTCCAACGAGATCAACATCCATGATTTCCTCGATCAGGTCGTCGAGATGTTCCGCCCGCAAGCACAGGCGAAGGGGATCGCCTTCGAACATCGACGCGCGCCCGCCTTGCCGCGCTACGTCAAGACAGATGAAAAGCGGCTGCGCCAGATCCTCGTCAACCTGCTCTCCAACGCCCTGAAGTTCACCGAGCGCGGCGAGATCCGCTTCGATATCGATTATCGCAGTCAGGTTGCGACGTTTACGATTGCCGACAGCGGCCGTGGTATTGCCGAGAAGGATCTGCCGCGCATTTTCGACCCATTCCAGCGCGGCGAGGCGGAACATCTCGGCAGCATGCCGGGTCTCGGTCTCGGCTTGACCATAACCCGATTGCTGACGCAGACGCTGGGCGGCGAGATAGCCGTCACCAGCGAACCGAACAGTGGCACGACCTTCAGGGTCCGGCTGATGCTCTCCGCCGTCGATCGGCCGGCGCCGCTGATAGCGGTGCGCCGGATCACTTCCTATCTCGGCCCGCGGCGCACAATCATGATTGTCGACGACAACGCCGATCACCGCGAACTGATGCGCGAAATCCTGCAGCCGATGGACTTTACGGTGCTTGCCGCCGAAAGTGGCGGGCAATGCCTCGCGATGGTCGAGGCGCTGGCGCCGGACATCTTCCTCGTCGATATCTCCATGCCTGGTATGAACGGTTGGGAACTCGTCGACAAATTGCGCCGCAACGGCCAGACGGCGCCGATCATCATGCTGTCGGCCAATATCGGCGACGGCTCGACGACAGGCGCATTTGTCGGCCACAACGACACACTCGCCAAGCCCTTCGGCGTCGGCCAGCTCGCAGACAAGCTCGCCGTTCAGCTCGGCCTGACCTGGATCCATGAGGGCGAAGCGTCCGAGGAGCCGAGAGCGGCAAATGCCGATGCGATGACGTTGCCCGACGAGCACCATGTCGAGGAGTTGATCCGGCTTGGCGAGATCGGTTACGTCAGAGGCATCGAGGCCAAGCTGACGGAAATCGCGCTGGAGCCCGAACATCAGCTCTTCGTCGATGCTGCTCGCGCCTATGTCCAGGCCTTCGACCTCACGGGCTATGACGCCTTCCTGAAGAAAAAAGCGGCGAATGGAGCTGTCACCCGTGGTTGAGACTTACGATCGTCGCGACATCGTACTGCTGGTGGACGATTCCCCGGAGGCCCTCGGCTTTCTAACCGAGGCGCTGGAGCAGTCGGGCTTTTCTGTACTGATCGCCACCTCGGGCAGTGCCGCACTTTCGATTGCCGACCGGATTACGCCCGATGTCATTCTGCTGGACGCTGTCATGCCCGGTATGGACGGGTTCGAAACCTGCCTGAGACTGAAGGCCAACGCCTCCGTCGGCCAGACGCCGGTGCTGTTCATGACCGGGCTGACGGAAACCGAGCATGTGGTGCACGCCCTCGAAGCCGGTGGCGTCGACTACCTGACGAAACCGATCAACATCGATGAGCTCAGGGCCCGCATCCGTGTTCATCTCTCCAATGCCCGCTCGGCGCAAAGCGCCCGCGTTGCGCTAGACGCCGCCGGGCGCCATCTGCTTGCCGTTCGCTCTGACGGCAGTGTTCGCTGGTCGACACCGCAGGCCAACCGCCTCGTCAACGCCGCAACCGGCAGCGACGAGGGCCTTGCGACGATCGCTCGGCGCATCGCCGCCTGGATGGAAAAAACCGAGACAGGCGGCAAGCGGGAGAACAGCTTTACCCTCGAAGAGCCCGGTCAAGCGGGACTGCAGATCTCTTTCCTCGGCGCGATCGGCGCAAACGAATACCTCTTCCGCCTGACGGCCGAGAGCAGGCGCAGCGACGACGAGATGCTGCGGCAACACTTCACGTTGACCCAGCGTGAATCAGAAGTGCTGCTCTGGATCGCCAAGGGGAAATCGAACCGCGATATCGGTGAGATCCTCGGCTTGAGCTCACGCACCGTCACCAAACATCTCGAACAGATCTATGTGAAGCTCGGCGTCGAAAACCGTGCCTCGGCGGCGGTCAAGGCGACACAGGTCCTGCACGGAATATAGCCAACGGCGTTCCGGCCGTCACGTGGCTCAGTCGCTGCTGGCCTTGTTCGCATTTCCCTGGGGCCCGAGAAGGACGTCGGAGAAGCCGGAGAGCGAGAGAGTGATGGGGATCGCCTTGCCTTCTCACGCCACCACCGAGCGCTCGATCCTCAAGAACCTGGGCCGGCGAACGCACGCCGCGCGAGAACACGTAGCGCGCCTATGATCGCCAGAGCGGTCTGCGGCCACTTTTCGGAGTATAGATCAATCGATGTAGAACAAATTCCGCCGCTATAAACACAATATCGGCCTAAAGCCTCCACCCACTCTTGCACAGGCAACGCTCCGGCATAGGTATTGGCACAGTGCAGCCGGCCACGCCTGACCGAGCGTCGCGTGCGGAACATCCGGCCGCCCCACACGTTGCCGCTGGTGACCTTGGCATTTGCTGGTGTACCATGGTGGTTTCTGAACGGAGGGTTGCGACATGCTGCGATGGCTTGTACTTGCCGCCGCGACCACGTCCCTGGCCGGTGTTGCGCAAGCGGATGAAGGTGCATTCCTGAAGTCGCTGCAGGGCAGTTGGACGGGCGGAGGGACGGTCAGAATCCGCACCTATATGTCGCCCGTCAATGTTTCCTGCAACTTCGATTCCCAATCCCAAGGGTTGGCACTCTCAATGGAAGGCGTCTGTCGCGGATTGATCCTGATTTCAAAATCGATTGATGCCCAACTGAAGTTCAGTGGCACGAAATACAGCGGATCCTACCTGGGTCCGCGCGGCGGACGGGCGGGCCTGAGCGGCAGCCGTCGCGGCGACGCCATCAATCTCACCATTCGCTGGGCAAAGGAAGTCAACGGCGACCGCAGCGCCAACCTGACGCTACAGAAGGTCGGCGCCAACGGCATGCGGCTGACCACCGTCGACGTCGACCCCGCATCCGGCGACAAGGTCGTCACCAGCGAGATCAACCTGCGCCGCAAGTGACGCCTTTTCAGCGCGCGCCTATCGTTTTCCGGCCTGAAAATTGCGCTGGTATGTAGCGCTCAACAGTGATTCCGCCGCGGTGGACGCCGCCATCGGATCGCGCGCTTCAATGGCGTCGACGATCGCTTCGTGCATCTTCAACGAGTGCTGCAATCCGCCAAACGTCCTGAGTGTCCGGGGAATGCTGATCGTCAGTGCGGTGCGGATCACCGACGAGACAGGCAAGAGAAAGCGATTGCGCGCCGCCTGGATGATTTCCAGATGGAATTCGATGTCGGCTTCGATGGCGGCGGAAACCGTCGCGTGGTCTTCGGTCATCCGGGAATAGGCCGCGCGGATGCGCACGAGTTCGTCCGCCGATCCTCGGCGGGCAGCAAGGCCCGCTGCCATCGGCTCTATCGCCAGGCGGATTTCAAACAGTTCTTCAGCCAGTTGCTGCTGATCCTCCGCCCCCTCATGCCAGGAGAGCACCACCGGATCGAGCGTGTTCCAATGCTCCGGTGCGCGGACACGGGTGCCCAGGCGCGGCTTGGCCTCGATGAACCCCTTGGTCGAGAGGATCTTCAGCGCTTCGCGCAAAGTCGTCCGGCTAACGCGCAGATTGCCCAGCATCTCGGATTCCTTGGGCAGGATGTCGCCGGGTTTAAGTTCGCCAAGCGCGATGCGCCGGCCGATCTCCGCCGCGATCTGCGCGGGCAGCCCGCGGTCACCGATCGTAAATGTCGTCATCAGCCGTCCGTTTCCGAAATCCCGGCGCGCATTCTGGCGCGATTCGACCCCTTGCTACCATAGCCGTTGCCACGCCCCAACACGGCCAAGCCAGGTTGAGCCTGGGCGAAGGCGGTTACACTTCGCCGAGACGACCAAGCTCCCCCGCAAAACGCCGAACCATTGCCAATCCTGTCTCGGTCGGGCGCAGCGCAGGCGCACGATCGAAGACGGGCAGGCCGGCACGTTCGCCGAAGAGACGCTTGCCGTAGCACATCAGGTTCTCGATCCCCTGCATGGTGAACACCACCGCCGGCAAGATATCGCGATAGGCGGCTTCCGCCTCCTCGTCCCAGCCGTCACGATAGAATTCATAGGCCCTCACCGCATGGTCGATGCAATCGGGCGCAAGGATGAAGCCGCGGCATCCGGCACGCAGGTTATCGATGAGTTCAAGACCGGCGCGACCGTTGAAAACGGGCAGGCGGCCCTCTGTGACCTCGATCAGTGTGGCGATATCGACCACCGGCCCCTCGCCCTTGATGAGGGTAATGTTTGGATGCTGGCGGACCAGCTCGGCGATGTCGGTCGCCGTCAGCCCTCTGCCCATGAAGGCTGGCGCATTCTGGATTGCGACGGGCACGTCGATCGCATCGGCGACGCGACCAAAGAAACGGATATATTCCTGGGCCGAGAACTGGCCGACGATCGGCGGCTGCAGGATCAACCAGTCAGCACCGGCGCCAACGGCATGGCGCGCCTGGCGCACCTGCTCTTCGACCGATGGGCCGAAGATGGTCAGCGCCACGGGCACGCCGCCGGCCGTGTCCTCGACCAGCCATTCCATCACGGCCATGCGTTCGGCCTCGCTCAACTTCGAGGCTTCGGTCGCAAGGCCAAGCGCTGCCATGCCGTGCACGCCGGCAACGAGACAGACTTCCGTCTGCCGACGCATCGCCTCGCGATCGAGCTTTTCGTCGTCATCAAACAGCGCGTAGAGGATGGCGTGGATGCCATGCAGGTCGGCAGGATCGAACCGAGACATCGTCGCTCCTCCTCAATGGCTCTCGCGCGGCACGGCGTGCCCGCGACAACCGACAAGGAAATCAAGATCGGCGCCGCGATCGGCCTGCATCACGCGCTCGACATAAAGGCCCTGATAGCCACCGGGCATGGCGATTTCCGGTGGTGTCCATTCCTCCCGCCGGCGCGCTAGCTCCGCCTCGTCGACATCGAGGTGCAGCCGGCGCCCGGCCACGTCGAGTTCAATCCAGTCGCCGTCCTTGACCAGCGCCAAGGCACCACCGACCGCAGCCTCCGGCGCGACGTGCAGAACGACAGTGCCGAAGGCGGTGCCCGACATGCGAGCGTCGGAGATGCGCACCATGTCGCGCACGCCCTTCTTCAGCAGCTTTTGCGGCAGCGCCATGTTGCCCACCTCGGCCATCCCGGGATAGCCCTTGGGGCCGCAATTCTTCAGAACCATGATCGATGTCTCGTCGATAGCGAGGTCGGGATCGTCGATACGCTGCTTGTAGTGATCGATCGTTTCGAAGACGACCGCGCGGCCGCGATGCTGCATCAGGGCCGGGGTCGCGGCGGAGGGCTTTAGGATCGCCCCCTGCGGCCCCAGATTGCCCTTCAAGACGGCAATCCCGCCCTGCTGCGTCAACGCCACGTCGCGCGGCAGGATGACATCGGGATTGTAATTCTCCGCATCCGCAATGTTTGCGCCGACGCTTTGGCCGGTAACCGTCGGGTTGTCGAGATCGAGCAGATCGGCGATTTCCTTCATGACGGCGGGAAGACCGCCGGCGTAACAGAAATCCTCCATCAGGAACGTGCCTGAAGGCATGAGGTTGAGGATCGTCGGGACATCCCGGCCAAATCGGTCCCAATCTTCGAGCGTCAGTTCGGTTCCCACCCGTCCGGCAATCGCTAGCAGATGAACGACGGCATTGGTCGAGCCGCCGATAGCGCCGTTGACACGGATGGCATTGGCGAAAGCGGCACGCGTCAGGATATGCGACGGGCGCAAGTCCTCGGCCACCATCGCGACGATCCGCCTGCCGGAAAGCCGCGCCAGGCGCGCGCGGTGTGCATCGACGGCAGGATAGGCGGCGTTGCCGGGCAGAGCCAAGCCCAATGCTTCTGCCATCGACGCCATGGTCGAAGCCGTGCCCATTGTCATGCAATGGCCAGGCGAACGCGACATGGCGCTTTCCGCCGCCATGAATTCGGCCGGCGTCATGACACCGGCGCGCACATCCTCGGAGAATTTCCAGACATCGGTGCCCGAGCCGATGGTCCTGCCCTTGAGCCGCCCGTTCAGCATAGGTCCGCCTGAGACGACGATCGCCGGCAGATCGCAGGATGCCGCTCCCATGACGAGGGATGGCGTGGTCTTGTCGCAGCCGGCCATCAGCACGACACCGTCGATCGGGTTGCCGCGGATTGCCTCCTCCACATCCATGGACGCAAGGTTGCGAAAGAGCATGGCGGTCGGACGCAGGTTGGACTCGCCGCAGGAAAAGACCGGAAACTCCAGCGGCAGGCCGCCCGCCTCCAGCACGCCCGCCTTGATATGTTCGATCAGGCCGCGAAAATGAGCGTTGCACGGCGTGAGTTCGGAAAAGGTATTGCAGATGCCGATCACCGGGCGACCGTCAAAGGCGTCATCCGGCAGGCCGTTGTTCTTCATCCAGCTGCGATGAATGAAGGCATCCTTATCGAGCCCCCCGAACCAATGCTGCGATCTCAGTTTTCTCGACACGTTCAGCTCTCCCTACGTACCCTGCCATGTGTTGGCCGACGGGCATTTTTATTTCTCATATAATCGGAGTTATTCGCGGTCAAGCATCTACCACGCACAATTGCCCGTGCCCACCAGCCTATGCGGGAGTGGGCGGGCACATCGCAGAAGATGAAATGACGTCTCGAGATCGCGGGCGAAACCGGTCACGGGGGCAAAGCGTGCCGCCCCCTGGCCGCACGAACGGCAGGCGCCGCACCACCGCGGCGATGCACGGCGGACAGCTATCGGGGCATGGCGGCGTGACTTGGCTTAAGGATGATGCAAAACGCTCAGTCCACCGTCGACGGTCAGGCAGGTGGCGTTGATGAAGGTGCACTCGTCCGACACCAGGAAGAGTGCGGCGCGAGCGATTTCATCCGCCGTGGCGATGCGGCCGCCGGGGTGCAGCTTCATCGTTTCCGCCTCGGCGGCGACCGGGTCCGGGAAGCTGTTCCAGTATTCGACCGCCTTCTGGGTCAGCACGTATCCAGGCGCAAGGGCATTCACCCGGATGCCTCTGGAGGCATATTCGATGCCGAGCGACTTGGTCATGCCGAGAAGCGCATGTTTCGCCACGGGATAGGGAAACGTATGCGGTATGATCGTGAAGGCATGTGTCGAGGCGATGTTGAGAATGACCCCACCGCCCGCCTCGATCATACCGGGCAGAACGGCGCGGCTACAGTTCCAGGCGCCCTTGAGATTGACATCAAAGCAGCGCTGCCAGTCGGCATCGCTCAATGCCAGCGGCTCTGAAAAGACATTGATGCCGGCATTGTTGACCAGCGCATTCGGCCTGCCGATCGTCTTTTCGGCCTGACGGATGGCCTCGGCAATCGCATCGGCATCGGTGATATCTGCCGTCGTCGAGGCAAGCGTGCCGCCTTCCGCCGCAAGCCGGGCCGTCTCCTTTTCGAGCAGCGGCCCGTCGCGATCGATCAGAAAGAGGCTGGCGCCTTCCTTCAGGAACGCTTCGGCCATGGCAAGACCAATGCCCTGGGCTGCCCCTGTAATGACAATGCGTTTTCCAGCGAGCCGCTTGCTCATATTTTCTGCCTCCCTCGACTGATGATCCCGCGCAACCGTCACCACTCGGCGACGCTGCCGTCCTCATGGCGCCAGATCGGATTGCGCCAGCGATGGCCCTCCTTGGCGCGCTCGATGACATAGGCCTCGTCGACCTCGACGCCGAGGCCCGGACCCTGCGGGATCGAGACAAAACCGTCCTCATAGTGGAAGACGTCCTTGTTCGAGACATAGTCGAGAATATCGTTGGCCTCGTTGTAATGAATGCCGAGGCTCTGCTCCTGGATGAAGGCGTTGTAGCTGACGGCATCGATCTGCAGGCAGGCGGCAAGCGCGATCGGCCCGAGCGGGCAATGCGGCGCCAGCGCCACGTCATAGGCCTCGGCCATGGCGGCGATCTTGCGGCATTCGGTGATGCCGCCGGCATGGGAGAGATCGGGCTGGATGATGTCGACATAGCCGTCCGCAAGCACCGACTTGAAGTCCCAGCGCGAATAGAGCCGCTCACCGAGCGCGATCGGCGTAGAGCAATGGTTGGCGATTTCCTTCAGCGCCTCGCGGTTTTCCGAAAGCACCGGCTCCTCGATGAACATCAGCTTGAACTGCTCGAGTTCCTTGGCGAGCACCTTGGCCATCGGCCGGTGCACCCGGCCGTGAAAGTCGACGCCGATGCCGATATTCGGGCCGATCGCATCGCGGATGATGCCGATCGTCTCCACCGCCTTGTCAATCTTCTCGTTGGTGTCCACGATCTGCAGTTCCTCGCAACCGTTAAGCTTGATCGCCTTGAAACCGCGCGCCACCACATCCTTGGCGTTGCGGGCGACATCGCTCGGGCGGTCGCCGCCGATCCAGGAATACACCTTGATCTTGTCGCGGCACTGCCCGCCGAGCAGCGAGTGCACCGGCTGGCCCAGCGCCTTACCCTTGATGTCCCAAAGCGCCTGGTCGATGCCGGCAAGCGCGCTCATGTGAATGGCGCCACCGCGGTAGAAGCCGCCGCGATACATTACGTTCCAATGATCCTCGATCAGGAACGGGTCCTTGCCGACGAGATAGTCGGCAAGCTCGTGCACCGCAGCCTCGACCGTCAGCGCCCGTCCCTCGACGACAGGCTCCCCCCAGCCGACGATACCTTCGTCGGTCTCCACCTTGAGAAACAGCCAGCGCGGGGGAACGATATAGGTGGTGAGCTTGGTGATCTTCATGAGTTGAGGTCCAGTTCGGTGGGGATGGCTTGTCACGGCCGAGCCCTGCCGGGCTCACCGCGACCGGGATTTCAGAGGGTGGGTTTCGCAGGGCTGTGTTGCTTGACTGCGGTTGCCAGATCGCGCGCGGCAAGATCGAGCATGCGGATCGAGCAGTCGCGCGCCGCTGACTTGTCGCGCATGCGCAGCGCTTCGACCAGTTCGCGATGGACGTCGATCGCTTCGTCGCGCCGCTCGGCGGCTTCGTTCGATGCATGCAGCGAAAACTTGAGCGCCGCCTGGATGATGCCCACAAGCTGCAGGAAGACCTGATTATGGCTGGCCCTGAGCAGGCAGGTGTGGAACGCCACGTCAGCGTCGGTGAAGCCGGCAATATCGCTCTCGCCGTCACGCATCGCCTGCCAGGCTCGCTCGAGATCGGCGATTTCCTGGACCGTCGCACGCTCGGCGGCGAATTCTGCGGCAACCGGCTCGATCGCCCGGCGCGCTTCCAGGATGCAATTCAACAGGTCGAATTCGAAGATGCGTTCGCCGATCCATTCGAGCACCTGGGCATCGAGAATGTTCCACTCGTCCTTGCCGCAAACGACGGTGCCGACCCGCGAACGGCCACGCACCATGCCCTTTGATTCGAGGATCTTCAGCGATTCCCGGATAACGGTCCGGCTGACGCCATAACGCTCGCACAGATCGTTTTCGCGCGGCAGATAGGAGCCGACAGGAAAGATATCGGCGCAGATGTCGGAAGCGATGGTGCGCGTCACGTTCTTCTGGACGCGCGGCCGGCGCTGCACCTGCATCTCCGCTGCGCCCTGCGGCTCCTGACCTTCCATCTGCATCTCCACCCATGCCTTCGTATCTGCCGACGCTTTTATCCCAGATCACCTTCCCTCGCGACAGGGATCCAAGGAGCGTTTCGACAATTATTATACATCACTACCTCATTCATCATACAAAGGCAATTGACGGATATGATGATTCATCATACACAAATGGCAACTGCAGGAGGCAGTTCACCAGGGAGAGAAATCATGCGCTTCTTCAAGGCCGCCATTTTGGCCGGCACCGTCGCCGTATTCGCCGCAACCTCGGCCTTCGCCGCCGACGTCAAGATCGGCTTCATCGTCAAGCAGCCCGAGGAACCGTGGTTCCAGGACGAATGGAAGTTCGCCGACGTCGCTGCCAAGGAAAAGGGCTTCACGCTGGTCAAGATCGGCGCGGAAGATGGCGAAAAGGTTCAGTCCGCGATCGACAATCTCGGCGCACAAGGCGCGCAGGGTTTCATCATCTGCACGCCTGACGTCAAACTCGGCCCGGGCATCATCGCCAAGGCGGCCGCCAACGATCTCAAAATGATCACGGTCGACGACCGCCTGGTCAACGCCGACGGCAGCCCGATCGAAGACGTGCCGCATATGGGCATCTCGGCCACCAAGATCGGCGAAGCCGTCGGCCAGTCGATCGTCGACGAGATCAAGAAGCGCGGCTGGGACATGAAGGACGTCGGCGCGATCCGCGTATCCTACGACCAGTTGCCGACGGCCGTCGACCGTGTCGAAGGCGCACTGTCAGTGCTGAAGGCAAACGGCTTCCCGGAAGCAAACATCTTCGACGCTCCGCAGGCCAAGACCGATACCGAAGCCGCACTCAACGCCTCAACCGTCGTTCTCAACAAGAATGCCGGCATCAAGAAGTGGGTCGCCGTCGGCCTCAATGACGAAGCGGTTCTCGGCGCCGTGCGCGCCACCGAAACCGTCGGCATTGCACCCGATAGCATGATCGGCGTCGGCATCGGCGGCGCGGACTCGGCCATCAACGAGTTCAAGAAGCCCGCAGCAACCGGCTTCTACGGCACCGTGATCATCTCGCCGAAGCGCCACGGCTATGAGACCGCACTCAACATGTACGAGTGGGTCGCCAACGGCAAGGAGCCGGAAAAGCTGACGCTGACGGCCGGCCAGATCGCGCTGCGCGATAACTATGAAGCTGTTCGCAAGGACCTCGGCATCGAATAATCGTCGTCTTCGATGACTTTGAGCCCGGCGGTTCGACACCGCCGGGCGCCCCATTCCCGGAGCGTCGCAGATGCAAGACTTCCTCGAATTCCGATCCATCTCCAAGGGCTACCCTGGCGTTCAAGCGCTGTCGAACGTCTCTTTCTCGGTGAAAAAGGGCGCGGTTCACGGCCTGATGGGCGAAAACGGCGCCGGCAAGTCGACGCTCATCCGCGTTCTCTCCGGCGACCAGTCCGCCGACACCGGCGAAATCCTGATCGACGGSGAGCCGCAGCACTACCGCTCGGTGCGCGACGCCTTTCATGCAGGCGTCATCGTCATCCACCAGGAATTGCAGCTCGTCCCGGAACTGACGGTCGCCGAAAACCTCTGGCTCGGGCGCTTTCCGAGCAAGGCCGGCGTCATCGATCGCCAGCAGCTGACCGGGGTCGTTTCAAAGAAGCTTGCCGAGATCGGCATCGATGTCGATCCGGCCATCAAGGTCGCCTCGCTTTCGATCGGCGAGCGGCAGATGGTCGAAATCGCCAAGGCGGTGATGCTCGACGCGCGCGTCATCGCGCTTGATGAGCCGACCTCGTCGCTGTCCTCGCGAGAAAGCGAGATCCTCTTTACCCTCATCGATCGCCTGCGCGCCAACGGCACGGTCATTCTCTACGTTTCCCACCGCCTCGATGAGATCTTCCGCCTCTGCGACAGCCTGACGGTGCTGCGCGACGGGAAACTCGCCGCCCATCATCCCGAAATCTCGAAGGTGACGCGCGACCAGATCATCTCGGAAATGGTCGGCCGCGAGATCGCCAATATCTGGGGCTGGCGCGAGCGCAGCCTCGGTGAAGAGCGGCTGCGCGTCGAGGGCATTTCGGGAGCGAAACTTCGCCAACCCTTGAGCTTCTCCGTCAGGCGAGGCGAGATCCTCGGCTTCTTCGGCCTGATCGGCGCCGGCCGCAGCGAAATGGCCCGCCTCGTCTATGGCGCCGATGCCCGCAACGGCGGTTCGGTGTCGGTTGATGGCGTCACGATCCAGGCTGACAGCCCACCCCATTCCATCCGGTCGGGCATCGTGCTCTGCCCGGAAGACCGCAAGTTCGATGGCATCGTCCAGGGACGATCGATCGAAGAGAACATGACGATCTCCTCACGTCGCCATTTCTCGCCCTTCGGCCTTATCAACCCTGCGAAAGAAGGCGCGCTTGCCGACAAGTTCATCGCCAAGCTTCGCGTGCGTACACCGTCGCGCCGCCAGGACATCATCAATCTGTCGGGCGGCAATCAGCAAAAGGTCATCCTCGGCCGCTGGCTGTCCGAAGAGGGCGTCAAGGTGCTTGTTATCGACGAGCCGACACGCGGCATCGATGTCGGTGCAAAGTCGGAAATCTACGAAATTCTCTACGAGCTCGCCGCCGAGGGCATGGCGATCGTGGTGATCTCCAGCGAACTGCCTGAGGTCATGGGCATCGCCGACCGCATCATGGTCATGTGCGAGGGCCGCGTCGCCGCCGACATTCCCAGAGCCGAGTTCGACGAGCGGCGCATTCTCGCCGCCGCCCTGCCGGACGTTCAAAACTTAAACACTCCTTCTCACGCACAGGTACGGTGACGATGACCTCCTTGAAAAAACTCCTTCTTGGCGAACAGGGCCTCGTCGTCATTTTCGCACTCGCCTTCGCCGTCGTGTCGCTGACGGTCCCCAACTTCCTGACCGAGCGAAACATGCTCGGCCTGCTGCAGTCGGTCGTCACCATTGGCATTGTCGCCTGCACCATGATGTTCTGCCTTGCCTCGCGCGACTTCGACCTTTCGGTCGGCTCGACCGTTGCCTTCTCCGGCATGGTCGCGGTCATGGCCTCAAATGCGACCGGATCGATCCTGCTCGGCCTGGTCGCGGCCCTGGTGTGCGGCGGTCTCGTCGGAACGGTCAACGGCGTCGTCATCGCCCGTTTCCGCATCAACGCGCTGATCACGACGCTTGCCACCATGCAGATCGTGCGTGGCCTGGCGCTCATCGCATCGGACGGCCGCGCCGTCGGCATCAACGATCCGAGCTTCTACCAGCTGGCCCTTTCGCGCTTCCTTGGCATCCCGACGCCGATCTGGGTCATGGCGCTGTTCTTCGTCGCCTTCGGCTTTTTGCTGAACCGCACCGTCTTCGGCAAGAACACGCTGGCAATCGGCGGCAATCCCGAAGCGTCGCGCCTAGCCGGCGTCGACGTTGCGCGCATGCGCATCTGGATCTTCGCGCTGCAGGGTCTCGTCTGCGCCGTCGCCGGCGTGTTGCTGGCGTCGCGCATCACCTCGGGCCAGCCGAATGCGGCGACCGGCCTCGAACTTTCGGTTATCTCCGCCTGCGTGCTCGGCGGCGTCTCGCTTGCCGGCGGACGGGCGGCGATGACCGGCGTCATCGTCGGCGTGCTGATCATGGGCATTGCGGAAAACGTCATGAACCTGCTCAACATCCAGGCCTTCTACCAGTATGTCGTGCGCGGCTTCATCCTGCTGCTGGCCGTTCTGCTCGACAACCTGCGCTCGTCCGCCGTTGGCCGACGCGTTTAGCAGCCGCATGTCCTCGGACGTCCTGCCGCTTAGCAATGGAGAGCTTTTGATCGAATTGAGCCGCTTCGGCGGCTCGATCCTGTCCGGTTCCTATTGCGGCGTGCCGATCTTCCGATCCACGCCAACCGGCGGGCTTGCCTCGCAGCACCACGGTCAGGAGGCGAGCTTTCCGCTCGTTCCCTTCGGCAACCGGTTGGAGGGGAACAGCTTCACCTTCTCAGGCAATCGCTTCGTCCTAGCTCCCAACGCCATCGACCCCTGTTACCTGCATGGCGACGGTTGGCTGGCGGCATGGCAGGTCGTCTCGCACGGCGAAACCGAAGCATTCCTGCGCTATGTGCACGAGGCAGTTGCCCCCAATCCCTATGCCTATGAAGCCGTTCAGCGTTTCACTGTTGAAGATGACCGCCTGACCGTCACGCTTTCCGTCACCAACAGGTCGGGCTTCGCTCTGCCCATCGGCCTCGGCCACCATCCCTTCTTCCCGAGAACCGCCGGCACACGGCTGATCGCGAAGGCCGAACGGTTCTGGACGGAAAGAGAAGGTCACCTGCCCGACCGGCCCGGGCCGATACCGCACACTCTTGAGTTCGAGCGGGGCAATCTCTTGCCACGCCGATGGCTGAACAACGCCTATGAGGGATGGGACGGCAAGGCCGTGATCGAGTGGCCGGAACACGACCTCTACCTTGAAATCGACGCTCAGCCGGTCTTCGGTCATTTCATGCTCTATTCGCCTGCAGACGCAGACTTCTTTTGCTTCGAACCGATGACGCACCTGCCGAACGGCCATCACCTTGCCGGTCTCGGCGGTCTGACAATCGTCGAACACGGGCAAAGCCTGACCGGTATGCTGACCTTCTCCCCGCGCCCGATCTCATCCCTAAAAGACCTTGAATAGGAATAGGTTGCGGGCAAAGCTGAACCGTAGTTTCAAACGATGAAGCACCGCACGTCATGTCTGGCGCGCGGCACTTCATCGTTTCATCTCTCGAACCGATTTCGAGCCTATGCCGCCGCGAGCGACGACGCGTCGAAATCTGCGGCCCATTGCACGGCCGGCCGCGCGGCGCAGCGCTCGATCCAGGCTTTGACGGCGGGCACATTCGGCGTTGCTTCCGGGAACCATGCAAACGGCGAATAGAGCAGCAAGTCGGCAGCCGAGAACTGCTCGCCCATCAGATAGGGGCTTGCCGTGAGCGCCGTCTCGAGTTGACGCGCCATCTCGACGGAACTGCGGAACGTGAACTGCAGATAGGGATGCGAGAGCCCCGCCGCCTCGACGATCAGCACCGGCTCGACCACGCCCGCGTACCAGGCAAGCCAGCTCAGATAACGGCCGCGCTTGGCATCGCCGGGAAGCGGCGCCAGTTTCTTGGCGGGGAAAAGATCGGTCAGGTACTGAATGATGGCGATGCTTTCCCAGATGACGACGCCATCATGCACCAGCAGCGGCACCTTGCCCTCCGGGTGCGGATTTTTCGGGTCCTTGGCCCCGCTGCCGTCGCCGCGGGTGATGCCGACGATTTCGATGTTCACCTTGTCAAGCGCATCCAGTTCGCGAAGCAATGTGATGATGCGCGAGGAGCGGGAGCGCGGGGCGTGATAGAGCGTCAACATGGAAAGTCCTCGGATTGCGGTTTCTGTCTGGGCTCTTTATAAAACAACCCAACTGCCAATTTTCGTCAGTAGGCTCATGGCGCGCAGCGATCGTTTGTTTCGTCTTCTCCAGGCGCTTCGCAGCCTGCCGCCGCCGGTAACGGCAGCCAGGCTCGCCGAGGAAACCGGCGTGTCGCCACGCTCGCTCTACCGCGACATCGACAGCCTGCGCGCCGCCGGCGCCGTCATCGACGGCGAGCGCGGTTTTGGTTATCGCCTCACCGAAGATATCGCCCTCCCGCCCCAGACGTTCACCCGCCTTGAAATCGAAGCCCTGGTGCTGGGGCTGGGCGAAGTTCGCCACATGGGCGAACCGGAATTGGCGAAGGCGGCCGAGGCCGTGCTTTCGAAGATTATCGCCACCCTGCCCGACCGATTGCAGCAGCAGACGGTCCATGCCGTCTCGCAGGTTCACCGTTTCGAGCACAGGCAGGCGCCGGATATCGACGTCGGGCTGCTTCGCGAGGCCTGCTGGCAGGAGCGGGCAATCGTCATCGACTATGTCGACGCCGAGCGCCGGCACAGCGAAAGGCGCGTGCTGCCGCTCGGCATCGTCTATCTCGAAAATGTCCTGGTGCTGCTCGGCTGGTGTTACCTGCGCGAGGACTTTCGCAAGTTTCGCATCGACCGCATCGCCGAGATAACGCCGACGGACGAAAGCTTCCGCCCGCGGCGTGTGCCGATGCTGCGCGAATTCATTGCCCGCATTAATGCCGGCGCGACGGACGCGGCGCCGGCCCACCGCAAGGGATAGGCAGACGCGGCATCAAACTCTCAGATCGAAGCTGTTTGGGTTCGACTCAGAAATCCGGTGCCACGCCGAAGACGAACTCCACCTGCTCGCCCGACATGTTGTAATATTGGTGATCGGTTCCGGCCGGAATGTAGAAGCCGTCGCGCGGATTGAGCTCGAACCAGGCCTGGCCTTCCGCGTCAGGCACGTGAATGTTGAGCGTTCCCGAAACGACGTAGAGGCATTCATCGCCCTTGTGGCGTTCGACGCCGGTGCGCTTGCCGGCCAGCAGCGTCGTCTTTCCGACAGTCAGCTGATCGGTGGCGCAATAAAGGCCGGTAAAGGCGCCTTGCGTCGCCTGGTCCAGGCTCCACAGCAGATCGGCATCGCGCATCGGATGGATGGTGCGCGCGTCGCGGTGGGCTTGCGCCTCCATCGGCCAGCGGCCGAAAAACTCGCTCTGGCTGTAACGCGACTGAGCAAGCTCGAGATAGGGCTTGGTGCGGGCATAGGGACCGGACGTGCCCTTTGCCGGCGGTGGCGCAAAGAACTCCAGCACCCGGACCTGGTCATTGCCGAGGTTGAAGCCGTGATGCCAGGTGTCCTTGCGGAAGAACAGCGCCTCGCCCTTTTGCGCAATGCAGAATTCGCCTGTTTCAGGATTGGCAAGGCCGAGCGTGCCGCTCAGCACATAAAGCACTTCATCGGCACCGAAGATCGTCCTGAAAGCGTCGGTATGCTTGAAGCAGCCACCGGGCTGCATGCCGAAGACGATCTGATGGATGCTGTCGGTAGAAGCATAGATCCAGTCGTCGACGAGGCCGGCATTCTCCTCGCCCCAGAGGTGCCGGGTGACGCCGGCATAGGGGATATGGCTGGCGCGGTCGAATACGGGACGCGGTGAAGGCTTGTAGCCCATCGGTAACTCCTTGGCTGCGAGCGCGTCGATGCGCGCTATTTTCAGTTTGAGGGCGCACGCGTCCGCTCAATCAGGCGGGCGGTGACCTTGCGCTTCATTTCCGGGTCGAGATGCATGACGTTGAAAACCTCCGCCATCCAGAGGCCCTCGACGGCAAGGCGGATGATCGTGGCGTCGACCGGATCCAGACCGTCTTCTTCGACCGCCGCCTGGCAACGGATGTTCTGCTGGCGCACGATCTCAAGCAGATCGGGAAAGTTGGAGAGCGCCGCAGTAATGCTGGCGCCGAGGCGGTCGTATTGCTCGCCGGTACTTGCGGCTTCCCCAAGCGTCGCGCCGACATAGGCTCGTGTGTAGCGGCCGTGCGGATCCTCGTCCTCATGCTCGATGCCGGCAAGACCGGTCTCGAAGCGGTAGACGAACCGTTCGACCATGGCGCGCACAAGGGCGTCCTTGCTGGCGAAATGATAGAGGATGCCGCCCTTGCTCAGGCCCGTCTGCTCCGCGACCTCGTCGAAGGTGAGCGAGGAAACGCCCTTGCCCACGACGATCGCCTCGGCGGCAGTCAATATACGGTCCCGTGCGCTTTCACGTTTTGCCATGTCGGTACAATCCAGTGTTGAAAAATCTGCGCACGCTATATCCCTGAACTCTCGCGCAGGCGATCGACGATCTCGGCCATCAGCGCCAGATCGTTGCGTGAATCGTCGAGCGTGGTTTTCGGCTGCGTGCCCTTGACCAGATGATCGTGGAAGGCGCGCAATTCGAGCGCGAAGGGGTCGGTATAATCAGGACCGAAGACCCTTGTCTCCGTCTCGGTGTCGGTCGAATCGATCACCTCCAGCGAGGTCGGCAGGTTGCGGATATAGGGCGTGTCGTAGCTGACACGCAGTTGCCGCCGGTCGGACAGCACCTCGATGCGCGCGTCGAAGCGGGCAACGTTGTCGATCATCGCCTCGTAGATCGCGGTGAAATGGCCATAGTCGAAAAGCGCGACGATGGATTCCCCATTGGCCTTGTGATGGGCCGCGATCACCCGCTTCGGCAGCCCGATCAGTTCGCGCATCGCCGAAAGGCTGTGGGACGACAGCCCGGTCAGGACCTGATAGGCGCGCATGAGGTCGGCGGGCGCATCCTCCCCGACGACCTGCTTCAGGAGCGCCGACGTCTGCGCGCGGGATTCGGCGAGGAACGCGGCGTCCAGATCGGTTGGGTAGAAGATGTTACGGGTCTGTTTGATGAAGAACGGGCCCTCGCAGATGATATCGCGCACGCGGACGTAACGGAGCTCTTCCGGCTTCGGCATCATTGCCTTGGCGCGAAGGAAGCTCGGCGAATAGCGGCGCATATAGGCGACGAACAGCAGCTTGTCGGTGGCCTTGGCGAGCGGCGCGACCGCGTCGATCTCACCGAGCGTGAGGCAGGCCGGCTTTTCCAGGAAGACATGCTTGCCGGCTTTGAGCGCCAGTTCGAGATAGAAGCTGTGCGTCTGGTCCGGCGTCAAAATGAAAACGGCATCGATGTCGGGGGAAGAGACGAGCGCCTCTGCCGTCTCGAACGGCTTTGCACCGGGGTAGCGCGCCGAACAATAGGCCGTCAGGCTCGGCGAGACGTCGTAGACGCCAGCAATTTCAAACAAGTTCCGGTGATCCGAAAGGATCGGCAGATGCATGAGCTGGCTGACTTCGCCAAGCCCGATCAAACCAACGCGAACGACACGCATGAAAGCAACCTTTCCGCCTCACGAACGAGGCAACAATTCAACCTTTGACCGCACCGGCCGTCAGGCCGGAGACGATATGTTTCTGGAAGATGAGAGCGAGGATGACCAATGGCACGGTGACGATCGTCGATGCCGCCATGATCGCGCCATAGGGGAATTCGTACCGGCTGGAGCCCGAGATCAGGGCGATCGCCACCGGCACGGTGCGGTTCTCGTCCGTCAGGATGAAGGTCAGCGCGAACATGAACTCGTTCCACGAGGCGATGAAGGCCAGCAGTCCCGTCGAGATCAGTGCCGGCCCCATCATCGGCAGGAAGATGCAGCGCACGATCCGCAAGGGCGAGCAGCCGTCCATGATCGCCGCCTCCTCGATCTGTTTCGGCAAATCGCGCATGAACGTGGTCAGCACCCAGATGTTGAACGGCAGCGTGAAGATCATGTAGGAGAAGATCAGCGAACCGACCGTGTTGTAGAGCCCGAGCCAGCGGATCATCTCGAACAGGCCGGACAGAAGCGCGATCTGCGGGAACATCGAGACCGCGAGCACCAGCAGCATGATCGGCGAACGACCGCGAAAGTCGATCCGGCCGAGCGCATAGGCGGCCGCAATCGCCAGCACCAGCGAGAGTGCGACGACCGAGAAAGCGACGACCAGCGAATTCAAGAGGCTGCGCAGGAAAACGCCGTCCGACAGGATCGCCGTATAATTGTTGAACTTCAGGTCCGGGAAGAACGTCACGTCGAAGATCGCCTGACCTGATTTCAGCGATGAGGCGATCATCCAATAAAACGGAAACAGCGTGTAGAGCGCGACGACGCCGAAGAGGCTGTATATCGCGATCCTGTGCAGGCGTTTGCGGGCGTTGCTTCTGACCATGTCAAACTCCCAGCAGACGGCGGTTGAGACGGAAGACGGTGACGTAGATCGCTGTCACGACGGCGATCATCAGGAAGACGGCGGTACTAGCAGCCGAGCCCACCCCCATGTCCTGGAAATTGACGAGGACCTCGCGGGCATAGATCGACACCGTCTTGGTGTCGTCGCTGTTGGAGGAAAGCACGAAGCTCAGGTCGAACATGCGCAACGCATCGAGTAGGCGAAAGAGCACGGCAACTGCAATGCTCGGCGCCAGCAGCGGCAGCGTCAGCGAGGTGAACTGCTTCCATGCCGGCACGCCGTCGATCGCGGCGACCTCGTAGATGCCGCGCGGTAGCATCTGCAAACCCGCCAGGATCAAAAGCACCATGAAGGGCGTGGTGATCCAGACATCGACGGCGATGATCACCGGCATGACCAGGGAGGCATTGGCAGTCCAGGCGATGCCGCTGTCGATGAAACCGGCCATCTTCAGCACGTGGTTCACGATGCCGAACTGGTCATGCAGCATCCACTGCCACATGCGGGCGCTGACCACGACCGGGATCGACCAGGGGATCAGGATGATCGCCCGCATGGCGCCGCGCCCGGCGATGTGGGAGTTGAGAAGGAGCGCGATCGTCAGCCCGAGAACGGTCTCGATCGACACCGAAATGACGGTGAAATACAGCGTATTGCGGACGGATTGCCACCACAGCGGATCTTCGAACAGCGCCCGATAGTTGTCGAAGCCGATGTAACTGTAGAAGTCCGGCTCCGTCAGCAGCGCGTCGGTGAAGGAAAAGACAAAGGTGCGCCCGAGCGGCCAGAGGGCGACGGCGATCAGCACCAGCAGGCTCGGCGCCAGAAACCACCAGGCGGTGCGGGCGCGGGCCTGCCGCAATCCGAGAGATCTTATTACTGCCCCTGACGTCATCGTCTCAAGCCTCCGCAGCGCGAAGCGCACTTTCGTCGACCCCGAACAGATGCGCCTTCGACTGCATCCAGCCGATGGTGATGTCGGCATTCGGCCGGAGATCCGGCTTGCCCTGCACCTTCATCACCAGCATCTGGCCATCGCCGACACGCGCGTGCACCAATGCCTCGCCACCGAGCGGCTCGACGAGCAGCACCTGCGCCGGGATCTGCACCTCGCCGCCGCCAAGGATCAGATCCTCGGGCCGCAGGCCGATGCTGATCTCGCCGTCATAGTCGATACGGCCGAGCGTATGGGTGCCCCCCATGACCTCCAGCCGGCTCGCGCTTGTCTCGCGATGCAACGTGCCCGGCAGAAAATTCATCCGCGGTGCGCCGATGAAGCTGGCGACGAATTTGCTCGCCGGCCGCTCATAAAGTTCCATCGGCGTGCCGACCTGGGCAATCCGGCCGTCCTTCAGGACGACGATGCGATCGGCAAGCGTCATTGCCTCGAGCTGGTCGTGGGTGACATAGACGGTGGTGGCCTTGAGCTCGCGGTGAATACGCGCGATTTCGACGCGCATTTCCATGCGCAGATCGGCATCTAGGTTGGAGAGCGGCTCGTCGAAGAGAAAGAGCTTTTGCGAACGCACCAGCGCACGGCCGATGGCGACCCGCTGCTGCTGCCCGCCGGAGAGCTGGGCGGGTCGACGGTGCAGCAGATGTTCGATCTTGAGAAAGCGCGCGACCTTGCTGACCCGCTCCTTGATTTCGCCGGCGCCCAGTCGCGCTGTCTCCAGCGCGAAGCCGAGGTTGCGCTCGACGCTCATGTGCGGATAGAGCGCGTAGGACTGGAACACCATGGCGATGCCGCGCTCGGCCGGCGGCGTTTCGTTCATGCGCCTGCCGCCGATCTGCAGTTCGCCGTCGGAAATCTCCTCGAGCCCGGCAATCATCCGCAGCAAGGTCGACTTGCCGCAGCCCGACGGGCCGACGAACACCACGAACTCTCCTTCGCCAACCTTCAGGTTGACTTTGTCGATCACGGTCAGCGCGCCGAAGCGCTTGACGACATCGGTTAGGTCAATTCCACTCATATGCGCACCGCCTGTTTGCGAGCTTTGTTTGCAAGCGCCGCCACGCCGACCGCGCAGGCCGTGTCGCCAAGGACGCTTCTGATAATGGGAAGATCCCGGGCGCCATCGGCCCAGATGAATGGGCGCGTCAGGCTAGCAAGGCGCTCGTTGACCGAAGGGTCGCCGCCGATACCGCCGCCAAGGATCAGGATTTCAGGGTCGAGTGTGTTGACGAGCTGCCCGAGATAGGAGGCAAGCGACAAAAGCGCGTCACCGACCATCGTGGCCGCCCTCGGATCGTGTGCTTCCGCTTCGAAGAGCTGCAGCGCGGTCGTCCCCGGACGGTCGATGAGTTTGCCGTAGCGCTCGCCGAGCGCCTTGCCGCTGGCGAAAAGCTCAAGATTGTGGCGTACCTGAAGGTCCTGATCTTCGCCGCCAAACGCCACGAGGTCGCTACCGGAAAAATGGATGGCAAAGCCGCGGGCGCCGGCATAGGGGGTGCCGCCGATCACCAGCGAATGCGACAGGCCGGTCGAAATCGTCACATAAACGAAGGGATCCGCATCGACGCCAGCTCCGATCCAGCCTTCGGCGTAGGCCGCGGCCCGTACATCGCTGTCGATATGAACAACACCGAAGCGGCTGAGATGCTGGCGGTAGTCGAGATCGCGCCAATCGAAATTCCAGGCCGATGCCGGTTCGCCGGCGCCGGTCACGAGTTCCGGCAGGCAAAGGCCGAGGCCTGCGGTATCGAGCTTGCGTGCGCTGCTTTCGGCCTCCATGGCCTCGGCGAGCACCCCGACCAGTTCGAGGACTGCACGGCCGCCTTGCTGGCAGGGCGTCGCGGCCGTGCGCTCAGTGATAACGGCACCGTCGGCCAGACGCACGAGGCAAGCCTTGGTCTTCGTCCCGCCGACATCGATGCCGATCGCGTGCTGGCTCACGGGCGCGCTCCCAATCGACCGGCCGCCGCGGCATCGATGTGCAATTCGGCGGCCCGGCATTCGGCGGCAATCGTCGCCGGCCAAGTGGCGTCATAGGCCGTGGCGCCGCTCATGCGTTCGCAGGCGTGGCGTTTGCCCTCGCCCCAGGCGATCATCGCTACGGATTTCGACAGCTCCGCAATCGAGCCGATACCGATGGTCACGCCATGCGACGGTACTTCGTCGATGCCGCGAAAGTCGGGGAAGGTCGCGAGATTGTCGCGCCGCGTCTGCTCGGCTAGAGCGACCACCCGCGTCCGGCTATCGCGCGCCGAGCCTGGCGGGTTGAACGCGATGTGACCGTCGCCGGCGCCGGAAGCGAGCAGAAAAAGATCGATGCCGCCGACAGCGGCGATGCGGGCATCATAGTCGTCGGGATTGCTTGGGTCCGGCATCCAGAAGTTTGCCCGAGGAATGCGAAACTCGGCAGGTAGCGCCGCGTTGATCCGCCCGACGATCTCACGCTCGCCGAACCCGCGGCAGGAGAAATGCACCGATGAAGGCGGTGGCGTCAGACGGTCGCCGCCGCTGGCCTGCAAGTATTCGTCCATCATGACGATGACCAGCCGCGAGCAATCGATCGGCTCAACCTTCAGCCGCCGGCCGATCGCCTCGTAGACCGGCATGGGGCTGCGCCCGCCCGGACAGCCGAGCACATAAGCACGGCCTTCGGAACCTCGCGCCCGGATGCCATCGACGATCCGCTCCGCCAGATGCTCTCCGATCGATAGCGGCGTATCGTGGATTTCGACCTTCATGCCTTTGCCCGCTCAGCCAAAAGCTCAGAAACGAAGCGGAAATTCCGTTCGGCGATGGTTTCCGGCGTGTCGAGATGGCCGCGCGCAAGATCCTGCTCGACCACGAGCGGGCCATCGTAGCCCGCCTGCCGCAGCGCATCGACGAAAGCGGCAATGTCGACGACGCCGCGATCGAGGTCGGTCATGATGCCCTCTTCGAAGGCGCGGTCGCTGTGGATGCCTTCGGCCAGAACCCGTTCACGATAGGCGCCATCGACGTTTTTCAGGTGGATGGCGTTGATCCGATCCCGGTGACGGACAAGGAAATCAGTCGGATCGGCCTTCCAATAGGCGTGGTGACCGGTATCGAGGCAGAGCCCGACAAGGCCTGGCTCCGTCTCGGCAAGCAGGCGCTCGATCTGCGGTTCGAGCTCGACGCAGGTGCCCACATGCGGGTGAAAGCTGAACTCCAGCCCGTGCGAGCGGGCGATGCATGCAGCGCCCGTGGTCTGCTCGACGACGGAGCGCCAGCCCGCTTCATCGACCACGCCCATCCTGTCCTTCGGATAGAACTCCGACTCGTCCATCAGGATGAAATGCGTCGCGCCGATTGCAGACAGCAGCCGACAGATCGCTTGCGTCTTTTCCTTAAGGACCGGCCAGGAGGCGGGATCGGCGAGTGTGTGGACATGGGCCGCCGCGACGACCGAAAGGCCGCGGCTGCCAAGCTCGGACGAAAGCACCTCTGGATCCGTGGCAAAGAAGCCGTAGGGTCCAAGTTCGGTGTGCCGGTAACCGGCCGCCTTGATGCGGTCGAGATAGTCGGTCCAGTTGATTTCGTTGCCTTCGGGCCAGTAAACGCCCCAGCAGCACGGTGCTATCGCAATGTTCACGGGTGATGTCCTCGATCGGTGGGAAATAGGCGGGGGCTTACCAGCCCCGCGCCTTTAGACGTTCCAGGTCGCTCGCAACCTTCGCCAGGGCATCGTCCGCGCTTTCCTTGCCGCTCAGCACATTGTGCACGCCATTGAAGATCCGCTGGGACACCCGGTTGTAGGACGCGCCCGTGACCTGCGACGGACGCGAGGCGCTTTCGGCATATGCCTTCTCGGCAAACCGCAGCGAAGGATTGGCCGCCAGAACGTCCTTGTCTTCGTAGAGCGCCTTCAGCGTCGGGCTATAGGCCTGGAGCGCGCGGCGCTTCTGTTCCTTGGCGCCGGTGAGATAGCGCACCAGGCTGACGGCGGCGTCTACATCGTCGGCGTATTTCGACACACCGAGAAGACCCGCCCCGTAACATCCGCTCGACTTGCCGCCTTCAGCCCCAACCGGAAGTGCCATGACGCCGACCTTACCGCGCAGCGACGATCCGTCGGCCTGCGTCGTGCCCCAGACATAGCTCCAATTGCGATGGAAGACCGAGTTCCCGGCTTCGAACACGCCGCGCGAGCCTTCTTCGTCGTAGTTCAACACGCCTTCCGGGCTGATCCCGCCGATCCAGGATCGGGCAATATCGAGCGCTTCGGCCGCCTTCGGATTGTTGGCTGTGATCTCGCCCTCGGGCGAAATGAAGGTTCCGCCGCCGTAGGATGCCACCCATTCGAGCGCGTCGCAGGTCAGCCCTTCATAGGCTCGCCCCTGCCAGACATAGCCCCACATGTCGGGACTGCCCGATGCCCGCTCCTTGTCCTGGATGAGCTTCGCCGTCTCGGTGAGCTCCCGCCAGGTCTTCGGCTCGGCCTTGCCGTACTTCTCCAGAAGGTCCTTGCGATAGAACATCAGGCCGGCGTCGACGAACCACGGCATTGCCAGCAGCTGGCCATTGATGGTCGCGTCGGCAAGAGACGATTCAAAATGGCTGGAAACTTCGTCGGCAGGCACCTTCTGCCGGAGATCGACGAGGTGCGACGCGAGCGTGCCGACCCAGATATTGTCGAGGGTCAGGACATCGACGTCGCCGGACTTTCCGGCGAGCAGCTGCTGGTAGAGCGGCAGCGCCTCGCCCCAATTGGCCGGCATCTTGTTGATCTTGACAGTATTGCCGGTTTCCTTGGCCCAGGCCTCGGAGGCCGACTGGCAGAGCTCGAGCTCCGCGCCGGCCGAGCTGCAGAAAATCGATACTTCGGCCGCAGCCGCTGGAAATGCGGCAAACGCCGCGGTGGCCAAGGCGGCCGCTTTCACACACTTCGTCCAATGCATTCTCGTCTCCTCCCCAGAAAACGCTTTGCCTCGATCAGTGATGACAAATTACTATACCGTCCAGACGGTATAGTAAAGTGGGGAGAACGAGAATTTCACAGGAGCGTTGGCGGCCCGGCAGCAAACCGCCAGCCTATGACCTAGGGCGGCAACGCCACGAGGCTATCCCGCAAAAGAAAAAAGGCGTGGCCCACCAGAAAGTGGACCACGCCTTGCCGCACCGAGATGCGGTCTTGCCCTGGGAGGCAGCTTTATTCGGCTGGCTGAAGACCCGGAACCGGGCTTTCCGGCAGCGCCCGGCCGCCAAGGGTTGCGGCAAGCTGGGTCTCATCCAGTTCGCCTTCCCACTTGGCGACCACGATGGTCGCAACCGCGTTGCCGACAAAGTTGGTCAGTGCCCGGCACTCCGACATGAAGCGGTCGATGCCGAGGATCAGCGCCATGCCGGCAACCGGCACCGCCGGCACGACCGAAAGCGTGGCGGCAAGCGTGATGAAGCCGGCGCCGGTAATGCCGGCTGCACCCTTGGAGCTCAGCATCGCCACGAGCAGCAGCAGCACCTGGTCGCCGAGCGACAGCGGAATGTCGGTCGCCTGGGCAATAAAGAGTGCGGCGAGCGTCATGTAGATGTTGGTGCCGTCGAGGTTGAAGGAATAGCCGGTCGGAATGACCAGCCCGACAACCGAGCGCTTGCAACCGGCCTTTTCCATCTTGCTCATCAGTCCCGGCAGCGCCGCTTCCGAAGAGGATGTACCGAGAACGAGCAGCAGTTCTTCCTTGATGTAGCGGATGAGGGCGACGATCGAGAAGCCGTTGTAGCGGGCAACCGCGCCGAGCACGACGAAGACGAAGAGCAGCGAGGTCAAATAGAATGTGCCGATCAGCATGGCGAGATTGGCGATCGAACCGACGCCATATTTGCCGATGGTGAAGGCCATGGCGCCGAACGCACCGATCGGCGCCGCCTTCATCAGGATCGCGACCAGCTTGAAGATCGGCAGCGTCAGCGCGTGCAGGAAGTCGACGACAGGCTCCGCCTTCTTGCCGACCATGGCGAGGGCCAGGCCGAACAGAACGGAGATGAACAGCACCTGCAGGATATCGCCCTCGGCAAATGCGCCGACGAGCGTGGTCGGAATGATGTTCATCAGGAAGCCGGTGATCGACTGCTCATGCGCCTTCTCGGCGTAGGAGGTGACCGCCTTGACGTCGAGCGACGCGGGGTCGATGTGCATGCCGGCGCCGGGCTGCACCACATTGGCCACGATCAGGCCGATGATGAGCGCGAGCGTCGAGAAGGTCAGGAAGTAGATCATCGCTTTGCCGGCGACCCGCCCGACCTTGGCGAGATCGGTCATGCCGGCAATGCCGGTGGCGACGGTCAGGAAGATGACCGGGGCAATAATCATCTTCACCAGGCGGATGAAGGCATCGCCTAGCGGCTTAAGCTGCGTGCCGACCTCCGGGTAGAAATGGCCGAGCAGGATGCCTGCGGCGATGGCCGCCAGAACCTGGACATAGAGATGACGATAGAAAGGTGTCTTGCCGCGCGGTTCCGCGGATTGGTCGATAATCATGATATCCTCCACTTAGGCCCAGTCCGGCGTCATGCCGGGCCTCCCAGGCCCTATTTCCGAAGCGCGACAGCTCGGGCTGTCATGAGGATGTCATTTGCAATGGGCGTGCCAGATCGCAGCACAGCTGATCAGGCCATTGAAATATCGCCATTTTTTCGAGAATCTTGGATCACGCACACGAATATTTGAGCGGATATCCGCACAGATCATCTGGAAACTTGCGCGGAATAATGCACAATTCCGCCATGTCCATGCCCGCGCCCAGCCCTATCAATCCAGAGGATCTCGACCGGCACATGCGCCGCGCCTGGCTGATTTTTGCCGCGCTAGCGTTAGTGCTGCTGGCAGCGGGGCTTTTTTTCGCCGGCGAATATGGGCGAAACAAGGCGCTTGAAACCGTCGACATCCAGAGCCGCATCGATGCCAATCTCAAGGCCTCGCTGCTGAGGGCAGTGCTGGAGCGGCAGCGCGCGCTGCCTCTGGTACTGGCAGACGACGTAGAGGTGAAGACGGCGCTTGAGAAGGGTGGCGACCAGCCGTTGCAGCGGCTCAATCAAAAGCTCGAGGCGCTGGCCGCCAATACGGATGCGGCGGTGATCTACGCGATTGGCCTCGACGGCGTGGCGGTGGCTGCCAGCAACTGGCGCGAGCCAACCAGCTTCGTCGGCAATGACTACGCTTTCCGCGAATATTTCCGGCTGGCGATGCGCGATGGCAAAGCCGAGCATTTCGCCATGGGCACCGTCAGCAAGCGGCCAGGCCTCTACATATCAAGACGTGTCGACGGGCCTGACGGCCCGATTGGCGTCGTGGTCGCCAAGCTCGAATTCGGCGGGGTCGAGGCCGATTGGCTCGCCTCCGGCAAGCCGGTCTATGTCACCGACCGGCGCGGCATCGTGCTGATCACCAGCTTCCCGTCCTGGCGCTTTATGACGACCCGTACCATTCCCGGGGATCGCCTCGCCGCCATCCGCGACAGCCTGCAGTTCGGCGATGCCTCCCTGCTGCCGCTGCCGTTCCGCCGGATCGAGCCAACGAGCAATGGATCGAGCGTGCTGACAGCGCTTCTGCCCGGCAGCAGCGAGCGGCAGTACCTCAGGGTCGAGACCATGGTTCCCTCGACCAGCTGGCGGCTGGAGCAATTGGCACCGCTAGACGCAGCCCTTGGCGCCGCGAGCCGCGAGGCAAGGCTGCTGGCCCTTGCCGTTATCGTGCCGCTGCTGGCGCTTGCCGCATTCCTTCTTCGCCGGCGCCAGGCTTTGACGCAGGTCGCGGCCAACGAACGCGCCGCGCGCGATGAGTTGGAACGCCGAGTGGCCGAGCGCACACAGGACCTAAGCCTCGCCCGAGATCACCTCGAAACCGAGATCTCCGACCACAGGCGCACGGGCGAGAGGCTGCAGGCGGTGCAGCAGGAACTGGTCCAGGCCAACCGCCTGGCAATCCTCGGACAGGTGGCGGCGGGCGTTGCCCACGAGATCAATCAGCCGGTCGCAACCATCCGCGCCTATGCCGACAATGCGCGCACCTTCCTCGACCGCGGCCAAAAAGAAACCGCCGTCGAAAATCTCGAAAGCATCGCTGCGCTGACCGAGCGGGTCGGCACCATCACCGACGAACTGCGCAGCTTTGCGCGCAAGGGCCGTTTCGTCGCCGAACCGACGGCGATGCGGGAGGTGATCGAAGGCGCTCGAATGCTGCTGCGCAGCCGCTTTGCCGGCCGCATGGACGCGATCGTCATCGACCTGCCTGATAACGGCCTCAGCGTGCTCGGCAATCGCATCCGCTTGGAACAGGTGCTGATCAACCTGTTGCAGAATGCCCTGGAAGCCCTCGGTGATCGGGCAGACGCTGAGATCCGTGTGCGGTGCGAGTTAGGCCCCTCCGAAACAGTTTCGCTTGTTGTCGCCGACAATGGTCCGGGCATTCGGCCCGATATCCTCGAAGACCTTTTCACCCCGTTCAACACCTCCAAGGATGAAGGCCTCGGTCTCGGCCTTGCCATCTCCAAGGAGATTGTCGCTGACTATGGCGGCGACATCGAGGTCAAGACCGGCCCAGAAGGCACCGTCTTCACCGTGCGTTTGAAGAGGGCCTGAGCGATGCAGCAATCCGTATGCCTCGTCGACGACGACAGCGAACTCAGGCGGGCGATGAAGCAGACGCTGGAGCTTGCCGGCCTCGCGGTCTCCGCCTTTCCCGGCGCGGCGGAAGCGCTCGCAATCCTCAACCCGGATTTTGACGGCATCGTCGTCAGCGATATCCGCATGCCCGGGATCGACGGCCTCACGCTGTTTCGCCGGATCGCCGACTTCGACCCCGACCTGCCCGTCATTCTGGTCACCGGCCACGGCGATATCCCGATGGCCGTTCAGGCCATTAAGGACGGCGTCTATGATTTCATCCCGAAACCCTTTGCCGCCGACCGTCTGGTGCAGAGCGCACGCCGCGCCTTGGAAAAACGCCGGCTGGTGATGGAAAACCGCGCGCTGAAACGCGCAGCCGAAGTCGCCGGTGAGAGCCTGCCGCTGATTGGCCAGACACCGGTCATGGAACGGCTGCGCCAGACCTTGCGGCATATCGCCGACACCGACGTGGATGTGCTTGTTGCCGGCGAAACCGGCAGCGGCAAGGAGGTGGTGGCGACGCTGCTGCACAATTGGAGCCGGCGCCGCAACGGCAACTTCGTGGCGCTGAACTGCGGCGCACTGCCGGAAACGGTAATCGAGAGCGAGCTTTTCGGCCACGAGCCCGGCGCCTTCACCGGTGCCCTGAAGAAGCGCGTCGGCCGTATCGAGCATGCGAGCGGCGGCACGCTTTTCCTCGACGAGATCGAGGCGATGCCGCCGGCAACGCAGGTCAAGATGCTGCGAGTGCTTGAAGCCCGTGAGATCACGCCGCTTGGCACCAATATCGTGCGCCCCGTCGATATCCGGGTCATCGCCGCGGCCAAGATCGACCTCGGCGACCCGGCCCAGCGGGGCGATTTTCGCGAGGATCTCTATTTCCGGCTGAACGTCGTCACCCTGTCGATCCCGCCGCTGCGCGAACGCCGGGACGATATCCCCCTTCTCTTCTCGCATTTCCTGACGCGGGCAGCCGAGCGTTTCAAGCGCGACGTGCCGACGCTTTCGCCGGCCGTCAGCCACTATCTGATGTCTCATTCCTGGCCGGGCAATGTGCGCGAGCTCTCGCACTTCGCTGAGCGCGTCGCCCTTGGCGTCGAAGGTTCGCTCGGCCAACCGATTGCCGCGGCGCCGACCAGTGCCGGCCTGCCCGAGCGGATCGAGCGCTACGAGGCGGAAATTCTGAAAGAAGCGCTGCGGGCGCAGCACGGCGACGTCAAGGCGACGATCGAAGCGCTCGGCATTCCGCGCAAGACCTTCTATGACAAGCTGCAGCGGCACGGCATCAACCGTGCGGATTATGCCGATCGCCGGGGATCAGAGAAGTCCGGCCGCTAGCGCATTTCCAGGAAAAGTGCGGAGCGGTTTTCCGTCAGGAAATGCGCAAAAACCAAAAGAACGAGCGTGCCCGCGGCTTCGTCTCATCCGGAAACGCTCTACCGGGCAATCAACAGGCCTGACACGCAACCTTCGGATTAACGCTTGACTGCGCATCCGGATCGATGGCTATCTCTAGGCATTCACCAGGGGGGTCCCGTCAAGGGGCTGAGATACTGCTGGGCGGATCGGCTTTGCCGACCGAGGCGCAGTGACCCGTTGAACCTGATCCAGTTCATACTGGCGTAGGGACGGTGCAGACATTGACGCCACGATTCCGTCATTCGCGCGGAATTTCAGGCGAACATGTCTTTTCCTTCCGGCTTCAGAACTGGGTCTCCAACCGCAAACTTGGAGCCTCATCATGAATATTGCCACCAAACCCGCAGAACTCTCGGTCACAAAAGGCCCGCTTCCCGCCTCGAAAAAGGTCTACAAGCCAGGCACGATCCATCCCGACATCCGCGTTCCCATGCGCGAAATCACCCTGCACCCGACGTCGGGCGAGCCGCCGGTCACCGTCTACGACGCCTCCGGTCCCTACACCGTAGAAGATGCCAACATCCGCATCGAGGACGGTTTGCCACGACCGCGCCGCAACTGGATCATCGCTCGCGGTGATGTCGAAGCCTATGACGGACGCGACGTGCGGCCGGAAGACAACGGCTTTGCCTCCGGCGACCGGCTGACGCCGACCTTTCCCTTCCGCCACGCGCCCTTGCGCGCGACCGGGCGGCGCGCGGTGACGCAGCTTGCCTATGCGCGGGCCGGCATCATCACGCCCGAGATGGAGTTCGTCGCCATCCGCGAGAACCTTGGCCGCGACGCTGCACGCGTCACGCTACGCGACGGCGAAAGCTTTGGTGCCCATATCCCCGATCACGTCACCCCCGAATTCGTCCGCCAGGAGATCGCCAGCGGTCGCGCCGTGCTTCCGGCCAACATCAACCACCCGGAGTCCGAGCCGATGATCATCGGCCGGAATTTCCTGGTGAAGATCAATGCCAATATCGGCAACTCCGCCGTCACTTCGTCGATGGCCGAGGAAGTGGAGAAGATGGTCTGGGCGACCCGCTGGGGCGCAGACACGGTCATGGACCTGTCGACCGGCCGCAACATTCACAACATCCGCGAATGGATCATCCGCAACTCGCCCGTGCCGATCGGCACCGTGCCGCTCTACCAGGCGCTGGAAAAGGTCAACGGCATCGCCGAGGATCTGAGCTGGGAGGTCTATCGCGATACGCTGATCGAGCAGGCGGAACAGGGGGTCGACTACTTCACCATCCATGCCGGTGTCCGGCTGCACTATATCCCGCTGACGGTCGACCGGGTCACCGGCATCGTCTCGCGCGGCGGCTCGATCATGGCGAAGTGGTGCCTGCACCACCACAAGGAGAGCTTTCTCTACGAGCACTTCGAAGAGATCTGCGACATCTGCCGCGCCTATGACGTCTCGTTTTCGCTCGGCGACGGCCTGCGCCCGGGCTCGATCGCCGATGCCAATGACGCGGCGCAATTTGCCGAACTGGAAACGCTGGGCGAGCTGACGAAGATCGCCTGGGCGAAAGACTGCCAGGTGATGATCGAGGGCCCCGGCCACGTGCCGATGCACAAGATCAAGGAAAACATGGACAAGCAGCTCGCTGTCTGTGGCGAGGCACCGTTCTATACGCTTGGGCCGCTGACGACCGACATCGCCCCCGGCTACGACCACATCACCTCCGGCATTGGTGCTGCGATGATCGGCTGGTTCGGCACGGCCATGCTCTGCTATGTGACACCGAAGGAACATCTGGGGCTTCCCGACCGCAACGACGTCAAGGTGGGCGTCATCACCTACAAGATCGCGGCCCATGCCGCCGATCTCGCCAAGGGGCACCCGGCGGCCCGCACGCGCGACGACGCCCTGTCGCGCGCCCGCTTCGAGTTCCGCTGGGAGGACCAGTTCAACCTGTCGCTCGATCCGGAAACCGCCCGCTCCTTCCACGACGAAACCTTGCCGAAGGAGGCGCACAAGGTCGCGCATTTTTGCTCCATGTGCGGGCCGAAGTTCTGCTCGATGCGGATCTCGCACGACATCCGCGCCGAGGCGCAGAAGGAAGGTTTTCAAGCGATGGCGGCCAAGTATCGTGAGGGTGGCGACCTCTATATGCCGGTCGACAGCGAGGCAGACGTACGGGGATAACGACCACGCCAGAAGGGGCGGCAACCCCGCCCCTTCTGGCGCCCGGCGGGCTCCGGCGCTCTTTACGCAATGGCCCATCTCTTCGTCATGCTCGGGCTCGACCCGAGCATGACATTGGAGGCAGCCGGCCTGTTGATACGAGGCTGACACAGAGGTGCCGGCTGGATGCTCGGGTCAAGCCCGAGCATGACGGTGAGAGGAATTGTTGCCGCATCAGCATCTTGATCGCTCCAAGGAGGTCGCACCCGGCCCCTTCCGGCGCCCTAAGGGCTGCCTGCAAGCAGAGCGCCGACATCGCGCAGAACATTGGCACCGGCGACGAGGTCTGCCGGATCCGTGTGTTCGCGCGGATTGTGGCTGATCCCGTCGTGGCTCGGCACGAAGATCATCGCAGCCGGCGCGATGCGGGCGATCATCTGGGCGTCGTGGCCGGCGCCGGAGGTCATCCGCCGGCTCTTCAGCCCACGGGCCTTCGCGGAAACTTCAATCGCCGCGACGACCGCACTGTCGAAACTGACGGGCTCGAACCGGGCGAGACGCTCGACTGAGACGGTCACATGCTCTTCCTGCTCAAGCCGGTCGAGAAAGCCGGAAAGCGCGCTTTCAAGCGCCCTCAGGCGATCCTCGTCCGGGTCGGGCAGGTCGATGGTAAAGACCGCGCGCGAGGGGATGACGTTGATCGCGTCCGGCTCGAAGCGCATGGTTCCGATCGTCGCAACGCTCGGCGCGTTTGATCGCGCGATGTGCTCGCGCAGGAACAGGCCGACGCGCGCGGCAGCAAGGCCCGCATCGGAGCGCATCGCCATCGGCGTGGTACCGGCATGATTGGCAACGCCCTCTATGGTCACGCGCTGCCAGGAAATCCCTTGCAGATTTTCGACGGCGCCGATCGTGGTCGCTTCGCGCTCAAGCACCGGCCCCTGCTCGATGTGCAATTCAACATAGGCATGAGGTTTCAGAAAGCCGGGCTCCGCGGTGCCGGCGTAACCTATGCACGCGAGTTCCGCTCCGAGCGTCGTGCCATCGGTTCCGACCGTCGCAAGCGCGGCTTCGACCGCAAGGCCGCCCACATGAACAAGCGACCCCAGCATATCGGGCGCGTAGCGCACCCCCTCCTCGTTGGTAAAGGCCGCGACGACGATCGGGCGGACAGGCGCGAATCCCTGCTCCTTCAGTGTCTCGATGACTTCGAGGGCGGCAAGCACGCCGTAGCAGCCATCGTAGATGCCGGCATTGATGACCGTGTCGATATGGGAGCCGAGCATTAACGGCGATTGCCCGGCGTTATCCTGGCTTTGCCAGACGCCGAAGATATTGCCGATGCGGTCGACGGCGATCTCCAGCCCCGCGGCCTGCAGCCAAGCGACTAGGCGGTCCCGCCCGAGCTTGTCGGTGTCAGACGCAGCAAGCCGTGTCAGTTGCCCCTGATCGTTGCGCCCGATCGCGCCGAGTTCGCGGATGCGGGTAAGCAGACGTTCGGCATTAATGGACTGATGAGACATGACGGCGCCGCCTTCAATCGTGTTTGTATTGAGCATCGCGACTGTCACTGCCCCACATCCGGTGCGGCCAGCCGTTGCCGGACGATTTCGGCGTGGAACCGGGCACCGAAGATCAAGGCATCGTCATTGAAGTCGTAATGCGGATTGTGCAGCGGCGCGGATTCCTGGCCGTTGCCGATAAAGACGAAGCAACCCGGCACATGCGCGAGGAACCGGGCAAAATCCTCCGATCCGGTCATCGGCTCGGCGGCGACGGCGACATTGTCCGTCCCGAACACCGCACCGGCCGCTGCGAAGGCATGATCGACGAGAGCCGGATCGTTGAGCAGCGGCACGAACTCACGCGTATAGGTCACCTCGACCTCGCAGCCATAGGCATCCGCCGTCCCCTTGGCGATCGTGCGCATCTGCTGTTCGATCCTGGCGCTCACCTCAGGTCGGAAGCTGCGCGCATCACCAAGAATGCGGGCCAGGCCTGGCAAGGCATTGCGCGTGCCGTCGGTGATCAATTCGGTCACGGAGACGACGGCGATATCGGCCGGAGAGAGCCTTCGCGAAACGATGGTCTGGAGATTGACCACTGTCGCGCAGGCAGCGACCAGCGTCTCGTTGCCCGCGTGAGGTCGCGCGGCATGGCCGCCGACGCCCTTGAGCGTGACCTCGAAATTGTCTTCGGCCGACATGATGGCGCCGGCACGGGTCTCGAACTTTCCGACCGGCAGGCCCGGCATGTTGTGCAGCCCATAGATCTCGTCGAAGGGAAAGCGTTCCAGCATGCCATCGGCGAGCATGGCAAGTGCACCCTTCCCCCATTCTTCAGCTGGCTGGAAAACGAAGCGCACGGTCCCGTCAAAGCCACCCTCCTCGGCCAGCAGCTTTGCTGCGCCGAGCAGCATCGCCGTATGGCCGTCGTGGCCGCAGGCGTGCATCGTGCCGGGCCGGGTGGAGCAATAGGCAATTGTCCCCTGTTCCGCGATACGCAGCGCATCCATATCGGCACGCAGCGCTATGGCGCGATTTCCCGTTCCATGCCGCAGCGTGCCGATCACCCCGGTGCCACCGATACCTTCGGCGACCTCGTCAAGGCCGAACTCCCGCAGCTTGGCGGCAACGAAGGCCGCTGTCCGCTTTTCCTCGAAACCGAATTCCGGATGGGCGTGCAGGTCATGACGCCACGCCGTCATCTCCGCCACAAGCTTGTCGATATCCGTGTTTGCCATCCGCGTCATACCCTTTCCAATTTCTCAGCCCCGGCGACATCAGCCGGCGCGAGGCCAACCAGCTCTTCGTAGCGTTCAGGATCCGTGGCACCTTCGGTATTGATCACCAGGATCCGCGAATTGGCATCAAGGCCGAGGGCGGCGCGCATGTTCGGGTCTCCGGCGACCGTGATGAGGCCAGCCAGCCCGACACCGCCGCTTTCGCCAGCAACGATTGCCGGATCGCCCCCTTTCGGGCGAGCGAGGCGGTTCATGATCGAAACGGCATCCTCCTCGTCGATCATCATGAAGGCGTCGGCAACACGCGAAAGAATGCGCCAGGCGACAAGAGAAGGCTCGTAACATTCGAGCATCGCCATGACAGTTGGCTCGCCATGTGGCACTTTCACCGGATGGCCGGCCCTTGCCGTTTCCAGCAGGCAGGCAGCTCGGGCCGGCTCGACTACGACGAAGCGCGGCCGGTCATGACCGTAACGCAGCGCCAGGTGCCCGGCCGTTGCAGCAGCGATTCCGCCGACGCCGGCTTGCACGAAGACATGCGTCGGTGGTGCGTCGATCGTCCGCAAGGCTTCGCACAAAAGCGCCGTATATCCCTGCATGACCAGACCGGGAATATATTCGTATCCCGGCCAGGAGGTGTCCGATACGACGGTCCAGCCACGCTCGTTGCAGACCTTCGCCGCAAACTCCACCGAGTCGTCATAGGTTCCTTCGACCCGGACGATCTCGGCGCCGTAATGCGCAATCGCCTCTATGCGTTTCTGGCTGACACCGGAATGCACGAAGATCACCGATTTCGCACCGACAAGCTCAGCGCCCATCGCCACTGAGCGACCATGGTTGCCATCCGTGGCGCAGCCGAACGTCATTTGGCGCGCAACCGCGCGAACGTCAGGGCGCGTGAGATCGTCTATGTCGACGTCCAGGCCTGTCTGCTTCCGGACCCCGTCAAGCACCAGCCGGATCACCGCGTAGGATCCGCCAAGCGCCTTGAAACTGCCGAGCCCGAGCCGATGGCCCTCGTCCTTGACGAAGATTGCTCCGACCCCGAGTTCGGCCGCAAGCGCCGGCAAGGAATGAAGCGGCGTCGGCCGATGATCGTCACGGCGCGATAGCTGCCGCTCAACCTCTGCAGCCGCAGCAATCGAGAGCATTTCGGCATCGTCAGGCAGCAGCGGCGATCCGAAATCGGCATGGTGGTTGCGAATGAGCATGTGGGCAATCTCCTCGTTCGATGAAGTTATATTTCACCGAACGAGAGAAATGCGCTCTAAATGGAGAGCCCTTACGCAAGTTTGTAAATGACAATGAGGAAATGATGGCCGTTTCAAAGAGCACATCGGCGGAGCTCGACCGCTTCGACCTGGCAATCCTCTCAATCCTGCAGAAGGACAACACGACGCCACAGCGACAGATCGGCGAGGCCGTCAACCTGTCTGCGCCGGCCGTGCAACGGCGGATCAAGCGCATGGAAGAAACTGGGGTCATCCGCAGCAATGTCGCGGTGATCGAGCCGGCGCGGGTCAACCAGGCCCTGACGATCCTTGTCGAAGTGGAGGTGGAAAGCGAGCAGATCGACCTGCTCGATGCGGCCAAGGCCGCCTTCTCGGCCGCTCCGGAAGTCCAGCAATGCTATTACGTCACGGGCGACGTGGACTTCATGCTTGTCGTGATCGTGCCGACGATGGGCGATTACGAGGCCTTCACCCGCCGCATGTTCTTCGGCAACCCCAACATCCGGCGCTTTAGAACCTTCGTCACCATGGATCGCGTCAAGGTCGGCCTTTCCGTACCGGTAGAAAAGCCGCGCTGAAGGCTACTTTCGTCCGGCGAGCGCCTTCTTCTCCGCCGCCGCCCCCAGCGGCGCGCCGGCACCGATCGAGGACAGATAGGCATCGACGGTTTCAAGCGACGAGGCCGGCGCGAAACCCTCACCGGTTTCCGCTGTGACGATCGCCAGTTGCGTCTGCCAGCGTCCGGCGTTCCGGCAAGCAACCGACACGAAATCCGGCTGATCCGGCCGCTTCATCTCGTATTCGCGGCAGAGCCGCTCGCCGCCCGCCTGGAACGTCGAGACCAATCGAACTTTGGCCTCTCCGTCGCCGATCGCGATTTCCTCCCCCGACGCGCGCTGGTCGAGGATACCCGACACTTCAGGGTCGACCAGCCCCGCGACCTGCGGGTTCGCGACATCTACCTGGCCCGCTCCTCCGATAAGATACCCTCCGACGCCACCGACGACGATAAGCAGCGAGGCGGCTAGCGCCATCATCCATTGCGACGGGCGACGCGGCGCCTGTGCCGCGGGCTCCGGGCGGCGAAACGCGACGACATTGTCCGCATTCGCACTGTCATCGGCCGCAGCAACGGTCTGGCTGTCGTCACGTCTCGCTGCAGCGTCGGCAGCCATCGCGCGCACCTTCTGCGCCAGATGGTCAGGTACAGGCTCGTCGAGCAACGGCTTCATGGCCTCGCTGGTGGCAGCCCGGGTTTCCATGAACATGGCTACGCGCATCATCAGATCGTCATCTGTCTCGATCGCTGCCTCGACGAGGCGTGTCGTCTCGTCGTCGAGTTCGCCGTCGGCAAAGGCCATCAGGATTTCGTCGGTGAATACCATGTCGCTCATCTCGCCCCGCCTCTCATATCCGGTGAACGCGCGGCCGCCGGTTCTATTCCCGCGGCGTCAGCAAGATTCTTGCGGGCGCGGGSGAGCCTGCTCATCACCGTGCCGATCGGAATGCCGAGCACATCGGCCGCCTCCTTATAGGAGAGGTCCTCCACACATGTCAGCAGCAGCACCTCGCGCTGTTCAAGCACGAGATCGTCGATGGCGGCGGCCACGCTCTTTAGCGTCATGCGTGCCTCGGAGCCCGCTTCGCCTGATGGAACGGCAAGTTCGGGCTGGGCTTCGATCTCCTCGGTCGGGCCGGCCGTCTTCTGGCGGCGAAGCTGATCGATCCACAGGTTGCGCAGAATGCGGAATATCCACGCGTCGAAGCGCGTACCCTCCTCGAACCGCTCCGAGCCGGCAAGCGCCTTTTCGCACGCAGCCTGCACCAGATCGTCGGCGATATCGCGGGAGCGGCAAAGCGAAATGGCAAAGCGGCGCAGGTTAGGCAGGAAAGCGACGAGGCGCTCGCCGAAGGCGATATCCTGATCGGTCATTTCACGTTCCTTCCGGCGCTTCGGCGTGCACGCGGGGGAATAATTTGTCCATTCATCCGTTGAGCGATATGTGAACCACACGCAAAAGTCACCACCGATGGGCATGCCTTTCACGGTAAGCTGACCCCACTGGGCACGGTTGGGACAAGGAGAAAACCTTGAAGAAACGCCTGCTTCGATTGACCGCCGCATCGATCTGCGGCCTGGCCGTCGCCAATGGCGACCTCGTGCCATCAGGGATTGCCGGCTCGGCGACCACCGCTCCCTTTGCCCTTGTCACACCGGCCCATGCGGATGACGACGATGGCGGCGACGACGACGGTGACGGCGGTGGCAGTTCGTCTTCTGGTCGCTCCTCCGACCGAGGCTCCGGTGGCGTCTGGCGCGGCGGCGGCAATCTGCTCGACCTCTGGCAGGGCGCGCCGGAAAAGCGAACTGCCCGTCGCCCGCCGCCGGTGCGCAAACCGACCCATGTGCCCGGCGAAATCATCGCGCTTGGGCTCGACGACACCGCAATCCAGCGTCTCGGCGAAAGAGGGTTCACGGCGCGCAGCCGCCATCCCTTCGGACTTTCCGGCTCGCAGATCGTCAAGCTTTCGATCCCCACGGGAATGACGCTCGAGGCCGCACGCCAGCAGGTCGCGGCTGCCTCGCCGGGCGCCATTGCCGATCTCAACCATTATTTCGAGCCGAACGAAGGCTCGGTTCAGCCATCAACGCCGTGCGGCGAAGGCCGTTGCGCGCTTGTGCGCACAGCCATCGGCTGGCCCGAGCCCGATGCCGGCAAGGCCTGCACCGCTGCCGGCCCGATCGGGCTGATCGACACTGCGATCAATCCCGAGCATCCAGCGCTTCAACGCGTCGACCTCGACATCATCCGTCTCGCGGCCGACGAAGCGTCGGAGTCCGGACGCCAGCACGGCACCGCCGTTGCAGCGCTCATCGCCGGCCGGCAGGACAGCCGGGCTCCCGGTTTGTTACGCGATGCGCGATTGATCGCAGTCGACGCCTTCCAGAAGACCAGGGGCGACGCGGATGTCGCCGAGACCTATGATCTGGTCAGGGCGATCGATCTTCTGGCATCCCGCGGGGTGACGGTGATCAACATGAGCCTATCGGGGCCGGATAATCAGTTGCTTGAAAAGACCGTCGATCTGGTCGCGAAGCGCAATATCCTGCAGGTGGCGGCGGCCGGCAATGACGGCCCGAGGGCAAAGCCCGTCTATCCCGCCGCCTACCCTGAACTCATCGCAGTGACCGCCGTCGACCGCAATTTCCGCCCCTATCGCCGTGCAGCACAGGGCGACCACATCGACGTTGCAGCACTCGGCACCGGTGTCTGGACCGCCGCCTCCGTCGATGGTGGACGGCCGCGCACGGGCACCTCCTTTGCCGCCCCGTTCGTGACCGCCGCCGTTGCCATTCTGAGGGCATCGAACCCTTCGCTTTCGGCCGAAGAGATCGGCAAGCTTGTGGCGCAAACGACTGAGGATGTCGGTGCGCCTGGCAAGGATCCGGTTTTCGGCTGGGGTGTCCTAAACGCCCGCGAACTCTGCCGGCAGTAACGGCCGGGCTTCAGCGAACACGATAAACGCCCGATGGTTTTCCAGGCGGCACATTGAAAAAACTCCGGCGGAAAGAAGGTGCCGACTGCGCACCTCCTTTCCGCCGGAGCCGTCATGCCCTGAATTGATCAGGCGGCAAGGCCTCGCTCGGTGAGCAGCATGCCGACCCGCACCATGCGAACGGCATCTTCCGCGGCGCGCACCAGCAGTTTCGGCGCGGCGCTGATGGCATCGTCAAGGCTGCAAGGCGCCTTCAGGATCGAGGCGAAAGCATCGATGCCGTGCTCGAAGTTCAGGGTGACGCCCTTACCGATCGTTCCGGCCAGCGCGATCACCGGACGTCCGGCTTCCTTGGCGCGATGGCCGACCTCCGCCGGCACCTTGCCGAAGGGCGTTTGGCCATCGAGGCTGCCTTCCGCCGTAATCACCAGGTCGGCCCGGGCGATCATGCTGTCGAGATCGAGATATTGCATGACGATGTCGTAGCGCGGGTGCAGCTTGCCGCCGAGCAGGCCGAGGACGGCGGCGCCGAGGCCGCCGGAAGCCCCGGCGCCGGGCGCGCTGCCGACGTCGATACCGGTCGCGCCGTGGATCGCCCCGGCATAGGTCTCCATCGCATGGGCCAGCAGCTCGACCTGCTCAGGCGTAGCCCCCTTCTGCGGGCCGAACACCCGGGCGACGCCGCGCTCTCCGAGCAGCATGTTGTGCCAGTTCACGGCCGCGTCGATCCGAACCTCATTCAGACGCGGGTCTCTTGATGAGAGATCGATGCGGGCCAGTTGACCAAGAGCGCCGCCGCCTGGTGGCAGTGGCCGACCATCCCTGTCGAGCAGCTCGATACCCAGCGCCTGCGCCATGCCGGCACCACCGTCATTGATGCCGCTGTCGCCGCAGCCAAGCAGGATGCGGCGTGCGCCGGCGTCGAGTGCTGCCCGGATCAGTTCGCCGACACCGTAGCTGGATGTGATGCAGGGGTTGCGGCGATCGCGCGGCACCAGCCTGAGGCCGGCGGCGGCCGCCATTTCGATGATGGCGACCGGTTCATCCTGCCCCCCGAGAAATCCGAAATGCGACAAGACCGGTGTGCCGAGCGGTCCGGTCACGACGCATTCGTGCAAAGTGCCGCCGGTGACCGCGACCAGAGCCTTGGTGAAACCTTCACCGCCATCGACCATCGGCACTTTCAGAACCTTTGCCTGGGGGCAAGCACGCAGCACGCCCTTCTCGATGCAATCGGCCGCTTCTTCCGCCGACAGACTTTCCTTGAAACCAGACGGTGCAACCAGAATGGTCAGTGTCATGTGACAGTCTCCTTGCGTTTTTGTGACAATGCGGATGCCAGGGAGAAACGGTCGCTCGGAGACTTTATTCCGCCGGATGCCAAACTATTTCACCGCCTAAGAAAAAACAAAGGCCGGAGCTGAGCTGACTCCGGCCTTGGCAAAAAAACACGTTTTCAAAGACTTATATCAATAGCCCAACCCCATGAGCGGCCAGACGAAGATCGCAACAAGCGTCAGGAGCCCGATGAATGGAACGAGCAGCATCGCCGCCAGGCGCATGAGGTCCGACGGCGTGAAGGCGGGTGGCTCCATGCCACCGAAGAGCGCCACGGGCTTGGCCGAAACAATCAGCGTCTGGCAGAATCCGCTACCCAGCGTTGCCGCCATGATGAGAACGGCCGGATTAACGCCGAGGCCCGCGAGCGGCAGAGCGAGGGCTGGGATCAGCACTGTTGCCCGCGCTGTGCGGGAGGCGACGACGATGTGCGCGAACGTGGCAAGGATTATCGTGAACAGGATCACCAGCCAGGCCGGCGGCTTGCCGACGAGGCTGAGCATTCCGATGGCGCGATCGGCGAGCAGGGCCGCCGTGCCGGTGCTCATCAGCGCCTCGCCGATGACGAGCGTGCCGGCGAGAAACAGCAGCAGGTTCCACTCGACTGATTTCAGCGCCTTGCGAAAGGGCAACCCCGAGACCTTTTCCGAGGCCATGACGAGGGCGCCGATCAAGGCAACGAAGGGCAAGGCAACGCCATGAAGGCCCGATGTCGCAAGCGCCAGAACGATGAGCGCCGTCACCGCCAGCAGCGTCCGCTCCTGCGCATTGAGCGGCTGCCTTTCAGCCGGCGTGCATGGCTCGAAAGCAGCGTTACGATCCTCGGCGCCGAGGAAGAACCAGAGGATGAGGCCACAGGCAATCAGGCTCGTGACCAATCCGAACGGGGCAGCCAGCAAGGCCCAATCGAGGAAATCCGGCGCTTTGCCGCCGCTGCGACGGATGAAATCGACCGCCACCAGATGGGCGCCGGCACCGGTCAGCGAGGCGGCGGCCGAAAGCAGGATCACCGACGGGAAAAGCAAGGCAAGCGCCCGTGTCACGCCGGGCCGGCCAATGGCGGCCGTCAGCCCCAGAAAGACAGGCATGAAGATTACCGCCCGTGCTGACGTGGATGGGATGATGAAGGCGGTCGCAAAGATCGTCAGAGTTACAGCCCAGAAAAGACTGCTGACGCGCTGGAACGGTGCCAGCAGCCGGAAGGTGAGACGCTCCACCAGCCCGGATGCCTGAAGCACCGAGGCAATGACGAAGGCGGCGATCATCAACCAGACGATATCGTTGCCGAGCGCTGCAAACATCGCCTCTTCGCTGACGGTACCGGTGGCGCCCAAAGCCAGCGCTCCGGCAAGCGCCACCGGCGTTTCAGGCAGGTCGAAGATCGTCCAGCAGACAAGCGTTGTCGCAAACACCATCAGCGCCAGACGCATCGGCATGGTCAGCCCATCAGCGGCAACAAAGATCAGGATCGTCGCGAAGACCAGCAGCATCGACCCGATCAACAGCCGCACCTGGCGGACCGGCATCTGACCGTCGAAACCTCCCGCCTCGTTGGCGGAAGAGATGACGATATCCCTTCCCGATGTGATTGCTCGAACGCTGCTCATCATGACCCAATCCTTTGCTGCTTCCCGACCGGTTCGCGGCGAATTTCGCCCGCACAAGCCGGTCGTCCTATTTTTTCGATAGGGGCATAACGGCAGCCGTCGCGGTTTATTCCCGACGGCGGTTGGAAAGCGCCGAAATTGTCGGCACCGGCTGCCCCGTAACCGCGGCCCGTAAAAAGCCTGCGGCTGGCAATGCGCAAGCCTTGAGCCATATCAAGGCAGGAACCGATCAAAACTGAAACCCTGCCTGTGGAGCTCATCGTTGAGAGGAACGGATCATGTTCGTCAGAGAAATGACGCGGCCGGAATGCATCGCCCTTGTCACCGCAAGCCATATCGGCCGGCTTGCCTGCGCCAGGGATGACCAGCCCTATATCGTCCCTATCCAATACGCCTTTACAACCGGCCGGCTCTACGGCTTCTCGATGCCCGGACAAAAGATCGACTGGATGCGCGACAACGCGAAAGTCTGCGTGCAGATCGACGAATTCGCCGACAGGGAAAGCTGGAAAAGCGTCGTCATCTACGGCAGCTACAGGGAACTGCCTGACACGAACCAGACGCATCATGAACGCCTTCAGGCGTGGTCACTTCTGGAGAAGCGGATCAACTGGTGGGAGCCGGGCGGACTGAAACCGGCGGAACAAAGCGTCGTCGGCACCTCGCCCCATCTTTTCTATGCCATCGAAATCGATGAGATGACCGGGCGCGCGGCAAGCGCCGAACCTGCCACGACCTCTTAGAGCAATTCCAGGAAAAGTGTGAAACGGTTTTCCGTCCGGAATTGCGTGATTTCAACGAGTTAGATCATTTCACTGTTTCGATGAAACAGTGAATTGATCTAGCGATACCCTTGGCCATGGCGAGAACCTGGCTCGCCAAGTAGGCTGATGGCGGGAGCCGACTTTGCCGCTCTCCCGCCAATTTCACACGCGGGCCGTCAAGCGCCCTTGCGTGCGACGACGGGCACGTAATGTTCGAGTTCCGGCGCCGGGAACTGCAAGGTGGCGTTGATCTCGGCGGAGCGATAGAGCCCCATCAGCATCTCGACCACCGCAAGACCGTCCTCGAAGGTTTCGAGCGGCTTCTGGCCCTTGCGGAAGCATTCGACCATGTGGCGGTTCTCGTCGGTGTAGCCGTAAACGCCGGCTTCGTCCTCAAGCACCGGCATCAACCCCTGCTCGGCATTCTGCTTTTCAACCAGATCCTCGCCTTCCGAACCCGTGACTTCGCGAGACATGAAGATCTTCAGGCCCGTACTCAGCGAGTTGTATTCGAGCGCATATTCCGGTCCGAGCAATTCGAGCTGGATGCGCAAGCCGGCACCGACATAGGCCCAGGAGGTCGTCGCTTCGATCATCAGTTCGTTGCCTTCCTGATCCTCGAGCGTCACCGTCGCGCGCGCAAAGTCCTCCGAAGGGCGGTTGCGATAGTCCACATCGTTGCCGAAGCGCTTGCGCAGTTGTTCGGCATAGTTCGGACGCGTCCATTTCAGGTTGGCGACGGTGCCGTTGACCGACTTGATCTTCAGTGAATTGCGCGGCGCACCGGGCGCGGTCAAGAGATAGCGCGCCACCTCGACGCTGTGGCACATCATGTCGGAGAGAACACCGCCGCCCTGCTTGTCGCCCTGCCAGAACCAGGGCTCGTGCGGACCGGAATGTTCCTCTGCCGCCCGCGCAAGATAGGGTCTGCCGGTGGTGGAGGCGGCGCGACGCCAGATGATTTCCTTGCCGCGCAACACCGGCGTGCAGAACACCTGATTTTCGAGATAGCCATGATTGAGGCCGGCATCTTCGGCCAGCGTCAGCATCTCGCGGGCTTCCGCCACCGTGCGCGCCAAGGGCTTCTCACAGGCGACCGCAAAGACCTTGCTGCGGCCTGACTTGATCGCCCCGTGCAGGGCGCGCATCACGTCGAGGCGCGTATAGTTCGGCGACAGGATCCAGATCGCGTCGACGTCGTCGGCTGACAGTAGCGCTTCCAGGCTCTCATGCGTGCGGCAGGTGCCGAGCCCGAGCGTTTCGACTTCCTTCGCAAATTTTTCGCGGTTTTCCGCCTTGCGGCTGAAGACGCCCGTCACTTCGACATTGCGCACGCCGATCATCGATTTCAGGTGGAAATGGGCGATGAAGCCCGTTCCGACGAAACCCACGCGCAGCGTCTGCTTCGGTAGCTGTGTCATTTTCTTCTCCCAGATTTTTCGGCCGGAGCATGATGCCGAAAGTGTAAGCGGTTTCGGCCGACATCATGCTCGCCTTATGAGTGACGTGCCGCGGCGGTGCTTGCCCGAATGCTCAGGGTCGTCGGCAGCACTATGGGCGGCGCATGCGCCACCTCTTCGCCGGAAAGCATACGAAGCAGCAGCGACATCGCCGTTCTGCCGATGTCGGCGCGCGGCTGGTTGACCGTGGTCAGCGGCGGATAGAAAGCCTTGCTCAGATAGAGGTCGTCGAAGCCGACGACGGAAACATCACCAGGCACATCACGGCCGAGGCGACGCAACTTGTGAATGGCGCCATAGGCCATTTCGTCGTTGGCGGCGAATATCGCCGTCGGCGGCTCGGCCAAGGCAAACAATTGGCCGCAGCAGAGCTGGCCGGTTTCAAGCAGGTAATCGCCCCGAGCCTCGTAGCCGTCAGGGATCGCAAGGCCGGCCTCGTGCATCGCGGCGCGATAACCGTCTCGGCGGTGAATGGCCATCACTTCGGGCAGCGGCCCGGCGATGTGGGCGATCTTGCGGTGACCAAGCGAGATCAGATGCTCGACCGCAGCCCTGGCGGCGGCAAGGTTGTCGACCTGCACATGCGGCAGCCCCGAGTCTTCGATCATTTCCAGCGCGACGACGACGGGCAGATGCGCCAGGTCGAGACCAGCATCATGCCCTGCCGGCGGCAGCTTGCCGGTCATCAGGATCATGCCGTCGGCATGGCCATCGCGCAGCATGTTGAAATACTCCGTCTCGCGATCCGGATCGTTCTCTGTGTTGCCCATGAGCACGGAGTAGCCGGCCTCGCGCGCCGTCGCCTCGACGCCTTTCAGAATGTCGAGATAGAACGGGTTGCCGACGTCGCGCACGACCAAGAGCACCGACATCGACTTGCGGGTGCGCAGGTTGCGGGCGCTGACGTTCGGCCGGTAGTTGAGTTCGCGGGCAAGCGCATGGATGCGCTGGCGCGTTTCCGCCGTCACCAGGCCGGAATCGCTGAGCGCCCGCGACACGGTGGCAACGGAAACGCCGGCACGCTCGGCAATATCCTTGATCTTCGGCCTGTGATCGCTCATGTCCGCATCGCCTTTCCGCGGCCGTAAAACAGCATCAAGAGCAGCAATGTCGCGCCGAACACCATCTGACGGCCGGATTCATCGATGTTGACGGTAGTCAGGATGCCCTGGAGGATCACCAGCAACAGCGCGCCTGCCATGGTGCCGGTGTATCCGCCCTTGCCGCCGGCAAGCGACGTACCGCCAAAGACGACCGCGATGATCGAGGACAGCATGTATTGCTCGCCGACATTGGCGAAGGACGAGCCGGAATAGCCAAGCAGGCAGAGGCCTGCGACCGCCGCGAACATGCCGGAGATCATGAACAGGCCGATGCGCATGCGGCGGACCGGCACGCCGGCCATATAGGCCGCATGTTCGTTGGAACCGATCGCATAAATGCGATGCCCGAAGACGGTGCGGTTGAGCATGAAGGCCATAAACAGGCCGACGGCGATCCAGAGCCAGATGATGCCGGGAATGCCGAACACCAGCGGCTGGGTGACGAAGGCGGAAAGGCCGGGTGCCGCGCGGCCGGAGGGAATGCCGTTGCGGATGACGACCAGCAGGCCCTGGAGCACGCCGAGCATGCCGAGCGTCATGACCAGCGGCGGGATACGCAGCAGCGTGACACCCAGCCCGTTCAGGAGGCCGAAGAAGGCCCCGGTCGCCACGCAGGCAAGGATCGCCGGCAGGATGCCGCCGTCGGCGCCGTTCATGACATTGCCGGCAATGATCGCCGAAAGCGAAACGACGCCGCCGACCGAGAGATCGATGCCTTCGCGGCCGCCGAGAATGACGACGTTCTGGCCGGCCGCAACAATGCCCAGCAGCGAGGCGACAATCAGCAGGCGCAGGATCTGGTCGGCCGAGGCAAAGCCCGGTGACAGGCTTTCGCCAAGATAGAGAAGTGCCACGATCAAAAGCAGCGCGATGACCAGCGGCTTCTTGAGGAAGGAAATAACGGCGTTCATGCGCGTGCCCTCCGGCCGGCAAGCACGCCTGCCATCAAGACGAGGAGGATGGCGAGACCTTGAACGAAGTTCTGCCACTCCGACGGCGTGCCCATGAAGAAGACGAGCGAGTTGACGAGACCGATCGTCAGCGCGCCGAGCAGAGAACCGACCACGGTCGTCCAGCCGCCGGCAAGCGCGCTGCCCCCGAGCACGACGGCCGCGACGCTATAGAGCGTCATCTTGCCACCGACGAGCGGATCGCCGCTGGCGGTGTCGCCGGTCAGGCAGAACGCTGCGAGCGCCGAAAACAGGCCGCAGAGCGCATAACCCTTGATGCGGACCAGGACCACGGGAAGACCGGTCTGGTAGGCCGCCTGCTGGTCGTCACCGACGGCCAGAAGCTGGGTGACGAGGCGGGTGCGCGACAAAAGGAAGAGCAGAACAGCGAGTGCTGCAAGCACATAGAAGACGAAGGGAAGACCGAGCAACCGCCCGCCATAGGTCCGCCAGAACAGCGCCGGCGCCGGCGTGCCGGCCACTGGCATGACATAGAGCGCAACGCCGGTGAAGAAGATACTGGTCGCAAAGGTAGCGACGATCGCCTGCAGCCTGAGCGCTGCAACGACGATGCCGTTGATAACCCCACAGACGAGCCCGAGCAGAACGCCACAGATCAAGGCACCGATGACGGCGCCGGCGCCACCACCCCATTTTTCCATCAAAACGACAATGGCGACATTGACGAGTGACAGCGTCGCACCGGCCGACAGGTCAATATCCCCTGCGGAAACGACATAGGTCTGGGCGATCGCCAGCATGATCAGCGCCATATAGGTGCTGAGCAGCCCCGTCAGCGAGCGGTAGCTCAAGCTGTTGGGCGAGAACACGCCGTTCAACGCCAGAAGCGCGACGACAATGACCAGCGCCGGCAGGAACGGATAGCGCTCGAGCCAGAGTTTTAGCCCACCCGCGCGGGAAGGTCGAATTTCTGTCGTGGTCGGTGTCATCACGCGGCCTCGTATGCAGCCTGGTAAAGATTGTAGCGGGTGCGATCCTCGCCGGTGAGCTCGCGCGTGACCGACCCGCCGTTGAAGACGAGGATGCGGTTGGCATTCCCGAGCAATTCGGCGTCCTCCGAGGAATAGAGCAGGATGCCGAGCCCCTCGCCTGCCAGTTGGCGAATGAGGGCAAAGAGATCGGCCTTGGCCGAGAGGTCGATGCCCTTGGTGGGGTCGTCCAGCAGCAGCACATCCGGCCGATCGATCAGCCAGCGGGCGATGATCACCTTTTGCTGGTTGCCGCCGGAAAGCGAGTTGATCGGATGCAGGAGACTCGCGAACTTCGTATGCATCGCCTCAAGCGCCGGCATCGCCTTTTCCTTGAGCGTTGACGGACGTGCAATCATCAGCCGATCACGCAGGTAATGGATGGGCGTCACATTCTCGATGATCGGTCTGCCGGCAATGACGCCGTCGCGACCGCGGTCACCCGAGACATAGGCGCAACCGCGCCGGATGGCGTCGCGCGGGCTTCTCGCATCGAGACGATCGCCGCCGATGCGGATTTCGCCCGCAGTTGTGGAGCCGGCGCCGAAAATCGCCCGCAACACCGCCGATTGCCCCTGGCCGTGAAGCCCGCCGAGACCGAGGATCTCACCCTTGGCGACCTCGAAGCTGACATTGCGGAAACCGGCACCCGACAGCTTGTCGACGGTCATGGCGTCGCCGGCCGAAAAGCTTGCCACGGCAGGCACTGAGGACTGCGAGGCCGGCATGTCGCCGGCGCCGCCGACCATCAGCCGGATGACCGCGGCAGGATCGGTCTCGTTCAGATTGAGCGTCTTGATCGTCTCACCGTCGCGAATGATCGTCACCCGATCACCGATCGCGGTGATCTCGTCCATGCGGTGCGAAATGAAGATGATGCCGCGGCCGTCGCGCTTTAGCCCGCGCAGGATATCGAAGAAGCGGTCGACCTGTGCCCTGTCGAGTGCCGAGGTTGGCTCGTCGAAGATCAGGATCGGGGCTTCACTTGCCAGTGCCTTCATGATCTCGACAAGCTGTCGCTGATCGGCGCGCAGATTGCCGACGAGCGTCTCGGCCGCAAAACCATCACCGGAAACGCCGGAGAAAAGATCGATGTAGCGCGCCGCGCGCGCCTTCAGGGCGGCACGGTCGATAAAGATTCCGGCTTTGACCGGCAGCATGGCAAGGCAGATATTCTCCTCGACCGAGCGGTTTCCGGCAAGGCTGAGCTCCTGGTAGAAGATGCCGATGCCCTGCGCCCTGGCCGATTGCGGCCCTGATATCGTGACCGGCCGACCGTCGATGAGGATCTCTCCGCCATCGGGGCGCACGCTGCCGGCAATGATCTTGCACAATGTGCTCTTGCCCGAGCCGTTCGAGCCCATGAGCACATGGACTTCGCCGGCGGCGATCTCAAGGTCGCCGCGGCGCAAAGCCAGGGTGGCGCCGTAAGCCTTGCTTACGCCGTTCATCTTAAGTTTCGACATGAGGATCGTCCGTATGATCGGGTCAGAAGCGCCGGGCGGACCACGAGATCCGCCCGGTCTTGAGCGCTTACTTGAAGAGCGCTTCAGCGTCTTCGATTGAAAGGGCGCTGGTGTAGGAGTAGTAGCCCGGCTTGCCGTCGACCTGCTTGGCGGCATCCGCCAGGTTCTTGGAGTCGATGAACGGGATCGGCAGGTACATGGCGTTCTTGTACTGGCCAGCCGTTGCCGGTTCCTTCAGTTCCTTGCCCTGCAGCATGAGGACGGCGACATTGAGCGCGCTTGCCATGACGCCGGGCGGGTTGACGGTCGCGCCGGAGTTCAGCTTATCCTTGCTCCACAGATCGATGAAGTCCTTGCGGATCTCGCCGGTGGCCGCGATCTGGCTTGCCTTGCCGGCGTCCATGATCGACTTCCAGGCGCCGGCAGCCATGCCGTCCTGCACGACGACGCCGTTGACGTCAGGATAGGTCGCCAGGATGTTCTGCATGGCCTGTTGGCCCTGCGCCTGATCCCAGTTGGCGTTGACCTCGTTGACGACTTGGATATCCGGGTAGTCCTTGAAGACGCTCTTATAGCCGGCGACGCGCATCTCGTTTGCCGGGTGGCCTGCGACGCCGTTGATCGCCACGACCTTGCCCTTACCACCGAGCGTTTCGGCCAGCCACTTGGCACCGGCCGCACCCCATGCCGTCTGGTCGATGCCGACATAGGTGGCATCCGGCGAAGAGACTTCGGCATCAGTGGCGATCACCAGAATGCCCGCTTCCTTCGCCTGCGCGAAGATCGGGTCGAAGGCCGTCGGGCTGTTGGGGTTGATGATGATGGCGTTGACGCCCTCGGCAATGAAATTGCGCACATGGGCGATCTGCCCGGGCACGTCGACATTGGCGCTCTGGACGCTGACTTCGACGTCGACGCCCTTTTCCTTCCATTTTTCCGCGGCCGCCTTGGCCTCGTCGATCATCTGCGTGCGCCACTCGCTGCCGACCCAACCATTGGACAGACCAATCTTGAAGGTCTCGGCATTGGCGAGCGAGGCGGAGATGGCAATGGATGCGACGGTGCCGAGTGCTACGGCGATAAGCTTCTTCATAAGATCCTCCCAAAATCTTGCGAGAACCATGAAGCCAGAAAATGTAATCGATTTCAATGGGGGTTTTCAGCGATTTTTGATGGGTTTTTCGAATTTCTGTCGTGAACCTGCGCAAGGTGTTGATCTGGCCGGGCCAATCGCCCGGATTGCTGGGGAAAGTTGGCGCTTTCCGTGCCGCTCGTCCCCACTTGGCCGTATGTGTCCTTGGCCATCGAGGCGGCACATGCAAAAGCAAGGCAAGGCGAAAGCTCGATTCGCATCCGCACTCGGCCAAAGCAGGACCGCGACCATGAAATGACAGAAGCGATGAGCGGTTTTGCAGAAGCCGCCTTCAACCCAGCGACCTGTTGCTGGAACTGCAACACTTCGTTGCTCGCCGACCGGCTAGCCGGCATTTGCCCTCAGCCAATAGTGTTAAGTTTGGGCAAAGAACAACAACTGGTCCCCAACCAGAGGAGAACATCATGACCGGAAAACCCGGAGCCGCCGCAGGCGGGCTCTATCTGCACATCCTTGTGCTCGCGATCGTCATCGTCTCCGAGCTGATCGGCATTCAACGCCTGTCGATCGGCCTCGGCACCGTGATCTTCCTGCCGATCCTTTATGCCTTCGCACTCGGCATCATGCTCAATCCCGCCATTTTCAAGGCGAGCGCCAAGTTCATTTCCAAGGATGCGGTCAAGCTGTCCGGCGCCATGATCACCGTTGCGATCATGCCTTTCATTGCCAAGTTCGGCACAACAGTCGGACCACAGATCTCCAAGATCATCGAGGCCGGACCGGCACTCGTGCTCCAGGAACTCGGCAATCTCGGCACGATCCTCATCGCCTTCCCGGTCGCCGTGTTCCTGCTGAAGATGGGCCGCGAAGCCGTCGGCGCCACCTATTCGATCGATCGCGAGCCCAACATCGCGCTGATCGCCGACAAATACGGCCTCAACTCGCCGGAAGGCGCCGGCGCCATGGGCGTCTATGCCACCGGCACACTCATCGGCACATTCGTCTTCGCGATCATGCCGCCGCTCGTCCACGGCCTCGGCATCTTCGACGTGCGCGCTCTTGCCATGTCCTGCGGCGTCGGCTCCGGCTCGATGCTTGCGGCCTGCACCGGCGGTCTCGTCGCCGTCGTTCCGGACCAGAAGGACATCATCCTGGCGCTGGCAGCGGCCAGCAACATCCTGACCTACGCGACCGGCCTTTATGTCGGCATGTTCGTCGCCCTGCCGCTGACGGAATGGCTTTACAACAAAGCCCGCCCGTCCGAACGCGCAACAGCCTGATCGGGGAGACAGGAACAATGGCCAACCAAACCAACACCACCGCCAATCTTGCCGACGACCTGCCGCTGAATGCGGAGGATGAGCGCAAGATCGATGTCGTCAAACACTCCGGGCTGCTGCTGATCGCCTGCGCCATCGGCCTGATCGCCAACTGGGTCGGAACGGGCACGTCGCCGCTCATCGCCCTGCCGGGCATGGCGGTGCTCTATGTCGCCTGCATCATCGGCCTCGGCTTTGCCCGCTTCGTACCCTTTTACCTGCCTGGTGTCGCCTGGGTATCGCTGATCGCGATCCTGATCACCATTCCCGGCGTCCCGGGGGCTGCCTGGGTCAGCGAACAGGTCGAGCATCTGAATTTCCTGGCGCTCGCCACGCCGGCGCTTGCCTATGGCGGCCTGGCGCTGACAGCGAGCGAATTCGCCATCGCCCGTCGTTCGGGCTGGAAGATCGTCATCGTGGCGATCTGCGTGATGATCGGAACCTATATGGGCTCCGTCGTCGTCGCCGATCTGTTCCTGAGATTGGGCCAGTAGGATAGAACTGTGGCCGGCCGCTTTGCGGCCGGCCTTCAATTTGCAGATACAGGATGAACGAGATGAGCCGCCACGACATCAGCCCTGACCGCATCGCGGAAACGATCGCGTGGCGCCATCACCTGCACGCCCACCCCGAACTTGCCTTCGAGGAACGGGAAACGTCGGCCTTCATTGCAAGCAAGCTCTCGGAGTGGGGCATTGCCGTCAAAGGCGGCTATGGCGGCACCGGCCTTGTCGGCACGCTGTCGCGCGGCACCTCGTCGCGCACCATCGCCATCCGCGCCGACATGGACGCGCTGCCGATCGTCGAAGCCAGCGGCGTTGCCTACGCGTCGAAAACATCCGGCAAGATGCATGCCTGCGGCCATGACGGTCACGTCTCGATGCTGCTCGCCGCGGCGCGACAAGCCTCCGAGATGGATTTCGACGGTACCGTACACTTCATTTTCCAGCCGGCGGAAGAAGCGGAAGGTGGCGCCCGCGCCATGGTCGCCGACGGCCTCTTCCGTGATTTTCCGGCTGACGCAGTCTATGCCCTGCACAATTGGCCGGCGCTTAACGTCGGCACCTGCGTTGCCCGCGACGACGCGATGATGGCCGCCTTCGGCGTGTTCGAAATCCGCATCACCGGCAGAGGCGCCCACGGGGCGATGCCGCATGAGGGCGCCGACCCGCTGGTTGCCGCAGCCCAGATCGTCTCCGCGCTGCAGACGATTGCCAGCCGCAACGTCTCGCCGCTCGACGCAGCCGTCGTCTCCGTGACCCAGATCCACGGCGGCGATGCCTGGAATGTCATCCCGCAGGAAGCTGTCATCCGCGGCACGACACGCTGGTTTGCGAAAGAAGTCGGAGAAATCCTCGAAAAGCGCATGCGGACGCTGACGGCGGCCATCGCCGAGGGCCTCGGCTGCAGCGCCGATCTCGACTATCAGTACCGCTATCCCGCCACGATCAACGATGCTGCATCGGCCGCCTTCGTGCGCTCGGTCGCAGCAAAGGACAGTGCCCTTTCGGTCGTCGATGCCGCCCCCAGCATGGCTGCGGAAGATTTCGCCTTCATGCTGGAGCAACGCCCCGGCTGTTACCTCTGGCTCGGCGCACGCCGCGAAGGCGCCAACCCCGGCCTGCATTCACCGCACTACGATTTCAACGATGCGATCGTTCCGCAGGGCGTCGACCTCTGGACAAGGCTGATCGCCACATCTCTTGGTCGTTGACCTCAAACCGTTTCCGTCGCACATGACCACCATGGACGTGCTCGACGCGAAAGCGCTCAAGATTTTTATGGCCGTTGCCCGCATCGGATCGATCCGGGGTGCGGCCGAACACATGGGGCTGGCGCCGTCGGTCGTCAGCCGCCAGATCGCCGACACCGAACGCGAGATCGGCCTTGCGCTGTTCGAACGAACAGCACGCGGCACAGTGCTGACGGATGCCGGCGAACTCGTTCTCGAACACGGCAAGCGTGTTCTTGAAGACAACGGCCTGCTCGCCGAACAGCTCGACCAGATCCGCGGCGTCCAGCAGACGCGCATCCGCATTCGCTGCGGCGAAGGTTTCATGGCGGACCTTGTCGAACACGGGCTGTCGTCATTCTCGAGGGCGCATTCATACGTCCGCTATATCGTCGAACTCGGCAGCACCGAGGACGTGGTCGATGCCATCGCCAACAGCGACGCGGATATCGGCATCGCCTACACACCGCTGACGGACCCGCGCATCCGGGCGCTGGCAATCGCCCGCCAGCCGCTTTGCGTCATTGCTCCGATCGGGCATGCCCTCGCCAGCCGCACCGGTCTAAAACTGGCGGACTGTCTGACCTCGCCCTGCGCCATGCTCGGCAAAGGCAACGGCGTCACCCAGATCGTTGCCCGCGTCGCCGCCGACGCCGGCATGGCACTGGCGCCGTTGCTCGAAACCCATTCGATCGAAGTGTTGCGCCGTTTCGTCGCCTCCGGTCTCGGCGTCACCTTCCTGCCGAGGACCGCCGTCTCCGGCGAAATCGACCGCGGCGTCATGCAGGCGGTCGACCTTGAAGATCCGCTGCTGCGCGAGGCGAGCGCTCACCTGATGGTGCGTGCGCATCGCCGCCTGCCGCTCTCGGTAGAAAAACTCGGCCAGCATCTCGCGCAGGAAATGCAGTCCTTCAAAGCCTGAGGCTTACCGAACCGGCATCCGGACGGCCCGTTCTGCACTCAGTTCCACCGACAGGAAACCTTTACGCGAGTTGACCGTTGTAGCTCCAGGACAGAGGAGAAGGTTGAATGGCATCCGTCCGATACATCGTCGCGGACGTCGACGAGGCGGTCGCGTTTTATCGAGACAATCTCGAATTCAAGATCGACAAGCACAACCCGGGCAAGTTCGCCGCGCTGCTGCGCGACGACCTGACGCTGTATCTCAGCGCCCCAGGTGCCGGGAGCGGTGGTCAGGCCGGCGGTGATCCGAAGCCGGGCGGGTGGAACCGATTTATGATCATTACAAACGAGGTCGATGTCCTCATTGAGCGGTTGCGCCGCGTTGATGCAAGATTCCGCGGTGAAATCAGCGACGGCGGTGCCGGCCGCGCCATCCTACTCGAAGATCCGTCGGGCAACGTCATCGAGCTATTCGAGTTCAAGAAGGACTGAACCTGACGTAAAGCTGATGGCGGCGGGCGGTTGCCTTCGATACGTCGTCTGCTCATGGTCATGGCGCGTTCCGCCACCGACGTCAGGTTCCCGTCTTTGACCAAACGGACGGGCCGGAATCCACGCCCATCTCAGTCGTCCGGTTGATGGGTTCACGGCTTAGATCATCGCCGTGGGCAAAGCGGCCACCAGCGCATCGACCGCAAGACGGACTTTCAGCGGCAAGTGCGGCGTGCGCAACCAAAGGGCATAGTTGTCGAACACATATCCCGGCTCGCCTTGCAACACTTCGACAAGGACGCCGGACTTGATGCGGTGGCGAACGAGCCACGACGGCAACCAGGCCAGCCCCATTCCGGCAGCCGCAGCATCGGCGATGGCCTCGAGATCGTCCAGCCGCAAGCGATTGGCGGGCGTCACTTCCAAAACCTGCTGCCCGTCGCGCGGGAAAAGCCAGGGATGCACCCATCCAGGTCGATTATATGTCACCGCATGATGGCGGCCCAGATCGTCGATCTGTCTCGGGGCGCCATGGCGCTCGACATAGGACGGCGATGCGCACACAACCATGCTGTGGCTGGCAAGCCGACGGGCGATCAGCCCGGACCTGTCCTCCAGAGTGCCGGTGCGGATGGCAAGATCGTAACCGTCCTCGGCGAGATCGGCGATGCGATCGCCGAAGGAGAGCTCAAGCTCGAGCCTTGGATATTTCCGGGCAAACTCCATGAGAATGGGCGCGACGCACCGCCGGCCGAGCAGCGCCGGCATGGTGACGCGCAACCGACCGCGCGGCTCGGAAAGCTGATCGGCCGCAAGTGCGTCCGCCGCTTCGGCCTCCGCAAGGATGACACGACAGCGATCATAGTAGGCGCGGCCGAATTCGGTCAGGCTCTGTCGACGCGTGGTGCGGTTGATCAGACGCACGCCGAGCCGCTCTTCGAGAAACCGAACATGCTTGCCGACCATCGGCCCGGAAAGGTCGAGCGCTTCCGAGGCGGCCGCAAACGAGCCGAGATCCACGGCTTTGACGAACACCGCCATGCTCGTAAGGCGATCCATATTCGAAACTCCTGGTTTCTACTGCTCTGCCAAATCCGACATTTATCGAATTCCAGCCGACGCGCATAGCTTATTCAGTTCAATCATTACGGAGTTTATGGCTGATGGCACGCGTCGTTCGTTTTCATGAGCATGGTGGTCCGGAGGTTCTGCGCATTGAGGATCACGATGTTGCCGGACCCGGTACCGGCGAGGTCCAGATTCGCGTCAAGGCCCTTGGCCTCAATCGCGCCGAGGCGCTGCTGCGCTCGGGCCGGTACATCGAGACGCCGACATTGCCGTCCGGTCTTGGCCTCGAGGCTGCGGGGGTGATCGAAACGATTGGCGGCGGGGTCGACGGTTTCGCGCCAGGCGACGCCGTCAGCATCATTCCGCCGATATCGATGGTCCGCTGGCCCGCCTATGGTGAGCTGGTCACCGTCCCTGCCGCGCAGGTGGTCAAGCATCCGCCGTCGCTCAACTGGGAAGCGGCAGCAGCCGTCTGGATGCAATATCTCACGGCCTATGGCGCCCTGATCGACATCGCCAAGCTCGGCAGGCAAGATTTGGTCGTGATCACCGCCGCCTCGAGCAGTGTCGGATTGGCGGCCATTCAAGTCGCCAACCTGGTCGGCGCAACCGCAATTGCCGTCACGCGAACCTCTGCCAAGAAGCAGGCCTTGCTCGATTTCGGCGCAGCCCATGTGATCGCCTCAGCGGAGGAAGACCTGGAAGCCCGACTGAAGGAGATTGCCGGTCCGCAGGGCATCCACGTGGTATTCGACCCGATCGGCGGGCCGATATTCGAACCGCTGACGGCGGCGATGTCACATGGCGGCATCCTGATCGAATATGGCGGCCTCAGCCCTGAGCCCACGCCTTTTCCGCTGTTTGCCGTCCTCAGCAAGACGCTGACGTTGCGTGGTTACCTCGTCCACGAGATCATCGGTAATCCCCAGCGGCTGGAGGCGGCCAAGGCCTTCATCCTCGACGGGCTGACCTCAGGTTCGTTGCAACCGGTCATCGCCAGGACCTTTCCGTTCGAGCAGATCGTCGAGGCGCATCGCTATCTCGAGACGAACGAACAGTTCGGCAAGATCGTCGTGACAATCTGACGATTGGAGCATTTCCAGGAAAAGAGCCAAGCGGTTTTCCGTCGGGAATGCCTAAAGCAAAGGGATCGGGCGTTTCTGCCACTCCGCCAAAACCGGAAACGCTCGATGCCTCGGGCCGGCATCCGCTGAACCACCGACGTTGCGGCGCCAGCAACGCAGTGTACCGGCCCCGCCGTCTACCCGCCCCGGATACCCCGTGCCACCTTCTCAGCACCAAAACAAACGCTGAGGGTGACACCGGATATGACGACGAAAGAGAGAGCGATAGGCGTGGTCGGGCTTGGAGCCATGGGGCTCGGCATGGCGACCACGCTCGCCAGCAACGGCTTTGCGGTGAAGGGCTTCGACCTTTCCGACGGCAGACGCAAGCTGGCGGCCGAAGGCGGTGTGACGCCTTGCGAAACGCTTGCCGACGTCTTCGTCGATACCGATTTCATCGTTTTCTCGCTGCCGACCGCCAAGGACGTCGCAGCCGTCGTCGAGGCCAATCTTGACGCCCTGAAGGCTGCCGACGACCGTGTCGTCATCATCGACACGTCGACGTCGGAACCCGACGTTTCGAGCGATCTCGCCGCCGGTCTCAACGCACTTGGCCACGGTTTCCTCGATGCGCCCGTCTCGGGCGGGCCGGCGGGTGCTGCAAGCGGCATGCTGACGATGATGATCGGCGGCAGTGACGCCGATGTTACCCGCGCGAAAATGGTGATCGATGCGATGGCGGCCAAGGCCCTGCATGTGGGCCCAAGCGGTGCCGGCAATGTCGCCAAGCTCGTCAACAACTTGCTTGCAGCCGCCCATATGGTGACGACGGGCGAGGGCCTGAAGCTGGCGCTTTCGGCAGGGCTAGAGCCCGAACAGGCGCTCAAGGTGCTGAACGCCGCCTCGGGCAAATCGATGATCAGCGAAGTGCATTTCCCGACCTGGGTGATGAACGACCGCTTCGACAGCGGCTTCACCATGGGCCTGATGCGCAAGGACGTGCGGCTTGCAAGTGAGCTTGCCGCCCGCACCGGCGCCGCACTGCCGCTTTCGGCGGCAGTCGCTCGGCTCTGGGCCGAAAGCCCGCTCGACAATGCCGACGACTTCACCCGCATGGGCGCCTTTCGCGCCGCGGCCAACGACAACTGAGACGACAAGGGGAAGACGATGAACGACATGACCATGCCGGCCGCGAAGGCCGAGCGCATCCGCGCGCTGTTTCATGGCTTCCTGCCCGGCAGCGAGATCGGAAGCTATGTCGACGGCGTGCTGGTGGCAGGCTCCGGGCCTGAGCAGAACCTGACCGACCCGGCGACCGGCGAGGTTTTTGCCACGTTCAAGGACGCCGGCAACGACGTCATCGATGCGGCCATGGAAGCGGCGACGCGGGCGCAGCGCGAGTGGATGGCCATGACGGCATCCGCCCGCGGCCGGGTGATGAACGAGATCGCCCGCAAGATCCGTGAGCGCGCACCGGAACTGGCCGAGCTCGAAAGCCGTTCCGCTGGCCGGCCGATCCGCGATATCCGCGGCGAAGCGCTGCGGGTCGCCGAGATGTTCGAATATTATGCCGGCTGGTGCGACAAGCTGCACGGCGAGGTCATTCCGGTCCCGACCTCACACCTGAACTACATCAGGCACGAACCGGTCGGCGTCGTTGCCCAGATCACGCCCTGGAACGCGCCGCTCTTTACCGGCGGCTGGCAGATCGCACCGGCGATCTGCGCCGGCAACGGCGTCGTGATCAAACCGTCGGAGCTGACGCCGCTCAGCACGCTTGTCCTCGGAGCACTTTGCGAGGCGGGCGGCGCACCGCGCGGACTCGTCAACGTCATCGCCGGCCAGGGCGTGACCGCAGGCGCCGCGATGGTTGCCCATCAGCAGACAGCGCTCGTCGTCTTCGTCGGCTCGGCCCAGGCCGGATCTGCGATTGCGGCAGCAGCTGCGAAGAACGTCGTGCCCTGCATTCTCGAACTCGGCGGCAAGTCCGGCAACATCGTCTTTGCCGATGCGGATGTCGACCGGGCGATCGTCGGCGCGCAGTCGGCCATCTTCTCGGGCGCCGGCCAGAGCTGCGTTGCCGGTTCCCGTCTGTTGATCCACCGCTCGGTGCATCAGCAATTCGTCGAGCGTTATGCCCGCGCCGCCGAACGCATCCCGGTCGGCGATCCCTATCTCGACGCCACCCAGATTGGCCCGATCAACAATGCCCGCCAATGGGCAAAGATCGACGAGATGGTGCGCCAGGGTGTTGCCGAAGGCGCAACGCTTGCAACCGGCGGCGCCAAGCCCGCAGCGCTTTCGTCCTCCGGCGGCTTCTTCTTTGCCCCGACCATCCTCGACAACGTCAAGCCCGACATGACCATCGCGCGCGAGGAAGTCTTCGGCCCGGTCGTCGGCGTCACGGTCTTTGACGACGAGGAAGAAGCGGTGGCGCTTGCCAACAACAACCCTTACGGTCTCGCGGGCGCTGTGTGGACACGGGACGTCGGGCGAGCCCACCGCATGGCCGCGCGCGTGCGCGCCGGCACGTTCTGGATCAATGGCTACAAGACGATCAGCGTGATGTCGCCCTTCGGCGGCTTCGGCCGCTCCGGATACGGCCGCTCCAGCGGCCGCGACGCGCTGCTCGCCTACACCCAGACAAAGAGCGTCTGGGTCGAAACCGCGGAAAATCCTGCCGTCGTCTTCGGCTATGCCCCGGAGGCGTAGGGCAGTCGAGCGAATGAAATGACAGAAGGGCCGGCGACGCCGACCCTTCTCTCTTGCTCGGGGCCGCTTCGTCAGGCAGCGCGGCTCCAGCTTTCGCGCGTTGCAACACCTTCCAGCTTGAACTTCGCCAGCATCGTGCGGAGCTGGCGACTTTCTTCGGCGAGCGTTCCGCTCGCAGCCGTCGTTTCTTCAACCATTGCCGCATTCTGCTGGGTCATCTGGTCCATGTGGTTGACCGAGGTATTGATCTCCTGCAGTGCGGTTGCCTGTTCGCGTGCGGCGGTCGCGATCGTATTGACGTGGCCGCTGACATTGTTGACCAGGGTCTCGATCTCCAACAGCGCCTCGCCGGTCGAGCGCACCAGCGACACGCCGTTTTCGACCTCGCTTGCGGAGCTGTGGATCAGCGTCTTGATCTCCTTGGCGGCGTTCGCCGAGCGCTGCGCCAACTCGCGGACTTCCTGGGCGACGACGGCAAAGCCGCGTCCGGCCTCGCCGGCCCGGGCGGCCTCGACGCCAGCGTTGAGCGCCAGTAGATTGGTCTGGAAGGCTATCTCGTCGATCACCGAGATGATCTGGTTGATCCGGTTCGACGAATCCTCGATGCGGCCCATGGCGTCGATTGCGCTGCGCACGATCGCACCCGAGCGTCCGGCGCTCTCCTTGGTGGTGCGCACCATCTCGTGCGCCTCATTGGCCCGCGCAGACGCGGTCCGGACCGTCGAGGTGATTTCGTCGAGGGCCGCCGCTGTCTCTTCGAGTGCTGCCGCCTGTTGCTCGGTGCGCTTCGACAAATCGTTAGCCGCCGAGCTCAACTCCACCGAATTGTCGTTGATCGTGCCCGCCGCAGTACGGACGTTCTGCATCGTCGAGCGCAGGGTCACCATCGTGGCGTTGACGTTGGTCTGAAGCTCGGCGAACGCGCCGTGGAATTCACCGCGCATGGATTGCGTCAGGTCGGCGTCTGCGAGTGCTGCCACGACGCGGCGGACCTCGTTGACCGTCAAATCGACGCTCGATACCAGCTCGTTGACGCTGGCGGCAAAGCGGTTGAGGTCCTCGTTATCGTAGTCCTTGGTGATACGGCCGGTGAAATCGCCGGCAACGGCAGCGGCAACGACGATGCTGATATTGGACTGGAGATCGCTGCTGCGTGCATGCAGCACCGCCTCCTGGGCCTTCATGTCGCGCATGCTGATGGCATTCTTGCGGAAGACTTCGACGGCGCGGCCCATCTCGCCGATCTCGTCGCGGCGTGAAGAGTCAGCGCCATCGCCATCAAGCTTGCCGTCGGCAAGTTCGCTCATGATCGACGTCAGCGTTTGCACCGGAAGCACGATGCCGCGGCGCGCGACGAGCAGGCTGACGGCCACGCCGAAGACGATACAGGCGCCGGCTGCAGCCAAGAGGATCGTCATCGCGACGGAGGAAGATTCGAGCGCCTCGGCGCGAGCAGCGGCAAGAGCATCGCCGGAATAGGTGCTGTAGGCCTTGACGGCGGACGTCACGGTCTTCTGGGCGTCGAGCGCCTTGTCGAGCGCGGCCTTGACGGCAGCGGCGTCGGCGCCATTCGATCCGGCGACGGCAATCATTGCGCGGATCTCGTCGAAGTAGCTGTTCAGCGTCGTGCGGATGTCGTTGAGAAGCTTGTCCTCGGCATCGTCGGCGACCAGCTCGATCTTGGTGACGCGAGCGAGCATTTCAGCGGCGCGCGTTTCCGTTTCCGCACCGAACTCCGAAGCCTTACCGGGCGTTGCCGCAAGTTGATAGGTCATGCGGCTGATGGCGATGATATCGACCCTGAGGTCCATCGCCTCGCGCGCGGCTTCTTCGCGGGCGCCGACTTCGACGATCGTCGTTCCGAGTGAAGAGAGCCCGCGCGCACCGGCAAGGGCGATCAGGGTTGACGAAATGCCCATGACCACGACCACGAGGCCGACCTTGGTCAATATCGATAAATTCTTGAACGTCACTGCCGTGACTCCTGTGATGTCGCGATCGCGCTGGTTTGCAGGACATGGTCGGCCAAACCGGTGGGAGGAGACCCGGAATGTTGCGCGCGCTCCGAGGGAGGAGGCGGAGATCTCAAGCGCACCGACCGAGAGATACTTAGTAATTGCGAATTTAAATTAGCGTTAAAACAGCAACATCAGGATCGGCCCGGCCAAGGCGGCGCCCATCCGAACGGCCTTTCAAACGCAAAGCGGGCGGGCGATTTCTCGCCCGCCCGCAGACCGCCGCAGCAGTCTTGGGAGATCATTTCTTGCCGTAGCCGCCGCCCGTGGGCGTGACGACGGTAAAGGCCTCGCCGGCTTCCAGAACCGTATGGGCGCAGCCAGACAGTTCCTCGGTTCGCCCGTCGTTGCGACGGACGAGGTTCTGGCCGAGATTGCCGGGCTCACCGCCCTTGATACCGAAGGGCGCAACACGGCGGTGACCGGAAAGGATCGCGAAATCGAGCTTTTCCCGGGCACGAATGGTGCGCTTCGTGCCGTCGCCGGCCGACCACTTACCCTTGCCGCCGGAGCCGCGGCGGATGTGGAAGTCCTCCAGCACCACCGGGAAGCGGGTCTCAAGAATTTCCGGATCGGTCAGACGCGAATTGGTCATATGGGTGTGGACCGCATCGGCGCCATTGTAACCCGGCCCCGCCGACGCGCCCGAGCAGATCGTCTCGTAATACTGGTAGTGCGCGTTGCCGAAGGTCAGATTGTTCATCGTGCCTTGAGCGCCTGCCTGGCTTTCGACGGCACCGAAGAGGCAGTTGGTGACAGCCTGGCTGACTTCGACATTGCCGGCAACGACCGCTGCGGGATAACGCGGGGTCAGCATCGTGCCTTCCGGGATGACGATGTGGATCGGCCTGAGGCAACCGGCGTTCATCGGGATATCGGCCTCGACGAGAACGCGGAAGACATAAAGCACCGCCGCCCGAGTGACCGGAGCGGGCGCATTGAAATTGTCCGAACGCTGTTCCGACGTGCCGGTGAAGTCGACCGTGGCCTCGCGCTTGTCACGATCGACGGTGATCTTCACCACGATCTTGCAGCCCTGATCCATCTCGTAGGAGAATTCGCCGTTAGGCAGTTGGTCGAGGACGCGGCGCACGCTTTCGGCGGCATTGTCCTGGACGTGGCCCATATAGGCCTCAACGACATCCTCGCCGAACTGCGCGATCATCTTCTTGAGTTCCGCCACGCCCTTTTCGTTGGCGGCAACCTGCGCCTTCAGGTCGTTGACGTTCTGCACGATGTTGCGAACCGGATAGCGCGCGCCATTGAGCAACGCCTCAAGTTCGGCCTCGCAGAAGCGGCCGGCATCAATGAGCTTGAAGTTGTCGATATAGACGCCTTCCTCCTCGATGTTGGTCGCAAGCGGCGACATCGAGCCGGGCGAGATACCGCCGATATCGGCATGATGGCCGCGGCTTGCAACCCAGAAACGGATCTCCCTACCCTGGTCGTCGAACACGGGCGTGCAGACGGTCAGGTCGGGCAGATGCGTGCCACCGTTGTAGGGCGCATTGATCAGGAAGACGTCGCCGGGGTGAATAACCGGGTTCTCGCGGATCGCAGTTGCGACAGAGGCATCCATGGAGCCCAGATGCACCGGCATGTGCGGCGCATTGGCGACGAGATTGCCCCTGTTGTCGAAGACCGCGCAGGAGAAGTCGAGACGCTCCTTGATGTTCACCGAATAGGCGGTGTTCTGCAGCGTCACGCCCATCTGCTCGGCGATCGACATGAAGAGATTGTTGAAGATCTCGAGCATGACCGGATCGGCCTTGGTGCCGATCGCGCTGCGCGCCGGCAGCGCCTTGACGCGGCGAAGCACGATATGGTCCTTGGCCGTCAGTTCCGCCTGCCAGCCGTCCTCGACGATCACGGTCTGGTTCGGCTCGATGATGATCGCCGGACCGTCGAGGCGCTGACCGGGCTTGATCTCGGAGCGAAGCGCCACCGGCGCATCGTGGAACTGGCCCTGGGAATAGAAGCGGGTGCTGCGGCTAAGCGCGGGGGCGCCTGCCGTCGTCACCAAGCCTTCACCTTCCATCTGGGCAGCGCCGCCGCCGACGGTTTCGACCTCGACAGCGTCGATCACCAGCGCCTTGTTGTCGGCGACGAAGCCGTAGCGGCGCTTGTGCAAGGTCTCGAATTCGGCGCGCAGGCGGGCGATATCGTCATGCCCGGGAAAGGTCGCATCGACAGCCAGGACCGTGTCGGTCCCGGCATAGCGGATATGGGCGCGAAGATGGGTGCGGATCTCGTCGCGGGCGATGCCCTGTGCTTCGAGTTCGCCGAGGCATTCGACCTGCAGTTCGGACCCAAGCTCGGCAAGCGCCGAAGGCGCCTTGTCGTCGAGCGCAACGCCGAGCGCCTTCTGACGGGTGGCGCGGATATCGGCAAGGCCCATGCCATAGGCCGACAGCAGGCCGGACATAGGATGCACCAGAATGCTCTTCATCCCGAGCTGGTCGGCGACAAGGCAGGCGTGCTGGCCGCCTGCGCCGCCGAAGCAGCTGAGCGCATAGCGCGTCACGTCATAGCCGCGCTGGACCGAGATCTTCTTGATCGCCTCGACCATGTTGGCGACCGCAATGCGGATGAAACCGTCGGCAACATCCTCAGGCGCCCGGCCATCGCCGATTTCGGCGGCCATCGCGGCGAAACGCTCACGCACCGTCTCGACATCGAGACGCTCGTTCTGCTCCGGCCCGAACAGCGCCGGGAAGAATTCCGGCATCAGCTTGCCAAGCATCACATTGGCGTCTGTGACCGCAAGCGGGCCGCCGTTGCGATAGCAGGAAGGGCCCGGATTGGCGCCGGCGGAATCCGGTCCGACGCGGAAGCGCTCGCCGTCGAAATGCAGGATCGAACCGCCGCCGGCGGCAACCGTGTGGATCAGCATCATCGGCGCGCGCACGCGCACGCCGGCGACTTCGGTTTCGAAGGCGCGCTCGTATTCGCCGTCGAAATGGGCAACGTCGGTAGAGGTGCCGCCCATGTCGAAGCCGATGACGCGGTCGAAACCGGCCGCTTCACCGGTTTTCGCCAACCCGACAACACCGCCAGCCGGACCGGAGAGGATCGCATCCTTGCCCTGGAACATGTCGGCGGCCGTCAGGCCACCCGACGACATCATGAACATGACGCGCGCGCCGGAGCGCTCGACGTCGAGTTCGCTCGACACCTGCGCCACATAGCGGCGCAGCACCGGCGAGAGATAGGCGTCGATGACGGTGGTATCGCCGCGACCGACATATTTGATCAGCGGCGAGACTTCGTGGCTGACCGACACCTGCTCGAAGCCCATTTCGCGGGCAAGCCGAGCAACCAGCGCCTCGTGCTCCGGATATTTATAGGCGTGCATGAAGACGATCGCGACGGTGTTGTAACCCTGGTCGCGAAGCGCCGTCAGCGCCTGGCGCGCCTCGGCCTCATCCAGTGCCTGCTCGACCGTGCCGTCAGCCAGGACCCGTTCGCCGAGCTCTACGATATCCTTGTAGAGCGCTTCCGGCTTGATGATTTCGGTGGCGAAGATGTTCTTGCGCTCCTGGTAACCGATCCTGAGCGCGTCACGGAAACCGCGCGTCGTCACCAGTGCGAGCGGTTCGCCCTTGCGCTCAAGCAGCGCATTGGTCGCGACCGTCGTGCCCATACGCACTTCGCTGATGAGCCCGGTCGGGATCGGCGTGCCGGTCGGCAGGCCAAGATGCAGGCGGATGCCGTGCACGGCCGCATCACGATAGGCTTCCGGATTCTCCGACAACACCTTGCGCGCATGCAGAACGCCTTGCGGGTCCCTGCCGATCACGTCGGTGAAGGTGCCGCCACGGTCGATCCAGAAGTCCCAGCTGCCGGTTTCGCGTGCGCTCATCGTCCATCCCTCTCACTCGTCTGCCGCCAGCTCGGGTCGGCTCCGAAATTCATCAAAGCAGTTCGTTGACAAAATGTCGATAAAATGATGACATAAAATCGTCAAGATGAGGAAGTGCTGAATGACAAAGAAGTCTGAGGAGAGCTATGAAGGGAGGGAGTGGGCGCAAGACGCTCTGCCCGACCACATGAAGCCGGTGTCTGCGATCGGACCGATCGTCTCCTCTGCACATCTGGCCGAAGGCGGATCCCCAGGGCTCTCGGAAGTGGAGTACGGCCTGATTCTCGCTTCTCACGCGTTTCATCGCTGGATGGTGCGCTGCATGGCTGCCGCCGGTGTGCCCGGCCTTTCCTCCACAGAAATTCTCATCCTGCATACGATCCGCCACCGCGACCGCGGCAAGAAGCTCGCCGATATCTGCCTCGTGCTCGACATCGAAGACACGCATGTGGCGACCTATGCCATCCGCAAGCTCGAGGCGGCCGGCCTTGTCACCACAGGCAAGGCGGGCAAGGAAAAGACCATCCAGATCACCGACAAGGGCGCGGAAGCCTGCACCCGTTATGCGCAAATCCGCGAGCGCCTGCTCGTGACCTCGACGGCCAATGCCCGCCCTTCCGAGGAGACACTCTCGGAAATCGCCGCTGTGCTGCGCTTCATGTCGGGGGCCTATGAACAGTCCGCGCGTGCCGCGACCACATTGTGACAAGGAAGATCGCGTGACCGCTGATACGACACCCCCGCTGCTGGCCGTAGAAAACCTGTCCGTCGCCTTCAATGGCAATGCCGTCGTCGAAGACCTGAGCTTTTCGGTCACGGCGGGACGGACGCTGGCAATCGTCGGCGAATCGGGCTCCGGCAAATCGGTGACCTCGCTTTCGATCATGCGGCTTGCCGACATGATGGGAGGTAAGTTCCCCACCGGTCGCATCCTGTTCCAGGGCAAGAACGGCGCGGTGAACCTGACGGCCGAACCGCAGAAAGCGATGCGCAGCATTCGCGGCAAGGAGATCGCCATGATCTTCCAGGAGCCGATGACGTCGCTCAATCCGGTGTTCACGATCGGCGACCAGATCGCCGAAGTGCTGATGCTGCACGAGAAGATGACGAAAGCCGAAGCACTCACTGAAACGTGCCGGCTGCTCGACATGGTGCGGCTGCCCGATTCCACCGAGCTCGTCGGCCGTTATCCGCACCAGCTCTCCGGCGGCATGCGCCAGCGCGTGATGATCGCCATGGCGCTTGCCTGTCGCCCCAAGCTTTTGATTGCCGACGAGCCGACGACGGCGCTCGACGTGACCATCCAGGCACAGATCCTCACCATCATCCGCGACCTCCAGAAGGAGCTCGGCATGGCGGTAATCTTCATCACCCACGACATGGGCGTCGTCGCCGAGATGGCCGACGATGTCGTCGTCATGTGGAAGGGCCGCAAGGTCGAGGAAGGCCCGGTCGCCGAGATCTTCTCCAATCCACAGCATCCCTATACCCAGACGCTTCTTTCCGCCGTGCCGAAGCTCGGCAGCATGACCGGCGAAGACTTCCCCAAGCGCATGCCGCTGACGATGATGATCGACGGCGCGCCGAAGCTTGTGGGCGAAGAGCATATCCAGCGCACCGCCCGCTACGACGCAGCACCGATCCTCTCCGTGCGCGATCTCGTTACACGCTTTGACGTCAAGAAGAACCTTTTCGGCAGGGCCACGCACCGCGTTCACGCAATTGAAAATGTCAGCTTCGACATTTTCCCGGGCGAGACCCTGGCACTTGTCGGCGAATCCGGTTCCGGCAAGTCGACGATCGGCCGTACAATCCAGCAGCTCCAGAGCGCCACCTCAGGTGAAATCCTCTTCGGCGGACGCCCGGTCTCCGCCATGAGCTTTGCCGAGCGCCAGCGGCTGAAACAGGAAATCCAGTACATCTTCCAGGATCCCTTCGCCTCACTCGACCCGCGCAAGACCGTCGGTTTCTCGATTGCCGAACCGATCCGCACCCATGGGCTGATCCTTGGCAACAAGGAAATCGAAAAGCGCGTTCACGAACTGCTCGAGCGGGTGGGGCTGACCTCCGCCCATGCCGAGCGTTACCCGCATGAGTTCTCCGGCGGTCAACGCCAGCGCGTCTGTATCGCCCGGGCGCTCGCATCCCGGCCCAAGCTCATCATCGCCGACGAGGCGCTATCGGCGCTCGACGTGTCGATCCAGGCCCAGATCATCAATCTGTTCATGGAGCTGCAGGAACAGGAAGGCCTCGCCTATCTCTTCATCAGCCATGACATGGCCGTGGTCGAGCGCATGAGCCACCGCGTCGCCGTGCTCTATCTCGGCCAGGTGATGGAATTCGGTAGCCGCCGCCAGGTGTTCGAAACCCCGACCCATCCCTATACCCGCCGGCTGCTATCGGCCGTTCCGGTCGCCGATCCCGGCAAGGGGCGCGACCGGGGGATGATCGAAGGCGAGATCCCGAGCCCGATCCGGCGTGTCGGAGAAGAACCCGCGGTGCTTCCGCGCAAGGAGATCGCGCCGGGCCATTTCGTGGCCCTGGACGCGTAAAGCCGCTTTCTCTTTTCAGGGGAAGGCAGTCGAAACAGGAGTGAGTAAAAAATGATCAACAAAAAGGGGATCCACGCCGCCTTCATCGCGCTTGCGCTGACTGGCAGCTTTCTGACGGCCGCGCCGGCCTTTGCCGCCGGCACATTGACGGTTTCGTCGCCACAGGATCCGGGCAGCTGGGATCCGGTCGACACCTTCCTCGTCAACTGGGCATCTGTCTCCACCAACATTTTCGACGGCCTGACCTATCGCGGCCCTGACCGCAAGCTGGTTCCAGGCCTTGCAACCGCCTGGGAAGAGCTCGACGGCGGCAAGCGCCTGCGCTTCACGCTGCGCGAAGGCGTCAAGTTCCACAATGGCGAGCCTTTCAACGCCGAAGCCGTGAAATACACCTTCGATCGCCTGCTCGGCGAAGAAGGCTCCAAGGGGCCACAGAAATCCAACTATGCGGTCATCGAGCGTGTCGAGATCGTCGACGAGAAGACTGTCGATCTCCACCTGAAGTCACCGGATCCTGTTCTACTGACCAAGCTCGCCGGCTACGGCGCGATGATCGTGCCGCCGAAATACATCCAGGAAAAGGGTGAGGACTATTTCAACACCCATCCTGTCGGTACCGGCCCATTCAAATTCGTCTCCTATGAGCCGAAGGTGGCGATCAAGCTCGAAGCCTTCGCCGATCATTGGGGCGGCGCACCGAAGCTTTCCAACCTCGACTTCCGCTTCATCGCCGAGCCGGCAACCGCCGTTGCCGAATTGCAGGCCGGCCGCGTCGATCTCGTCATCCCGCCGACCATCCCGATCGGCATGATCCCGACGATCGAGGGTGACGACAAGCTCGAACTCGTCTCGACCCCCGGCCCGACCGTCTATGCGCTGCGTTTCAACACCCGCGACGGCATCACCAAGGATCCGAAGGTCCGCAAGGCGCTGATCCTCGGCGTCGACCGCGACACCATCATCCAGTCGATCCTCGGCGGCCAGGCCGCTCCGATCGCCAGCTTCCAGGGCGAACTGTCGTTCGGCTTCGACCCAAGCATGAAGCCGTTGCCATACGATCCGGAGCAGGCGAAGGCGCTGTTGAAGGAAGCGGGCGTCGCGCCGGGTGCTTCCGTCCAGATCGACGTGCGCGGCAACGACGCAACCTTCAACGAAGTTGTTCAGGCCGTCGCCAGCTACCTGCAGCTCGTCGGCATCAACGCGACGATCAAGCCTTACGAAACCAACGTTCTGTTGAACGACATCATTCCGGCCGGCAAGACGGGCGCGATGTTCCAGCAGGCCTGGGGCGGCTGGACGCTCGATTACGACAACACGGCCTACTCGATGTACCACTCGGGTGAAAAGTGGAACCCGTACGACAGCGACGCCGAACTCGACAAGCTGCTCGAATCCCAGCGTTCAATCACCGATCAGCCCAAGCGCGAGGAAATCCTCAAGCAGATCGCCAACTACGCCGCCGACCGCGCGCTGGAAATGCCGCTCTACAACCTCAACGCCATCTTCGGCGTGAGCAAGCGCGTCAAGAACTTCACGCCTGTTCCCGACAGCCGCCTGCGGCTGACGGACGTCACGGTCGATTAACAATCAGATCCGCCGCTCCCCAATAGCGAGCGGCGGGTCGTTTTCATGAAGGGCGGGTAAGTTGGCCGGATTTTTGATCAAACGTGTTCTGCAGGCGGTGTTCGTTGTTTTCGTCGTAACGCTCATCGTCTCCTTTGCCATCCGCCTGACGGGCGACCCGGCACTGATGCTCGCCCAAGGTGCGGGTAGCGTCACCGAGGAAGACCTCTCGCGCATCCGCGAGGCGCTCGGCCTCAACCAACCCTTCATGACGCAGTATTTTGCCTTCATCAAAGGCCTGTTCACATTGGATTTCGGCCGCTCGTTCATGGGCGGCACCCCGGTCTCGCAGCTGATTGCCGCCGCCCTGCCGGCAACGATGATGCTGGCCTTCGCGTCACTCATCGTTTCGATCATCATTTCGATCCCGCTCGGCATCAAGGCGGCTGTCGCCCGCGGCAAATGGGCTGATCAGGCGATCCGCATCCTCTCGCTCGTTGGCCTGTCCTTCCCGAACTTCTGGCTGGCGATCATGCTGGTGCTGTTGTTTTCGATCACGCTCAAATGGCTGCCGCCGAGCGGCATGGACGGGTTTGCGAGCTTCATCATGCCGGCTGTCACCATGGGCATCATCCTGACGGCAACCAATGTCCGCCTGGTGCGCACGGCGATGCTCGAAACCCTGCAGTCGCAATACATCATGGTGGCCCGCGCCAAGGGCCTCAGCGAAAGCAAGGTGCTCTACAAGCATGCGCTGCGTAACTGTGCCATCCCGCTCATCACCTATTTCGGCCTCCAGTTCGGCGGTCTTCTCGGCGGCATCGTCGTCGTGGAGCGCGTGTTCAACTGGCCGGGCATGGGCACCCTCGCCTTCGACGCCGTCGGCGCCCGCGACTATCCCGTGCTGCAGGCCGTCATCACCGTGCTCTCGCTGATGATCGTCGGCGTTAACCTCATCGTCGACATCGCCTATGGCCTCGTCGACCCGCGCATCCGGACGGAGTGAGCCGATGACCACCAAGGCCGCAAACACCCGTTTCGCCCGTTTCCGCAACCTCGAATTCATCCTCGGCGCGCTGCTTGCCGGCGGCATGTGCCTCGCTGTTCTCTTGTCAGGTGTGCTCTTTCCGGGCGGCGCCGACAAAATCGATCTGATGGCGCGGCTGACGCCGCCCTTCGTCAACTGGGCACATCCGCTCGGCACCGACCCGCTCGGCCGTGACGTGCTTGCTCGCGTCGTTGCCGGCGGCAAGATTTCCCTGCTCGTCGGCTTCACCTCGGTAGCCGGTGCCGTCGTAATCGGCGTGGTGATGGGCCTCGTCTCCGGCTACTATCGCGGCTTCTGGGACATGGTCGTCATGCGATTTGCCGACGTGCAGCTGGCGCTGCCCTTCATCCTGCTCGCCATCACCTTCATCGCCATCGTCGGCGGCGGGCTGACCAACACGATCGTGCTACTGATCATCTCGCAATGGGTGCAATATGCCCGTCTCGTGCGCGGCTCGGTGCTGTCGCTGCGCGAACGGGAGTTCATCCAGTCGGCCCGCGCCATCGGCGTTCGCGATGTGAAGATCCTGTTCCAGCATCTGCTGCCGAACCTGATCGGCCCGGTCATCGTGTTGATGACGCTCAACGTTGCCAACAACATCCTGCTCGAGAGCAGCCTGACCTTCCTCGGCCTCGGCGTCGACCCGCTGATCCCGAGCTGGGGCGGCATGCTCGCCGACGGCCGCACCTACCTGCAGAACGCCTGGTGGGTCAGCGTCTTCCCAGGCCTTGCAATCCTTCTTACCGTCCTTGGCCTCAACCTTCTCGGCGACTGGCTGCGCGACAGTCTCGACCCAACAGGCAGAACTTCACGATGACCACAATTTTCGAAGGGACGTTCGAGCGCACGCTCGACACCATGCTCGCAACCTATGGCAAGGAGGTTGCTCGCGGCACCCGGCTGGAGGCATGGCTCTTCGATGATCGCGAAAGCCGCAGGGCGGCCGAGCAGAAGCTTGGTGCCTTCGGCGTCGAGGCAAAGCTCAGGAGCGCCTACAAGCCGCTCTTGCACTTCTTTCTCGAGGAGGTCGACCGCAAGGCACTGAAGCGCGTCGATATCCGCTATCCGCAGCCCGAAAACTGCCCGGCGAACCGCTTCCTGCTCGAAGCCTATCCGCTGGCAGCGCTCGTCGGCGACGCCGAGATCGTCTTTGTCGGCGGCAGCGATACGGCACTAACCTACGACGTCGCGCTGACCTTTGCCGACGGATGCACGGAAGCCCATACGGTGTTTGCGCCCAACCGCCAGCACACCGATTTCATCGGCGAAACACTCCTGTCTCCGACCGGCTGGGTCCGTCTCGACGACAGCAGCAGCAAGCGGCGGGAATGCCACCTCGAAACTGACTATGAGCGGCTGTTTGCAGGCGCCATGCGTGCAATCGCCGAGCACGGCTGGGGCGACAGCGAACCCTATTTCGACGAACTCAACATCCGTGCGACGTTGCCGATCAACGATCTGCAGCTGCCGGTCGGCGAAGAGGTCGTCAGCCTGCGCGAAGCGATGCATGAGGACTTCTATTTCTCGCTGCTCGAAGTCTTCCAGAAGAAGTCGGGCCGTCCGTTGGGCGACCGTGGCCTGAAACCCGGCCAGATCGTCCCCGAAATCGTCTTTGCCGATGGCAAACCCACGGTTCGCGTCGAAACCCGACCGCTCGCGACGACGGACGCCGACGGCGAAATCCAACCTCTCGACACGGCTCAGGCACCGCTCGCGGTTGCGCAGATCCATGCCGAACTGGAAAAGATCGAAGGCCAGCCCTTTGAAGCACATTCGCGGGCCGGTCGCCCGGTCAAGGCGCGCTATCACAAAGGCACCGATGCTGCCGTGATGATCAGCGGCGGCCAGCACCCCAACGAGACCACCGGCATCGTCGGCGCATTGCGCGCGGCTCAGACGCTGGCCACTCTCCCCAGCACGCACTTCACGATATCTCCGCTCGAAAACCCCGACGGTTATGCCGTTCACCAGCGGTTGCGTGCCGATAACCCGCTGCACATGCATCACGCCGCCCGCTACACTGCGCTTGGCGACGATCTTGAATATCGCGCCGGCGCCGCCCTCAACGAGCGGGCGATCCGCAACGAGGCCGAAGCCCTGTCGGGCGCCGAGCTTCATGTCAACCTGCACGGCTACCCCTCGCACGAATGGACACGGCCGCTGTCCGGCTATGTGCCGCGCGGCTTTGCCATGTGGACGCTGCCGAAGGGCTTCTTCCTGATCATGCGCCACCACGCCGATTGGGAAGCGCGTGCCGAACAGTTGATCGAAGCGGTGACGGCTCGACTCGCCACTGTGCCCGGTCTTCTCGCCTACAATGATCAGCAGATCGCGCTTTACGAAACCCATGCGGGCGAGACCGGCTTCCGCATCATCAACGGCTTCCCCTGCATGATCTCCGTCGACGATCGCCACAAGGCGCCGCTGACGCTGATCACGGAATATCCCGACGAAACCATCTATGGCGACGCCTTCGTTTCCGGCCATGACGCGCAACGGGAGACGGTTCTGGCCGCCTACGAGGCGTTCCAGTCGATGATGGCAGTCGCCTAGGCTTCGCCCGGCAAATCTTTCAAGGATGTGATGGGCTTTCGGGGCCGTCACATCTGCCCGTTTCACCGGCATGCGTATCGCCGCCGCCATGCCCGGTGAATGAGCTACTGCGCGGTTCATACGTGCGGTAGCGAACTGCGCAGCGCGCGTGCTGTTCGGTGCGGCCATACGGCAGGCTCTCGCGCATTCTCTGCTTCCTCAATGCGCCGATGACGATCGCCTCCGTGATAATCCCTGCATGAACGCCCTTTCGCCAAGACGCGCAATACTTGCCTCTCATATCACTTGGAGCCGCCGGATACCGTAAAGGCTGCCGGCGCAGCGTTGCGGCCGCATTGCGCGCCAGCCTGTAAATGATGCAGTCAGAGCGCGAACCAACCGCAACTTTGCGGCAATGGTGCTCAAGCAAATGTGCGCCTACCGCACAGACACGTTGGAGAATCGAGACATGCGCCTACTCCTTGTAGAGGACGAGCCTGAGATGGCTGCCGCGCTCGGCGTTGCCCTTGGCCGCTACGACATGATCCTCGACCATGCGCCGTCGCTCGATCACGCCATCGCCGCGATGGCCAACCGGGTCCATGACGCGATCATTCTCGACCGGCAATTGCCTGACGGAGACGGGTTGACGCTCATTCCCCGTGTTCGCGCGCTGAAGTCGGGCATCCCGGTGATCGTGCTGACGGCGCGTGGCGCCGTCGACGAGCGGATCAAGGGGCTGGACATGGGGGCCGACGATTATCTCGCCAAACCCTTCGCGGTCGAGGAATTGTTGGCAAGACTACGCGCGCTGATGCGCCGGGCACCCGATATCGCACCGATGACCGCACGCATCGGCAATCTTGTCTTCGATTTCGGCGCTCGGGAAGCGCGGATCGACGGCCGCGTGCTCGAGCTTCCCCGCCGGGAACTGCTTGTGCTCGAAGCGCTGGCGCGACGGCAGGGGCGCACCGTGCAACGCTCGACGCTGGAGGAATCCGTCTACGGGTACGACGACGAAATCCAGTCCAACTCGCTCGACGCCCATGTTTCGAGACTGCGCCGGAAATTGCTGGAGTCCGGCTCCGGCGTGGAGATCCACGGCATTCGTGGGGTCGGCTACCTGCTGAGACCGATGTCATGAGCGACAACCCCAACCACTCGCTGAAGAAGCGGCTCATCTGGCACATCCTCACATTTCAGGTGCTGCTGCTCGTTGCCGTCATTGCAGGCTTCATGGCGCTTTTGATCCGGGCCGATCTCGGCGGCATGATCCTTGATGCCAGTTCGGCGTCGATTGCCGCCAGTGCCGTCGAGGTGACCCCCGACCAGAAACTGAGGCTGAAAAACACGCCGCAGCTTCAGGCCCTGCTCGCCGAAACGCCGGGCTTCTGGTTCGTCGTGCGCAACGAGCGCGGCGAGACGATCCAAAGCGGGCCGGTCCCCGATGCCTATCGCGGCATCGGCGAGCATCTCGACCGCGTCGCCTTCGCCGACATCCGCGACGGACTGGAACCCTACCTGCTCTCGGCGATCGTTCGCGCGATCGAGACCGAGAACGGCACTTACACGGTTCTGACCGGCGGTGGGCGCCTGTGGAGCGCCTCGTTCGCGGTGTTCTTCCTGACGAACCTGCTGCTGCTGCCGATCGTGCTCATCCTCGTGCTCATTCCCGCCTTCGCCATTCCGATCATTGTGCGCCGTGCCTTTTCCAGCCTCGCCGAGGTCGCCGACCACGCCAAAAGCATCGATGTCGACCGCCGGGGCGCCCGTCTGCCCGATGGCCGCGTGCCGGGCGAGGTGCGCCCGCTGGTCGAAGCCGTCAACGGTGCGCTGCAGCGCTTGGATGAAGGTTACGAGCGCCGCCAGCGCTTCATTTTGGATGCAGCCCACGAGTTGAGGACCCCGGTCGCGATCCTGCAGACCCGGCTGGAGGGCATGGACATCGGGCCGTTGCGCGCCCGTCTTCTTGTTGATGCCGCCCGTATTGCCGGCCTTGCCGAACAGCTGCTCGACCTCGAGCGCATCGACCGCGACGGCGCGCATTTCGCACCCCTCGACCTGGTTTCGCTCTGCCGCGACGTCGCCGCCGACCTCGCCCCTCTCGCACTGTCGGCCGATTGCGACATCTCTTTTACCCATGGGCCCGCTCAGGTTAGCGCGCGGGGAGACGCTGGCGCGCTGGAGCGTGCCGTCACCAATCTGGTGCGCAACGCAATCGAGCATGCTGGCGGCCTGATCTCCATTCACGTCGAGCGTGGTGGTATCATCGAGGTCAGCGACGAGGGGCCCGGCATTCCCGAAAGCGAACGGGAGCGGATTTTCGAGCCGTTTCACCGGTTGCAACCGCGTGACCACGGTGCTGGCCTTGGGCTGCATCTCGTCAGCGAGATCGTCAACCGTCACAAGGGCCACATATCGGTGGTCTGTGCGCCGACCGGTGGCGCCTGTTTCCGCATGACCCTGCCGGTCGCGTGAAAGACTTTGGGCGATTGACTGCCGCATCTTCGCCATAGAGTCTAACAGGTTATTAATAACAAAATCAGCGATTTAGTCGATATTTGCAATGTTGATGCAATCCGTGCGGCGCACAAATGCGCACATCTTCCAGCGTCGATAATCGTGCCAGCCGGCGCGAAGCGAAGAGAGAAGATAAATGCGCCGCGACCGGCGCCTAGTCCAATCCACGGAGCAACGCCATGCGGCAACGTCACAAACTTCCCCTCTGGCTCGGCATCACCTTTTTGGCCACAGCCGGTGTGCAACAGGCACTGGCCGCCGACCCCTATTCGCCGGAACCGGCTTCGTCCTACCAGGACCCGCCTGCCTTCAATTGGAGCGGTGCCTATGTCGGCGCCCATGGCGGTCTCGGCTTTACCGGTAGTCCCAATCCGTTTTCCGACCGCAACGGCGTCGTCTTCGGCGCACAGGCCGGCTACAACATGCAGGTCGGTCCCGGCATCGTCGGTGCCGAAATCGAAGGCTCCTATCTCGGCGACACCGAACACAAGGTCAGCGGCGGCAAACTCAAGGAAAAATGGCGCGGCGCGATCAAGGCGAAGGCCGGCCTCTCGTTCGACCAGACACTCGTCTACGGCACGGCCGGTTATGCCATGACCAACTACAAGAAGGGCGGCGGCGTCCAGAACGATGTCGGCTTCAAGGGCGGTTATCTGGTGGGCGCCGGCGTCGAGCAGGCTTTCGCCGGCGGTCTCTCGGCGAAGATCGAATACAACTACATCACCACGCCCGACGTCCGCACCAACACGGCCTTTGGGTCGAGCGAGAAGGACATCAACAGCCACGTCATCAAGGCCGGCGTGAACATGCGGTTCTGATGGTTCCCACGCGATCGCAGCGCCGTTACCCGATCCTCCCCGGGTCAGCGGCGCTCGGATCGACGTGGAACGATCAAGCCGAAGGCCGGTCCCGGCCCTCGGCTTCACTCTTTCGCTGGCCCGCGTCTAGAGCGTTTCCGGTCTAAGTGGAGTCGCAGAAACGCTCTATCTCCTTGTTTTTACGCATTTCCTGACGGAAGACCGCTTCGCACTTTTCCTGGAAATACTCTAAGCCGCCGCCTCCGAAACCTCGGCTTCGGCGTTCGAAAGCCGTCGCCAGATCGGCGCCATTGCGTCGGCGATGTCCCGATAAAGCTCGTACCGTCGCGTGTAGTGGCGCGCTATCGCCGCGTTCGGGCGGTAGTGGCGTTCCGTCCTCACCATGGCTGCCGCACCTTCCGAGAAATCGGCAAAGATGCCTGCCCCCGTGCCGGCGGCTATTGCTGCCCCCAGCGCGCCGGTTTCGCGCGACCGGGCGACTGACACCGGAACCCCGAGCACGTCGGCAAAGATCTGCGGCCAGATCAGGCTGCGCGATCCGCCGCCTGAAAGCACCGCCTCATCGAAGGTCGCGCCCGCCGCCCGCATCGTGGCGATGTGCTGGCGGTGGCCGAAGGCGACACCTTCGAGAACCGCGCGCACCAGGTGACCCTTCGTGTGCCAGCCGGCGACGCCATAGAACCCGGCGCGGGCGTTTCCGTCCTGCTGCGCGCCGTAGAGAAACGGATGATAGATCGGGTCATCCGCGGCCGGTTCGATATCGGATGCAAACGAGCAGCAGACGTCAAACGGCGATCGGCCGTCTTCGATGCCGCTGTCAGCAAAGAACTCGCGCACCAGCCATTCGAGATTGGCCGCCGACGTCGCGCTCGATTCGATTGCCATGTAGCGGCCGCGATCGAAGGTGGAGGACATGAACACCGGGCCCGAAAGGTCAGGGCCATCGATAATCACCTGGTTGATGCTCCAGGTTCCGGCGATGATCGAGGCAGCGCCGGTGCGCGTGACGCCGGAGCCGATTGCCGAGGCGACGACATCGAAGAGACCGCCGACCACCGGCGTGCCCGCGGCAAGACCGGTTTGTGCTGCCGCCTCCGGCGTGACCGTGCCGACCACATCCGCACTTTCGGCGAGGTCAGGCAAGAGGCCGGTTGCCTCGCCGAGATCGAAGGCCGCCATCAGATCGCGGTCGTAGCAGCGGTTGACGACATTAAGGAGGCCGCAGCCGGTCATATCCGAGACGTCGCTGACCCGCTTGCCGGTCAGTCGGTTGACGATGAAATCCTTGCACAGAAACACCGTGCCGATCCTGGCATAGGTCTCGGGCTGGAAACGCTTGAGCCAGGCAAGCAAGGTCGGCGTCTGCGACGGCCAGGGCCGTTGCCGGCCGATGGCATAGGTGCGGTCGCCGACACCCTGTGCCTTCCATTCTTCCACCAGCCCGGCGGCACGCGTGTCGAGCGACTGGATGCCGAGAAGCGGCTCACCGCCCTGGTCGAGAGCATAAAGGCCGTTGCCGTGACCGGCGCAACCGATCGCCACGATCTCTTCGGCACGGATGCCGGCACGTTCGACGCATTGGCGGATGACTGCCCGGGCATGGGTCCACAGCTCTTCGAGCCCCCGCTCGACATGCCCGGGCCGCGGAACCCGGCTGTGCCCCTCCTGCGCAGCCGCCGCGATCTCGTTGCCCTCAAGGTCGAAAATCACCGCCTTGATGACGGTGTTTCCGGCGTCGAGTCCTAAAAGATAGTCTGCCATTGAAGAACCCCTCCCAAGGTTCGGATCGTCTTTCTCAGCCTTGCTGATACAGGGCGAAGGCGGCTGCGCCATCGGCGTCATCGTGCACGATGGCCATCAAACCGCGAACGACGGCGCTCGGGTTTGCATGCTGGTAGATATTGCGCCCATAGACCATGCCCACAGCGCCCTGCCGTATCAAGGCCGCAGACTTGTCGAATACGGCACGCAGGTCCTCTTTGCCGCCGCCGCGCACCAGAACCGGGCAGCGGGCTGCCTCGACCACGCGGTGGAAATCCTCGGCATTTGTCGTCGGGTCGGCCTTGACGATATCGGCGCCCATCTCACGGGCGAGCCGCGTCAACGTGACGATTTTTTCCGCATCGCCATCGACCATGTAGCCGCCGCGCTCGGTGACCGGCTGCATGACCAGTGGCTCGATCATCAGCGGCATGCCGTATTTTTCGCAATCGGCACGGACGCGGGAAATGTTTGTGACGCACTGGCGAAAGAGGTCCGGTTCGTCGGGCAGCATGAACAGATTGACGACCACGCAGGCGGCATCCATCTCCAAAGCGCCGACCAGCGGTTCGGCCTCGTTCTGCAGCACAGCCCACATGTCGCGGTGGCGGATGCGATTATACGGGTTGCCCATGTCGATACGCATGACCAGAGCCGGCTTGTCCTTGCCCGGAAGGTCCTGGAGCAGATCGGCCTGGCCATAGTTCATCTGGATCGCATCGGGCCTGGCGTCGACCAGGGCCCTCACCACGGATTCCATGTTCTCAAGACCGTCGAGGAACGACGGTTCGTTGCAGACGCCATGGTCGATGGCCACGTCCAGGCAGCGTCCTGCGCCAAAAAGACGGTTCATCCGGACCTTGCGGTTGTTTCGCATAGTGCACTCCTTTGTTCGTTCCGTGCGGAAAGCATGTCTTCATCGACGCCGTGGCGTTCGAGGAGAAGGGTGAGAAAACGGGCACGTTCAAGTGCCTGGCGGCCGGCAGGCCAATGTTTTTCGGCCGCGAGCAATGCGAGCACGGCGTCCGTCATTTCGAGCGAAAGCTCGCCGGTGATCGCCAGCGTCGTGCGGCGAAGCAAGAGGTCGTCGAGTTGCTCGACCTTCTCGCTGCGGATCAGGAACTGGACTTCGCGGGTCGAATAATCAGGATGCGGAAGCGGCGCGTCGGGCGCGGCGGCGACGAATTCGGCGATGCGCCCGGCATCCGTGCCATAGCGCTCGAAGAGCGTGGCAACGCGCGGCGGCGAAAGGGTTGTGGCTGCGGCAACCCGCGCAATCCAGGCTTCCCGGTCGGCGGGGAAATCCCGGCCGCCACCAATCGCCCGGTCGGCCGTGGCCACGCGGCGAGGTCTAACCAGCCGTTCGAGCACGAGATCGGCAGCCAGCTCTCCGAAGGAGCGGAAGGTCGTCCATTTGCCACCGATCATGCATAAGACCGGCGGCCCGGCATCGGTAGTCTCGACGAAGGTACAATAGTGATCGCGCGGGATGCGGCCGGTAAAACTGTCCTTGCTCGCCGGCAGCGGCCGGACCCCGGAAAACTGGAAGACGACCTCATCGGGACGAACCTTGATCGTCGGCAGGACGAAGGCCAACGACTGGAGGATGTAGTCCCGTTCCGCCGTCTCGCATCGTACCGTTTCCGGATCGTCGACGCGAATGTCGGTGGAGCCGACCAGAACCTTGCCGAGATAGGGAAACAGGATGCAGATGCGCCCGTCCTCATTCTCGTAATAGATCATGTGTCCATCGAGCGCGCGGGTCAGATCGTCGTTGTTGATGATCAGATGCGACCCTTTGGTGCCGCCCATCAACGGTGCCGGCCGGGCCGGTTCGGAAAACAGGCTCTGATTGGCGATGTCGATCCAGCCGCCGGTGGCGTTGATGATCAGTGTCGGCTCGATCGAAATCTCAGCACCGGACATATTGTCTCTGACAGCATAGCGCCCGGGAGCGGTCAGCTTCAGCTCGGCATAGTTGACAGCGCGCGCATGGGTGCCAGCCGAAAGCCCGTCCTGAAGCAGCTCGATGCCGAGGCGCTCGGGCTGACTGACCCAGGCGTCATAATAGGTCGCGGAATTCTTGATCGCCGGATTGAGCGCCGGCCATCGGCCAAGCGTCGCGCGCCGGCCGCGAAACTCATGGCGCGGCATCATGGCGCGCTTGCGCGTCAGGAAATCGTAGATCGCCAGCCCCGCCTTGATGACGACAGCGCCACGGCGGCTCGGCCGCCGGCTCAAGCCAAGGAACCGGACCGCGCCGTTGGCGATGCCGGAGAACACGTCGAACACGGGAACCGTCGTCGGTAGTGGACCGACATAGTGCGGCGCGTTGCGAAGGAGCCGGTCGCGCTCGACAAGCGATTCCCGCACCAGGCTGAATTCGCCGTTTTCGAGATAGCGCAATCCGCCATGAACCATGCGCGACAGCGCGGCGCTGGCGCCGGAACAGAAATCGTGTTTCTCGACGAGCACGACATTGACGCCCTGCAGCGCCAGCTCGCGAAACACGCTGAGGCCGTTGATGCCGCCGCCGAGGACGCAGACGTCCACCTTCGGGCTCTGGCGGAGCCCGTCAAAAATCTCTTCTCGGTTCATGATGGCGTCCGTTACCTATCCATGTGAGCGAGCTTCGCCGCTATCGCTTCATCGATCGCCGCGAGGTCCTGGCCGTCGAGCCGGATTGTGCCTGCACGGGCGTTGTCGAGCGCCTGCGCCGGATTGCGCGCGCCGCACAACGCAAAGGTCACGCCGGGCTGGGCAAGCGTCCATGCAATGACCGTCTGGGCGATGCTGGCCGCATGCTTTTCGGCGATGGGCCGTATCGCCTCGGCAAAGGCCGTCGCCTTCTCACGGTTACCGACGGAGAAGCGCGGGTTGTCGCGGCGCTGATCGTCTCCGGCAAACACCCGGTCCGGGCCTACGGTACCGGACAAGAGGCCCAGGGCCAGCGAGGAATAGCTGAGCGTGGCGACACCGTTAGCAGTCGTCAGCGGCAACAGTTCCGCCTCGATCTCGCGATCGATCATGCTGAAACGCTCCTGGATCGCGTCGAGGCGGCCGGTGGCGATATAGGCGTCCAGCTCGGACCGGTCGACGTTGCTGGCGCCTATCGCGCGGATCTTGCCGGCATTCTTCAGGTCTTCCAGCGCCCGCACCGTCTCCTCGATCGGCGTGGTCGGGTCCTGCCAATGGGTGATGTAGAGGTCGATATAGTCCGTCCTGAGCCGTTTCAGGCTCTCTTCGACCTCGTGAACGATGGCGTCGCGACCGAGGTAGCGATGAACAGGCTTTCCGTCCTGGTCGAAGAAATGACGCCCCTTCGTCGTATGCCAGACGAGGCCGCATTTGGTTGCGATCACCGCCTTGTCGCGGCGGCCGGCCAACGCCTTGCCGACGATTTCCTCCGAACGCCCGAGACCATAGGCGGGAGCCGTATCGATCAGGGTCACGCCGGCATCGAGCGAGGCCTGGATCGCGGCGATCGACGAGCCTTCGTCCGTTCCGCCCCACATCCAGCCGCCGATCGCCCAGGTGCCGAGCCCGACGGCGGATGCCTTGACACCGGTGCGGCCGATCTCGCGCGTCAACTGTTCATTGCTCATGCCGAAAGTCCCTTTTCGCTTGCCATGGCAAGGATGCGCTCGCCGGTCGCCTCGTCGGTCACGAGTGTATCGAGATGCCTGCCGCGCAGGACGCTGAGAATGGGGCCGGCCTTGTTCGGCCCGCTCGCCACCCCGATCTTGGTCGGGATCGACGCGAACTCGTCGAGCGTCAGCGAGACGAGCGAGCGGTTGAGGCTGTAGTCGCAGACCCGTCCCTGGTCGTCGAGCAGGTGCGCAAGCAGTTCGCAGCTTGCGCCGGAGCGTTTGATCGCGTCACGATCGGTGCTCGAAGACGGGTGCAGGTCGTAGTAGCTCGAATCGTCGGAAAGGATCGAGCCGATGCCGACGATCGCGACCTTGGCTTCCCTGGCGCGCTTGAACACGTCGGCCACCGAGCGCATGTTGATCAGCATGGCGCGCTCCGCGGCACTGTCGGCAAAGAGCGGCGCATGGATCTGATAGGACCTGCCGCCGAGCCGATCCGCCAGGAGGGTCGAGACGTGGTTGACGTCGGTGTAGTGCTTGCCCTGCACGCAGCCGGTCGCCGGGATCACCTCGACATCCAGGCGCCGTGACGGGTGCAGACCGGCAACGACGGCGCTGACGCCCTTGCCGCCGGTGATGCAGATGGTGTCGCCGTCGGCAATCTCTTCCATCAGCAGCCGGGCGGCAGCCTCGCCCACCGCCTGCAGCGCCGTCTGCTGGTTGTCCGACACGGTCGGAACGACGACGGCACGGCTGATGCCGCCAAGCGCCAGCAATTGCTCCTCCATGTCGACCAGCGGCTCGACGGGAGACTTGATCTTGATTTCGACCAGGCCGAGCTGGCGTCCGCGCTTGATCAGGCGGTTGACCGTCGGCTGCGAGATGCCGAGCCGGTCGGCAATCTGCGACTGCGTCAGGCCCTCGAGGAAGTGCAGCACCAGTGCCTGATGCATCTGCCGGGCAACGACGAGTTCCTCGCGTGCACTGGAAATGAGGTTCTGATTGGGCTTGGCGATCGGCATGTTCAGATGGCCTTCCGCTTGTGCAGGAAATGATCGATGGAGACGGCGGCAAGCAGAATGCAGCCCTTGATCATGTCCTGCCAATAGACCGAGACGTCGAGCAGGATCAGCGAACTGGTGACGACCGACAGTAGCGCGATGCCGAGGATGGCGCCGAGGATCGTTCCTGATCCACCGTTGAGCGAGGCCCCACCGATGACCGCGGCCGCAATGATGTTGAGTTCCATGCCGACGCCGAAGGTGGGCGTGGCGGCGCCAAAGCGCGACATGTAGATGACGCCGGCGACACCGGCGAGCGTCGAGCAGAGCACGGTTACCCAGAACTTCACCTGCTTGGTCTTGATGCCGGAATAGAGCGCCGCCTTCTCGTTGCTGCCGGTGTAGAACACCTTGCGAAATGCGGTCGCCCGGCGCAGCAGGAAGTCGAACAGGATTACGACGGCGACGAAGATCAGGATGACATAGGGCACGCCATGGAAGGTGCCTTGGCCGACGGCCTTGAACGATGCCGGCATGGTGAACAGCGACAGCGGTGTACCCTTGGTGATGACGAGGCAAAGTCCGCGCACGATCACCATTGCCGCAAGCGACGTGATGAAATGGTTGAGCCCGACCACGGTGACGAAGAAGCCCATTATGGCGCCGATGAGGCTGCTAGCGAGGATCCCGAAGAGCGAGGCCGTCCATGGATCGACCCCGGCGAGGAACAGCGACCCCGCGAGCACCATGGCGAAGCAGACGACCGAGCCGACTGCGAGATCGATACCGCCGACGATCAAGAGGATTGTCATGCCGACAACGACGATGCCTTCGACTGAGAAGCTCATCAGCATCGCGCGCATGTTGCCGAAGGTGAGAAAGTGTGGCGAGGCAAAGCTCATGACGATGCCGAGCGCAAGAATGATGGCGATCAGCCCAGCCTCGCGCATTGTGCCGATCCGTCGCCAGGCCGGAACCTGAACCTGCGTTGCAACCACCGTATCGACTGCCATTTCCGCCTCCCCATTCCGTCTGCTTGTTTCAGGCAACATGCTCGGCCGCCTTGATTTTCTGTGGTTCGCCGTGCTGCCCGACCCCGGAGGCAAGGCGGATCACCGCCTCCTCCGTCATCTCGGCCTCGCCGAGTTCGCCGGCAATGCCGCCCTCGCGCACAACCAGCACTCGGTCGCACAGCCCCAGAAGTTCGGGCAGTTCCGACGAGATGACGACGATGCCGATGCCCGAGCACGCGAGATCGCGCAACAGGCGGTGAATTTCCGATTTGGCGCCGACGTCGATGCCGCGCGTCGGTTCGTCCATGAGAATGACCTTCGGCCGCACCGCGAGCTGCTTGGCGATGGCCACCTTCTGCTGGTTGCCGCCCGAGAGCGACGATACCGGCATGGCGATACCGCCCATGCGCACGCCGAGCCGCCGGGTGAAATCGCGGGCGAGGTCCGCTTCCGCCTTCGTGTTCATCAAGCCGAGCGGCCCGGTCAGCGTCTTCAGATCCAGCACCGAAATGTTCTGAGCGATCGACATGTCGACGAACACGCCGGAGCCCTTGCGATCCTCCGAGAGGTAGACGATGCCGGCGTCGACCGCGTTTCTGTAGTTGCCGATCGTCTGCTTCTTGCCGTGCAGCAGCACGTCGCCGCGAACCTTCCGGCGCAACCCGCAGATCGCCTCGGCGATCTCTGTGCGGCCGGAGCCGATCAGCCCGCCGATCCCGAGAATTTCTCCCCTGCGCAGCTCGAAGGCGACATCATGAATGCGTTCGCCGTCGCTGAGACCCCGAACCGACAGGATGACCTCGCCGGACTGTTCGCCTTGTGCCTGCTTCGGCGGATAGAGCTGCGTGATCTCGCGGCCGACCATGCGGCGAACGACATCATCGGGCGTCACATCGGCAATGTACTCCGTCGAGACGTGGCGGCCGTCGCGAAAAACGGTGACCCGGTCGCACAGGCTGAAGATTTCGGCCATGCGATGGCTGATATAGATGATGGAAATGCCCGCAGCCTTCAGGTCGCGGATGATGCCGAAAAGCGCTTGCGCTTCGGCCTCCGTCAGCGCCGCCGTCGGCTCGTCGAGGATCAGCACCCGGCAATCGAGCGTCAGCGCCTTGGCGATCTCGACCAGCTGCTGGCTGGAAATGGTAAGGTCGGCGACCTTGCGGCACACGTCGATCGGCGCCAGCCGGTTCATCACGGCTTGCGCATCGCGGGCAAGCGACGCGTAGTTCATCAGCGGCGAGCGCCGCCGGTTTGTCGCGGCCATGAACATGTTTTCCGCCACCGTCGCGTCCGGGCAGAGCGCGATCTCCTGGTGGACAAGACCGATACCGAGCGACTGAGCTGCGGCCGGCGATAAGATCTTCGTCGGCGTGCCGTCGACGAGGATTTCGCCCTCGTTCGGCTGCAGCACGCCGGCGATGATGTTCATGAGCGTGGATTTGCCGGCGCCGTTCTCGCCGCAAAGTGCATGGATCTCGCCCTTTTCGAGGTTGAAATCCACATTGGTCAGCGCCTTCACAGCCCCGAAGTGCTTGGTGACGTTGCGGACCTGAAGGACCGGCTGCGATATCATCGCCTTCTCCACTCTCAATCGTTTGACCGGCTATCCGGACATCCGGATAGCCATGTCAAAAGCCCCTTACTCGTCAATGCCCTTGGTGCCGCGGCGCTTCAGGTACTTGTCCCAGTAAAAGTCATCCGCATTGGCGGCGGTGACGATGGAGAGACCGTTGTCGACGAAGGGAATGCTCATCGGGTTGAAGCCGGAACGCTTGGCGTCGTTCATCGGGTCGATGAGGTCGGGGTGCTTGGCCAGCCAGAGCAGCATGAAACCCATATAGCCCTGCATGCCCTGGTTCGGGTTGATCGAGCCGAACACTTCGCCGGCCTTGATCATGTCGAGGATGTTGGCGTTGACGTCGGCGCACATGACGAGAACCTTGCCGCCGCTTTCTTTGCTCGCCTGGGCGGCACCGATCGCCGAGTTGGCTTCGGGCATGAAGACCGCGCCAAGGTTCGGGTTGGCCTGGATCAGGCTCATCAGGCCCTGATAGGCCTTGTTCGGATCCTGGTTGGAGGCGGCGCGGCCGACGAGTTTCATGTCGGGCCACTTTTCAGCCATGCGGCCGACGAAAGCGGTAATGCGCTTGTCGTGGTTGTCCTGGCCGGGGTTCTCCAGAACGGCGTACTCGCCCTTGCCGCCCATCTTCTCGGCGATCGCATCGGCGGCATAAACGCCTTCGCGGGTATTGTCCGAGGTGATGAACGAAATGCGCTTGGAGAGCGGCGAATCGGCGGCGAAGGTGACGACCGCGGTGCCCTGGTCGATCGCCCGGTTGATCGGCTCGATGAACGGATCCGAGTTCATCGGATGAACAAGGATACCGGCCGGGTTCTGCGCCAGCGCCTGATCGAAAGTGGCGATCTGCTTGTTGACGTCATATTCCGGGGTGCCGGTATATTCGGTCTCGCAGCCGAACTGCTGGCCGGCCTGCTTGAACATTTCATAGACCGGGAACCAGTATTCGACGCCCGAAACCATGACGTTCATGACGTATTTTTCGCCGGGTTCGCAGCGAAACGGGTTGGCCGTCTCCGCGCTGGCAGGGCCAGCCAGAAACGTCGTTGCAATGACCGCCAGTGCGGTCGAGCTCAAAAAAGTGCGCAAGCGTCCTCCTCGAGGCCAAAGCCCCTCCCAAAAACCAATCGTGCAGTCAGAAATGACCGCTGATGTGTGAGTTTGTCGGAACTCCTCCTCGACCTCCGACTGTGGTGATTAAAACGACGACCAAGGCTTCTGTCAATATAATTCATGGCATGAATAATAATTCATGCCAGTTCTGCAGTGGGTGGCGCAATCGGTTCAATTTCCTGTCACGGATGTTCGCTAGACACCGGCAAATGGCAACCCTTCAGCAAATCGCCTTTCAGGCCGGCTGCTCGTTGGCAACCGTGTCACGCGTCCTCAACGGCGAAGGCCCGGCAAGCGACGAGATGGTCCGCCGGGTCCGTCGCGCCGCAGCCGAGCTTGGCTACCGACCGGCGACATCGACCGCTCGAGGGACGAGCCGCGGCAGTCCCGTGGTCGGCGTGCTCGTCCCAAGCGTGACCAACCCGGTGTTTGCCGCATCGCTCGCTGGCATCCAGCACCGCATGCATGCGGCCGGCCACGGAGTATTGATCGCCCAATCAAACTACGATCCGTCGCTGGAGGCAAAGGCAGTAAGCGCCTTGCTCGAACAAAGGCCGACCGGCCTCATTCTTACGCTGTGCAATGCACAGACGAGTGAGGTGCTATCAGCGGCCCTTCCGCCAACAGTGTTGCTCAACAATCTGCCGGTCCCGCGTTTTGCCGCTGCAGTCACAGTCGACAATCATCGTGCGGGCCGAGAGATCACACGGCATGTCCTGCAAAGTGGACACGCCCGAATCCTTTACGTCTCCGGCCATTTCGCCTCCTCTGATCGAGCGCGGCTGCGCTACGAGGGTTACAGCGCGGCAATGAAAGAGACAGGTCTCGCGCCGCTGGAAAGCGTGGAAATCCGGTTCGTTGACGGCTATGAGCACCTCGAACTCACCACCGCGATCGAACGGCATCGGCCAACAGCGATCATCGCCTCCAACGATCTGCTGGCGCTGGGCGTCATCAGCGCCCTCAGGCGCGAGGGCCTTTCGGTGCCGGGCGACGTTTCCGTGGCCGGCTTCGACGGCATCGCCATCGGCCGCCTGATGAGCCCATCGCTGACGACGATGACCATGCCCGACGGCGACATGGGGGTGGCCGCCGCAGCCATGTTGCTTGATATCGCCGAGAACGCCTCGCAGTCCCGCCATCTGCGCCTCGGCCATCGACTTTATGTCGGTGAGACGGTGCAGCAATTGCGCTAGGCGAAACTGAGATCACCACCCCGCAAAATCTCGCGGGATGGTCTCGGTTTCAACGACCAAGTGGGCCGATTGGCGCCGCTTAGCTGCGCGGCAGCAGCCCTTCCACTTCGGCCGCTGCATCCTCGAGCGCCTCCTGCGGCGTCGCAGTCTGCTCGACGACACGCGAGAGGTTCTCGACGATCGACTGCGTCACCTTCACGCTGTTGGTACCAGGAAAGGCATACCATGGCATCATCCGCGGCATCTGCTCGAGGCCTGCACGAAACAGCGAGTTCTCCTTGTAGAAGTTGGCGAGATATTCGGGCGACGTTGCGGCCAGTTCATTGTTCGGCACGTAACCGGTGCCGGGCACCACCACCGATGCGCCATAGGGGCCAGCGGCGAACTTCGCAAACTTCCAGGCCGCCGCCTGCTTCTCGGCGTCGCGGGTGAGGATGACCACCGCGTTGCCGCCCGTCGGCAGCGTGCCGTTTTCCGGATCGATCAGCGGGATGTGCGCGGTGCGCAGGTCGAACTTGCTACCGACATTCTTGATGGTGTTGCGAAGGGCGCCCGTGGTCTGGAAGGCAAAACCGACCTTGCCGGCAACGAACGCCTGTTCGCCGGCCTGTTTGGTCAAAACCGGAAGGCCACCTTCCTTGACCATACGATCAAGCACCGCGATCGCCTTCTCGCCCTCCGTGCCGTTGAATGCAACCTTGCTTTCGTCTTCGTTGAGCATGTGACCGCCGGCGCCGAAAAGAAGTGCGGAGAACATCCAGTCGTCGCCCTGCCAACGGAAGTCGATGCCTTCGTTGCCGTCGCCGAGCGCCTTGATCTTGCCCCCGAGCGCGATCACTTCGTCCCATGTCTTGGGCGGGCTGTCCGGGTTGCCGCCAGCTTTGCGAACGAGGTCGGCGTTGTAGTACATGATCGGATTGGAGGTCGCGAAAGCGAGACCGACCTGTTTGCCGCCGACCTGGGCGAGCTTCAGGATGTTGTCCGAAAAGCCCTGCTCGGCCATGTTGCCGTCCTTGGCGAGGAACGGGCCCAGGTCGACTGGAATGTCGCGCTCACTGACCATGCGAAGGCGATTCAGCCCGATGAACGTCAGGTCAGGCATCTCAGCCGTGCCGGCCTGGCGCATGATCGTCTGAATGCCTTCTTCATAGGTCGCCGACGGATTGGCGAAGGTAATCTTGACGTCGGGGTTTTCCTCCATGAACTTCTTCGAAATCGTGTCCATCACGTCCTTGAAGAAGCCTGGCATCGGATAGTGCACAGTCAGCACCGTTTCGGCATGAGCCGCAACGGTGAAGGTCATTGAGATCGCGGCGGCCGCGAAAAGCTGCTTGAACTGCTGCATGACGTACTCCTGGTTGGACCGGTCAGCCTTTAAGCCCGGTCATGGTGATGCCCTCGACAAAACGCTTCTGTGCAAGCAGGAAGGCGGTGATGAGAGGAAGGGTGATGATCAGAGTGGCCGCCATCAGCGCGCCGTAGTCGTCGCCTGCTTCGGCCGCTCGGAAGTAGAGAAGTCCGAGCGGCGGCGTAGCGTAATCCTGGTTGGTCACGACGATCAGCGGCCAGAACAGATCGTTCCAATGGGCAACGACCGAAAAGATCGCAAAGGCGGTAATCGCCGGCCAGGCATTGGGCACGACCACCCGAGCGACGATGCCGCCTTCCGACATGCCGTCGAGGCGTGCCGCCTGGATGAGATCGTCCGGGATGGCGCGGAAGAACTGCAGGAACAGGAAGATCGCGAACACCGATATAGAGAACGGAGCGACGAGCGCCAGATAGCTGTTGAGCACCGACAGCCGGTCGAAGGCGACATAGAGCGGCAGTGCCGTCGCGTGGATCGGCACCAACAGACCGATCATGACGAGCACCATCATCGTGCGCGCCGCCCGGAACTTCAGCTTGGCCATGGCATAGGCGCACGGAATGGCGACGACCACCTGCACGACGAAAATGAGAGCGCAGACGATGACCCCGTTCATGAGCAGCGTCCACATCGAGACCCGCGAAAGGGCCTTCGAGAAATTCTCGATGTAGGACCATTGCTGCGGAATAAGCGATAGCGACGACGAGAAGATCTCGCTCTGCGCCTTGCCGGCGGTTGAGATCATGAAAATGTAGGGAGCGAAAAAAATGAGCGCCCCGAGCGAAAGGACGGCGAGCCGCATGATGCGCCCCAGGGAAAGCGAGGTCGTGATCATGCGTAGTGCACCTTCCGGTCGAGGACGCGGTATTGCAAGAACATCAAGGCGACGAGGATGGCCAGGAACACGACCGTCATCGCCGAGGCGTAACCGACCCGGAGATAGACGAAGCCCTCCTGGTAGATGGTGAAGAGCAGCACTTCCGACGCCTTGTTCGGGCCGCCTTCGGTCAGGGTCTTCACCGTCTCGAACACCTTGACAGAATTGATGATGCTGATCGTGGTGACGAAGAGCGTCGTCGGTCCGAGCATCGGCCAGGTAACGAGGCGAACGCGATCGAACCATGACTTGGCACCATCGACCTCCGCTGCCGCATAAAGCTCGCGGGGGATCGCCGTAAGGCCGGCCAGAAACAAGACCATGTTGAAGCCGACCGATTGCCAGACGCCGATGATGGCAAGGCCATAGAGAACCGTTCCAGAGGCGCCGAGCCAGTTCGGGCCGGCGATACCGAAATAGGCGAGAAAGGCGTTCACCGGGCCGATCGTCGGATGAAACAGGAACTGCCAGACGGTGGCCATGGCGACGAGCAAGGAGGCCACTGGCAGGAAATAGACGGTGCGGAAGAATGCCCTGCCGCGGGTCTCGGCTTCGATCAGCATGGCGATCGCCAGCGCCAGCACGATCGATACCGGAGCGACAATGACCGTGTAGACGGCGGTATTCCAGAGCGACCGGCGGAAGGTACGATCACCGGCAAGCTCGGCATAGTTCTCAAAGCCGACAAACCGGAAGCCGGCATAGCCGAGCTCGAAATCGGTGAAGCCGAGGACGATAACTGCCAGCGTCGGCAGGAGGATGAACAGGAACAGGAGCACGATTGCCGGCAGTGCCAGCAGCCAGGCGATGCGCGCCTCGCGTGCGGCCGGCTCGACGGCAGTATGATCCACGGTCGCGACGCTAGACATTGGCCGTCTCCAGACTGGCGGCAACTTCGATCGGTCGTGCCGCCATGCGCTCGCCGCCTTGGCCGAAAAGCATCACGCGATCAGGCACGACATCGAGCCCCACCGGTCTTCCAGCCGACAGTGCCGCCGCCTCGGAAGGTGTCGATTTACTGGTGATCGTCTCGCCGATCGCGTCGAGACGGGCATGGACGATGACCTCCGAGCCCAAGAACTCCAGGCGTTCGACGCGAGCACGCAGCATGCCGCCTTCGTCGGTGCGGAGCCGGGCGAATTCCGGCCGGAACGCGACCATGACCGGCGTCTCTCCGGCGCGGCGTTCGCCGGCCAGGACCAGTCCGCCGAAACGGACGACACCAGAGGCATCCATGCGGGTCTCAAGCACGTTGATCTTCGGCTGGCCGAGAAAGCGCGCAACCTCGATATGAGCCGGGTTGTCGTAGATCTCCCTGGGGTCGGCCAGTTGTAAGAGGTGGCCACCGATCATCACCGCTACACGGTCGGCCATCGACAAGGCTTCCGACTGATCATGCGTGACGTAGAGCGTCGGCACGCCGGCGCGGCGATGCAGATCGACGATTTCGCCGCGCGCGTGAACGCGCAGGTTCGCGTCAAGATTGGAGAGCGGTTCGTCCATCAGGAACACACTCGGCCGCCGGACCATGGCCCGCGCCAGCGCCACGCGTTGCCGCTGACCACCCGACATCTGCCCGGGCTTGCGGGTCAGCAGGTGATCTATTTTCAGCGACGACGCCATCTCGTTGACCTGACGCGCTATGTCGGCGCGGATCTGCCGCTGACCCGGCAACAGGTTTCCAATGAAAGGCAGACGCTGCATCGCGGTCAGCCACCGCATGGCGAGCGGAACGGCAATGTTCTGACCCGCGGTCAAATGCGGGTAGAGCGCGTAGGATTGAAAGACCATGGCAATGTTGCGATCGGCGGCCCGCACCCGCGACACGTCGCGACCGGCAATGGCGATATTGCCATGATCGGCGTGATCCAATCCCGCCACAATCCGCAGAAGCGTGCTCTTGCCGCATCCGGATGGCCCGACAAGCGCAATAAACTCACCCGCTTCCGCCTCGAAGGCAATGTTCTTCAGGATGGTGTTTCCACCATAGGATTTGGCGATACCTCGAAGCGAAAGCACGCTCATCGAACCGCCTCCACGAGCGCCTTTGCGGCGCGCGGATAGACCTCTTCGATCACGTGATCGAGGATATGCGTCGTCAGCCCAGGCACGGCGACGATCTCGCTCGAAACCTGGCGGCCCTCGAAACGATGCACAACCGCGCCCACCAGCCGTTCACCGGGCATCTCGCGCTCAAGGGTATCGACGATAAAGGATGTCGGCGGAGCCCATACGAGGGATGTCCCGTCATGCTCGCCGGTCCAGGCCCAGTGAAGGTGGCCGCTGGCGTGAAGCGCGACATTGCGGCCGGCCATCAGGTCGAAGAGCCGCTGGCGTTGACGCGGCCGCACGCTCCAGTAGCCGGTGTCGCCCTCGCCCGGATCATCGACGAAAAGCGGTTTATGCGCGAAGATCGCGACCGGGCAATCCCCCGCGGTCTGCAATTGTTCTTCGAGCCAGCCGAACTGCCGTTCGTCCTCCTCGTCATCGAAGCCAAAGAGCTGACTGTTCAGGCCGATGAAACGCCAATCACCACGGTCGGAGGACCAATAGTCCGGGCCCGCGTGGGCTCTCCAGCGGGCAAGACGGACGGGATCGACCGGCTGGCCTGAGCCCGGCAGATGCCCGACGTCATGGTTGCCCGGCACCATCAGCACTGGTGCGGAAAGCTGCGCCATCAGTTCCACAGCAAAAGTGATGTCTTCGAGGTGATCGGCTCCGTCGATCGTCAGGTCGCCGGTATGGATCACCAGATCTGGCGCCGTCGCCTCGATCCATCGGAAGACAGGCTCCCAGTTGTCGGTGAAATGCGATTTCGACGGGCTGAGATGCGTATCGCTGATCTGGATGATCTTCACGGAATTCGGGCCTCCGACCATGGTCATTGCGCATGTCGTCCGGAAGCCGTGTCGCTCCCGTTCGGTGCTTAGGTCGCACTGTTTAGGGAGCTGTCTTGTCAGTTTGGTAACAGACGTTCTCAGCTGTTTTTCAGTTTCTCCATGAAAGCGTCACGTTCCGACGTCCATGCGCGACCGTGATGGCGGGTGGAGGAAAAACGGACTGGCTTCTCGCCAAAAGGCGCGTGGTGCCTGTGCTCAAAAATTCACATGATCGTATACAATAATTGGCGAATATTGACGACAAAAGCTCATTTCGTGAGCAGAAGGTTGTTGCGCCGGATACTGCGGATTCGGCGGTGACACTAGATTCCTAAACGAAAATATAGAGTTATCGTCGCCGCACGAGATTGGCACGTTTGATGCTTCTTCCCTGTCATCAGGAGAAGCCATCATGCCGAAAGCCGCCGAAATCGATATCATATCTGTTTCCAAGATCTACGGCGCGACAACCGCCGTGCACGCCATCAGCCTCAAGATCCCCGCAGGCAGCTACTGCTGTTTTCTGGGGCCGTCGGGCTGCGGGAAGACATCCACGTTGCGCATGATTGCCGGCCACGAGAGCATTTCGTCCGGCGACCTTCGTCTCGGCCATGTCGTCGTGACCGATTTCCCGCCGGCCCGCCGCAATACGGCGATGATGTTCCAGTCCTACGCCCTGTTTCCTCATCTCGACCTCGTCGACAATGTCGCCTTCAGCTTGAAGATGAAGGGCGTCGACAAGGAAACACGCCGGGCCAAGGCGCTGGCCATGTTGAGGCTGATGCAGATGGAGGCCTATGCCGGCCGTCGGCCGGCGCAGCTTTCGGGCGGACAGCAGCAGCGGGTGGCACTCGCACGCGCCTTGATCACCGAACCGGAAGCTCTGCTGCTCGATGAGCCATTGTCGGCGCTCGATCCATTCCTCAAGATCCGCATGCGGGCAGAGCTGAAGAAGCTGCAGAAAACGCTGGGCATCACCTTCGTCCATGTCACGCACAGCCAGGAAGAGGCCATGGCTTTGGCCGACCTGATCGTGGTGATGAACGATGGCCGCATCGAGCAGGCGGCAGCGCCACGTATCGTCTTCGAGCAGCCGGCAACCGCCTTCGTCGCCCGGTTCATGGGCGACCACAATGTGCTTTCGGGCCGAGTGAGCGCCATCCGTGACGGGATCGTCGAGATGGAGGCGGCCGGTGGCCCGAGGTTTGCCGTTCGCGACATCGCACAGGAAATCGGTGCGCCAATCGACATCGGCATCCGCACCGACCGCGTTCGCCTCGAGCCTGCCTCGGAAAAGACCCTCGGTTTTCAGGCGGTGGTCTCCAACATCGAATATCGCGGCGCTTCGGTGAAGTTGACCGTCAGTGGCGCCGGCAGCGACGACTTCACAGTGATCGTCAGCGATGCCGACTATTTCAACAAAACCGTGTCGGTCGGCGACGCGGTGTCCCTGAGCTGGGCCCTGGAGGATGTCGTCCCCCTCGGTCGCCTTTCAGCATGAGTGACCAACCATCAAAAAAAGGGGAACTGCGCATGACGAATGAAACTACACCGAAGACCTCGAAGGAGGGCCTGTCCCGACGCACGCTGCTCAAGACCGGTGCGGCGGCAATCGGCGCGATTGCCGGGTCCGGGGCGATCACCGGCTTTCCGACGATCTGGGCGCAAAACCCGATCACGCTGCGCCAGTTCGGCACCGGCGTTTCCAACATCAATGCCATTGCCGAGAAGTGCAAACAGGATCTCGGCATCACACTGGAAATGACTGCGACGGATTCGGACGCCGCGGCCCAGCGGGCAGTGACGCAGCCCGATTCCTACGACGTCGCCGACATCGAATACTGGATCGCCAAGAAGGTCTTCCCGGCCGGAGTGATGCAGCCGATGGATGTCTCGAAAATCAAGTACTACGACAAGATCGTCCCGCTGTTCATCGACGGCAAGCTGAAGCCCGAAAGCATTATCGCCCAGGGCACCGCCCCGCACACCGTCGGCTTTGTCGAGGCGCAGGCTTCCAGGACCTTCGCGAAGTCGCCGACCCAGTGGATGACGCTCATTCCGACGATCTACAATGCCGATACCCTCGGCATCCGCCCGGATCTCGTCGGCCGCGACATCACGAGCTGGGCCGACATCATGGATCCGGCCTTCAAGGGCAAGGCCGCGATCCTCAACATCCCGTCAATCGGCATCATGGATGCCGCCATGATCATGGAAGCCTTGGGCAACGTCAAATATGCCGACAAGGGCAACATGACGACGGATGAGATCGACCAGACGATCGACTTCCTCATTAAGGCCAAGCAGGACGGTCAGTTCCGCGCTTTCTGGAAATCCTTCGACGAGAGCGTCAACCTGATGGCCTCCGGTGAAGTGGTGATCCAGTCCATGTGGTCACCGGCCGTCGCCGCCGTCCGCTCGAAGGGGATCGCGTGCAAATACCAGCCGCTCAAGGAAGGCTATCGCGCCTGGGGTGGCGGCCTCGGCCTTGCCGCCCATCTCCAGGGCGCCCAGCTCGACGCGGCCTATGAATACATCAACTGGTACCTGTCGGGCTGGGTCGGCGCCTATCTCAACCGTCAGGGCTACTATTCGGCCGCCATGGACACGGCCAAGGGCTTCATGTCCGAGGACGAGTGGGGTTACTGGGTCGAGGGCAAGCCGGCAAAGGGCGATATCCTCTCGCCGGAGGGCAAGGTCATGGAGAAGGCCGGTGCCGTGCGCGATGGCGGCTCCTTCGAAGACCGCATGGGCAAGGTCGCCTGCTGGAACTCGGTCATGGATGAGGATCGCTACATGATCAAGCGCTGGAACGAGTTCATCGCGGCTTGAGGCAGACGAAACGCCCTCGCTGCGGCGCGCCCTCGAATGGGGCCGCCCGCAGCGAGCGGAACCTGACGAGCAACGCGAGAGGATGAACAATGGCGGTAGTGGCAATTTCGCAGCCATCGGAGGCCTTGGCCGGTAGACCCAGCAGTGTCCGTGCTTGGCTGCAAAGGCTGGGCGCCTATCTGCAGGCGCTGCCGCTCATCCTCATTCTCGGGTTCTTCTTCGTGCTGCCGATCCTGACGATTCTTGTCGTCAGCTTCTGGGACTACGACTTTGCCGGGCTTTATCCGGACTTCCTGACCATGAACTATGTCGACACGCTCGGTTCGTGGGTGACGTGGAAGACCTATCTCAACACGTTGAAATTCACCGCCCTCGTCTGGTGCCTCACACTCTTGATCGGCTTTTGGGTCGCCTATTTCCTCGCATTCCACGTGCGCACGACGACCATGCAGATGGTGCTCTTCCTCATCTGCACCGTGCCGTTTCTAACCTCCAACATCATCCGCATGATCTCCTGGATCCCGGTGCTTGGACGCAATGGCCTCGTCAATTCGACGCTGATCGACCTCGGCATCATTCCGCAACCGATCGAGTGGCTGCTCTATTCCGATTTTGCTGTCGTGCTTGCCATGGTTCACCTCAATACGCTCTTCATGGTGACGCCGATCTTCAACACGCTGATGCGCATTGACCGTTCGCTGATCGAAGCGGCGCGCGACTGCGGCGCCAGCGGCCGGCAAGTGCTCTGGAACGTCATCCTGCCACTCGCCAAGCCCGGCATCGCCATCGGCTCGATCTTCGTCGTCACCCTCGTCATGGCCGACTTCTCGACGGTTCAAGTTATGTCGGGCGGACAGAGCGCTTCGGTCGCGCTGATGATGAAGAACCAGATGTCACTGCTGCAATATCCGGCTGCGGCCGCCAATGCGGTAGTGCTGCTGATCGTCGTGCTCCTGATGGTCGCCGCGATCCTTCGGGTCGTTGATATCCGAAAGGAACTCTGAGATGAACCATGAGCGGCGCACCCTTGAATTCTACCTGCTCGCGGGCTTCTTCGCCCTGTTCGTGCTGTTTCTCTACGGGCCGTTGTCGGCGGTGCTGATCCTGTCCTTTCAGGGGCCGAATGGCGGTCTCACATTTCCGTTGAACGGACTTTCGCTGCACTGGTTCTACAATCTCTTCGAGAAACAGGCGGTCGGCGACTTCGGCGCGTCCTTCCGCCGCTCATTCACGCTGGGACTGATGGTGATGGTGGTCAACGTCGTCGTGGCGCTCCTCGCCGGCCTTGCCTTTCGCCACCGCTTCAAGGGGGCGACGGCCCTCTTCTACCTGACCGTTGCCAGCCTGGTCGTGCCCTCGATCATCATCTCGCTCGGGATCGGTGTCGTCTTCCAGCAGTTTGGCCTGAAGCCCGCCTGGTATTCCTCCGGCTTCGGCGCACATCTTACCTGGACCCTACCCTTTGGCGTCTTGATCATGTTTGCCGTCTTCAACCGCTTTTCGCCGGCCTATGAAGAGGCGGCCCGCGATCTCGGCGCCACCCCGTGGCAGACGTTTCGGCATGTGGTGCTGCCGATGATAGCGCCGAGCCTGATCGGGGTCGGCCTCTTCGGCTTCACCCTTTCCTACGACGAGTTCGCCCGTACACTGATGACCTCGGGCAGCTACAACACCCTGCCATTGGAAATCTACGGAATGACCACCAATGTGACGACGCCGGTGCTTTACGCGCTGGGCACGGTCACGACGCTCTTCTCCTTCACCACCATCCTCGTCGCGCTTGCCGTCATTCTGACGCTTCGTCGGCGGCAGGTAAAAATGAGCTAGGTTCGATGCGCATTCTGATCGTCAATCCGAACACCACCCTATCCATGACCGAGAAGGCGGCGGCCGCAGCCCGCGCCGTCGCGGGCCCGAACACGGAGATCATCGCGAGGACGTCCAAGTCCGGACCGGCTTCGATCGAAGGCCACTATGATGGCGCGATCGCGCTTCCGGGCGTGCTCACCGAAATCCGGGACGGCGAAGCGGCAGGCGCCGACGCCGCCGTCATCGCATGCTTCGACGATACTGGTCTGGAAGCAGCCCGCGCGCTTGCCCGCATCCCCGTGGTCGGGCTTTGCGAATCCGCTGTGGCGACGGCCGCCATGCTTGCTCAGCGTTTCACCGTCGTGACCACACTCGAGCGGTCGCGTGTGCTTATCGAGAACCTGGTCATACGCTATGGGATGAGTGCCCGGACGAAGGTTCGCGCTGCGGACATCCCGGTGCTGCAGCTTGAGGACAAGGCTTCGCCCGCGTTGGCGAAGCTGCGATGCGAAATCGAGCTGGCGCTCGTTGAGGACGGCGCCGAGGCGATCGTGCTTGGCTGCGCCGGGATGGCCGATCTTGCGCGCGCACTTCAAGCCGAATACGGCGTTCCGGTCATTGATGGCGTATCGGCAGCCGTCAAGCAGGCCGAGGCGTTGGTGTCGCAAGGACTGACGACCAGCAAGCGCGGCTCCTATGCTCCGCCGCTCAGCAAATCCTATTCAGGTCTTATGAGCGCGCTCGCACCGATCTCGGCTTGAGACCGTACCGAGGGAAGCTCTCCGGCCACGGCGGCCAGCTGCGCGTTCGATGTGGCGGCTTCGGTAATGATCCACTCGCGAAACACCTGGATCTTGTTCTGCCGCCGGTGGCTTTGCGGATAGACCAGCCAATAGGCACGGCCATCCCTGACCACATGGTTGAACGGCCGGACGAGTTTTCCGCTGCGAAGCTCCTCAATCACAAAGGTGGAGACGACCATGGCAATGCCATGATCGAGCAATGTGGTGGCCACATCCATTGCCTGGACGTCGAAGATCAGCTCAGTGCCATTGCTGGCCGGCGGTTCCACGCCCGCTTCGGTCATCCAGCGCCGCCACCAGCTGGCGTTGCCGAAGCGCCTCACCATGAGAACGTCGGCCGGAACCTTCAGCTGATGTTTTTCCAGGAACGTCGGCGTACAGACGGGCATGTATTCGATCGGGAAAAGAGGAAACACTTCATTGCCCGACCAGTCGCCGTTGCCGCTGCGCACCACGAGATCAATCGCATCGCGCTTGAAGTCGATCAGCTCCGTGGACATGTGCACGCGAATGCTGATGTTTGGATGGGCTGTCTGAAACGAGGCGAGCCTGGAACCAAGCCAACTTGAGACGACGGTTGGCAGTACCGAGATGTGCAGGTGATGCTCGGTCTTGTCGGCAATCTCGGAGAACGCCGTACCCAGTAGATCGAGCGCCTCGGTCACCTTCGGCGCAAGCTGCCGTCCGGCAGCCGTCAAGCGCACTTCCCGCGGCAGACGGACAAACAGCGGCGTGCCGGTGCGGTCCTCCAGCAGTCGGATTTGATAGCTGACAGCGGCTTGCGTCATGCCGAGCTCCTGCGCCGCGCGGGTGAAACTCAAGTGCCTGGCTGCGGCCTCGAACGCGCGCACCGCACTCATGGGGGGAATCTTGCTCATGAAGTGAGATAAGCATTCTTTATGGCAGCATGCGAGAAATCGCTTTGCGCGAAACCACCAAAATCCTCAATTTTCTCGCGAACACATCACCACAGAACTGAAGGGGTTAGCAATGCTTAGCGCACTGCGATCGATCATCCTCCACGTCTGGACTTCGGCCAAGAGAGCTGCCGACGCCACGACGACCATCGATACATTCAGCGAGTTCCAACTGAGGGACATCGGCCTGACGCGAGACAATGACAGCATCCGGGCGCGCGCGGGCGATGTTGCTGATCCGTGGCAGCACGTAGCGGGCTCTGATCCGGGCGGTGCCCTTTCGCCGCAGACGCCAAATGATGAAGTCGCGTCGCCGCCCTCGCGACAAGCTTTCGACCTCGGCCGAATGGAGAAAATAAAGACATAAACATTTCTTTATACGATTGACGCCGTCGACTTTGCGGGGCATTGTCGAACAATCGTGGTTCTGCGGCTCGTCTGACGACAGGCCGGAGCTAAGAGGGAATTCGGTGCGGCGCTGCAAGGCGCTCATGCCGGAGCTGCCCCCGCAACTGTAAGCGGCGAGCGGTCGTCCAATGATGTCACTGAGGGAGACGCCTCGGGAAGACGGGACGGTTCGTGTTGACCCGCAAGCCAGGAGACCTGCCGCGATAGATAACGTCCACGGGCGGGGTGTCCGATGTGTCGCCTTGACGAGCGAGCCAGTCTCGGTCGTGGATGCGTCGCATTCAAAGCCTTGCCCACAACCTTCGGGGTAAGGAAATGACAATCAAGACAGCCAATCTCGGCTTTCCACGTATCGGCAGCTACCGTGAACTGAAGTTCGCGCTGGAGCGTTATTGGGCCGGCAAGATCGAGAGACAGGACCTGCTCGACGTCGCCGCCAGGCTGCGGGCCGAAAACTGGGCCGCGCAAAAGGCACGTGGGATCCAGATCATTCCATCGAACGACTTCTCGCTTTACGACCAGGTTCTCGACACATCAGTGCTGGTTGGTGCGGTGCCACCGGCCTATGGCTGGAAGGGCGGCCCGGTCGACCTCGACGCCTATTTCGCCATGGCGCGCGGTTCGACGACTGCCGCCTGCGCGTCCGGTTGCACGCATGGCGGGCCCGACGGGGGCAACCAGGCGCTGGAGATGACCAAGTGGTTCGACACGAACTACCACTACATGGTTCCGGAATTCGCGGAGGATCAGCGCTTCGAGCTGACGAGCAATGCGCCGCTTGACGCCTTCCTCGAAGCCAAGGCGCTCGGGCATGTCACCCGCCCTGTCGTCCTCGGCCCCGTCACCTTCCTGAAACTGGGCAAGGCGCTTGCCGGCGGATTCGACACCATCAATCTGATCGAGCGGCTGCTGCCTGTTTATACGAAGCTTCTCACCGAGCTTGGGGAAGCCGGCGTCGAATGGGTGCAGATCGACGAGCCATGCCTGGTGCTCGATCTCACTGAGCGGGAACGCCAGGCGCTGGCGCTGACCTACCAGACGTTCGCCTCGGAACTTCCGCAGTTGAAAATCATGCTCGCGACCTATTTCGGCGCGGTCAGTGACAACATGCCGACAGCCCTTTCGCTGCCGGTTGCCGGGCTGCATGTCGACCTCGTGCGGGCGCCGCAACAGCTCGACTTGCTACTTCAGACGGTACCGGCACAGCTTGTGCTGTCGCTCGGCGTCGTCGATGGCCGCAATGTGTGGCGTACCGATCTTGCCGGCCTCTTCCGCCGGCTGCAGCCGTTGATCGAGGCGCATGGCCGCGATCGTATCGAGCTTGCACCATCGTGCTCGCTGCTGCATGTGCCAATCGACCTCGATCTCGAACGAGCGCTCGATCCGGAGCTCGTCTCCTGGCTTGCCTTCGCCCTGCAGAAGCTGGACGAACTCAGCCTGCTTGCCCGCGCATTCGAGCCGGGCCTGGCCAATCCCGAGCAGGTCTTTGCAAAATCGATTGCTGCGGTCGAGGCACGGCTGACCTCGCTCAAGGTCCACGATCCACTCGTTGCCGGACGCTTGAAGAACCTGACGGCAGCAGACAGCCGCCGTCAATCGAGTTTTGCAACGCGCCGGCGGCGGCAGGAAGACAGGCTGGCACTGCCGCTCTTCCCGACGACGACGATCGGCTCCTTCCCGCAGACGTCAGAGGTGCGCCAGGCACGATCGCTGCATGCCAAGGGCGAGCTCAGCTATGTCGACTACCTCGCCTACCTGCGCCAGGAGACGGAGAAGGCCGTGCGCTGGCAGGAGGAAATCGGCATCGAGGTGCTGGTGCACGGCGAATTCGAGCGCAACGACATGGTGCAGTATTTCGGCGAGCAGCTCTCCGGCTATGGGTTCACTCAGAGCGGTTGGGTGCAGAGCTACGGCTCGCGCTACGTACGCCCGCCGATCATCTTCGGCGATGTCTCGCGCCCGAACCCGATGACGGTCGATTGGGCAACCTATGCGCAGTCGCTGACGGACAAGCCGATGAAGGGCATGCTCACCGGCCCGGTGACGATGCTGCAATGGTCGTTCGTGCGCGACGACCTGCCCCGGTCGATCGTATGCCGGCAGATCGCACTGGCGCTGCGCGACGAAGTCACCGACCTGGAAACGGCCGGTATCGCCGTGATCCAGATCGACGAACCGGCGCTGCGCGAGGGACTGCCACTGAGACAGGCCGATCGAAAGGCCTATCTCGACTGGGCGGTCGAGTGCTTCCGCATCAGCGCCTCCGGCGTCGGTGACGAAACCCAGATCCACACCCACATGTGCTACTCGGAGTTCAACGACATCATGGCGGCGATTGCGGCAATGGATGCCGATGTCATCTCCATCGAAACCTCGCGCTCGAAGATGGAGCTGCTCGGCGCCTTTATCGATCAGGCCTATCCGAACGAGATCGGCCCCGGCGTCTACGACATCCACTCGCCGCGGGTACCCACTGTCAACGAGATGGTGCATCTGATCGAACAGGCGACCGACGGTCTGACGCCGGCGCAGATCTGGGTCAATCCGGATTGTGGGCTGAAAACAAGGCGGTGGGAGGAAGTTCGCCCGGCGCTCGTCAACATGGTCGCGGCGGCGCAAACGCTGCGCCAATCCTTCACTGCCGGCCGGCAAGAGGCCGCAAACGCATGACGGACGATAGCAATATCGAGAAGGCGCCGGGGGAAACCCCGGCGCCCGCCACCTTGATCGACATCGTCTTTCCCGGCGACACCAATCACCATGGCACGCTCTTCGGCGGTGCGGGCCTCGCACTCATGGACCGGACCGCCTTCATCGTCGCCACGCGCCACGGCCGCGTTCCCTTCGTCACCGCCTCCTGCGATCGCGTCGACTTCCGCGGCCCCGCCCACATCGGCCATATCGTCAGCTGCAGCGGCCGCCCGATCCGGGTCGGGCGGCGTTCGATGGTCGTCGAAGTCGATATGATCGCGGAAGATCTGACGGCCGGCACCCGCGATCTGTGCGCCCGCGGCCAGTTCACCATGGTCGCGATGCCGGAGGGCAAGGGCGCCGGCTGGTCGTTGCCTTCTCTCGACACCGATGCGATCGGAGCGCCAAAAGACGATGCCGTGCGCATGGTCGATATCGTCTTTCCGGATCAGGCCAGCAGCTTCGGCGCCATGTTTGGCGGCGACGCGCTGGCGCAGATGACCAAGGCCGCCTTCGTCGCGGCGACACGGGCGAGCCGCAAGACGACAGTGCTCGCCTCCTGCCAGCGCATCGATTTCAAGCACCGGATCACCGTTGGCTCGATCATCGAGCTTGTCGCCAGGATTGTGCGCACCGGACGGAGCTCGACGACGGTCGATGTCGAATTGTGGTCAGAGGATTTGACGGGAGCGAAACAGACCCTGACTGCCCATGGCGCCTTCATCATGGTGGCAGTCGACGGGGACAATCGTCCTGTTCCCGCCTTCGCGGCTTGAGGATTTCAGCAGAGCTGTCAATGACGGCTCTCCATCCACAGGCTTCGCCGACACTTGTCGTTTACTCCCCGCTATCCACACCCGAAAAAATATTGTCCGCCTCCCAGGTGGCTTCGACATGGAACCTATTGACGCAATTTTCCCGACATATACTATATCTAGTGTTCGAGGTTCTCCCGATTCGCAAGGATTGGGAGCGAAGATGGGAATACGGTGCCGTCGTAGCGATTTCGCTTGGCTAAGCCGTGGCTGCCCCCGCAACTGTAAACGGCGAGCAACTGTCCAGCATTCGGCCACTGAAGCATGATGCTTCGGGAAGGTCCGGACAGAAGCACCGACCCGTGAGCCAGGAGACCTGCCTCGATCGATAAACGTCCACGGGCGGGGTGTCCGGAGAGGTCAGAGGTGTGCATGGGGCAGGATGAAACCTGCCTGATCGTCTCGACGTCTCCCCGGAAGCGCCGTCTTCAACTTCGGGGTGAAGTCATGTCCGCGTCATCGAATTCCTATCATTCGCCAATGAAGAGGCGCGGGAAGCCGCGAATCTGACGAACAACCGCGCCCGGGTCCTCTCGACCCGAGCAAGCGGTCATCCTGCCAGTCCTGCATTTCGCCGGATCGCTTGTGCGTATCCGCATGCCTTTTCATGCCCAGATCCAGCCGACCAAACGAGGAAGAAATGAACGTCACCGTCTACAGCAAGCCCGCCTGCGTCCAGTGCACCGCAACCTATCGCGCGCTCGACCGCCAGGGCGTCAATTACGAGGTGATCGACATTTCGGTCGACCAGGACGCGTTCGAGACGGTCAAGGGCCTTGGCTACATGCAGGTTCCCGTCGTCATCGCCGGTCCGGAGCACTGGGCAGGCTTCCGCCCCGACAAGATCAGCGCACTGTCCTGAAGCCGAGGTACGGCGCGATGGGGCTGATCGTCTATTTTTCCACCCGCTCGGAAAACACCCATCGCTTCGTCGGCAAGCTCGGCCTGCGCGCCAGACGCATTCCCGTCAGCGCGGCCGACGCGCCGCTCGACGTGCACGAACCCTATGTGCTCGTCGTCCCGACCTATTGCGGCGACGACGGCCGGGGCGCCGTGCCCAAACAGGTGATCCGCTTTCTCAACGATGCGGACAACCGCTCCCACATCCGCGGCGTGATTGCCGCGGGCAACAGCAATTTCGGCGCGACCTACGGGATCGCCGGCGACGTGATCTCGGCCAAGTGCCAGGTGCCCTATCTCTACCGGTTCGAACTGTTGGGAACCGATGAGGACGTAGCCAATGTCAAAAACGGGATGGAACGATTTTGGACGTCTCAACACTCGAACGCCCCTTGAAGGCGACGGAATCGGCGCTCGATTACCACGCGCTGAACGCCATGCTGAACCTCTATGACGAGGACGGCCGGATCCAGCTCGACAAGGACCGGTTGGCGGCAAAGCAGTACTTCCTGCAGCACGTCAACCAGAACACCGTGTTCTTCCATAACCTGCGCGAAAAACTCGATTACCTCGTCACCGAGGGCTACTACGAGCAGGAGGTTCTCGACCAGTATTCGTTCAACTTCGTGCGCGACCTGTTCGATCACGCCTATGACAAGAAGTTCCGTTTCCCGACCTTTCTCGGCGCCTTCAAATATTACACCAGCTACACGCTGAAGACCTTCGACGGGAAGCGCTACCTCGAGCGCTACGAGGACCGGGTCTGCATGGTGGCGCTGACGCTGGCGCGCGGCGACGAGGCGCTGGCGCGCGACATGGTCGACGAGATCATCTCCGGTCGCTTCCAGCCGGCGACCCCGACCTTCCTCAACGCCGGCAAAAAGCAGCGCGGCGAGCTCGTCTCCTGCTTTCTGCTGAGGGTCGAGGACAACATGGAATCGATCGCGCGCGGCATTAATTCGGCGCTACAATTGTCGAAGCGCGGCGGCGGCGTGGCGCTGTCGCTCACCAACATCCGCGAGGCCGGCGCCCCGATCAAGCAGATCGAAAACCAGTCGTCCGGCATCATTCCCGTGATGAAGCTGCTGGAGGATTCGTTCTCCTACGCCAACCAGCTTGGCGCCCGCCAGGGTGCCGGCGCCGTCTATCTCAACGCCCACCACCCCGACATCATGCGTTTCCTCGACACCAAGCGGGAGAACGCCGACGAGAAGATCCGTATCAAGACGCTGTCGCTGGGCGTCGTCGTTCCCGACATCACCTTCGAACTCGCCAAGAACAACGAGGACATGTACCTGTTCTCGCCCTATGACGTGGAGCGCGTCTACGGCGTTGCCTTCACCGACATCTCGGTCACGGAAAAATATCGGGAAATGGTCGCCGACAGCCGGATCCGCAAGAAGAAGATCAAGGCGCGCGAGTTCTTCCAGGTGCTGGCCGAAATCCAGTTCGAGTCGGGCTATCCCTACATCATGTTCGAAGACACGGTGAACCGCGCCAACCCGATCGCCGGCCGCATCACCATGAGCAACCTCTGCTCAGAAATCCTCCAGGTCAGCGAAGCCAGCGAGTACAATGACGACCTGTCCTACAAGCACCTGGGCAAGGACATCTCCTGCAATCTCGGCTCGCTGAATATCGCCGCCGCGATGGATTCGTCCGATTTCGGCAAGACGATCGAGACATCGATCCGGGCGCTGACCGCGGTCTCCGACATGAGCCATATCGCCTCGGTTCCCTCCGTCGAGAAGGGCAATGACGACAGCCATGCGATCGGCCTCGGCCAGATGAACCTGCACGGCTATCTCGCCCGCGAACGCGTCTATTACGGTTCGCAAGAAGGCATCGACTTCACCAATATCTATTTCTACACGGTGACCTACCACGCCATCCGCGCCTCGAACCGCATCGCGGTCGAACGCGGGTCGAGCTTCAAGGGCTTCGAGAACTCGAAATACGCCTCCGGCGAGTATTTCGACAAATACACCGAGCAGGAATGGAAGCCGGCAACCGAGAGGGTGCGCGAACTGTTTGAAATCGCTGGTGTGCAGATCCCGACGCAGGAAGACTGGCTGGAACTCAAGAGGGCGGTGATCACCTCCGGCCTCTACAACCAGAACCTGCAGGCGGTGCCGCCGACCGGCTCAATCTCCTATATCAACCATTCGACCTCCTCGATCCACCCGATCGTCTCGAAGATCGAGATCCGCAAGGAAGGCAAGATCGGCCGTGTCTACTATCCGGCCGCCTTCATGACCAACGACAATCTCGACTACTATCAAGATGCCTATGAGATCGGCCCGGAGAAGATCATCGACACCTATGCGGCGGCGACCCAGCATGTCGACCAGGGCCTGTCATTGACGCTGTTCTTCAAGGATACGGCGACGACCCGCGACATCAACCGCGCGCAGATCCATGCCTGGAAGAAGGGCATCAAGACGATCTACTACATCCGCCTTCGTCAGATGGCACTGTCCGGCACGGAAGTGCAGGGCTGCGTCTCCTGCGCACTGTGATACTCCGGGGAACACGATGAACATCCAAGTGAAGACCAAGGCGCCCAAGAGCCCGCGGGCCGTGCGCGCCATCAACTGGAACCGTATCGAGGACGACAAGGACCTCGAGGTCTGGAACCGGCTCACCGGCAATTTCTGGCTGCCGGAAAAGGTGCCGCTCTCCAACGACATTCCCTCCTGGGCAGCACTTCGGCCGGAAGAGCAGCAGCTGACGATCCGCGTTTTCACCGGCCTGACCCTGCTCGACACGATTCAGACGAGCATCGGCGCGCCGACGCTGATGGCGGACTCGATCACGCCGCATGAGGAAGCTGTTTATTCCAACATCTCCTTCATGGAGGCGGTGCATGCCCGCTCCTATTCCTCGATCTTCTCGACGCTTTGCTCGACACCTGATGTCGACGACGCCTATCGCTGGTCGGAGGAGAACGAACACCTCCAGAAGAAGTCGGCGCTCATTCTCGAGCACTATCGCACAGCGGATCCGTTGAAGCGCAAGATTGCCAGCGTCTTCCTCGAGAGCTTCCTGTTCTACTCCGGCTTCTATCTGCCGATGTACTGGTCGAGCCGCGCCAAGCTGACCAACACCGCCGACATGATCCGCCTCATCATTCGCGACGAGGCGGTGCACGGCTATTACATCGGCTACAAGTTCCAGAAGGGCCTGGAGCGGTTAAGCGACGAGCGTCGGCAGGAGATGAAGGATTTCGCCTTCGACCTGCTGCTCGAACTCTACGACAACGAGGCGAAATATACCGAGTCGCTTTACGACAGCGTCGGCCTGACCGAGGACGTGAAGAAGTTCCTGCATTACAACGCCAACAAGGCACTGATGAACCTCGGCTATGAGGCGCTGTTTCCGGCCGACGCCTGCAAGGTCAATCCGGCAATCCTGTCGGCGCTGTCGCCGAATGCCGACGAGAACCACGACTTCTTTTCGGGGTCAGGCTCCTCCTATGTCATCGGCAAGGCGGTTGCGACCGAAGACGAAGACTGGGATTTCTGACAAGCGCGCCGCACTCCGTTGCTGAGCCAATAGCAAAGCGGCCGGTGAAGACGAGAAGGTCTTCACCGGCCGTCCTGTTTCAACTGCGCGAAGCAAGGTGGTGTTACTCCGCCGGCACGACACGGCTGCGGCCGATGGTTGCCTGTGTCAGCAGGAACGCGCTGACCGCGCAAATCGCAATGCCCGCGGCCATCGGAAGCGCCGTTCCGTTGAAGAAGACGGCAGCAACGATCATGGCGACAGCCGCCGTGACAAAATGCAGCGTCCCCATCAGCGCCGATGCCGTACCGGCAATCTCGCCGTGATCCTCGAGCGCCAGCACCGCGGAGGTCGGGATGACCAGACCGAGCGCACCGTAGCCGACGAACAGGAATACGGCCATGACCGGCAACTGGTTGAAGCCGAGGCTCATGACGATGAACATGCTGGCCATGGTCAAGGCAAAGCCGGCGACGGCAAGCTGCATGACCCGGACGAGACCAAAACGATCGCCAAGCCAACCCGTTGCCTGCGAGACCGCGAAGAACGATACCGCGTTGATCGAGAAGGCGAAGCTGTATTGCGTCGGCGTCAGGCCATAATGATCGATCAGCACGAAGGGCGAATTTGCGAGGTAGACGAGGAAGCTCGAAATGCCGAGGCCACCGATGAAGGTGAGCGTCAGGAAGTTCCGGTCGCTCAGAAGCAGCCGGTAGGCGGCAATCGCGCTGCCGAAATTGCTGTCGGCCCTGTCCTTCTTCGGACGGGTCTCAGCCAATTGGGTCGACAGCAGGATCAGGCCGATGAAGGCTGCGATCATGACGGCATAGAAAACGCCGCGCCAGCCGTAGAACTCGATGACGGCGCTGCCAGTCAGAGGCGCCAGGATCGGCGAGATGCTGAACACCAGCATCAGCAGCGACATCAGGCGTGCCGCCTGAACGCCGGTGTGCATGTCACGAACGATGGCGCGCGGAATGACCATGCCGGCGGCACCGCCAATACCTTGCAGGAAGCGGAAGGCGATGAGCGTTTCGATATCGGTCGCGAGCGCGCAGCCGATGCTGGCCAGCGCGAACAGGCCGATGCCGAGATAGAGCGGCGCCTTGCGGCCCCACATATCCGAGAGTGGGCCATAGACGAGCTGGAAAATTGCAAAGGAAATGAAGAAGGCGAGCAGGCTAAGCTGCACGACACCGGTCTCTGCGGCGAGATCCTTGCCGATCGACGGCAGCGCGGGGAGATACATGTCGATTGCGAAAGGCCCGATCGCTGAAATCAGACCGAGGACTATGGCAGTGCGTAGAAAGGACGCCGTCATGGTGATGATCTTTCAGAGGTCGCGAAACGAACGAGGACGCGCGCCTGCATTCGTTGCCGCCGGGATTGAAACTGGAATGAGCCGGTCGTGCCAGGATCGAACGTCCGGGAGACGCATCCTACGCTGACCTATGTGGTCCATAATTTTGGACACACATGTCAAATTAGACACTATTGTCCAAACCGTCAACATGTCCTATCGTCGGATCATGAAAAAACGACAAGCCGCCTTGCCGACCGCCGGTGGCCCCACCCAGAAGGGTCAATGCGCCAAACGCATCTCGATCCTCGACGCCGCCGCAGAGGTCTTCTGCCGCGAAGGCTTTTCCGGCGCCAGCATAGACGAAATCGCCGCGGAAGCCTGTGTTTCCAGGCAGACCATCTACAATCACTACCGCGAAAAAGAGACGCTGTTCATGGCGGTGGTGCAGGATATCCTCGACCGAACCAACGCCGCGCTGTTCTCGATCCTCGCGACCTTCCCGCAACGGGCAGACAATCTCGAGGACGACCTCACTGCCTTTGCAGTGCGCCTCAACAGGAACTGCATCTGCAATCAGGACGGCAAGTTCATCCGGAAGCTGGTCGAGACCGAGGGAGAGCGATATCCCGAGCTGATCAGGATCTGGCGCGAACAGGGACCGGGCAAGATCGGCGCGGCACTCTCGGCACTGTTTGCCCGGCTTGCCCACGCGGCCCCGCTTGAGATCGACGACCTCGACTTGGCCGCTCGGCAATTCCTGGCCTTGATCAAGGCGGACATGCAGATAGCCGGTCCTTTTGGCGAAGCTCCAACGGAGGAGCAATTGCAGACCTCTGCCCGCAACGCCGTCAGGACCTTCCTGCGCGCCTATGGCAGGGTCGAGACCGAACGAGCCCAGAAAAAAGCCGGTCGCCTCGACCAATCGGCTTGACCGCCAGTCGCTCTGACCAATTCAGTCACCCTGACGTCTTCGCGACGCACCTAAGACCAACGCCCCTCCGCATCTCCGATCACCTAACCAGTGATCTGGAACCCCTGCACCGGATCGGGCAGGGCGACCGGTTCGGTTTCGACGCTGACGACAGAGGCATCCGCCGGCCCCATCCAGAGCCGCTCGACCATGTTTGCGAGCGCAGCATCGGAGCCGACGATCATCGCCGCCACCGATCCGTCGCGCTCGTTGCGCACCCAGCCGGTCACTCCGAGGCGTTCGGCCTCGCGGCGGGCCCAGATGCGGAAGCTGACGCCCTGCACCCTTCCGCTGACACGAACGAGCATCGCCTTGCGCTCTCTGATCATGATCGCACCTGTTTTTTTGTTATAGAAGAGAAACTGGAGCGAAGGCGGACAAAGACAAGCCACCTGACGTTGCGGGCGCCTGCGACGCCGGGCCGTTTCCACATCGGGCGAAGTTGCGGAATGGCTCCGTCGCCTTGTTTTGACGCATTTCCGGACGGAAGACCGCTTCGCAGTTCTCCTGGAAATTTCCTATGGCGCCGCCGCCAAAATGCGTCCCTTCATGTTGGGATGAAAGCGGCAATAATAATCGATCAGCCCCGCCTCCCGCACGACGAGACTTGCGGTCTTCTTCGCCGGGATCAACACCTCCCAACCACCCTTCACGGTCGCTGTATGGACGAGGATGTCCCTGTTGACCCACTCGATCGTGTCGCCGATGCGTGCCTCGATCTCTGCGGGAACAAACGCCATTTTTTCGATCGTCACGCGGATTGTCTCTGCTTGAGCATCCACTGCGCCATTGCCGAGCAGGAGCCCGGCAATGGCAACGAGATAAAACCCGGATCGCATGGCTGCGCCCTACTTCAGCGATGCGGCAACATGTTCTGCATGCTGCTGGTGGCCTTGAAAGATCTTCAAGCCGGTCTCAAGCAGTGCCTTAAGTTCGGCATTGCTGGCCGATGGAATGAGCAGGGTCTCCAGGGCTCCGTTCACCTGCTTGTGGTAGGCGACTTCATTGTCGACATAGGCTTTATCGAAGCTCGCGCCGTCGAGCGTGGCAAGCTTGGCACGTTCGTCGTCAGCTGCTTTCGAGAGCGCCTTGCTGGTATCGTTGTCCTCCGGCGTCACCTTGAGTTTCTTGACGAGATAGAGCGCCTGCGTATTCACCGCCTCATGGTCGCGCATCATATCTTCGGCAAACGAAACGACGTCCTTGTTGCCGGACTTCGAGATCGCAAGCTTGGCATTTTCCACATCGATCACTCCGGCCGTATAGGCGATGTGAGCGATCTGTGGGTCGGTCGGCTTATCCGCTGCCTGTGCCGGGATCACAAGCCCGAGCAGGCAAAGCGTGACGAGCGCGGTCATTGGCCGAATGTTCATGGAAACCTCCTTGTTCCGCGCAGGGCGCGGACCCTGTTTGCAGTTGACATCCATTGGATGCCGCCTGCCCGCAAAGGTTCCCGCCGGTCAGCTGGAAAGGCCAAGCCTCTTCATGACCGCCGCGGTCAGCCGCGCACAGCGCCGCCCGGCAAAGGGGAAAGCATCGAGCAAAACCGGGCCGATCTGCTCATGCAACTGTTTGCGCACCAGCTGCCGCGCCCGATGCAACCGTGTCTTGACCGTCTCGGGGCGTAACCCAAGCAGATCAGCCGTTTCCTCCACGCTCAGCCCCTCTATCACCCGCGCGACGAAAACCGTTCTGTAGATATCGGGCAGATTGTCGGTCGCCCGTTCGACGAGTTGCAGGATCTGCCGCTGCGCCATCGTGCGTTCGGGATCATCGGCACTTGCCGGCAGCGGGAACTGGATGATCGTCGCATCGCGGCCATCGCCGATCGAGCCCAGGGCGTCGGCTTTGCGGCGTCCCCGGCGCAACCGGCCGAGCGCCTCGTTGATGACGATGCGTGACAGCCAGGTTCCAAGCGACGATTCGCCACGAAAGCTTGCGAGATGCGCAAAGGCCAGCACATAGGCTTCCTGCACGATGTCTTCGGCTTCACTGTCGTTTCGAACGACGCCTCGGGCAATGCGGTAGAGGCGCTGGTTGTGAACCTGCATGATCGCTAGGAAGGCTGGCCCGTCACCGGCGATCGCCCTTTGCGCCAGTGCCACATCCGCGGTCGGGTCCGTGATCGCCAGCGCGCCTGTTCGAATGTCTGCCATGGCCGAGCCTCCCGCAGCATTAGATGCACGGTTCCGCCAAAGGTTCCCGTCATTTTTCCAATTGCAGACACCGTGCCGTTCTTTTTGGAACCTCTTCAGAGAATGCGGTTGCGCCATTGTGGTCCTGCCTTGGCCGCCTAACGTCGAATGGCCTGCCGACCACTCAAGCGAGAGGCGTCTAAATTTCTCGCGTTACCCTGTTAATCTTTTCATCGCGTACTTTTAAAAATTGACGCGCGCAAAGTTTTATGGTTTTTACATCATCGCCAAGACGGTGATGGGAGGGCCCTCCTGCTTGGCCGCCAAGACCAAAGGCCCACATCGTTTCCAAGGGAGGAAACCCATGAACATGCCCCGTATTCTCAAGGCGCTTGTCGCCGGCACGGCACTGATCCTGATTGCTTCCGCCGCATCGGCCGAAGGCATCGGCGCCTCGCTCTTGACCCAGCAGCATCCGTTCTACATCGAGCTTGCCGACGCGATGAAAGCCGAGGCGAAAGAGAAGAACGTCGCGCTCGAAGTTGCGATTGCCAACCAGGATCTCAACAAGCAACTCGCCGACGTCGAGGATTTCATCGTCAAGGGCGTTGACGTGATCGTCATTTCGCCGGTCGACAGCCAGGGCGTGCGCGCCGCGATCGAAAAGGCGGAGAAGGCCGGCATCAAGGTGATCACCGTCGACGTGCCTGCCAACGGCGCGACCGTCACCTCGCATATCGGCACCGATAATTTCACCGGCGGCGTCAAGGCTGGCGAACTGATGGCAAAGGTCCTCGACAACAAGGGCAAGGTCGCCGTTATCGACTACCCAACCGTCCAGTCGGTCGTGAACCGCGTCAACGGCTTCAAGGAAGCGATCGCCAAGCATCCGGAGATGGAAATCGTCGCCATCCAGACCGGCATCACCCGCGCCGAGGCACTCGCAGCGGCACAGAACATGCTGCAGGCCAACCCTGACATCACCGGCATTTTCGGCTTCGGTGATGACGCAGCGCTTGCTGCAGCGGTTGCCGTCAAGGCGGCGGGCCTCGAAACCCAGGTCAAGGTCATCGGCTTCGATGGCATGAAGGAAGCCCGCGACGCTGTCGACACCAACCCGGTGATGGTCGGCGTGATCCAGCAGTTCCCCGACCAGATGGGCAAGCAGGCCGTCGACACTGCCGTCAAGGTTGCCGCCGGCGAACAGGTTCCGGCCGAACAGCCGATCGTGCCCGGCGTCTACACCGCAAAGTAAGTCCTCCCAGGACGGCCGCCGCCCAAGGGCGGCGGCACCCACACGACGAACGCCTCCGCCTGCTGCCGACAAAAACAGGCAGCAGTTCGAAGTGCTACAGCAACCCTTGCGCGTCTGATCAGACGCGTGGCGCTGCAGCCCGGAGGCGCTTCTCGGCGCGATCCAAGGAGGCCGCCATGCATGGTTCGACCACGGACACTGTTCTCAAGATCAGCAATGTCACGAAATCCTTCGGGCAGGTTGCCGCGCTGAAGAGCATGCGGCTCGATGTCCGCCGCGGCCGCGTGCATACGCTGCTCGGCGAAAACGGCGCCGGCAAATCGACACTGATGAAAATTCTTGCCGGCGTTCACAGCGCGACGTCAGGCGACATTACCCTCGACAATCAACCCTATCGCCCCACCAACCCGCAGCAGGCAGCAGCGCTCGGGCTTGCGATCGTGTTCCAGGAATTGAGCCTCTGCAACAACCTGACGGTGGCGGAGAATATTCTGGCGACGCGCGAGCCGCGCAAGTTCGGCTTCATCAACGATAAGGCGCTCGTTGCCAGGGCAAGGTCGATCGTCGCTGAACTCGGGCTGCCGATCGACGTCACCGAGAAGGTCGGCAATCTCTCGATCGCCCAGCGGCAGCTGGTCGAGATCGCCAAGGGCCTCAGCCATGAGGCAAAGGTCGTCATTCTCGACGAGCCGACCTCGTCGCTCAGCGACAGCGAGGCCGAGATCCTGTTCGACATCATCGGCCGGCTGAAAAGCCGCGGCGTCGCGGTCATCTATATTTCCCACCGCATGGAAGAGATCATGCGGCTCAGCGACGACATCACCGTCATCCGCGATGGTGAGTATGTCTCCACTCACGATCGCAACGACGTCACGATCGAGGCGCTGATTGCGCTGATGGTCGGCCGTCGGATGGAGGAGATCTATCCGCCCCCAATCCACGTTCGCTCGACGGAGATTACTTCGGATCAGCCTCCGGTCCTGGCGGTCGAGCGTCTGACGCGCGACGAGGAATTCGCCGATATTTCCTTCACGGTCGGCGCCGGCGAGATCCTCGGCTTCTTCGGCCTCGTCGGCTCAGGTCGCTCCGAAGTGATGAACGCACTGTTCGGCATGAAGAACGCGAGCGGCACGGTTCGCCTCGACGGCAAGGAGGTTCGCTTCCGCTCGCCGGCCGAAGCGATTGCCCGCGGCATCGGCTTCGTCACCGAAAACCGCAAGGAAGAAGGCCTCGTGCTCGGGCACAGCGTCGAGTGGAACATTTCCATGGCGGCATTGCCTGACTTCACCGGCCCGTTTGGCTTTACCCGCGGCAGCGCCGAGCGCAAGGCAGCGGCAGCCGAGGTCGGCAGGCTTGCCATCAAGACGCGCTCGCTCGACACGCCGGCAGGCTCTCTCAGCGGCGGCAACCAGCAGAAGATCGTGCTCGCCAAATGGCTCCTGACCCGGCCGAAGGTGCTGATCCTCGACGAGCCGACCCGCGGCGTCGACGTCGGCGCGAAATTCGAAATCTACAAGATCATCCGCCAGCTGGCGGCCGAAGGAACGGCGATCCTGCTGATCTCCTCCGAGCTGCCGGAGGTGCTTGGAATGAGCGACCGCGTGGTCGTCATGCATGAAGGCGTGCTCGGCGCGACCCTCGCCGGCACCGACCTTACCCCCGAAACGATCATGGCGCACGCGACAGGTTTCCAATCATGACCCAGCAAACTGCAGCCCAGGCCGCCCTCGTCAGGGCATTGAAGCAATATGGCGGCATCTTCCTCTCGCTGGTGATGCTCTGCGTCATCTTCTCGTTCCTCAATCCCCGGTTCATGTCGGTCGTCAACTTCATGAACATCCTGCAGCAGGTGGCCGTGATCGCTATTGCCGCCTTCGGCATGACCTGGGTGATCCTGCTCGGTGAGATCGACCTGTCGGTCGGCTCGATCATCGCAGTCGCCGGCATGGTCGGGGCGCAATGTTTCGCCTTCGGGCTCGGCTTCGGCCCGGCACTCGCGGTAACTATCGTGGCGGGCGCGCTGATGGGGATGCTCAACGGCGTGTTGACGGCAAAACTGCTACTGCCGTCGTTCATCGTCACCGTCGCCACGATGGGCATCTATCGCGGCCTCGTCAGCCTGCCGACCAACGGCGCGCCGGCGATGATCGACAACGCGACATGGACCGCCATCGGCACCGAGAGCTTCCTCCGCCTGCCCATCATCATCTGGGTCGTTGCCGTGCTCTTCGTCATCAACCAGATCGTGCTCAGCAAGACGAGCTTCGGTCGTCGCGCCTATCTTACCGGCGGCAACCGCGAAGCGGCTGTTTATTCCGGCATCAAGGTCGATCGCCTCAAGATCATCATCTTCATGATCTCGGGCGTGATGGCGGCGATCAGCGGCGTGCTGCTCTCCTCGCGCCTCTTTTCCGCCCAGACCAATGCCGGCATGAGCTACGAGCTCGATGCCATCGCCGCGGCCGTTCTCGGCGGCACCTCGCTTGCTGGCGGTGTCGGCACCATGGTCGGCACGCTCATCGGCGCGCTCATCATCGGCGTGATGAACAACGGCATGAACATGCTTTCCATCCCCTATTTCTACCAGCTCATCGTCAAGGGCCTCGTGATCCTTGTCGCCGTTTGGCTCGACGTTCGCGCCAAACAGGCAAAGCGCTGACCCGGCACGAGTGAAACCCATGCACAAGATACTGACGATCGGCGAGATCCTCGTCGAGATCATCGCCACCGAAAAGGGCGACGGCTTCCGGCAGGCGACACCACTGGTCGGGCCTTTCCCTTCCGGCGCGCCCGCCATCTTCATCGACCAGGTCGGCAAGCTCGGCCAGGCGAGCGCGATCATTTCCCGCGTTGGCGGCGACGACTTCGGTCACGTCAACCTCGCCCGCCTTGAGGCGGACGGCGTCGATACCTCCGGCATCGCGGTCGATCCGCTCGCCACAACCGGCAGCGCCTTCGTTCGCTACCGTCATGACGGCAGCCGTGCCTTCGTCTTCAACATCCGCGACAGCGCCTGCGGCACCATTTCCCTCGATGACAACGCAATCGCGCTGGTTCAAAGCTGCAGCCACCTGCATGTGATGGGGTCGTCGCTCTACGCTCCGAGCGTGGTCGAGAGCATTTTCGCCGCAATCGACATCATCAAGGCAGCCGGTGGCACGGTCTCCTTCGATCCGAACCTTCGCGCAGAAATCCTCGAAAGCCCGGGGATGCGGGAAGCGCTGAGGACAGTCCTTGCCAAGACCGACGTGTTCCTGCCGAGCGGCGCGGAACTCTTCCTGTTCACTGAAGCGAAAACCGAGGCGGACGCCATCGCCGAACTTCTCGCCTCCGGCATCAGGGTCATCGTGGTCAAGCGCGGCGCCGAAGGCGCCAGCTACTTCGATGCGGAAACGACGCTCTCCCTGCCCGGCTTTGCCGTCGAAGAGATCGATCCGACCGGCGCGGGCGACTGCTTCGGCGCCACCTTCGTCACCTGTTGGCTGAATGACGCCAGCCCCCGCGAAGCGCTTGAACTCGCCAACGCGTCGGGCGCTCGCGCCGTGATGATCTCCGGCCCGATGGAGGGCGCATCGACGAGAGCAGAACTCGAAGCCTTCATCAGCGCGCGAAAGGATTGAAGACCATGAAACCCAATTATCTGATCGACATTGCCCAGTGGCGCGACCGTCCGGGCCTGCGCGGTATTCCTTCGATCTGCTCGGCGCATCCGCTGGTCATCGAGGCCGCAATGCTGCGTGCCCTTAGGGAAGACACCCATCTCTTGATCGAGGCGACCTGCAACCAGGTCAATCAAGACGGCGGATATACCGGCATGACGCCCGCCGATTTCACCCGTTTCGTCGGGGAGATCGCCGCAAAGACCGGCTTCCCGATCGAAAACATCATCCTCGGCGGCGACCATCTCGGCCCCAACCCGTGGAAACATCTGCCGGCCGATGAGGCGATGGACAAGGCGGAAGCGATGATCCGCGCCTATGCCGCGGCCGGCTTCACCAAGCTGCATCTCGATACCAGCATGGGCTGTGCCGGCGAACCCGTCGCCCTTCCCGATGCGACGACGGCGTTGCGTGCCGCGCGGCTTGCCGCCGCCGCCGAAGATGCCATCCGCGGACGTAACGGCATCGCCCCGGTCTACATCATCGGCACCGAGGTGCCTGTTCCCGGCGGCGCGCTCGAGGAACTGGATACGCTCGAAGTTACCGCACCCGAAGCAGCCGTCGAGACCGTCGATATTCATCGGCAGGCGTTCAGCGATGCAGGTGCCGGCGAGGCCTTCTCCCGGGTTGTCGGCGCCGTCGTCCAGCCGGGCGTCGAATTCGGCAACGAGAACGTGATCGCCTATGACCGGCCGAGGGCCGCTCAGTTGAGCGCAAGCCTGGCCGAGCTAAACGGCCTCGTCTTCGAGGCGCATTCCACCGACTACCAGACGCAAGAAGCACTTCGTGATCTGGTGACGGATGGTTTTGCCATCCTCAAGGTCGGCCCCGGCCTCACGTTTGCATTGCGTGAAGCGCTTTACGGGCTCGACCAGATCGCCGCGTTCCTGTTTCCCGATGCGCGATCCAAAACGCTGGCCGAGGTCACCGAAGAGGTCATGCGCGAGGAGCCGGGCAACTGGGGCAAGTATTATCACGGCTCGCCCGACGCGCTGCGTGTTCAGCGCCATTTCTCCTACAGCGACCGCATCCGCTATTACTGGCCGCACCCGAAGGTCGCGACTGCAGTGGAAGAGCTTCTTCGCCTGCTCCATGGCGTCACCATCCCCGAGACGCTGATCAGCCAGTATCTTTCGGGCAGTTACGAGCGCGTGCGAGACGGTCAGGTGCCGCCGCAAGCAAAGGCCCTGGCGATTGCCGCCGTCGACGCGGTTCTGGAGGATTACTTCGCCGCCTGCAAAGGATAGGGCCGGCCGTTCATTCCGTGAATATTTCGCAGTCGACACTGCCTATCCCTCGGAAATAAATCTATAAACGAAACCCAAAAGAAGAATGGGGGCGCTTCGACCGTGGACAGACAAATCAAGACGATGGAGGATTTTTCGGAGTTCGTCGGTTTGTCGCGCCCCACTGTCTCCAAATACTTCAACGATCCGACTTCGGTTCGCAAGAAGACCCGCGACGCCATCGAGGCCGCGATCAAGCAATCCGGCTTCCGGCCCAACATCTTCGCCGTCAATCTCAACCGGCGGCGAACCAATATTCTTGGCGTCATCGTTCCCAATTCGACCGACCCGTTCTACATGGCGCTGACGCGGCGGATCGAACATATCGCCAACCAGGCGGGCTTTCTCGCCTTCGTTCTCTCCTCCGACGGCAAGCCGGAGATGGAGGAGCGCGCCATCGAGACCTTCAAGTCGATGAACGTCGCCGGCGCGATCATCGCCCCGCTCGGCGTCCAGTCCCATCACCAGAAGCTCACCTCGCTCGGCGAGAGCATCCCGCTTGTTTATGTCGACTCGCCGCTCGACGGCAGTTCCTCCTTCGTCGGCACGGACAACCGGCAGAGCTTCAAGCTGATGGTCGATTATCTCTGCCGGTCCGGCGCTCCGCCCTGCTACTTCGGCATGCCGCCGGTCAACAACAACGCACTGGCCCGCCAGCACGCCTATGAGGAGGCGATGCAGCAGTTGAAGATGGATCCCGTCATCGTGCCGACGGCGCCAAACGCCTCGTGGGATTTCGAAAAGTTCGGCTACGACGAAACGCTGCGCATTCTGGGAGAAGGCGGTTTTCCGACGAAGACGGTGCTGTGCGCCAACGACCGCGTTGCCTTCGGCGTGATTGCGGCGGCCTTCCAGTCCGGCGTCAAGGTCGGCCGAGAGCCGGACAGCGGCCTGCGCGTGGCAGGCCATGACGACCATCCGCTGTCGCGCTATACCTGCCCGCCGCTGACGACGGTGGCGCAGAACTACAACGAGATCGGCCGGCTGGCGATCGAGCTTCTCTTGTTCAAGCTCGGCGAAACCGAGAACGACGATCAGGCCTTCCCCGCGGACGAGCGCATTCTGCTCAGCGCCGAGATCATGCTGCGCGGCTCGGCCTAGCGGCGCCCTTTGAAGACGTGTTCGTCCGGATAGAACAACGCCGGAAACCATCTTTGAACTCTCCGAGAACAAACGAGACAAGCGTCAATACTTGACGCTCGGCTCCGGTCTAACACTCAGTCCCCATGACTAACGAAGTCGATCGCAATCGACATCGCCACGCCGGAAGGCGTCGACCTCGTGCGTCGCCTGGCGCGGATTTCCGATATCGTCGTCGAAAATTACAAGCCGGGCGATCTGGCGCGCCGCGGCCTTGCCTATGAGGATCTGGCAGCCATCAAGCCCGATCTGATCTGGTGCTCGATCTCGGGATTTGGCCAGACCGGCCCCTACAGCCACCGCACCGGGTACGATTTCCTGATCCAGGCCATGGGCGGCATCATGAGCATTACAGGCGAGCCGGACACGGCCGGTGGTTCTCCGGTCAAGACCGGCGTCGGGATAGCAGACGTGATGTGCGGCATGTACGCGACCGTAGGCATTCTGGCGGCGTTGCGCCATCGCGACCGCACAGGGCAAGGCCAGCAGATCGATCTCGCCCTCTACGACAGCCAGATCGCCTGGCTGATCAATGCGGCAACCAATCATCTGGTATCCGGGCGTGTGCCGGGCCGCATCGGCAACGCCCATCCCAATATCGCGCCGTACCAGACCTTCGAGGCGGCCGACGAACATCTGGCTGTCGCCGTCGGCAACGATGCTCAGTTCGCCCGCTTTGCTGCCGTCATCGGCAAACCGGAACTGGCCGAAGACGTTCGCTTTCGCCGCAATCGCGATCGACTTGCCAATCTGGCAGACCTGCAGGCCATCATCGCCGGCGAAATCGTCAAGGACACCGCTCGCAATTGGGAGATACGGCTGAACGCCGAGGGTGTTCCCGCCGGTCGGGTTGCTAGTGTCGATCAGGCCCTGCGTGATCCGCATACGCTCGCGCGCGGAATGGTGGTCAGCATGGAGGACCAAGCAGGTGAGACCCCGATCCGCGTTCTGGGCAATCCGCTGAAGATGTCGGCAACACCGGTGCAGTACCGCAAGCGCCCGCCGCATCTCGATGAAGATCGCGAGGCTATCCTGCGCCTCATTGATGAGACACAGGATAGCTGAGCGTCCACCGGCTTACTGCAGTTTCACCGCCGGCCAGTTCTGATCGGCCTTGGTCACATAACCCTTGATATCCCTGCGCCAGGTTTCCAGCACCGATTGATCGTAGTTCAGGTAGAGCTTGTCATCGACGATCGTGAACGCCGCCGGATCGATCGGGGCCTTGTAGCCGCGGGACATGCCGTAGGCGCAAAAGCCGCCATACTGCGGCGCATATTTTCCCGGGTTTGCTTCGAAGGCTTTGCGGTTTTCCTCCGAGGCGAACATGAAGCGTGCATCACGGTAGGTCACGGCAAGGTCCGCTTTGCCCTCAACCGGCTTGCTCTGGACGAAATATGCGACCGGATCATAGCCCGAAATCGCCACGCCGCTGTTCTCGTTGGTCTCTCCGGCCACGGCGACAGTTGCCAACTGAGCAACGATAACGGCTCCAAGGAGGGGTCTGGGAATTGTCATGGTGCTTCTCCACGTTGACAGATTGCTGCGTCATCCTGGTTGTAGACATACGGCGCATCCAATGAACCGGCTGCGCGAAACCGGTGTTTCTCCTGCGATCTCTATTTCTCTTGATCGTTAGACTACGATCGGAGGGAAGCGTTACAGCCTCCGGCAAATGACGGCCCGTCCCGCGCTCGGCGCGCACGATATCGCCGGTGCCGGCGCCGGCTGAATTGCCGTGCAAGCCTGCGTTTGCCGGCCGGCGGCCCACGAGCCCATCAGGAAAAGGAGACGCCGTTCATCCACAGCAGGTTCGCTCCGCACGAAGCCACGCACGCGACACGGCGGCTGCACCCGGCACCGCAGGTTTCGCCGGTGATGGGGCGGAAAACGCAGCTATTCGCCGAGACGCGGCGACGCCCTGACCGTGTCGATGATATCGCCGAGCAGCAGATGCAGCGCATCGCGGTACCCGGTGCGTGCCGACGGGCCGCTCTCCTCAGACGTCATCACCACGGTCAGATCCAACGCCGGAACGATATAGAGCATCTGGCCGCCATAGCCCCAGGCGAAATGCACGGTCTCGCCGGCGATCTGACGCTGAAACCAGCCGTAGCCGTAGATGTCGCCGGAGAACCGAGAATTGGTGCGCGGTTGCCAGGAAAGTGCGACCCATTGCGCCGGCACCACCTGTCTTCCATCTGCCGTTTTGCCGCCGTTGCGGTAAATCTCGCCGAAAGCAAGCAGAGATCGCGCACTCATGGCCATCTGGTTGCCGCCGAGATAGATGCCCTGGGGATCGCGGTCCCAGGCATCGATGCGAAAACCCTTGATCGGACCAAGCCATTCGCGGGCGAGAGCAAGCGTCGACTTGCCGCTGACCTTGGTTAGGATTGCCGAGAGCAAATGGGTGGACGCGGTCGAATAAAGCATCTGCCCGCCCGGTTCGTCGTCGAACGGCTGCGCGAGTGCGGAGCGGACCCAGTTCCGGCTGGACACCCAGCGGCCGTAATTCGGACCGGACATCCTTCCGAGACCGGCCTGCATCGAAAGCAGATTGCCGATGGTGATGTCCTCAAGCCGCGGATCGGGCGAAGCCGGCAGGTCCGGCTTCAGGATCGGAGCGATCTTCTGGTCCGGGCCCTCAAGCAAGCCCTTGTCGATCGCAATGCCGACCAGCGCCGATACGATCGATTTGGAAGCCGATTTGATGTTGGTGGTGTCCATAGGGCGGGTGCCCCGGTAGCCGCGCTCGGCAAGGACAGAGCCGGATCGGGCGACAATCACCGTCTTCAACGGTTTCAAGTCGTCGCGCGTTGCAAGGCCGTCCAACAGCGTCGGAAGCATTGGCCGATCCTGTGCGACCGCCAGGGAGCACATCACAAGCAGCGAGAAAAATGCAGCAGCAAACCTGATCATCCATTCCGATCTAGGCTGACTACGCCTCCGCGTCACCAGGCCGCGTGCAATGTCACGCGGATTTGAAGCCGGGTGACCGATCGGTCCTGTCGTGGCCCAGTCGCGCAGCACTTCAAGCAGCGTGTGGAGCGGATGCGCCTGTGGCGAGGACCGACACGAAACGGCCCAGGCTCTGCCGCACGAAATCCGCAACCGGGATCTGCGGATCGAAACTCCACCAAAGCAGGGCCCCCTGCCAGTGGGACGCCATCAGGAGGCCAATGCCGGGCACCGGCCCCGATGGACCAGAGAGGCGTTCATCCAGCGCCTGTGAGAGCGCATCGCGCCATCGCGCGCCGCGGGCGCGAAGCGCCGGATCGCGCAAATCCTCGCGCAGGATCCGAAGCCCGTCGGCATAGGTTTCGATGCCGCCATAGCCGCCGGACAGTCCGACGAGCAGGTCGACGGCGCCTTCCGGTGTCTTCGGCAAGGTCGCGGAAAGCTCTGAAGTCAATCGGTCGAGCCCGTCCCAGGCTTGCAAAAGCGTGCGCTGAACGAGGTTCTGCTTGTTCACAAACCGCTGGACCAGGGTGGAGGCGGAGAGCCCGGTGCCCGTGGCAAGAGCGGCGAAGGTCAGGCCCTCCGGGCCGCTCGCATGTATGATCGCCAACGCGGCTGCCAACACATCTTCATCAGGCATTGTTTTGGGGCGTGGCATCTTGACTCTCATTAATAACCGAATAATCGTTTATATATCCTATTCTCATAGCCACGACCAGATGATTGCGCGCCTTTGGTTTGTCGCTGGGGGCGCTGTCGTGGGCAGTCTGCGCCAACAGGTTTGTCCTCGCCTGTAGCCCGCATGTTCGTAGTGTCTACCAGCAGCGATGCGATCGATAACCGGGCACATTCTGGTCCCGCGCATGCCGAGGTTCCTCCCCAGGCATCGTCGAAGCCTCAGCAGGTGCCAATGGAAGGGCATAGTTTCATTGCCGTGATGATGAACTGATCCAGAGGGACGTGGGCTGAGTTCCGTGCTCCGCCCTTCAGTCACTTCACAATTGCTTAGGAGACGTTCGTTACTGCTGCGCCCGCCAAACGAGTGACGCCATGCATTGCAGGGAGATCTAGGTTGTGAGCCGATTGCTCGAAATTCTGGACAAAAACTTTCCGAAGTTCGATGTGACCATGAAAATCATGTTCGCAGTACAGAACTCGTATCTTAGACAGATGCTCGACATACCGCTGGGACACGACCTCCCTCCTGGGTTTCCCGACTTCGAACAGACCGAGGTCGATGCTCTCGTCCGACGCAATGGGAAGATATTTCATGTCGAGTTCCAATCTTGGAACGATAGCAGGATGGTATTTCGGATGTTGGACTATCGCAATTCGATATACCGACACTACAGAAAACAGGGGAGACGAACCGTAACCCCCGACATAGTTCAAATGGTTGTTTATATTGGCTCGCCCCCTATGCGCATGGAGAGTGAACTCCAAGGGACCAAGCTGGATTTCTCCTACTCGCTTCATGACATCAGAGAATTCTGGTTTAGCTGGAGAAATCGCCTTGTACGCAGCCGACTGCCGCTGAATTGGATCCTAGCGCTGATCTGCTCTGATGCAGAAGACGAGACGATGTGGAAGAGGTCTACTCAAGCCATTCGTGACCACTTGGACACGAATGGCGGCCAATCTGATCTTCCATTGCCGGCCGTCTTGTTGGTTGCCGCTACGCTACGCAACATGTCGGACGACTTCAGAAGGGAAATAATCAGCATGTTTACGATGAACATCGAGAACGACCCCCTTTTCAGGGAGATCTATGAGCAAGGCAACGCCCGCGCTGCCAAAGTACGCCTCCTACGGATGATCGGCATCGGTCTTGATACCCGCGCGATCGAACTAGATGATACGCAAAATGAAGAACTCGCCGGATGGAGGGTCGAAGACCTCGATGCGCTTGCCGATGCCATGATGGCCATGATCTCCAACGAAAGACTGCTCGCTTGGCTACCAAGGCGCGCACCGACCGAAGACAACAGCCACGACGGCCTTTGACTGGCAGAGGAAAGCGTTACCCTTCGGATATTGACTCACGTACGATGGTCTCGCTCCTTGAGATTCGTGAGCCTGAGCTTGGACGGCCACGGCTGATACCCTCAATGCCTCGAATTCCACAAACACGAAGCGGCTGCGGCGCTCCCGATCCGGGTTCCGACCGGATGATATCCGCAATCCAACCCTCAGGCGTAGGAGCTAGGCCGCAGGCAAACGAGTTGCGGCAACTCGCCACGTGGCAGCAAGACCACGACGGAGGATGGATGGATTCACATTCAGAATCCCGTTACGAAACTAGAGTTGACGAAACGCAGAGCATTATAGTGAAGGCCCGCAGCCATGATTGCAGCTTGCGTGGGCTTTAAAAACTAGATCGCTCCACCCGGGCCTACTGCGACCGCCTCATTTGAGATCATGTGGTGGCTTCCGCATGCCCTGGATCCTTACGACCACAATAGAGTACTTCGTCGTGCCTCCCGGCGGAACGACTTCCTGTAGTCCTATGCACTCACGAACGTTGGGGGCGTCACCCCGCCGGTCAACTAGGTCTAAAACCATGAGGACGCAGAAGGTGTAGCTAGATCGCTGGTAGGCTGCAGTCTGCAGTCCGAAGGCCTTCGTCAATCCTTCCAGATCATGATTAACGTCCGTCTTCTTAAGTTCAGCGACGACGGTGGCGCCGCCAAGTACGAAGTCGATATCTGATCGCCCCCCTCCGAGATCATTCCTTTCCCTAATGGCAACAGAACGAAGGGCTGTAGACTGGAGAAAGCTGTAGAAGTCCTTCTGAAGGTCTTTTTCGATCGGAGGATTGGCCTTGTCCCGATTGAAGAGATACTCGATTCCCGAGACCGCGCTGACGGTGAGGTTCGTCCGTGAGAACAGAAAGGACAAGGTGCTGTAGAGGATCGTATTGAATAGTGCCCCTGCATGGGAGTTGTCGCGATAGTCCTTGTTCCGGAGCAAGCCGGTTGCCAGCCCTGACCATATCTCAAGCAGTATGGGGTCGGTGAATCCTAAATCAAAGTTCACTAGGGAGCTTTGCAGGTGTTCTCGTGCATTCTCAGCGAGATTAGGAGGGAGCCAGCTTAATGCTTCGGCGACGGCATCCTTAGGAGCCGCCGCCCTCCATGGGCGGCGGCGGAGGCTATCCTCCAGTGCCTCGGCTATCATGCCTCGCACGGCAGCGACGGTGGGCGCGTCCGCCGATTGCTGGTTTTCTTCTAGCCATTGTTCGAGCATCGTCAGGCGCACACGGTCGCGCTGCAGGCCATCCGCGATGGGCGGACGAACAATCGCGTCGACCCCTCCGTCCTTGGTGTGAAGCAGGATCGATCGACTGGCCTCATATATGAAGCCTATTACTTTGGCCGCGTGCTGCAGGAACAGGGGTTCATCGTCTAAGCGGATGTCCAGAAGCTGTGCCTGCAGCCTCCTCATGTAGGATGGCCGCAGCAGCGACAGGACATACGCAGTCTTGAGTGCACAGGCCCGGGTAACCAGCCGTTGTTACCCAACGGTGAATCCGTCTGCATCCGTGTCCGAAGGAGTGTCCGCCTAGTTTGGCTTACAGCAAGGTGATCGCGCCTACATGGCATGAGCGCTGTCGTGGGCACACATCGCCCGAAGAGGTTCTAGCCCGCCACGCGGGTCACTAGCACTTCTGGGAGTAGACAAAGAACCCCACGAACATCACCTTCCGCCCACGAACCCGACTCGACATCGAAGGAGAGCATCATGCCAAATCCCAAGTCACCGAACGAAATCGACGTAACCGTTGGCCGCAACGTCAGGCGCATTCGAAACCTGATCGGGATGTCGCAGGAAACGCTCGGCGAGAAGCTCGGCCTGACATTCCAGCAGGTGCAGAAGTACGAAAAGGGCACCAACCGAATTTCGGCGAGTAAATTGGTCGCCGTGTCTCACGCGCTCAACTGCAGCATCGCTCAGCTCTTCGCGGACATTGATGCGAGCACGAATACCGTGCCCATTCCTAGCGTAAGCGTGGCAGCTCTCAAGTTGGCGGGTCAGTTCGACAAGATTGCGTCGGCTTCTCAGCGCGATGCCGTCTCCAAGCTTGTCGCATCGATGGCACGTCACGACGCCACGCAGTCCCCGCTTGTAGAGGAATGATAGCCAGCGAGGGGCTGGGTCAGATTTCTCAAAGTAGGAAACGTCGAAGCCCCCCGGAGCAGCCATCAGAGGCCCGCTCGGAGCTTGAACGATAGGTTTCCCCCTACGGTCTGATGCTACTTCACTATCGAGGTCCACTATCAGTTAGTGATGAGCATCAGTAAAATACAGTTCCGTGGGTCCACTTCGGCGGAGAGAACACCGTGCCGCGCACTGTGGCTTCAGGCTGCCGGACGCGCTCTTCAAGCGTTTTGACCTCGGAATTGCCGATAGCAGGTTCATCGAAGCGACATCACAAGCGAACTTGCGACCCAGGAAGAGGACCTCGCCGGTTGCAAGACAGCTCAGGTGGTGGCTGATCACCAGAGGTTATTTATGCAAAGAAAACTGGCTCTACCGAGTTAGGGTCACAACCTTTAGTTAAAAAATCGTCTGGTTGCGATGCCTTTTCAGTAAGCGCGATTTTCCATGCGCATTGACGGCTGTGGCACCGCTGAATCGCCCTCGCATCGGTAGCGATATCCGGCTCTATTAGGCCGCAGAGGTTTTGGNGGAAAAATTGTTTCAAAAGAAACTTCTGCGGCAGAAGCTCGGAAAACTGTAAGCGCGATTTTCCATGCGCATTGACGGCTGTGGCACCGCTGAATCGCCCTCGCATCGGTAGCGATATCCGGCTCTATTAGGCCGCAGAGGTTTTGGCGAAGTTGAACGGTAGCAAGTCGCCGATGTCGGCCTCTTCGTCGCGCTGCGGCAACTCTGCAAGCACGTGGCGCAGCCAGGTGAGTGGATCGACGCCACAGGCGCGGCAAGTCAGCATCAAACTATAGATCACTGCGCTGGCCTTGGCTCCGTCAGCGGTATCGCTGAACAGCCACGATTTTCTTCCGGTGGCAAAAACTCTGATGTCGCGTTCCAGAATGTTGTTATCGATCGGCATCCTGCCGTCGCTGGTGTAGCGCGTCAGGTAATCCCATTGGTTCAAAGTGTAGGACACAGCATCGCCGAGCTTGGTATCCGGCACGACCTTCGGCGCGATGTCGTCGAGCCACGCCTTCAGGGCGGTCAGGACAGGCAAGCTGTGCTGTTGCCGGAAACGGTGAATGCAGTCGGCCAGCGTTTCACCGACGTCGGGCTTTTCGTCTCGAGCCTGTCTTTCGATCCGGTAGAGCTGCTCGAAGAACCTGAGAGCTTGCTCCGGCGGGCCGCCACCTTTCTTTCTGGCTTTGAGGGCCTCAACGAAGCGCCGCCGGGAATGAGCCATGCATCCGACATGGGTTGCGCCATGCAATGTGCGCCACGCGGTGTAGCCATCGCTCACCAATATGCCGCGGTAGTCACCGAGGAAGGTCTGCGGGTGGATCTGGCCGCGGCCAGGCTGATAGTCGAGAAGCACGATCGGCTCGTCACTGTCCTCACCGCTCCGATAAGCCCACATATACGATGTGCTGGTGGCCTCCTTGTCCTTTTCCTTGAGGACCTGAACCGTCGTCTCATCGCCATGAATGAGAGGCTGCGATTGAAGCCGCAGTTTCAGAGCGTCATAGATGCGGTGCAGATGCCTCTCGCTCGAACCGATGACCCAATGAGCGAGAGCCCCGCGGCTGATCGGAACGCCGGCCCGCTCGAATGTCTGCGCCACGCGGTAGAGCGGTGTACCATCGACGTACTTATGGACGAGCGCGAAGGCCAGTGTCGATGCCGTCGCGATGCTGCCCGGCAGGGGTTGCCTCGGCATCGGTGCGATCACGACGGGCGTGTTGATCCCGGTGCGATCGCAATGGCGGCAAGCGTACTTGAACCGCACATTCTGCAGGACCTTTGCCTTGACCTCGATATGGAGCTGCTCGGTAACGGCCTCGCCCATGCGATGCATTTGACTATCGCAGCATGGACAAGCCTTCTGATCGTCGGGAAGGTCATATTCGACACGCTCACGCGGCAAGTCTTCCGGCAGAGGTCTGCGGCCCCGCTTTTTACCCGCAGTGCTATCGACCGCCGGCAAGCCTGTATCCGGGAGATCGGCGACGTCGTCGCCATAATCACGATCATCCTCGTCTGCGGCCTCTTCGGCTTCGTTGAAGAGGCGATCAATGTGCTTTTCGCTGCGCGGGGCAAAGCGATGGAGCCTTGCGAGCGCCAACTCCTCTTCCAGCTTGACGACCTGTCGCGAGAGCGCTTCCTTCTCGGCTTTAAGCGCAGCGATTTCGGCAGCATTTGCCGCCAACTGCGCCATCAGCACTGCAATGTCAGGATCGCCGCCTCGTACCATCCGATTCTTGAATCTGAACCGCCCCTTTGCGTCAACAGCTCAATTCGCCACCTTCAACCGGCGATCTGATATTGCCGCACCGGATGGCGGATCATCGCGTCGATATCGATGCCGTCGAGAATCCAGTGGAGCTGCTCTGTCGTCAGCACAACGACCGGCACCTCCCGGCGCGGCCAACGGAACCTGTCTTCCGTCAATTTCTTCAGGACCATCACAAAACCGGACCGATCAAAAAACAGGAGCTTCATCCGGTCGTGACGGCGATTGCAAAAGGCAAAGACCGCGGGAGCAAAGGGATCGAGCTCCATTACCTCCTGCACCAGAACCGCAAGGCTGTTGATGCCGGCGCGGAAGTCGATCGGCTCGCGATGCAGGTAGACCTTGAGGTCAGCGCCCAGTCTGAACATGGCTCAACGCTCCTATAATCGCCGCCAGTCCATCAACATCGCTGCATTCCACCGTCAGGCTAACCCCGTTCGGCAGTAGCGCGCTCACCTTGGATGCATGAAAGCGCTTGCCCAATGGCTCCGTCTTCGTCAGTCGATCGCTGGCACAAGACGAGTGCATATCCGGAGCAATCTGAACCGGAACGAACGTCGAGACCAAAGGCAAAGGACGCTCCTCTCTGGCCTTCTTCATCCACTTCCGAACGAGATTAGCATTGACGCCATGTTCCAGCGCCAGCCGCGAGACCGAAACGCCGGGCTCTAAACACGCCGCGACAAGCTGATCTCTTGAGGCAGGGTCATATCGACGGCGGCCGTCGCGACCAACAAGCCGCACCTGCAGTTTAGGAGCATCTTCATCCATGATTTGGTGTCCACCTATCTTTTGGTGGACACTTCATGCCTCAGAGCACTGCGCTTCAGAAGGCGCGCAGAAATTCGCGCTTACC